>NC_013173.1:2732604-3337630 GCF_000023225.1 Desulfomicrobium baculatum DSM 4028
TGAAGTCACCAAGCTGAACCTGACCCTCGGCGGCATCAAGGACATGGAAGAGCCGCCTGCGGCCGCCTTCATCATCGATCCGCACCGCGAAGAGATCGCCGTCAAGGAATGCCGCAAGCTGGGCATCCCGATCGTGGCCGTGGTCGACACCAACTGCGACCCCGACCTGATCGACTATATCATCCCGGGCAATGACGACGCCATCCGCGCCATCAAGCTCTTTGCCGGCGCAATGGCCGATGCCTGCATGGAAGGCGCCGCCAGCACCAAGGACGCTCCTGTCGAAGCCAAGGCCAACAAGGTTCCCGAAGTCGAACTCCCTGTCGGTTCCGCAGAGCCGGAATCCGTAGATACAGACGAAGAGGTATAATACGATGAGCATCACTGCAGCGATGGTTAAGGACCTGCGCGAACGCACCGGCGTAGGCATGATGGATTGCAAGAAAGCACTGGCCGAATGCGATGGCGATGAAGAAAAAGCCATTGCCTGGTTGCGCGAAAAAGGGCTGTCCAAGGCTGCCAAGAAAGCCGGCCGGGCCACCTCTGAAGGTCTGGTGACCGTTATCGTCGCAGCCGACGGCAAATCCGCGGCCATGAGCGAACTCAAGTGTGAGACCGATTTCGTGTCCAAGAACGAGGAATTCACCGCCTTGGCCGAAGGCTTGGCCACCCTCGCCCTGGAAAAGAAGACCGACAAGGTGGAAGATCTGCCTGCCGAAGCCTCCGACCTGACCGGCCTCATCGGCAAGATCGGCGAGAACATGCAGGTAGGCCGCCTGGCTTACGTGGCCTTCTCCGGCGAAGGCGCCATCGGTACCTACGTCCATTCCACCAAGAAGCTTGGCGTCCTGGTCGAACTGTCCGGTCAGGTCAGCCCTGAGGTGGCCAAGGATGTGGCCATGCAGATCGCGGCCGCCAATCCCCTGTGCGTCAGCCCGGATCAGATCCCGGCCGAAACCCTGGCCCAGGAAAAGGAAATCTACCTGAACCAGGCCAAGGAAGAGGGCAAGCCGGCCCAGATCGCCGAGAAGATCGTCGAGGGACGCATCCGCAAATTCTACCAGGAAGTCTGTCTGCGCGAGCAGCTCTTCATCAAAGACGACAAAAAGACCATCAAGGATCTTCTTGGAAAAAATGCCGAGATTGTCCGGTTCTTCCGGTTCGCCATCGGCGCATAAGCAAAGGGCCGCAAGGCCCTTTTTTTTGGCCCTCAGATCGTCAAACTTCGCATCTGCCCCGCTTCACGCCTCCTGTTGCAGCGGGTGCGCGAAATGGATATACGATCATCCGAGAAGGAGGCTTGGGGCAGCCCTGCCTCCTTTTCGTTCACCGCTTACCCAAGAGGTACCTATCCATGGAGAAACTCCGATACGGCAGAGTCATGCTCAAGCTGAGCGGAGAGGCCCTGGCCGGAGAGCAGGGCTTCGGCATCGAACCCCAGACCATCCAGTCCATTTGTCGAGAGCTTGCCGAAGCGGCCTCCATGGGCGTGCAGCTCAGCATGGTCATCGGCGGCGGCAACATTTTTCGCGGCATTTCCGTGTCCTCCAAGGGCATGGACCGCGCCTCGGCCGACTACATGGGCATGCTGGCCACGGTCATGAATGCCCTGGCGGTACAGGACGCCCTGGAAAAACTGGGCATCACGACCCGCGTCATGACCGCCATCGACATGAAGGAAGTGGCCGAGCCCTACATCCGGCGCCGCGCCATCCGTCACCTCGAAAAAGGCCGCGTGGTCATCTGCGCTGCCGGAACGGGCATCCCCTATTTCACCACGGACACGGCGGCAGCGCTCAGAGCCATGGAGCTCAAATGCGAGGCCATCCTCAAAGCCACCAGGGTCAACGGCGTCTATGACAAGGATCCCGAAAAGCACTCCGACGCAGTCATGTTCAACAGGCTGACCTATCTGGACGTGCTGCAGCGTCGCCTCAAAGTCATGGATTCCGCAGCGATATCCCTTTGCATGGACAACAAACTCCCCATCGGGGTCTTCAACCTCTTTGTACCCGGCAACATCCAGCGGGTGGTCAGGGGCGAAGAAGTCGGAACAATTGTTCAAGGAGAATGACATGGAAAAGCACACACAGGATTGCACGAACAGGATGCAGAAAAGCATCGACAGTCTGGAAAAGGATTTTTCCAAGCTGCGCACCGGCCGCGCCTCCACGGCACTGGTCGACAGCATCCGGGTTGAATACTACGGCACCCCGACACCGCTTAATCAGGTCGCGTCCGTATCCATCCCGGACAGCCGCACCATTTCCATCTCCCCGTGGGACCGCAATGCCTTCAACAGCATCGAGAAGGCCATCATGAAGTCGGACCTGGGGCTGACCCCCATCAACGATGGCCGGGCCATCCGCATCAACATCCCGGTCCTGACCGAGGAACGCCGCAAGGACCTGGTCAAGATGGCCAAGAAATATACGGAAGAGGCCAAGGTCGCCATCCGCAACGTGCGCCGGGACGTCAACGACGCGTTGAAGAAAATGCACACCGCCAAGGAAATCAGCGAAGACGATCTGCACAAGGCCCAGGATGAGGTCCAGAAGACCACGGACAACTTCGTGAAGAAGGCTGATGCGGTCCTGGCCGAGAAAGAAAAGGAAATCATGGAGATCTAGATCCAGTCCATGCCACCGATCAATCATCTCGCCATCATCATGGACGGCAACGGCCGCTGGGCCCGCGCCAGGGGCCTTGACCGCAGCGACGGCCACAAGGCCGGCACCGAAACCGCCCGCGAAATCGTAAAGGAATGCCGAAAACTCGGCATTCCCTACCTTACGCTCTACACCTTTTCCAAGGAAAACTGGTCGCGGCCCAAGCAGGAGGTCGGTTTCCTTTTTGGCCTGCTCAAAGACTTCCTGACCGAAGAACTGCCCTCCCTGCTGGAACAGTCCATCCGCCTAAACGTGCTCGGGGATCTGGACGAACTGCCCTTGCCCACCCGGCAGGTGCTGCGCCACGTCATGGAGAAGACGGCCGGTTGCTCGGCCATGACGCTGAACCTGGCCCTCAATTACTCGGGACGCCTTGAAATCCTGCGCGCCTGCCAGGCCTTGCTGAAAAAGCAGGTCAAACCTTCGGAGCTGACCGGGGAAATGTTCGCGGATGAGCTCTACACCGCCGGCATGCCCGATCCGGACCTGATCCTGCGCACCAGCGGCGAACTGCGGCTGAGCAATTATCTGCTGTTTCAGAGCGCCTACAGCGAACTCTATTTCACCGACGTGGCCTGGCCGGACTTCCATGCCCCGCAGCTTGAAGCCGCGCTTGCGGAGTACGCGTCCCGTCAGCGCCGCTTCGGAACGACGGGAGAGGAGTCCGCATGATAAGCCCTCATTTCAAGCGCGTTTTGACCTCCCTGTTGCTGCTTCCACTGCTGGGCTGGGCCATCTACAGCGGCGACCCGGTCTTAAGCATCGGCATAACAGCCGTGGCCGGCCTTGGGCTCATGGAATTCTACGCCATGTTCTGGCCAGGCCGGGAGAAGCCCGTCTGGAAGGCCCTGGGCCTGATCTTCACCCTGGGCATGGTCTGGGCCCCTTTGGCATGGAGCGGCGGGGCGCTGGTCTGCGTGGCCATGCTTGGCGTGGCCGTGTCGTTCCTGATCGCCCATGACCGGGGAAAATCTCCCGACGCCTTTCAGGACAGCCAGATTCTGCTTTTCGGACTTCTGTACCTGCCCTTTATCCTGCGTCTGTTCCGGACCATCTCCGCCCCGGAGATCGGGCTCGTGCTGCTGACCACCTTCGCCGCCGACACCGGCGCCTATTACGCGGGCAGCTTGATCGGCGGGCCCAAGATCTGGCCTTCGGTCAGCCCGAAAAAAACCTGGGCCGGCAGCCTGGGCGGCCTGTGCCTGAGCGTCATCGTCTGCGCCGCCATGGGCATTGCTTTCGGAACCGCCTCCTGGACACGCTTCGCCCTGCTCGGTGCCGGCCTGAACATTGCCGCGCAGATCGGCGACTTTTTCGAGTCCGCCCTTAAACGCTGGCGCGGGATCAAAGACTCCGGCAGGATTCTGCCCGGTCACGGCGGCATTCTGGACCGCATCGACAGCCTGCTCTTCACCCTCCCTCTGTACTGCGGACTGGCCGCCCTGTTTTCCTTTTTCGCCTGAGGCAAAACCATGAAGTACATCTCGGGCCTCTCGTCTCCGGTTTTCGACCGCCCCGGCCAGCGCACCCTCGCCATTCTGGGCAGCACCGGCTCCATCGGCACAAGCGCGCTCAAGGTCGTGGCCAAGAACACTGGCGACCTCAAGGTCGTAGCCCTGGCCGGAGCCAGAAACGTGGCACTCCTGGCCAGGCAGGCCGAAACGTTTCGTCCGGCGTATCTGGGCGTCCTGAACGAGGCCAAGGCCGAAGAGCTGCGCGCCCTGCTTCCCGGCGGATACGCCCCGCGCATCCTCGTGGGACAGGAAGGGTACACGGCCATGGCCACCCTGCCCGAGGCCGATCTCATCCTGGCCGCCCAGGTCGGAGCGGCCGGGCTGGTGCCCGCGCTGGCCGCGGCGCGGGCCGGCAAAGTGCTCTGCCTGGCCAACAAGGAGGCCCTCGTTCTGGCCGGAGACCTTTTCCGCCGAACCTGCCGGGTCAGCGGCGCCGTCATTCTTCCCGTGGACTCGGAACACAACGCCCTGTTTCAAGCCTATGCAGGCCATGACGGCCGGCAAGCCTGCCGCCTGATCCTGACCGCATCGGGCGGACCGTTTCGCGCAAAAAGCCTGCAGGAGATCCAGGCCGCGACCCCGGCCCAGGCCCTGAAACACCCCAACTGGTCCATGGGCGCAAAAATTTCCATCGATTCCGCAACCATGATGAACAAGGGACTTGAGATCATCGAGGCCGTGCATCTTTACGGTGCGTCCCTGGACGAGGTGGACGTGGTGGTCCATCCCCAATCCATCGTCCACTCCCTGGTCGAATACGAAGACGGCTCGCAACTGGCCCACCTGGGCATGCCGGACATGGAGATCCCCATCGGCTACTGCCTGGGCTATCCCCACCGCCTCCACATCGGGCTTGAGCGGCTCGATCTGGCCAAGATCGGCACCCTGACTTTCGAGGCCCCCGATCTGTTGCGCTTTCCCTGTCTTGGCCTCGCGCGGGAAGCCCTTGCCGCCGGCCCAAGTCATCCGGTGGTGCTCAATGCCGCCAACGAGATCGCAGTCCAGGCCTTCCTGGACGGTCGCATCTCCTTCCCTGGAATTGCCCGGCTTATCGAACACATGCTGTGCAAACATTCCTTGACCTCCATGCATGATCTGGAGGACATTTTGGACCTCGATGCGCAAACACGAACTCGGTCCGAAGAGGCCATAGGAAAGAGCGAATGGTAACCAGTATACTGGCGGTGGTTGTGGTCCTGGGCGGACTGATCTTCTTTCATGAGCTTGGACACTTCGTGGTCGCGCGCGGCATGGGCATGGGCGTGAGCGTCTTTTCCCTGGGATTCGGGACGCGCCTCTTCGGCTTCACCCGGGGCAAGACCGACTATCGGGTCTGCGCTTTTCCCCTGGGCGGCTACGTGCAGCTCGTCGGCGAATCCGTGGATGCCGAACTTCCCGAAGGCTTTGGCCCGGAGGAGTCGTTTTCACGCCGTCCGCCCTGGCAGCGCATGCTGGTCGTGCTGGCCGGGCCCGTGTTCAACTTTATCCTGGCCTGGTTCATTTTCTGGGGTCTGGCCTACAGTCAGGGCGTGCAGGAGCTCCTTCCCGTCATCGGGCAGGTGACCAACTCGAGCGCGGCCGAAGAAGCCGGCATCGTGCCCGGAGACCACATCATCGAGATCGATGGCGTACAGATCGCAATCTGGGACGATCTGGTCGAGCGCATCGAGGCCAATGAGGGCGGTCCGATGCTCCTGACCGTGCAACGAGACACGGCGCTCTTTTCCGTACAGGTCACTCCGAGGCTGCAAGAAAAACGCAACCTGTTCGGCGAAGTCAAAACCATGCCCATGCTCGGCATCGCGCCCAAGGGCGAACTCCTCAGCCGCGAGCTTGGCATTGTCGACGCCGCGGTTCAGGGCGCGCGCCAGATCTGGGAAGTCAGCGGGCTGATGGTCATGGGTATCGTCAAACTCATCGAGCGGGTCATCCCCGTGTCGGACATGGGCGGGGTCATTCTCATCACCGAGATGATCCACAAGGAAGCGCAAAACGGCATGGTCAACCTGCTGGCCCTGACCGCGCTGATCAGCATCAACCTCGGCATCCTGAACCTGCTGCCCATCCCGGTTCTGGACGGCGGACATATCCTCTTCTTCTTTCTGGAAACCATCACCGGAAAACCCCTGAGCCCACAAGTGCAGCACATTGCCCTGAAGATCGGCATGATGCTGCTCCTCATGCTCATGGTCCTGGCCACATTCAATGATATCCTCCGACACTTCAAGTAGCCGGTATCTCGCGCTGAACTGCGCCGAGGAACGCATTCAGGTTGTCCTTGGCACGGCCCGGGAGGTCATGTTCAGCGAAGAGGTCCACTGCCCCGGGCAGTCCATCCGTCACCTGCCCACGGCCATCGAGCGGGCGCTGCGGGTACAGGCCATACGTGCCGGCGACCTGGCGGGCATCGCCTGCGTGCGAGGCCCGGGTTCATTCACGGGCCTGCGCATCGCCCACGCGGCCATGCACGGACTGTCCCGCCCGCACGCCATCCCCATGGCCGGGCTGCACTATCCAGATATTCTGGCCGCCCAGGCCGGCCCTTTTGCGCAGGGCGGGGAACTCTGGGTTCTGACCTACGCCCGCAAGGGGCAGGTCTACATCCAGGGTTTTGACGCGGGCGCTCCCCTGACCCCTGTCCGTCCGCTGCCCGTAGCCCTGGCGTACGAACAGCTTGAGGCACGCCCGGCAGGCATCTTCCTGCTTGGCAGCGGCCTGCGAAAGAATCCCGAATTTCTTACTCTGCCGGGTACGATAGCCCTGCCGCAGATTCTCGACACGCCCATGCCGGCCGCTCTGCTCGCTGCGGCGTGCGCGGCCGCATACTCAAGCCACCCCCCTCAGCCGTTGTACCTGCGCAAATCCGATGCCGAGGACAATCTGGTCTCCATCGCCGCCTCGCGCGGCATTCCGGCCGCCGAGGCCCGCAAGCACATCCCCGATTTCGAATAATCTCGTCCGACATGCGATGTCGGACAAAATTCTTCTAAAGAAAATCTTCTTCCTGCCGATTCACTCATCAAGACCAAAGAGCAAGGCCCGCAAACTGCTCGATCCAAAGGCAAGGAAGCCGCTAATCTTTCAAGGAGGAATTTTTATGTCACTCGTAATCAACCACAACCTGATGGCCATGAACGCGAACCGCAACCTGGCGAGCGCGTACGGGAACCTGTCAACATCGGTCAGCCGCCTGTCTTCAGGCCTGCGCATCACCACCGCCGCCGACGACGCTGCGGGCCTCGCCATTCGCGAGCTCATGCGTGCGGATATCGCATCCCTGAACCAGGGTGTCAGAAACGCCAACGACGCCATCTCCATGATCCAGACTGCGGACGGCGCGCTCGGCGTCATCGACGAAAAGCTGATCCGCATGAAGGAACTGGCGACCCAGGCGGCCACCGGCACCTACAACTCGGACCAGCGCCTGATCATCGACTCGGAGTACCAGCAGATGGCCTCGGAAATCACCCGAATCGCCAACGCCACGGACTTCAACGGCATTTACCTGCTGAACGGCAATCTCTCAGCTACGTCCACCGGAGTCTCCAGCTGGGCGAGCAGCCACGACGGCAGCGCCTTGGCCTCGACGGGCCCGCTCAAGATCCACTTCGGTACGGGCAACGATTCCGCGGAAGACTACTACTACATCGCCATCGGCAACTCCACCGCCTCCGCTCTCGGCGTGGGTAACGCTTCCGACAGAACCAAGGCGAACGGCACGCACGGCGTAGCCTCCGGCGGCTACAGCATCTCCACCCAGCAGGGTGCGCAGGAAGCTCTGGCGGCTCTCAACGCGGCCATCACCTCCAAGGACAACATCCGCGCCAGCCTCGGTGCCTTGCAGAACCGGCTTGAGAACACCATCACCAACCTGCAGATCCAGGCCGAGAACCTGCAGGCGGCCGAGTCCCGGATCTCCGATGCCGACATCGCAACGGAAATGACCAACTTCGTGCGCAACCAGATCCTGACCCAGTCTGCTGTGGCCATGCTCTCCCAGGCCAACTCCCTGCCGCAGATGGCCTTGCAGCTCATGGGCGCATAATCTCAGTAACCTGAAAAACCTCGCTTGCGGCCGGGTTGCGAAAAGCGGCCCGGCCTTTTTAACTCGATAGTGTTGATTCTGGCACCAGGTTTGCTCGAAGCGTGAGTAGATTCGCCCAATCCAACGCACCAGAGGAACGCCATGGCTGATGACCTGACCACTTCGCTTGCTTCCGGATCCATCCGTTTCACGGGCCTCGGCTCCGGGACGGACTTCGACTCGATGATCACCAAACTCATCGAGATCGAGCAAGTCAGGACCAAACGGCTCGAGAGTTGGCGGTCTGATTGGGAAGCCAAGAGCGACGCCTTTGACTCGCTCTCTTCGAACATGCTCTCCCTCAAGACGTCCCTGGACTCCATGAACACCACGGACGAATTTCTGACCAAGAACGCGGTCTCTTCCAACACCACCGCCCTAACCGCCACGGCAGGCAGCACCGCGGAAGAAAGTACCCACCAAGTGGATGTGCTTTCCCTGGCGACCAACGACATGCACATGGGGTCGGTAATTTTTTCCTCCCCGGACAAAATCATAAGCGACGGCGCAGCGGGCGCTTTTGTCTTCACGGCCGGTTCCCGGCAGGTCACCGTCAACGTCACCAGCACCACGACCCTGACCCAGTTCGCCAGCCTCATCAACTCCGACGCGGACAATCGCAATTATGTACGCGCAAGCGTGGTCAACGACGGCAGCGGATACAGGCTCCAGATCCGTGGCATGAACCTGGGCGCGGGCAATGATTTCATCGTCGACAACAGCGCGACCTCGGCCAATCTGCTGACGAATTTCGCACAAGGTCAATTCATCGAAACCCAGAATGCCGGCAATGCCAGGCTTCGGGTCGATGGCTTCCCTCTTGATCCTCCCACCCCCTCCGAGGATATACTCAAAGCCACCTTCACCGGCAAAACAACCGCGGATACTATCACAACCACCGATGGAACCTTCAAGCTCGCCTATGACGGCACCTTGTATTCCGTTGATGTGACTGCTGCGGACACCTACGCCTCGCTGGCCGGAAAAATCAACACCGCAGTCGGATTCTCCATGGCCACGGCCGCAGACGTATCCGGCAATGTCGAGCTGACCCTGACGGGCGAGGCGGGCTCGGACAAGCAGATTTCCATCATAAGTTCCCCCGGGACCACGGTCGGCGCCCTGCAACCGGGAGCCTTCGCGCAGATCCAGGGTGCCACCGACGGCTACTTCGAACGCAGCACCAATTCCATTTCCGATATCGTCTCCGGCGTGACCATGAACCTGGCCAGCATAGGCAGTTCGACCATCACCACCAGCCTCGACCCGCAGGCGGTCACCGCGAAAGTGCAGACCTTTGTCGATGCGGTGAATTCCGTGCTGCAGGAGATCAAGGACCAGACCCAGGTCACCACCGTTGGCGAAAATGTTTCCGGTTCCCTTTTGACCGGCAACTACGGCATGCAGATGATTCAGCAGAAGCTCAAAAATATCCTGGCGGAAAAGGGCGTGGGATTCGACTATGACATGGACCCACTGGTCTCCCTGGGCAGCGTAGGCATCACCACGGACACCAGCCAGGGCTCCGCGACCTTCGGCCTGCTGGTTTTCGACTCCGGCGCCTTTACCGCGGCCCTCAAAACCGACCCCGACGCCGTGGCCCGCCTCTTCAGCGCCGACAATTATCCTTCGACCAAGGAAATGGTGGACGGCGTTGCGGTGGAATCCTCGAACTTCAACTTCGAGTCCTCCATCAAGGGCATCACGCAAGCCGGGGAATACTCCGTAAGCTATACCGTGGGCGCCGGCGGCGACATAACATCCGCCAGCATCAACGGATTTCCGGCCAGCATCGACGGCACAAAGATCGTGGCCACAGGGGACGGGAACGCGGCGCGAGGCCTTTCCCTTGAAGTCATCAACCTTACGGCGGGCACATATTCCGGTTCGGCCCAGATCAAATCCGGCAAAACCCAGGAACTGATCGACGAACTCAAAAGGTTGACGGACTCAACGACCGGAACCCTCGAAGTCTTGAAAGACAACTATCAGGACATCATGGATTCCATCGACGACAAGATCGCTTATGAAGAACGCCGCCTGGCTCTCCTGGAGAAGAACCTGCGCCTGCGTTTTGCCAATTTGGAAGCCGTTCTCGGCACCTACGACAACATATCCACACAACTCAGCTCGCAAATCAGCAGTTTGTCCAGCAAGTCATAGAAAGGAGTTCGCACAGTGCACAAAGCCGCCAACGCCTACATGCAGACCAAGGTCACCACCACAACCCCCGGCCATCTCGTGGTTCTGCTTTACGACGGAGCCATAACCTTTCTGGAACAGTCCAAGGAAGAAATTCTGGCAAAAAACTACGCCAAAAAGGGTATCCTCATCTCCCAGGCTCTCGATATCATCGCGGAACTCGACGGTTCCCTGAATACGGACAAAGGCGGAGAAATCGCCCAGAACCTGCACAAGCTCTACATGTACTGCAACACCCGCCTGCTGCAGGCCAACCTCAAGATGGATACCGGGATTGTGGACGAGGTGATCGGAATCCTGTCTGCTTTCAGATCAGCCTTTTCGGAAATCTCGAACAACCAGGCTTACCAGGCGCCTCCCAAAGCTGCTTCCTATTACGCCAGATAGGCAGGACCGCCCTGCCCTGGCCGGCATGTAAGGCACGCATTCTGCAGACGATTTCCCAGACCACACCTCAACAGGGAAAACACGCATGTGCGGCATAGCCGGCTTCTTCAACCCCAGCGGAATCTCTTTTCAACGCGACGTTCTTGCGTCCATGGCCCAGGCCCTGGCCCATCGCGGACCGGACCACCAGGGCCTGTTCCAGGACCGTTGCTGCGCCCTGGCCTACAGGCGGCTCTCCGTCATAGATCTGGCAGGGGGCAACCAGCCTGTGATCCACGAACCATCCGGCGCGGTTCTGGTCTTCAACGGCGAAATCTACAACTACCAGCCGCTGCGGGCCGAACTTGCCAGTCTTGGCCATGTTTTCCGCACGCATTCGGACTCGGAAGTCCTGCTCGCGGCCTACCTGCAGTGGGGCGACACATGTCTGCGCCGCCTGGTCGGCATGTTTGCCTTCGCGGTCTGGAACCCACGGGAGCAGACCCTTTTCCTGGCTCGGGACCGCATGGGCAAGAAGCCGCTTTTTTATACGCTCCTGCCCGACGGAACACTGATCTTCGCCTCGGAGATCAAGTCCATCCTGCACTTCCCGGGCGTGCCGCGCCGCATGAATCCCCTGGCCATGGACCGGATGCTGGACTACGGATTCAACCTGGCCCCCGACACATTTCTGCAAGGAATCCATCAGGTTCTGCCCGCCCACACCCTGCTCGCCGGCCGCAACGGGCAGCGAACCGCCCCCTATTGGGACATCCCCATGGAAAGCCCGGTCTCGGCAATCTCCGAAGATGAAGCCGCCGAGGGCCTGCGCCATCATCTGGTCGAAGCCGTGCGCGACCGGCTCGTGGCCGATGTGCCCGTGGCCTGCTACTTAAGCGGCGGCATCGACTCCAGCAGCGTGACCGGCCTTTATGCGAACCTCTCAAACGCCCCTGTCCACACCCTCTCCATCGCCTTCGAGGACGCGGGCTATGACGAACGCCATTTCGCGCGCATGGTTTCAAGCTCGTTCGGCACCAGCCACCACGAATTTTTCTGCGCCATCGCCCAGGAGGAAATCGAGAAACTGGTCTGGCATTTGGAGAGCCCGCTGGTCACCCTTCTGAATCTTCCGTTCTATCTTTTATCCAGGCAAATAAGGGACATGGGATTCAAAGTGGTCCTGTCCGGTGACGGGGCCGACGAAATCCTGGGCGGATATGACTATTTCAAGCTCGTAAAGCTCATGAACTTCATCGGCAGAAACGAAACTGTTGGCCGCGCGAACCTGCTGCGCCGGGTCTTTCCCGGCATTTCCACGCCGCAGCAGGCCTGGATGCAGTACGCGATGCTGAAGGGATATCCCGCCGCGCACCCGGCTCTGCCCTACAGGTTCCAGGCTTTCCAGTTCAAGAACCAGCTCATGAGCGAATCCTTCGTGAACCGCCTTCTGCCCATAATCGGCGAACGGGACGAGGAATTACCCGTGGTTCCGGGATCCCGGTCACTCCTGGACCAGGCCCTGTACCTGGAAACCAAGATGCGCCTGCCAAACCTGACCCTGGCCCTGGCCGACACCATGAGCATGGCCAACTCCGTCGAGCTGCGTTCGCCGTTCATGGATCACCGGCTGGTGGAGTACGTCTTTTCCCTGCCCAGCCACTTCAAGATGCGCGGCCTCAATGAGAAGTACCTGCTTAAAAAAAGCTTTCGAACCTTCCTGCCCCCGGCCATCAGCCAGCGCCGCAAACAGCCGCTGTCCCCTCCGGGCAAATGGTTCATACGCATGTTCCGGGACATGATCGGCGATGTGCTCTCTGCCGCCACCGTCCGCGAAAAAGGGTATTTCAGACCTGAATTCACGGACCACATGCTCGGCGAATTCGATTCCGACAGCCCCATGGATTACAGCGGCGTAATCATTGTCGCCTTCTTCGTGCACCTCTTCGACGATCTCTTTGTATCCGCCAAAACCCCCGGCGGTTGCTAATCGAGACAAGAGCAGGTATCAGCCTTCTCGCAAGAGGAGAACGCATTTACCATGAATATCACCTGTCCAAAGTGCGGATTCGGACGCGCTATCAACGAAGAGAAGCTACCTCCCAAAGCGGTCATGGCGACCTGTCCAAAATGCCAACATCGCTTCAAATTCCGGGAAGTAGCCCCAGTCGAACATATTGAACCAAAAACCGATTCACCACCCGTAGCGCCAGCAATAGAGCCTGAAATTCAGGACACGCCGGAAAAGGCGTCGGGTCCCGTTCAGGCTGAGCAGGAAACCACGCAGCACGTCGACGCGCCCGCGCCGCCGCATGACGAAGACCTGTGGAACGAACTGTCTGCGCTGAAAGAAGATGACGAGGAAGGCGGCTCCTATGCCGAGCATCGGCCGGAGCCGTCCCTGCCGCTGTGGGAACGCGTCGACTCCGGCTATCCACGCGCTTTCGTCCAGACCTTCCTGGAAGTACTCGCCAACCCCAGGATTTTTTTCTCGGCCATGCCCGTGGGATATGGGATCGTCAAACCCCTGCTTTTTTTCCTGATCATCGTCCAGGCCGTGGCCCTGTCCCAATCAATCTGGCAGCTTTTGGGCATCATCCCTCCGAGCGCGTTGACCGAAAATCTGGACAACACGTTGCAGGCGGCTCTTTCCCTTATTCTGTACCCGCTTGAAGTCTGTGTCTTCCTGTTTCTCGACACCGCCATGAACCACTTCTTCCTGCGGCTCTTCAAGGCGGACACCAAGGGCTTTGAGGGCACCTTCCGGGCCGGGACCTACAGCGCGGCGCCCATGCTGCTCATGATCGTCCCGTACATCGGGTTGCCCTTGGCCATGATCGGCGTGGTCGTATACAAATTCCTGGGGCTGCGCCATGTGCACGGCGCCACGAACAAGCAGGTGCTGGCCGTCCTCATACTGCCCATGCTCCTGGCCATCACCGTCGCCATTGTTCTGACGCTGCTGACCGGAGGGATCTGATGCGCAATTTCAAAGCCTGGTGGCGCACGGCCGTGAAAAAGCCCGAAGACCACCTTGAACCCCGCGTCAGCGCGGTCAATCCGGCACCACGGGCCGAGCCCGGCGCCAAGGATTCAAAAGACGGCACGACATCGCTTATGAGCGCCGATCCTCCCACCCACACCCTGCAGTAGGCGTTTTCACCCCTTGACTTGACAATGGCAACCATTAGGACAAGCCTTCGGCTTTCTCGTTTTTCCGGACCCTGCCGCGCCTTCCGGTGCGGCCGGGCTCGCATCACCCCGACGAACCCCAGCGTTCACATGAGGCAACCATGATCGGTATTTCGAAATTATACTGCGGCACGGTGGAACCTTCCGACGCCCTGCGCTACGGACGCAATTCCGCCCAACTCCCATCTCACCTGCTGCAGTTCGCCAAGGACAAAAAGCCCGTTGTGGTCTGGAACATGACCCAGCGCTGCAATCTCAAATGTGTGCATTGCTACGCCCACGCCGTGGAGCCGAGCAATCACAAAGACCCCATTTCCACGGATCAGGCCAAGGCCATGATCGACGACCTGGCCAAATTCGGCGCGCCGGTCATCCTCTTCTCCGGCGGCGAGCCCCTGGTGCGCGAAGATCTGGTGGACCTAGCCAAATACGCCACCTCGACGGGCATGCGCGCGGTCATCTCCACCAACGGGACGCTGATCACCAAGGCCAAGGCCCGGGAACTCAAAGAAGTGGGTCTGTCCTACGTGGGCATCTCCCTGGACGGCGCCGAGGCCGTGCATGACCAGTTCCGCGGCGTGACCGGCTCCTACAAACTGGCTCTTAAAGGTGTGGAAAACTGTCAGGCCGAAGGACTCAAAGTGGGCCTGAGGTTCACCATCAACAAACGCAACGCGGCGGAAATTCCACACCTCTTCGATCTGGTAGAAGCCCTGGAAGTGCCGCGCATCTGTTTTTACCACCTGGTCTATTCCGGCCGCGGCTCCGAACTGATCAAGGAAGACCTGGACCACGCCGAGACCCGCGCCGTGGTCGATCTGATCATGGACCGCACCCGGGCTCTGCACGACAAAGGCAAGCCCAAAGAAGTGCTGACCGTGGACAACCACGCCGACGGCCCCTACGTCTATTTCCGTATGCTGAAAGAAGACCCCAAGCGCGCGGCCGAAGTGATGGAGCTGCTCAAAATGAACGAAGGCAACTCCTCGGGACGCGGCATCGGCTGCATCTCCTGGGACGGCGCCGTGCACGCGGACCAGTTCATGCGCCACCACACCTTCGGCAATATTCTGGAACGCCCCTTCTCCGAGATCTGGGTGGACGAGAAGATCGAGCTCCTGCACAAGCTTAAAGACAAGCGTCCGCATGTAAAGGGCCGCTGCGCCACCTGCCGCTTCCTGAACATCTGCGGCGGAAACTTCCGGGCCAGGGCCGAAGCATTTTATGACGACTTCTGGGCTCATGATCCGGCCTGTTATCTGACCGACGAGGAAATCAGCGGCGAGAAGGTCTAGGAGGACGGCATGAACACCTTTCACCGCGGCCGCAGGCTGCGTTCAAAGAAAGTCCTGCGGGACATGGTGCGGGAGAGCAGGCTGGGCCGCGAGGATCTGATTCAGCCATACTTCGTGGTTGAATCGGATCCGGATTTCAGAAAGCCCATCGCTTCCATGCCCGGCCAGTTTCAGCTGGGACTGAACCAGCTGATGGGCGATGTGGGCACGGCCGTCGATGCGGGCCTGAGCAGCCTCATCCTGTTCGGCATTCCCGTCGAGAAAGATCCTGCAGGCACCCAGGCCTATGCCGAAAACGGCATCGTGCAGCAGGCCATCCGCCGCATCAAGGACCGCTGGCCCGAACTTATCGTGGTCGCGGACACCTGCCTGTGCGAGTACACCTCGCATGGGCACTGCGGACTGGTCTCGCCCGAAGGCGTGGTCCGAAACGACCCGACCCTGGCGCTGCTGGCCCGCACGGCCGTGGCCCAGGCCCAGGCAGGGGCGGACATCATCGCCCCCTCCGACATGATGGACGGCCGTGTGGCGGCCATCCGGGAAGCGCTCGACGAAAAAGGATTCCTGGACACGCCCATCATGTCCTACGCGGTGAAATATTCCTCGGCCTTCTACGGCCCCTTCCGGGACGCGGCCGAAAGCGCGCCCAAGTTCGGGGACCGCAAGACCTATCAGATGGACCCGGCCAACTGGCGCGAAGGCCTGCGCGAAGCGGCCGCCGATGTCGAGGAAGGCGCGGACATCCTCATGGTCAAGCCGGGGCTGCCCTACCTCGACATCATCCGCCTGGTCCGCGACAACTTCGACCTGCCCGTGGCCGCCTACCAGGTCAGCGGGGAATACAGCCAGATCAAGGCCGCAGGCCAAAATGGCTGGATCGACGAAACCGCCGTGGCCCTTGAAAGCCTCATCGCCTTCAAACGCGCGGGCGCGGACCTGATCCTTTCCTACTTCACCCAAGACCTGCTCAAGGCGGGACACATATAAAATGCATAAACATCCCCATAACGCCGCTGGCGGCCCCGGTTTGGACGGGCCTGCGGCCGGACATCCCGGTGGACACCCCGGCGGACATCCGGGCGCAAAGCCCGGCGGGCATCCCGGCGGCATGATCACTACCCTGGCCGACGGCACCCCGGCCTGCAAGCTCATCGCCTGGGAAGTGACCCGCTCCTGCAACCTGGCCTGCAAGCACTGCCGGGCCGAGGCGCACCTGGAACCCTACGAGGGCGAGTTGGACACGGCCGAGGCCAAGGCGCTGATCGACACCTTCCCGCAGGTCGGAAACCCCATCATCATCTTCACCGGCGGCGATCCCATGATGCGCGCTGACGTGTACGAGCTGATCCGTTACGCTACGGACAAGGGCCTGCGCTGCGTCATGTCGCCCAACGGCACCCTCATCACCCCGGACACGGCGCGGCAGATGCGCGAAGCCGGAGTGCAGCGCTGCTCCATCTCCATCGACGGCCCAGACGCCGAAAGCCACGACGAGTTTCGCGGCGTGCAGGGCGCGTTCGACGCCTCCATGCGCGGCATCCAGTATTTGAAGGACGCAGGGATAGAGTTTCAGGTCAACACCACCGTGACCAGAGCCAACCTTGGCAGCTTCAAGAAGATATTCGATCTGTGCGAACGCATCGGCGCCGTGGCCTGGCACATCTTCCTGCTCGTGCCCACGGGCCGGGCCGCCCAGCTCGGGGCCGAGGTCATCACGGGCCAGGAATACGAGGACGTGCTCAACTGGTTCTACGACTTCCGCAAGACCACGAGCATGCACCTTAAAGCCACCTGCGCCCCGCACTACTACCGCATCATGCGCCAGCGGGCCAAGGCCGAGGGCGTGCCGGTCACGCCGGAAAACTTCGGCCTCGACGCCATGACGCGCGGCTGCCTGGGCGGAACGGGCTTCTGCTTCATCTCCCACACCGGACAGGTTCAGCCCTGCGGCTACCTGGAGCTGGACTGCGGCAACATCCGCAGCACCCCGTTCCCGGAAATCTGGCGATCGTCCAAGCAGTTCAAGCAGTTTCGGACCCAGGAAGAATACGAAGGCAAATGCGGCATCTGCGAATACCACAAAGTCTGCGGCGGCTGCCGGGCCAGGGCCCATTCCATGGATCACAACTACATGGGCGAGGAGCCACTGTGCACCTACCAGCCCAAACTCCTGGAACGGATGAAGTAAGAGATGCGGGGCTCCGCCCCGCGCCCCGCCAGGGGATCGCCCCTGGACCCGCACAAGGGATTGGGAAACAGGTGCGACGCCCTGCACCGGAAATGAGGAACGCATGGACGATTTTGACAAGAAGATACTGGACATGATCCAGACCGGCTTTCCGCTCGAAGCCCGGCCTTATGAAGAGATCGGCCGCAAGGTCGGCCTGACCGAGGCCGAGGCCCTGGCCCGCGTGCGCGCGCTGACGGAAAAAGGCGTGATTCGCCGCATCGGGGCCAATTTTCAGTCCAAGAAGCTGGGCTGGCACTCGACCTTATGCTCGGCAGCCGTACCCGAGGACAAGCTGGACGAGTTCATCGCCGAGGTGAACAAGCTCCCCGGCGTGACCCACAACTACCTGCGCGCTCATCGCCAGAACATCTGGTTCACGTTCATCGGGCCATCCTGGGAAGAAGTGCAGGAGACCCTGGCCGGGATCACCCGCAAGACCGGCATCTCCATCCTCAATCTGCCCGCGAGCAAGCTCTACAAGATTCAGGTCGACTTCAAAATGGGCGACCGGGAGGAATGATGCGCGAATTCATTCTCTCTCCGTCCCTTTTGTCCTCGGATTTTGGCAATCTGCGCGCCGAACTGACCGCCCTGGAAGACGCGGGCCTCAAATGGGTGCACTGGGACGTCATGGACGGAGCCTTCGTGCCCAATATCACCTTCGGCCCCCCGATCATCGGCCGGTTGCGCAAGACCTCGAAGCTGTTCTTTGACGTGCATCTGATGATCGAACGGCCCGAACGCTACATCCGCGAATTCGCCGATGCCGGCGCGGACCTCCTGTGCATCCACGCCGAGAGCACGCTCCATCTGGAGCGCACGATCAGCGCCATCCGCGAGGCGGGCATGAAAACCGGCCTTGCCCTCAACCCGGCAACGCCCCTAGCCATCGTCGACTACCTGCTCCCCAGTCTGGACATGGTGCTGATCATGAGCGTCAACCCCGGCTTCGGCGGGCAATCCTTCATCCCCTTTTGCAAGGACAAGATCGCGGCCCTGTCCGGCATGATCCGCGCGCGTGGCCTTGAGACCCTCATCCAGGTCGATGGCGGCGTGACTCTGGACAACGCGAAAGAACTCTTTGACCTCGGAGCCGACGTACTGGTCTCGGGCTCGGCTTTCTTCGGATTTCCCCCGTATGCCGAGCGGCACAAGGCTTTTCAGGATGCCATGCGCGCGAAATAGGCGGCCTGCGTCTTTTCTGGTTTTCCATCGACCCTCGCCCACGGCGGGGGTTTTCTTTTTCGGGTGCGCGCAGCTTGGCCGCTAAACGATCCGGCCCAGACCCGTGCCGAGGTACAGGGCCGCGAAGCCGACCAGATTCTGGCCAGCCAGATTAAGGGCCAGCTTCAGCCACTGCCCGTCGTTCAGGAGGCCGCCGCTTTCAAAGATGAAGGTCGAGAAGGTCGTGAACGCGCCCATGAAACCCGTAAGGATGAGGATCCGCGCCTGCGCCGACAAAAATCCTCGTTCTTCGGCCATAATCCAGACCAGTCCGAACAAAAAACAGCCCGCGATGTTCACCGCCCAGGTGCCCCAGGGGAAATCCCGGCCCATGAGATCGTAGACCAGGCCCGAGAGCCAGTAGCGACACAGGGTTCCGCACGCCCCGGCCAGGGCGATCAAGGCAATTTTCGACATGTGTTTTCCTCGCGGTTGATTCGCCGTCCTGATCGAAATGCCGCCGGCGGCGCGCATCAATGAATACGCCATGCGGCACCGGCCCCCTGCGGAACGTTCCCGGAACGCAACGGTTCCGCATGAAAAAGACTTCGCTTATCAAAGCCATGAATGATTGTGGAGCGCTGTCCCGTAAAGGCAATTATTCCTGCCGCAGAATCGGACGGACAGCAATACAGGAAGTATCTCTTTTCAAAACATAGAGTTACATCTTTGATGCGTTTTGTGGGCGATTCTGATAAAGGCGCAGCAAACATTATGAGAGGCCCCATGACATCCCCTGTCCGCTGCCTGCTGGTCGATGACGAGCTACCCGCCCTGGACGAACTGTCCTATCTGCTGTCCGAGTTTGAGGACGTGCGGATCGTCGGCACGGCCATGTCCGCATCCCAGGCCATGGAAGAAATCGTGCGCTTGCGCCCGGAAGTCGTTTTCCAGGACATCCAGATGCCCGGCGCGACCGGCTTCCATGTTCTGGAGCGGGCCCTCAAATGTCCAGACCCGCCACTCTTCGTCTTTGCCACCGCCTATGACCAGTACGCCATCCGCGCCTTCGAGGAGAATGCGGTGGACTATCTGCTCAAGCCCGTCTCCCGCGAGCGTCTGGCCAAATGTCTGGGGCGCCTGCGCAGCCTGCTGCGTCAGAACGAGGCGGGCCTCGCAGTGCAGCCGAAGCTGGAGGAGCTGCTTAAGGGCATGGGACTCGGTCAGCCGCTGGTGCGCATCTCCGTGGAGCACCGGGGGCGCGTGCTGCTGCTGGGGCACGCCGATGTCGTCCTCATCCGCACGGAGGAACGGCGCATGTTGGTGCACACGCGCGACGCCCAGTACATCCACCACGGTCCCGGCACCCTGGACCGCCTGGAAGAAAAACTTGCCGCCCTGTCCTTCTTTCGCGCCAACCGGGGCGAGCTGGTCAACCTGACCCAGGTCCGGGATTTCGCGCCCTGGTTCAACGGCAAATATCTGCTGACCATGCGCGATCATGCGGCCACTGAAATTACCGTCAGCAAGGCCCGGGTACGCGATTTCCGCGACCAATTGGGTCTTGCGTAGAGGATAACCATGAATTCCGATGCCCTCATCCTGGCCCTGGCCGAACGCCTCGGGCTCATCGTGGCCGGGGCCTTCCTGCTCCTGACCATCACCCCCATCCACAAGATGCGCCTGCGCCAGGGGCCCTCGTGGCGCTCGACGCTGCTGCAGATCCTCTTCTTCGGAGCGGCCGGAATCCTGGGCACCTACGGGGGCAACCTTGTCTCCCAGTCCGTGGCCAACCTGCGGGCCATGGCCGTGATCACCGGCGGCCTCTTCGGCGGTCCCGTGGTCGGCATCGCTTCGGGACTCATCGCCGGAGGCCATCGCATCCTCATCGACATCGGAGGCTTCAGCGCCGTCCCCTGCGGCATGGCGACCATGATCGAAGGCGCGGCCGCCGGGCTGCTGACCCTTTACCTCAAAGAGCGTAGCGTGGACTGGCGCTGGGCCGCCGGGCTGGCCCTGGGCGGCGAGACACTACACATGGGCATGGTTCTGGTTCTGTCCCATTCCTTCACCGAAGCCGTGGAACTGGTGCGCATCATCGCCGCGCCCATGATTCTCTTGAACGCCCTGGGCGCTGCCACCTTCGTGCAGGTCATCAACGTGGTCTTTCGCTACCGGGCCCGGCAGGATTCGGTTCAGGCCCAGGAAATTCTCGACATCGCCAACTCCACGGCCAGCCACCTGCGCTCCGGCCTGACCGCCGAAAGCGCCATGGCCACGGCGCGGATCATCCACAGTCGCGTCGCGGTCGGCGCGGTGGCCATCACGGGCGAAGCCGATGTCCTGGCCCACATCGGCGTCGGCGACGACCATCACCTGCCCGGTCGTCCCATCGTCACCAAGGCCACGCGGACCGTGCTCGAAACAGGACAGCCCATGTTCCTGAGCAACAAGGCCGGCATCGGCTGCGGGCACCGGGACTGCCCCTTCGCCTCGGCCATCATCGTGCCCCTGACCAAGGGCGGAAGCGTGGTCGGAACCCTCAAATTCTACGGCACGGCCAGCAAATCTCTCGATCTGCTGCTCTTCGAACTGGCCAAGGGGCTGGGCAACCTTTTCTCCACCCAGCTTGAGCTGGAAAACATCCAGATCACCGAACGCATGCTCGCCCATGCCGAAATCCGTCGTCTGCAGGCCCAGATCAACCCGCACTTCCTGTTCAATTCATTGAATACCATCATCTCCTTTTGCCGCACCAGCCCGGAAAAAGCCCGTACCCTGCTGCAGGACCTCTCCAGTTATCTGCGCAAGAGTCTGGAAGCCAGCCGGGGCTTTGTGCCCCTGTCCGAAGAGTTGGACCAGATCCGCTGCTATTTGGCCATCGAACAGGCCCGCTTCGGCGAACGCATCCGCATCGACTTCGATGTGCAGGATGGATGCGAATCCTGGCCCATTCCACCGCTCATCATCCAACCGCTGGTCGAAAACAGCGTGCGGCACGGCATCCTGGCCCATGAGAACGGCGGAGAGATCCGCGTACAGGTGCGAAAACAGGACGGACACCTGCATGTGGAAGTCAAGGATGACGGGGTGGGCATGGACCAGAACCAGGTTGACCGCCTCTTCGCCAAGACGCGCCTCGATTCCCGCTCAGGCGGGATCGGGGTCCGCAACTGCTTTCAGCGTCTGGAACAAATCTTCGGTCCGGCCTACCTGCCTTCGGTCGTCAGCGCGCCGGGTCAGGGCACGCGCATCGACTTCATGCTGCCCATGCCGGCCCGGGTCTGAGCCTCACTCACCTTTTCTCAAGCCAAATTCTGATCGCAAACCAGGCGTTTCGCCTCCTTTCGCGTGCACTTCAGGCGCAAAAAAAGACAGTTGAAACGAGCCTTCTTGTCTCCCTCTCCTTCTTTGACCTAAAGCGCGGCGTATCCGCCGAGTTCGACTCGGCAAGCCGTCCCGGTCATGGCAGCATGACCGAAAGTTGATTCGAAGGAACGTTAAGAGCAACCAACTTTTTTCCAAGGAGGGAGACTTGTTTTACTTCTTTTTCGCCGTCGCGGCACTCATCACCGGCTATTTCGTTTACGGCAAGATCGTCGAATCCAGTTTCGGCGTCGACACCTGTCGGGCCACCCCGGCCTGCCGCCTCGCGGACGGGGTCGACTATGTCAAAATGAACCCCAAAACCATCTACATGGTGCAGCTCCTGAACATCGCGGGGCTTGGCCCCATCTTCGGCCCCATCCTCGGCGCCCTCTACGGCCCGGCCGCGCTGGTCTGGATCGTGCTTGGCAGTATCTTCGCCGGAGCGGTGCACGACTATTTCTCCGGCATGATGTCCGTGCGCTATGACGGCAAGTCCATCCCCGACGCCGTGGGCCACAACCTCGGCAAGTTCGCCAAGCAGTTCATGAACGTCTTCTCCGTCATCCTGCTGCTCCTGGTCGGCGTGGTCTTCATCCTCGGACCGGCCAAGCTTCTGGCGGTCAAGATCGGCTTCAACCTGGACAAGAACATGGCCGTGGTGGTCTGGACCGGCATCATCTTCGCCTACTACTTCCTGGCGACCATCCTGCCCGTGGACAAGATCATCGGACGCCTCTATCCGCTCTTCACCGCCTGCCTGCTGATCATGGCCTTCGGCCTCTCGACCATGCTCATCGTGGACGGCTACACCTTCTTCCCCAACGGCGTAGGCCTGGCCAACGTGCATCCCAAAGGCCTGCCCATCTGGCCGCTGATGTTCATCACCATCGCCTGCGGCGCCATCTCCGGCTTCCACGCCACCCAGTCGCCCATGATGGCGCGCTGCATTCCCGATGAAAAATGCGGACGCCCCATCTTCTACGGCGCCATGATCGGCGAGGGCATCATCGCCCTGGTCTGGGCCACCCTGGGCATGACCTTCTACCAGACCCCCGAAGCCCTGCAGGCCACCCTGGCCAGCGGCGGCCCGGCCGCAGTGGTCGATCAGGTCGCCACCACCCTGATGGGCCCCATCGGCGGTTTCCTGGCCATCATCGGCGTCATCATTCTGCCCATCTCCTCCGGCGACACGGCCTTCCGCGCCGCGCGCCTGATCATCGCCGACTTCAGCAAGGTCGAACAGAAGTCCATCGCCAAGCGCCTGCTGATCGCCATCCCCCTGTTCGTCATCGGCTTCATCATCACCAAGACCGACTTCAACATCATCTGGCGTTATTTCGGCTTCGCCAACCAGACCCTGGCCACCATCGTGCTCTGGGCCTCGGCCATGTATCTGGTCCGCCACGGCAAGGCGCACTGGATCGCCAGTGTCCCCGCGACCTTCATGACCGCGGTTTGCGCCACCTACCTCTGCGTGGCCCCGGAATTCCCGCTGCACATGAGCGCGGACTACGGCTACCCCATCGGCATCGCCGTGGCCGCGGCCTGCTTCGTCTGGTTCATGCTTGCGGCCCGCAACACCCCGGTGGAGGTGGACGCCGTCGACTCTCCCGGAGTCATCGGCTGACCTGAACACATGTAAAAAAACAAACCCTCGCCGAATATCACGACGAGGGTTTGTCAATGTTCTGAGCCTGACCGGCGACCCGGTCAGGCTTTTTTCATGAATTGGCCAAACGCCTGTCCTCGTTTCCAAGGTCGCGCAGCAGAACCTGCGACGGAAATCCCAGTTCCACTTGCGGGGACTGCAGCCCCAGTCGTTCCTGAACATTGACGCAGATGGGCCCGGTCAGGTTGAGGGTGCTGCCCTGCGGGTCGCCTTTGGGCACGGTCACGCTGACCAGGATGAACAGGTCATGGATGCTGCGGACCTTCAGAAGCCGCTCTTCGGCCGCGGCCAGCCGAATCTCATAGCTCGGCAAAAAGGAGAAGGGATCGGCAAGCATCATGCCCATGCTCGGCATCTCCATGCTCTGCAGAAAATGAAAGGGGGTTCCGGGCTTGAACTCCACCAGGGCGAACTCTCGCAGGGACTCGAAGCCGATGATGCCACGGGGAAAACGGATGGTCTTGTCCGCGGAAATGACCAGCTGCCCGATACGTGAATTTATTGTTTGTCTTTTTTGGTCCATAATGCTGCCGCCATCATCAGATCGTTGTTATCGAGTTCCAGGGCCGAGGCGTTCTGGGTCTGCACCTTGAGATAGATTTCTTCCCGGTAGACCGGCATGTGTTCCGGCACTTCAAGGCCCAGCTTGATCTGCTGCCCCTTGATGCTTAAAATCGTGATCTTTATGTCATCACCCACATGCACGCTTTCTCCGGGGCGACGAGAGAGTATGAGCATAACCCCTTCCTACAGATAATTGACCAGGCTCATCTTCATGATCATGGACGAGGATTTGAGGACCGCTTCATAAGACAGCTGCTGGTTGGCCAGCTCCGTCAGAAGCGTGGCCAGATCCGCATCCTCCACATTGCTCATGCGCTCGGTTTCGTTGAGTTTGAGGCCGGAAAGAACGGTGTCGGCCACATCGAGCCGGTTTTCCCGCGCGCCCACGGAGGCCAGCTGGGTTGTGAAATACTGATGGCCCGTCTTCAGCCCGTCCAGGGCCTCGGCGCAGCCTTGCTGATCGTTGTTTTCAAGCGCGGCCACCAGCTTGCCCACGGTCACCATGATGTTGTTGCCCACATCGGAATCAGAGAACACCGGCTGCGTTCCGTTTTCATAGTAACCACCGAAAATTTCCGCGCCGACGTTGTTGAGCTGCAGATACTGCCCGGCGGAAATCTCCACGTTGTGCGCCGCCGTCTGAGGATGGATGACGAACTGGGCATTCTTGACAAGCTGGACCACGCCATCCCGGCCCGAAAGCACCAACTTTCCGCCCGGCACCAGCAGGTCGGCAGCGGTGCCGGTGTTGGCGGCCGTATGCCCTGTGGACCAGTTCACGCCGCCGTCGGTACTGTAAGAGTATTCGATGGGTACCCCTGAACCGATATTCACCGGAGCATCGTTATCAATGCGCGCCATGACATCGCTTGAAAAAAGTCCGCGCCCCTCGGCGTTGACCGCAGCGCCCATCTGAATGACCCCGGTGGACCCGGATTTGACCATGAACTCCACGCCCGTGAGATTGCCGCTGCCGGTCACCTGCACCCCGCCATACGGCGTCTGAATGACGGGCGTGGCAATGTTGTCTACCGTGACGGTCGTCCAGGTGGTCCCGTCAACTGAGTACTCGGCCTGAAACGTGCCGCCGCTGCCGGGGGCTCCGACCGCGCCCAAAACCCGGACTTCCACGTCCTTCTCGAAACCTCCCAGAGGCAAGGCGGAGATGGTCGCGCTCCCAGCGGAATACAGGACTGCGGACTGAGATTCGTGATCGCCCTTGTAGACCGCCGTGGGGGCCACGGTCAGCCACGAGCCCTTTGTCATCAGCTTGTTGGACTCGGGCGAAAGCTCCACTTCATAATCAGCCGGAAAAGAAACGCTGACTCCGCCCAGATTCAGCGATCCGTCGGCGTCCCAGGTTCCTGTCTCCCAGGTTGCGCCCCCGTCCTTGCTGAACCGGCAGTCCGTGCCGCTGACTGGAACGGTGGTCCCTTCCGCCCCCAGGAACTGGACGACGAAACTGCGGCTGGCCAGGCCCGTGGCCAGGCCGAGGCTGTTGCCGTCCTGATCGTAGACCATGAGCGCCTCCTCGAAGGCGCTCTCGTCAAATTTCTGGCCTCCGAAAATGGCGTTCCCCTCGAACCGGGAGTTGGCCAGGTTGACCAGTTGGCTGAATATCTGGCGGACCTCGTAGGAGGTCGCCTCGCGGTCGGAGGCGGTCATTGTCCCGGAAGCGCCCTGCTCGGCCAGTCCCTTGAGCTTGGTGAGCAAGGTGCTGACCTGGATCATGGATTCGTCGGCCAGGCCAAGCCAGCCCTTGGCCGTATCGATGTTGCTGCGGTACTGGTCGATGGAGGACAGGGAGGTGCGGTAATTGAGCACGCGGGCCGTACCCACCGGATCGTCTGAGGGTTTGTTGATGCGCTTCTGGCTGGAAGCCTGCATGTTCAGATCCATGAGCCGGGACTGGGTGTCCTGCAGATTGTACAGAAAATTGCTGTACTGATTACGAAGGGATACGCGCATGACCCGCCTCCATTAGTTCTTGAGCCCCAAAAGCACTTCCAGCATGGACTCGGCCGTTGTGATCAGTTTCGCAGCGGCCGTGTAGGCGTGCTGAAACTTGATCAGGTTGGTCATTTCCTCGTCCAGATTCACGCCTGAGACCGATTCCTGCCGCGACTTCAAATCGTTGGCCAGGGCCTCCTGATATTCCGCGTTGAACTTCGCGGACTGCGTGTCCGACCCGGCCTTGGCGACCAGGGTGGAATAGTATTCCCCCAGCGTCTGGCGAGTCGTGCCCTCGGTCACGGTGCGCGTGGCCACGGCCTTGGTCTGCAGGGCCGCAATGGCGGCAGCCATGGTATTGTCGCCCGCATTCATCTCCCCGGCGCCGTTGACGTGGCCGGTGTTGATGCGGGAGGTGTTGCTGCGCACGCTGTTGTTGACCGACAGGGTCCGCGCGTCCGAACCCTCGAAAAACGTGTTGATGCCGAGCGCGGCCAAGAGTCCCGTCGTGTCGGAGCCAAAGGCGAAGTCATGATCGGCGTCGGCGGTTATCTGCAGGTGGTTATCCGGCGCGGAAGCCGTGAGCGCGCCGCCAAAGGTGCTGTTGATCGCATCGACCACGTCCTGCAGACTGTGCGCGGCCGGGTCGAAGTTCTGCACGCCGGCCGTCCCGGAATCGAAATCAAGGCCCTGGAACTGCACCAGCGCTCCGGTGGTCTTGTCATAGACGCCGATCATGAGGTTGCCGCTTTCCAGCTTGTCGCCAAAGATCAACCCGGCGTCGACGCCAAGCTCCGCATCCTTGTCCACCAGCCCGTACGTACCGATGACATCCTCAAAGCGCTCAAGGCCGGTGCCTTGGGAATGAAGACGATTGACCTCCCAGACCAGGCTTTTAGCGAAGGCGTCGAGCTTTTCGAGGTAGCCGCCGACACTTGCGTCCCGAAACTGAAAGTAACCGGCCAGACTGCCGCCGGTCAGACGGCGCTCGTTGTTCTCGCCGTTGCTCAGGATCTGCGGCGTGATATTGACCTTGGAGGCGGACGTTTCATACCAGAAGACGGATTTGTTGGGCAGAATCTGAAAACGGTCCCCGGCAGTGAGCGTATCACCGGCTTCGGGCGAAAAAAGTACGGATCCCTTCCCATCGGGCAGCAGCACGCCCTCATCCGTGACGGTGAAGACACCCACCCCGTTTTCGTCCTTAAGCCAGGTCTTGCCGCCGTCCGCGGAAACCTTGAAGGTCACCCCGCCGCCGGAAACCAGCCCGGGGTTGACGATTTCAATTGTGTATTCGCTGGAACTCTCGCCATTGAACGAAACAGTTCCCGCATACGTCGAGGCGCTATCCAGAGAGGCCGAAAAGGGAGCCGACTCGAAGGCCAGCCTGAAGGCATTGGTGCCATCGACCAGCGTATGCCCGGCCTTGGTGGTGATCGTCACATTACCGAGGCCGTTGTCGATGTAATTGATGTCGATCTTCTCGGCCAGTTCGCGAACCAGGGACGCACGCTGGTCGCGCAGACCGTTGGCGTTGTTCTTGCCCGTCTCCTCGGTCACGGTGATCTGACTGTTCAGCTCGGCGATGCTTTTGAGAAGAGTATTTATTTCTTGTACTTCCGCGGCGATGGTGTCGTCCGTCTGCCCTTGCAGCCGCTGAAGATCCGCCTGCACGACCCCGATGGCCTGCTCCAGGTTGGAGGCGTGCCCGAGCAGGGCCGCGCGCACGCTGGTGTCGCCGGGATTGGTGGCCAGGGTCTGCCAATCCGCCCAGAACGCGGACAGAGCCGAGTTGACCCCTTGCGCGTTGGACTCGTTGAAGATCATCTCAACGTTCTGCAGATTCTCGTAGAGCTTCTGCCAGCGCTGCTGCTCCGAGCTCTTGGTGTTGTACATGACCTCGGTGAATTCGTCGAAATAACGGATGACTTCGGCCGCGTTGACGCCGGTGCCGAGCTGGCCCGGACTGTAGCTGATGTAATAGCCATCCTCGAAGCGTACGGCCTGACGGCTGTAGCCCTCGGTGTTGGCGTTCGAGATATTGTTGCCGACGACCTCGATGGCCGCCTGGTTGGCAAAAAGGGACTGCTTCCCGATGTTGAACAGGGACGCGATGCCGGGCATCAGAGCCTCCCGCGAACCAATGTCGCCGTGGCCGTGCGATCCTGCCACGTTCCCTTGGCCGAGTAGGTGTTGCGTTCTCTGGGCGCGACCTGATTTTGAAAGTGACTGAGCAGCACCCCGCTCTGCTTCCACAGAGCCATGGCCAGATCGGCGTTGATGGATGCGAGCTGTCCGCTGTCCTGCTCATGCGTGATGATTTTGGCCCGCCACGTTTCAAAGATCCGCCTGTCCGCTGCGGGCAGGGTCTCCAGAAAAACCGCCAGGTTGGTCATGCCCGCCGATTGCAGGCGATGGACCAGCGCCTCGCGTTCACGCACGAGCTGCCTGATCAGGTCCTGAATGCACATCTCAAGCCCCGTCACCTTGTCCGGTGCGCCTGCCCGCAGCAGGGAGTACTCCTCGCGCAGGAGCTGGCAGAGAAGCTCTGTGCCTTTGGCCTGACGAATGAGACTGCCAAGAATGATCTGTTGCATATGGTGCTTCCTTTCATGTGAAAAGTCGTGGGACGTACGGCCGAGACAGGAAATCCCTGCTTGGCCTAGCCCTCTTTTCCCTGATCATTGCAAAATCCCGACCAGTGCGCACCTGGCCTTCCAGGTGCTGTGCCGTAGGGCCTTCCCGCCCGGATGCGGTCCCAGGAGAGCCAGCCGCCCGGCAAGAATTTCCCCGTGGTCTTACGCACTATGGTCCGTCCTCGCCGTCCATGCGTACAACGCGCAGGGCGTCCTCCAGATCCGTGGGCATGGCCTGCGCCTTTTCCGCTCCGGACAGATTCGAGCGCTGCTCAATGCGCCGTGCCAGCATCTCGGCCTCATGCTGTGCCGTAATGGCGGCCAGCGTGCGCGGCTGCACGGCCGCAGCCTGATTCCGGGGCTGAGTCGAGCTCGACGCCGAGCGGTCCAGGGGATGCAATGGCGCCGTGGAAGTCGTATCGCGACTGGCGTTGACCAGGCGCTCTGAAAGATTCGCATAGAGCATGTCGGACAAGCCGATACCCCCGCTGCGCGACATCTTGACCGACAGCTCCTGGTCGAACATGGACAGATAGCCCTCTTCTTCCTTGGAATGGAGCATTCCCTCCTTGGGCACGGAAGCACGCATCTGTTTCCAGATCTGGCCGATGAACACGGCCTCGAAGTCCTGGCAGGCTTTCTTGAGCTTGGCCTCGTCCATGCCTTTTTCGGGCTGCACTTGGGAGCGCAGATTCCGGAGCCTGTCCTGCAGGCTTTGCGTCGGATCAGGTTCGGGCAGGCCCGTGGTGATAATCTCGTTCATGCCGCCTCCGCTGGCTAGATGACTTCAAGATCGGCATGCAGAGCGCCCGCCGATTTCATGGTCCGCAGAATGGAAATCAGGTCCCGGGGCGTGGCGCCAATGGCATTCAAACCATCGACCAGCTCCTGGATGGACGCCCCCGCCATGAGAATGAGCCGACGCTGCTCTTCGCGTACGCCGATCTCGGTGGCCGGAGTGATGGCCGTCTGGCCCGGGGAGAACGCTCCGGGCTGGGAAACCTGAGGCTGTTCGGACACAACCACGTTCAGGTTGCCGTGGGACACGGCCACCTTGGCCAGGGTGACGTTGGCGCCCAGAACCACGGTGCCGGTCTTTTCATCGACAACCACCTTGGCCCGACTGTCGGGCTGGACTTCCAGATTTTCCAGGGAGGCCATGAGCGCGACGATATTGCCCTGATACTGGGAAGGAACCCCGAGCCTGATGGAGGAGGCGTCCTGGGCGTGGGCGTACTGACCGCCAATGGCCTTGTTCAGGCTGTCTGCGACCTGCTTGGCCGTGGAAAAATCCTCTACGCTGAGCTGAATGGTGATGTCATTTTGCTCGTTAAAACTGAAAGGCACGCTGCGTTCGACCACCGCGCCGCCAGGGATGCGGCCCACGGTGGTGACGTTCTTGGTCGCCGTGGCCGCGTCTCCGCCGGCTGAAAATCCGCCCACGGCCAGGGCACCCTGGCTCAGGGCGTAAATACTGCCGTCAATGCCCTTGAGCGGGGTCATGAGCAGCACGCCGCCCAGCAGCGAAGACGCATCCCCCACGGAAGAAACTGTCGCGTCAAGCCGGGAACCCGGTCTGGCCGAAGCCGGCATCTTGACCGTGACCATGACCGCGGCGACGTTTTTGGGTTTGAGCGCTGCCCGATCGACCTTGACCCCCATGTTTTCAAGCATGTTGGCCATGGACTGGATCGTAAACTGCGAGCTGCTCTTGTCCCCGGTCCCCGGCAGGCCGACCACCAGTCCGTAGCCGACCAGGTCGTTGGAGCGCACGCCGCCGAAGCTGGCGATATCCTTGAGGCGCACTGCGCCGGCAGGCATGCCGAGGCTCAGGGACAGGCCAAGGACAAGAAGCAGGAAGGCGAAGCGTCTGGTTTTAGAATGGCCACACATTGTCAAGTATCCTCGCAAGCCACCCGGGGCGTTGTTTGTCGGCCAGGACCCCCTCGCCGTAAAGTTCGATGCGCGCTTCGGCCAGGCTGGTGGACATGATGGTGTTGTCGGCGTCGATATCACGATCCCTGGCCACGCCCTGCACCAGCACGATCTGGGTTTCGCCGTTGACCCGCGTTTCGCGGGCTCCGACCACTTCCATGAGCCCGCCGCCCAGAACCCGGGTCACCCTCGCCGCCACGGTGGTGGTAAGGGAACTTTCACGCTTGGTTTCGCCGTCACCCTCAAATCCGCTGGTGGAGCCGGCATTGACCAGAGCATCCGGTCCTACGGTCGCGCCGGGAATCAGCGGCAGCTTGTCCTTGCCCAGATAGGCGCTCACGCCCAGATTCATGGAACTTTCCCTGTCGGCCGTGGTCGAGGCCTTGCTCTTGGACAATGTGGTCTCGACCACCTTGATGAGCACAATATCCCCGACCCGTTTGGCTCTGGCATCGGCAAAGAGCATGGTTGCCCCGTCCGGATCAAAGAGCGAGCCCGGATTCCGGGCCTCGGACACCCGCTCCTGCGGAGGAGGGGTGACCACGGCTGCGGGCATGGGCGGACGGCTCGTGGTCCGACATCCGGACAGGACCAGCACCGCCAGCATCAACATCATACATCTTTTCTGCATATTTCCTCCCGGCCTACGGCACACGCACCGTTTCGGCGTCGACAACCTGCGCGGCAACCACTCTGCGGCTCTGCATGTTCCGGACCCGGATGGTGTTGCCGATGCCGCCGTCCTCAAGACTTTCGACCGGCACGGTCAATTTGAGTGTCTGCCCCGCATAAATCAGGGTCAAAATCTGCCCCTTGGCCACCACGGGGATGAACTCCACCGCGTCGGCGCTGATAACCTGTCCCTCGCCCACCGCCGCAGTCATGCGCAGGGGCAGGTTGCGACCGTCCCATGGCTCCCGCGCCATATAAGCCAGATTCTTGCGCGCAAAACCGACCAACCCAGGCTCCAGCATGTCCCCCCTGTTCAGGACACGAGCGGCGCAGGGCACAGTCTTCCAGACATCGGCGAAGACCGTGCCCGTGAAGCTCTGCAGCGTGCGGCCATCTTCGGTTACAGCCTCCAGCCGCAGACTGATCCGCCCCGGCGCGGGCGTACCCACGGGAACAACGCGAATCTGAACCGGGTCCTTTTCGGAGATGAAGAGATAATCCGCCATGCGATGCTCACGGATTTCCACTTCGCCCTCATGATGGGCCAAGGCGCTCGTCAAAATTTTGTCGATGGCCGGCCGCATGGCCAGAGCGCTGAGCACCTGCCCGCCGCGCTGGACCTGAACCTGATCTGGAACATCCAGAGGAGGCAGGGCCGTCCCGAACCGCTGCGCGATCAGTTCGCGCAACCTGGGGCCGTTCAGATTGACCCGGGCGCCATCGAATTTGGGTGAGGCCAACAGCGGCACCGCACCAATGCCGGCCAGCAGCGTCTTGGCGTCCTCGCCCTCTGCTCGGGCCAGGTCGCTTAACGTGATGGCCGGCCCGTCCACGCACACGGCCCCGGCCAAAATCAGTCGGCCCTGGGCCACGGCCAAGCCGGGACAAAGCAGAAGGATGAGCAGGGGAACCAGAAAACGCATGCGCTACCTCTTCAACTGATTGGCGGTCTGCAGCATCATGTCGGCCGTGGTGATGGACTTGGAGTTGGCCTCGTAGGCCCGCTGGCCAACGATCATGTTGACCATCTCCTCCACGATCTCCACGTTCGACATCTCGAGGAATCCCTGGGCCAGGGTGCCGGCATTGTTCTCCCCGGGCACGCTCTCCACAGCCTCGCCGGAACCGTCGGTCTGCACATAGAGGTTGCGCCCCATGGCCTTGAGACCTGCCGGATTGACAAAGGTGTAGACCGGAATGTCTGTGCCGGCGATCTCCGCTCCGGCCTTGTCCACGCATGTCAGGCGACCGTCCTCGGTCACGACGATGTTCTGGGTCTCGGGCGGAACAATGAACTCCGGCTGCAGGGGGTGCCCGTTGTCGGTCACGATGCGTCCGTCACTGTCGAGCTTGAAGGCCCCGCTTCTGGTGTAGGATTCCTCGCCGCCCCGATCGACACGAAAAAATCCGTCGCCTTCGATAACCAGGTCGAGCTGGTTACCCGTATTCTGGAAATCGCCCTGCGTGAATATCTTGTGCACGGACACGGGCCGAACGCCCATGCCGACCTGCATGCCCACGGGCAGGCGATCGCCTTCCTGGTTGGAGGAGCCTGCGATCTTCATGTTCTGGTACATGAGATCCTCGAACTCGGCCCGGTTCTTCTTGAATCCGGTGGTGTTGACGTTGGCCAGGTTGTTGGCCGTGACGTCGAGATTGAGCTGCTGGGCGATCATGCCCGAGGCGCTGGTCCATAATGCGCGAATCATATTTTCTTCTCCTTGCGGGATCACCCGCTCCCTTCTCGCCGCCCGCGATCACGCCGCGGGCCCGTACTGGAAATTTATCTCGGCGCGCCGACCTCTGCGATAGCCTTCTTGTCCTGTTCGAACGAGCCGCTGATCATCTTCTGGTAGGCTTCGAAAGCGCGCATGGCCTCGATCATGTTGACCATCTCCGAGACCACGTTCACGTTGGCCGCTTCCAAAAAGCCCTGCTCCACGGTGGAATCCTCGGCCGGGATGGCTTGTGCGTCCGCGCCGGGACGGATACGCAAAAGAGAGTTGCCCACCTTCTCCAAGGCGCGCGGGTCCTCGACCCGGACCAGTTCGATGGTGTCGATCAGTTCGCCGTTAACGGAAAACCCTCCGTCCGCATCCACCAGGACGGCCCCGCCCTCCGGCACCTGCAAAGGCCCACCCGCGCCCAGAAGCTGATTACCGTGAGCGTCCACGACAAAGCCTTCGGCCGAAAGATGGTACACGCCCTGGCGGGTCATAAATTCCCCTTCCGGCGTCTGGACCCGGAAAAAACCGTCCCCGGCGATGGCCAGGTCAAGCGGGTTGCCGGTGCTCTTCATGGGGCCCTGGGACATGTCGATGACCGCCTCGGAAATCCTGGGCTGAGCCAGAAGATTGGCCTGCGGCCACGGCACCTTATCGGTTAGCGTGGTGTTGGGATCGACCATGTCGTGGGCGTAACGGCGAAAGGTGTCCCGAAAGGCCAGTTTTTCACTCTTGAAGCCTGTGGTATTCACGTTCGCCAAATTATTGGCGATGCTATCCAGCCGATGCTGCTGGGTAAGAGCCCCGAATACGGCGCTATAACTGCTGTCTTGCATGTGGGGTCCTCCTTGGTAACGCTCATTGAGCAAATACCAGGCCAGTTGAGATGCGTACCGGCAGAGCGCGCAAGGGGCGCACTAAAAAAACACTTGACTGCCATCCCCCCCCTCATGCAAGGGAAACGGTTGCAGAGCGGGTGTAGCTCAATGGCAGAGTACAAGCTTCCCAAGCTTGGAGTCGCGAGTTCGACCCTCGTCACCCGCTCCACTCCTGTATGTGGTCATACTGATATTCGGTAGCTGATGGGGGTGGGCCTTTTCGTGGTCCACCTTTTTTTTTCCGGCAGGCGTAAAATGGACAAAAACGAAATACACGCAAGACTCATGGAAATGGTGACGCCCCTGTGTGAGGCCCGGGATCTCGAGGTCTGGGGCATCGAACTGCTCTTCGCGGCCGGGGGACGGCACAAGATCGTACGTGTTTACCTGGACTCGCAGCAGGGCGTCGGCATCGACGAGTGCTCGGAAGTCAGCAGACATCTGAGCCTGGCCCTGGACGTGGAGGACATCATTCCCGGCGCATTCAACCTGGAAGTGTCCTCACCCGGTCTTGAGCGGCCCTTTTTCTCTACGGAACAGATGCTACCCTATGTCGGGCAGACTGTGCGCATCCGCCTGGATAACCCGCTCGAGGGCAGAAAAAATTTCAAAGGGCGCCTGCTTTCCATAGAATCGCCCATGTTTACGCTATCCGACGACAGCACTACATTTGAATTGAACTGGGATGATGTGGGCAAAGCCAACCTCGTCTACGAGCCCTTCGACCAGGGCAAGAAACGATAAATTTCGGAATACGGCGGGTTGTTTCCGCACGGAGAACGGAGGACGTTCATGAATTTGGAACTCAAAAAAGCCATCGACCAGATCAGCAAGGACAAGGGCATCGACCGCGAGATGCTGATCGACACATTGGAAGAAGCCATTCGGGCCTCCGTGACCAAAAAATACGGCGACAAGATGGATATCGAGGTCACCTTCAACGAGGAGACCGGCGAGATCGAAGTCTACCAGTTTAAGATCGTGGTCGAGGAGATCGAAGATCCCGACACGGAGATTCTCATGGTCGACGCGCTCAAGCACGACCCCAACGTCGAACTGGACGACGCCATCGGATTCCGTCTGCAGGTCGAAGACCTGGGACGCATCGCGGCCCAGAGCGCCAAGCAGGTCATCATCCAGCGCATGCGCGACGCCGAGCAGGAAATCATTTTCGAGGAATACAAAAACCGCAAGGGCGAGATCGTCAGCGGCATCATCCAACGCCGCGACCGTTCCGGCTGGATCATCAACCTCGGACGGACCGAGGCCCTCCTGCCCAAAGACAAGCAGATTCCACGCGAACGCTTCCGCCAGGGCGACCGGGTCGAGGGACTCATCATCGAAGTACGCAAGGAAGGACGCGGGCCGCAGATCATCATCACCCGCTCCGATCCCGAGTACATGACCGCCCTGTTCCGCCGTGAAGTTCCCGAAGTGGCCGACGGCACCGTGAACATCATGGGCGTAGCCCGGGATCCGGGCCTGCGCGCCAAGGTCACGGTCCTGTCCCAGGATTCCAACGTCGATCCGGTCGGAGCCTGTGTCGGCATCCGCGGGTCGCGCATCCACAGCATCGTGCAGGAGCTGCGCGGCGAGCGCATCGACATCGTACTCTGGAGCCCTGACATCGCCACCTACGCGGCCAACGCCCTGTCTCCGGCGCGCATCTCCAAGATCGCCATCGACGACGAGGAAAAATCCCTGGAGGTCGTGGTCCCCGAGGATCAGCTGACCCCGGCCATCGGCAAGAAGGGCCAGAACGTCAAGCTCGCGGCCAAGCTTCTGGGCTGGAAGATCGACATTTTCACCAACACCCGCTTCAACAAGGTGCACAAGGACCGCCACCTGCTGGAACAGCTGGCCAGCGCGGCCCAGGTTTCCATCGCGGACTTCGCCGAGGCCGGCTTCGACTCGTTGGAAGCCATGGCCGCCTGCACCAACGAGCAGCTGCTCGACATCCAGGGCATCAGTGAAGAAAATATCGGCGCCCTGCGCGGAGCGTTGAACCTCCTCATCAGCCAGAACCGGGAAGAAACCCCGGAAGAATCCGAACCATCGGAAGTAAAAGGCCTGGTCGAAGGGGAAGATGCGGATTACGCGGACGGAGACGAAGCATAGATGATTCCAGCGGATGACAAGACTGCCTGCACCCAAGGACCGATACGCATGTGCGTGATCTGCAGGCAGCGTTTTTCCAAAGACGAACTATATAGATTTACCTGCCCTGTTCACGGAGAGCTCACTCTGACCGCTGACAGCACCGGAAAAACACCGGGACGGGGTTTTTATCTTTGCCGCGATGCGGCGTGCCGGAACAAATTCGAGCGATTCAAGGGCTGGCAGAAGAAATGTAAGGGGGTTGGGCATGTCCACTAGATTGCGGGTGAGAGACCTTGCCACGGAGCTTGATATCTCCAGCAAGGATTTAATGACGTTATTGCGGGAACTCAAAATCCCGGCCAAGAGCCATATGAGCAGCCTGACCGACGAAGAAGTCGGACAGGTCCGCAATCACCACCAGAACCGGGCCGCAACGCCCCAGGTCGTGGACACGCGCGCCACCACGGGCGTCATCGTGCGCAAGCGGCACAAGGTCGCGGCCACTGAAACCCCGGCCGAAGAGCCCGCCCCGATCGAGGTGGAAGCGCCCGAAGAGACGGTGGAGAAGCCCAAGACGCGCAAGCCTTCACGTGCGGTCATCGTCACTCCGGCGCGCATCATCGAGGAAGCCCCGAGCAGCGCAGCCGAGGCAGACAAGCCTGCGGTGGAAGAGGCCCCTGCGGCCGAAGCCCCGGTCACCGAAGCACCTGCCGCCATGGAAGAGGCCCCTGAGCAGGCTGTTGCCGCGGAATCGGCCACTGTCGCTCCCGCCGCTGCGGAAGAAAAGGTCACGGCATCCGCCGAGACTCCCGGCGAAACCGCTGCGGAAACCGAAGGCGAATCGGAAGAAGCCGGGCGCGCCCGCAAGAAGGCCAAAAAAGCCAAGCCCGCTCCTCCCTCCGTTCAGGTCAAGATCATCTCCAGACCCACCATCGTCGAATTTCCCGATACCCGTGTCGATGGCCAGCCAGTCCGCCCCATGGGACCGGCAGCGCGCCCCATGGGACCGGCAGGCTATACCCCGCGTCCCTCCGGACCCGGCACGCGCCCCTCCGGCCCAGGCGGTCCTGGTGGCCCCGGTGGCCCGCGTCCGAGCACCCCGCGTCCCTCCGGTCCGCCCAGCCTCGGCGCTCCGCCCCGCCCCGCTCCCGAAAGTGAAGGCGCCAAGGACAGCCGCGGCAAGAAGAAGAAGGGCCGCCGCACGGTGGAGGCTGCCGATCTGTACCGCAAGGAAGAATTCTCCATGGGCAAGGGCAAGAAGGCCCAGCGCGCCGAGGCGCGCAGAGCCGGCGGAGCCCGGGCCCAGGCCCAGAACACGCAGCCGCTCAAGGCATCCAAGCGCAAGATCCGGATCGACGACACCATCCGGTTGACGGACCTGGCCCATCAGATGGGCATCAAGGCCCAGGACCTGATCAAAAAACTCTTTTCCCTGGGCGTGATGGCCACCATCAACCAATCCCTGGATTTTGACACGGCCCTGCTCCTGGCCGCCGAATTCAAGTACGAAGTGGAGAGGGCCGGTTTCTCCGAAGACGATTTCCTGCTGCCCAAGGAAGCGGACAAGGCCGAAGACTTGAAGCCCCGTCCGCCCGTCGTGACCATCATGGGCCACGTCGACCACGGCAAGACCTCGCTCCTTGACGCCATCCGCTCCACCAGCGTCGCCTCCGGCGAAGCCGGCGGCATCACGCAGCATATCGGCGCCTACCATGTGGCCACCTCACGGGGCGAGATTGTCTTCCTGGACACCCCCGGCCATGAGGCGTTCACGACCATGCGCGCCCGTGGCGCCAAGGTCACGGACATTGTCGTCCTGGTCGTAGCGGCCGACGACGGCGTCATGGAACAGACCAAGGAAGCCGTCAGCCACTCCAAGGCGGCGGGCGTTCCCATCGTCGTGGCCGTGAACAAGATGGACAAGGAAGGAGCCGATCCGGACCGCGTCAAACGCGAGCTGTCCGATCTGGGCCTGATGCCCGAGGACTGGGGCGGAGACACCATCTTCGCCCACGTCTCGGCCAAGAAGCGCGAAGGCCTGGACGAACTCCTCGAACTTATCCTGCTGCAGGCCGAAGTGCTCGACCTCAAGGCCAACCCGGACAAACCCGGTCGCGGTCACATCGTCGAGGCCAAGCTGGACAAGGGTCGCGGTCCCGTGGGCACGGTTCTCATCCAGGAAGGCCAGATCACCCAGGGCGACGCCTTTGTCTGCGGCATGATCAGCGGCAAGGTCCGCGCCATGTTCGATGACCAGGGCCGGCAGATCAAGACCGCCGGACCGGCCATCCCGACCGAGATCCAGGGCTTTGAAGGCATCCCCGAGGCAGGCGACGAGTTCGTCATCGTCAAGGACGAGAAGGTTGCCCGCAAGATCGCCGAGGACCGCCGCGTCAAGCATCGCGATAAGGAGCTGGCCAAGGAATCCAAGGTCACGCTGGAAAGCTTCCTGGCCACCAAGGCCGGTGAAGAGGCCCAGAACCTGAACCTGCTCCTTAAAGCCGACGTGCAGGGCTCGCTTGAGGCAATTTCCGAAGCCTTGCGCAAGCTGTCCACGGACGAGATCAAGATCGTCCTCATCCATGGCGGCGCCGGAGCCATCACCGAGTCCGACATTCTGCTGGCATCGGCCTCCAATGCCATCATCATCGGGTTCAACATCCGCCCCACGGCCAAGATCAAGGAAGTGGCGGAGCAGGAAAAGGTCGACATCCGCTTCTACGACATCATCTACAAACTGGTGGATGACATCAAGGCGGCTATGTCCGGCATGCTCTCCCCCGACATCAAGGAAGTGTACCTTGGTCAGGCCGATGTGCAGCAGGTCTTCAGCGTGCCCAAGATCGGCAATATCGCCGGCTGCATGGTCAGCGACGGCAAGCTCAGGCGCAATGCGGGCATCCGCCTGCTGCGCGACGGCGTGGTCATCTACACCGGCAAGCTCAGCTCCCTGAAGCGATTCAAGGACGACGCCAAGGAAGTGACCAAGGGCTACGATTGCGGCGCGGGCCTGGAGAACTTCAATGATATCAAGGTCGGCGATATCATCGAAGCCTTCGAACTGGTCGAGGAAGCCCGGACCATCTAGGCCTGGGCGGCCGTGAAGATCGACAGCGATCTTCACGGCACGAAAACGAAGGCATGGATCCCCGCCAGCGCGGGGATGACGCTCGGAACCGTGCGTCGCATCCGTGTCATTCCCGCGCTGGCGGGAATCCATGCCTTTCATTTTTTCAGCACGTTGGATTCACGAGCGGCACTCAGCCATGATCATCGGCACCCTGCGCCTTGAATTCAGGCTGCATGGCGTTTTTTCCTTGAAGGAAAAACGAAAAAGCGCCAACAGTTTGAAGCAGAAGCTGCGCAACACCTTCAATGTGTCCGTGGCCGAAACCGAAGCCCAGGATTCCCATCAGGTCCTGGTTCTCGGAGTGGTTACGGTTTCCAACGACACGGCACACGTGCACAGCCGTCTGTCCAAAGTCCTGGCCATGGTGGAAGCTTCCACCGCCGACGAGCTTGTTCATGCCGACATGAACGTATTTGGAGCCTGATTTTTTATGCAAAGAAGTAATTCGAGACGCGCCATTCAGATGGGCGATCAGATCATGCAGGTCCTGGCCTCGCTCCTGATTCAGGAAGTCGAGGACCCGACCCTTGCCCTTGTCACTATCACGGGAGTGCGTTTGAACCGGGATTTCAGCATCGCCGAGGTTCTCTATACTCATCTGCGCGGACGCGCGGCGGAGCCGGAGATCACCAAGGCACTCTACCACGCCAAGGGTTTCCTGCGTTCGCGACTGAGCAAGGAGCTCAACCTGCGCGGCATCCCGGACTTGCGCTTCCAGTGGGACACCTTTCTCGAGGACATGGTGTACGATGCCCCTCCTGAAACAGATAGCTGAGCAGATCCGGGACGCGGACAACTTCCTGGTCCTCGCCCATGTTTCCCCGGACGGTGACGCCCTGGGTTCCATGCTGGCCATGGGAGAGCTGCTCGATACCCTGGGCAAGAAGGTCCGTCTGTTCAACGAGTCCGGCATCCCGCGCCGGTTCGAATGGCTTGCGCCCAAACGCGAAATTCTGACCCAGCTGCCCGAAGAAGAACCGGATAACCTCATCGTTCTGGACTGCGGCAGCGCCGAGCGTGCCGGAGACCTCATCGCGCCGTGGCTGAAAACCAAGAAGGTGTTCAACTTCGACCACCACCTGGGAAATCCCATGTTCGGCACCGTGAACTGGGTCGAACAACGCGCCTCATCGGTGGGCGAGATGGTCGGCATGCTGGCCCGAAAGCTCGGCGTTCCGCTGGTGGGCCTCCTGGGCGAGTATGTCTATCTGGCGCTCATCTCCGACACCGGAGACTTCTGTTTCAACAACACTCGTCCTGAAACACTTGAAATGGCTGCCGAAATCCTGCGTCTGGGTCTTTTGCCCGGACCTTTCCACGAGCAGAAACAATCCACCGGAACCCTGAACCAGCTGCAGATGCGCGGCACTGTCCTGCAACGGGCACGCCTGTACGCGGACGGACGGATCTGCCTCATCTCCTTCACGCGCGAATTATTCGAGCAGACGGGGACAGGCCCCGAGGATACCGAGGGGCTGGTCAACACCGTCCTCTATGTAAGCGGGGTGCAGGTGGCCATCAGTTTGCGCGAGGAAGACCAGGGCATCAAATTTTCGTTGCGCTCCAAAGGCAGCACCAACGTGCAGACCGTGGCCTTCCGCTTTGGCGGCGGCGGTCATCGCAACGCTGCCGGCGGGACCCTGCTCCTGGACATGGACCAGGCCAAAACGACCATGATCCAGGCCGTAACCGAGGAGCTGGCCAACTCATGAGCGTCCCGGGCCTGAAACAACTTGACGGGGTGCTGGTTTTGCATAAACCGGGAGGCCCGACCTCTGCGGATTGCCTGAATCAGATCAAGCGCCGCCTGGGGCAAAAAAAAATCGGCCACGCCGGCACCCTCGACCCTATGGCAACGGGCGTGCTGGTGGTCCTGCTCGGACAGGGCACGAAGCTGGCCGGGTATTTGAGCGATGATCGCAAAACCTACCGGGGACGCCTGATCCTGGGGCAGGCCACGGACAGCTACGATGTGCAGGGCAAGGTGCTCTCCGAGGCACCCTGGGAACACCTGGACCCGGAAGCAGTGCGGAGTGAAGTCCTCGGCTGGAAGGGGACCATGAGCCAGGAAGTGCCCCCCGTATCGGCGGCCAAGCACCAGGGCAAGCCCCTGTATGCCTTGCACCGGGCCGGTAAAGAGGTCCCGGTCAAAGTCAAGGATGTGACAATTTTCGACTCGCAGCTTCTATCCATGGAGCTGCCGAGTGTTCATTTTCGAGTCACCTGTTCCGCAGGAACCTACATCCGCTCCCTGGCCCACAGCCTGGGGATGCGACTTGGGTGCGGAGCGGTGCTCAGCGAACTGGAGCGGGAGGCAAGCCACCCGTTCACCCTCGCCCAGGCTCATAGTCTGGAAACGGTGCTGGAAAGCGGGGATCAGCTTCATGAGCTGGTCCTGCCCATGACAAATGCCCTGCCCCACTGGCCCAAGCTCGTGCTCGACCCCGAGCAGACCGCGCTGGTCCAGAACGGGGCATGGCTGCCAACCAGCCTCTTTCCCGATTATCCGGCCCAGGAAGGGGACCGGGCGCTCATGCTCTCTGCCGATCGGGCCCCCCTGGCCCTGATGGAAGCGGGCATGCGCACGGGCGTCCTGTCCTGGGTCATCCTGCGCGGGCTTTGGCAAGCCTGACGGCTCTGGTTCGCAACGTGGATATGGTCAGGTGGAAGAAACATGATAACCGGAGGATATGGCTGTGGTCTTAACCCCTGAACGCAAGGCTGAAGTTGTAAAGGAATATGGCAAAACCGAAACCGATACCGGGTCTCCTGAAGTGCAGGTAGCACTGTTGACCCAGCGGATTACGTACCTGACTGACCATTTCAAGGGTCACAAGAAGGACTTCCATTCCCGCACAGGTCTCTTGAAGCTCGTCGGCAAACGCAGACAGCTTCTGAACTACCTGAAGAAAAAAGACATTCAGCGTTACCGCGATCTGATCGCAAAACTCGGTCTGCGCAAGTAGACATCTAAAAAGGCGGGACCTTGGGGTCCCGCCTGCCCTTTTTTGAACCGCACTCCCGGCAGCACTTCATGCCTGCGGTTTTGTGTTTAGTGCATGGCTCAACCCTCGTTGAACCATACCCTAAACACCAAACCCGCCGCCGCTGCCCTCCCGGAGTGCCCAAACCATCATGAGGCATACTATGGCAGCTTTTCAGACCACCAGACGCACCATCCCCATGGGCGACAGTGAAATCATCATCGAACACGGCAAGCTCGCGCTGCAGGCCAGCGGTGCCGTAACCGTGCAGTGGGGCGACACCGTCGTTCTGGTCACGGCCACCCATCAGGCCCTGGACCGGGTCGTGGATTTTCTTCCCCTGACCTGCAACTATCAGGAAATGCTCTATTCCGCCGGTCGCGTCCCGGGCAACTATTTTCGCCGCGAAGTGGGCCGCCCCAGCGAGCACGAGACCCTGACCTCCCGGCTCATGGACCGCCCCATCCGTCCGCTCTTTCCCAAGGGCTGCACCAATGAGATCCAGGTCATCGCCACGGTCATCTCCTCGGACAAGGAGCGCTCCGCCGACATCCTGGCCATGCTGGGCGCATCCACGGCCCTGCACATCTCCGAGATCCCCTTCGCCGGTCCCATTGCGGCCATCCGCGTGGGCTATCGTGACGGAAAATTTCTCCTCAATCCCACGGCCACGGAGCTTGCCACAAGCCAGCTGAACATGATCCTGGCCGGTTCGCGCGACGCGGTGGTCATGGTCGAAGGCGGAGCCCAGTTCCTGTCCGAGGACATCATGACCGAGGCCGTAGCCTGGGGACACGCCCAGCTCGGGCCCCTGCTCGATGCCCAGGAAGAGCTGCGCAAGGAGCTTGGCAGAGAGAAATTCACGGTCACTCCCCCGACCGAAGACACGGAACTGATTGAAGCCGTGGCCGGACTTGCCACCGCTCCTCTGACCGAAGCCCTGGCAGTGCCCGGCAAGATGGATCGCCGCGATGCCAAGAAAAAGGTCAAGCAGAATCTGATGGAAGCCCTGATGGCGAAATACGCCGAGACTCCCGAACGAATCAGGGGCGTTGGCGAGATCATGGAAAAGCTGGAGAAGAAGATCGTCCGCCAGCGTATCATGACCGACAAGATCCGCATCGACGGCCGCGATCTGACCACGGTCCGTCCCCTGATCATGGAAGTGGGTTTTCTGCCTCGCACCCATGGCTCGGCCATCTTCACGCGCGGCGAGACCAAGGCCCTGTGCACATGCACCCTCGGCAGCACCCGCGACGAGCAGCGCATCGAGACCCTGGCCGGCGATACATCCAGGCGCTTCCTGATGCACTACAACTTCCCGCCGTACAGCGTGGGTGAAGCCCGCATGCTGCGCGCCCCCGGACGCCGCGAAATCGGCCATGGCGCCCTGTCGGAGCGAGCCCTGAATCCTGTTCTGCCCGAGCCGGACGCGTTCCCGTTCACCATCCGTGTCGTCTCCGACATCATGGAATCCAACGGTTCCTCCTCCATGGCCTCCGTCTGCGGCGGCACCCTTGCGCTCATGGACGCGGGCGTGCCCATCAAGACCCCCATCGCGGGCATCGCCATGGGCCTGATCAAGGAAGGCGACGAATACCTCGTCCTGACCGACATCCTCGGTGACGAAGACCACTTGGGCGACATGGACTTCAAGGTCGCGGGCAGCCGCGACGGCGTGACCTCCATCCAGATGGACATCAAGATTGCGGGCATCCCGGCCGAAGTCATGCAGAAAGCCCTGCACCAGGCCAAGGACGCCCGCGTGCACATCCTCGATCAGATGGAGGCGCTTATCGCCGCCCCCAGAGGCGAGCTGTCCAAGTTTGCTCCGCAGATGGACATCGTGCACATTTCGCAGGACAAGATCCGCGAAGTCATCGGACCCGGCGGCAAGAACATCAAAGCCATCTGCGAAGCAACCAAGGCCGACATCGACATCGACGATTCGGGCAAGATCTCCATCTTCGCCCCGGATTCCGTCTCCTTGGCCAAGGCCCGGGAAATGGTGCTCTACTACGACCAGAAGGCCGAACTGAACAAGGACTATGACGGCATCGTCAAAAAGATCATGGACTTCGGCGCGTTCATCGAGATCCTGCCCGGGCTTGAAGGCCTGTGCCACATCTCGCAGCTGGCCCGTGACCGCGTCAACGTGGTGACGGATGTGGTCCAGGAAGGCGACGCCATCCGCGTCCGTGTCATCGACATCGAACCTTCCGGACGCATCAAGCTCAGCCGCAAGGCCATCATCCTCGAAGAACTGGGCGAAGAGCCCGAGCCGGTTCAGCCCCGCTCCGACCGCCCGCGCAGCGACAGACCGCGCGGCGGGGACAGACCGCGCGGCGGCGATCGCGGCGGACCACGCCGCTAAACAACCATCACAAAAAACCCGGGCTAACCCCCCGGGTTTTTCTTTTTGTTTGGAGCCTTGAGATTGGGCGCGTTGAGATTGGGCGCGGGTCGGCGTGGCGGTACGCAAGGGGGGAGTCCCCCTGCCCGCCAAAGGCAAAAAAATCCCGACCGGGCTCAAGGCTGGCTGGCGGCATGGTCTTGAGACTCGTCGGCTGTTTGACCGAGCCAGGCATCGTTGGTTGAATCGTTGCCTGACGCGCTGCCGAAAATTTTCCGCTCGTCACGCAACGATTCAACCCTACGAGGCCGGCGAGGGAGTTCCGGCGGGGCTCAAGGCCATGACGCCAGCCGGCCGCATGTCGTTCGGGAAAATGATTCTTGTCTTAAGTTTTAAGTTTTAGGTTTTAATTTTCTCTTTCCGCTCAACTTACCCAGTAATACACCGCCCCGCAGAAAATGAGGCTGGCCACGCGGAAGCCCTGGCTGCAGATGATGAGTTCCAGGGCCAGCTTCGGCCTGAAGATACCTGCGTAGTAGGGAAACTGATGCCGAAAGGCGCGCATGGGCGAGGACAGGACGTTGCCGACAATAAGGGCCATGACCACATCGCGCACGGACATGGAGCCCGCGTCAAGAAGCGCCCCGGCGGCGGCCATGCCTGCGGAGAACTCGGCGGCCAGCTGAAAGACGATGATACCCACGGCTTTCGGGTGCAGCCAGGACATGGCGCTCATGTGCTCGGCCAGAAAATGCTCAACGGCTGTAAACATCCCGAACTTGTTCATGAAGTGCACGCCGACATAAATGGGGGCGGTGATCATGACGATCTTTCTGATGCGCCGCCGGAAACGCTTCCACGTCTTCTCCAGGACCTGACGCGCCACAAGCTTTTCCTCGGCGGGCAGGTCCATGGCATGGCAGCGGTCGATCCCGGTCAGAAGAATCCGCCCGATGAAGAGGATCAGAACCGTGCGCAGCAGGGCCGCGCCCACGGTGATGCCCAGGTAGACCACGGCCGCAGACTTGAGAATGGGCACGGTGATGAAGATCATGCTCGGCAGATGCAGGAAGTAGGTCGGCAGGCTGTTGAAGAGATTGGTCAAGATGAGTTCGCGGCGGGACAGCTTGCCCTGGTCGTAGGCCTCGGCCAGCATGGTGTTGGCCGTGATGCCGGAAACAAAGGCCATGGAAAAGCTGGCCGCCGAGATTTCGCACATGCGCCCGATGCGGGTCAGCGGGTTGGCCAGACGCGCCATGAAACGGGTCCAGTGCATGGCCTCGACGAGGTTGCCGACAAAAAGGCCCACGGACACAAGGCCGATGAGCTTGCACAGCGGCCAGAGAATCTGCGCCCACAACTCCGCCAGGCTCATGCCGACCTTCCCGCATGTTTAACGCGCAGCAGCGCGACCGCCGCGCCGATTCCAGCCCCGAGTGTGTTGGCCGCCACGTCCCAGAGTTCCATGAATCGCCCCGTGGGCAAAGCGCCCTGGGCAATTTCAAGCAGCAGCCCAAGGCCAGCCGCCAGCCAGAAAGGAGACAGCCGAAAACCTTTCCAGCCCGCAGGCCAGAAAAAAACCATCAGGCCATAGGCCAGAAAGTGAAAAGCCTTGTCGCTCTGGTCCGGGGCCCCGGACATGTCCACCGGAACCAAAGATCCCACGATAAGGCCCAGCACGTAGGCCGCAAAGAGAAGCTTGTGCAGGGAGATGACCGTATTTTCACGCATGGCCTCACCTATGCCAAAGGTCTGGACAGGGCAAGGGTTCGGGCTTCTTGTTATTTTGGCGCCAAAGAATTACTGCCACGCCATGACAAACGCGCCCACCATCTGGATAAACGCAGGCGAAACCTCCGGCGACCTGCATGGCCAGCTTCTGGTCCAGGCCCTGCGAGAGCAGTGTCCCGGAGCCTCGTTCATGGGCATGGCCGGACCGGCCATGCGCGAGGAGGGGGTCAAAGCCCAGCTGCGAACCGAGGATCTGTCGGTCATGGGCTTCACCGAGGTTTTGGCCCAGCTACCCAAAATCATGAATCTTTTACGCGTCCTGAAAGGCCAGCTGGCAACGATTCGTCCAGATGTGGTGGTCGTCATCGACGCCCCTGATTTTCACTTCCGCGTGGCCCGCATTGCGCAGAGCCTGGGCATCCCCGTCGTGTACTACATCAGCCCCAAGCTCTGGGCCTGGCGCGAGGGCCGGGTGGATTTTTTGCGCCGCCACGTGGATCGCCTCGTCTCCATCCTTCCTTTTGAAGTCGACTTCTATGCCCGCCACGGCATGGCCATCGACTATGTCGGCCATCCCCTGCTTGATTCCCTCAGAACACAGAAAATCCTGGCAACGAAGCCGCTCCCAAACCGCATCGGCATCCTGCCCGGCAGCCGCAAGCGCGAGATCACGTCCCTTCTGCCCGTATTCTCCCGCGCCGCCGCCCTGCTGGCCGCCCGCCATCCGGGCCTGGAATTTGTCCTGCCCGTGGCTCCGGGCATGGACCGCGATCTGATCAACAGTTGCTGGACCTCCGAGACCCCCGTCACCCTGGTCGACAGTTCATCCCGCTACGAACTCATGCGCTCCTGCCGGGCCATCATGGCCGCTTCGGGCACGGCTACGCTAGAGACGGCCCTGCTCGAAGTGCCCACGGCCGTGGCCTACAAATTTTCGCCGCTGACGTATCTGTTGGGGCGGATGCTGGTGAAGGTGCCCTTCATCTCCCTGCCCAACCTGATCCTGGGCGAATCCGTGTTTCCTGAATTCTTGCAGCGCGATGCCAACCCCTCGGCCCTGGCGGCAACCATGTCGCAATGGATAAAGGACACTCCCGCGCGCGCCCACGTTTTGGAACAGCTGGGCACACTGCCCGGCCTGCTCGGCAATGGCGGAGCCACGGCCCGGGCGGCGAAAATCGTGCTGGAGACCATGCGAAAACCAAGCTACCCTGCCTGATCCGAGGCTTGGAGCCAAAGATCATGCTTGACAATCGATTCTCCATTGTTCATCACCTTCATGAGAAAAACACCATGAAAAACATCATCGCCCCCATTTCCATTATTATCATTTCCGTGATTGAAAAATCACGGCCGGGGGAGTGAGGCGTCCGCGCAAGCGGTCATCCACGTAAGCAATAAGCCCCCGGCCGCAAGGTTCGGGGGCTTTTTCATTACAAAACACGCCAGGCCCGCCGGGCATGGAACCATGAACGGCGCACACCGCCAGGAGCACAATGAACACCATCCAGATCTACGACACCACCCTGCGCGACGGCACCCAATCCGAAGAGCTGAACCTGTCCACCGAAGACAAACTGCGCATCGCCACCAGACTCGATCAGCTTGGCGTGGCCTATATCGAAGGCGGATGGCCCGGCTCCAACCCCAAGGACAAGCGCTTTTTCGCGGAGATGAAGCAGTACCAGCTGAGCACCGCCAAACTGGCCGCCTTCGGCTCCACCCACGCCGCCAAGGGCACGGCTGAGAGCGACGCCAACCTGCTGGCCCTCATCGAGTCCGAAGCGCCGGTGCTGACCATTTTCGGCAAGACCTGGGACATACACGTCACCGACGCGCTCAAGATCACGCTGGAGCGCAACCTCGAACTCATCCGCGACTCCCTGGCCTTTTTGCGCCCCCATGCCGATGAGCTTTTCTACGATGCTGAACATTTCTTCGACGGCTACAAGAAGAACGCCGACTACGCCATTTCCTGCCTGCAGATGGCCATGGACGCCGGGGCGGACCTGCTGGTGCTCTGCGACACCAACGGCGGCAGCCTGCCGGAGGAAATCGCCGCCATCATGGACACCGTGCGCGAGCGTCTGCCCAAGGCGCGCCTTGGCATCCACGTGCACAACGACTGCGAGCTGGCCGTGGCCAATTCCCTGGCCGCCGTGCGCCATGGGGCGGTCCAGGTGCAGGGCACCATCAACGGCTACGGCGAGCGCTGCGGCAACGCCAACCTCTGCTCCATCATCGGAAATCTGGAACTCAAGATGGGCTATTCCTGCCTACCCCAGGGGCATCTGGAGCGCCTGACCGACACCTCGGCCTTTGTGGCCGAAGTGGCCAACCTGCGCTGTTTCAAGCGCCAGCCCTACACGGGGCAATCCGCCTTCACGCACAAGGGCGGGGTGCACGTCGCGGCCGTGCGCCGCAACCCGCGCACCTACGAGCACATCGAACCCGAGCTGGTCGGTAACAAGCAGCGCATCATCCTTTCGGACCTGGCCGGGCAGTCGAACATTCTTTTCAAGGCCAAGCAGTACGGGTTCGAGCTGGACAAGGGCGATCCCTTTGTTCTTGAACTCCTGACGGAGCTCAAGAACCGCGAGGACCAGGGCTACGAATACTCCGCCGCCGAAGCGTCCTACGAACTGCTGGTCAACAGGGTGTTGGGCCGGGCGCGCAACTACTTTAGACTGATGAGCTTCCGCATCCTGGACTCGGTCTTCACCGAGGGCGTCGAACCCTTCACCGAGGCCACGGTCATGCTGCGCGTGGGCGGGATGGTCGAGCACACGGCGGCCACGGGCAAGGGACCGGTCAACGCCATGGACTGCGCCCTGCGCAAGGGGCTGGAACGGTTCTACCCGAACCTGAACGAAATGCGTCTGATGGACTTCAAGGTGCGGGTCCTGGCCGTGGCGAACAAGGAAGAGGGCCACAGCGGAACGGCCTCGGTGGTGCGGGTGCTGATCGAATCCGGGGATCAGAAGAGCCGCTGGACCACGGTGGGCGTGTCCTACAACATCATCGAGGCCAGCCGCCAGGCGCTGGAGGACTCCATCAACTACAAGCTCTTCAAGGACGACCAGAAAAAGCTGACCCAGGCCATCCGCGAAATTTAAAACAGTCTCTGAATTTTCGGGACCCCATACTGCTGAAAAGCGTCACCTCAAAACCCTCGTCACATGACGGGGGTTTTGTCGTTCAAGCGCCATGTCACAACTCATTCTGTGCGCGGACGGCAAACCTGAGGGAGAGCCTCTACCCGGAGCATGGTTCCATGGATGGCCTGATCGCAGATACCTAAAAACAAACCCTAGCCGAAAATTTCGGCGAGGGTTTGTCAGTAGTCTGAGACCCGGCGCGACCACCGGGAGCTTTTGGAAATCAGCGCCCAGCAGTGGCCAAGGTATCAGGTCATAATCAGGCGCACCGCTAAGAGTGAATGATATTCAGTTGGCCTATATCCGCATCAACGTATAAGTTATAGCTTTCATTGACGTAATGATGATACGCTTGGCCATTCATGGTTACGTCCACGCTTGCTGTCCAGCCGGTATCAGTCGTGGTCACCCTGTCGCCGGCGTCTCCGTCTATGTACAGCGAGTTGCCGCCGGAGGTGGCGAAGACGTCGCTGGCTTTGAGCGTCAGGATATTGTTGTCGTCATCGCCGCCGGTGATGTCGATGCGCTCAATGCCGGTGATCTTCGCTGCTGTGACAAGGGCGGAGAGGTCGAGCGTCACACCGCTGCCGTCGTGACCGTCCAGAACCAGAGTGTCTGTTCCGGCTCCGCCATCGAGCATACCGATGTGCGTCGGCAGGATGGTTCCGCTGCCGTCGAGCAGGCCGGTTGTGGCCGGGTTCAGGTGCAGGATGTCATTCCCGGCATCGCCAAACAGGGAATCAATTCCACCGCCGCCATAAAGCACGTCGTTGCCCGCGCCACCGTCCAGGGTGTCGTTGCCCGCGCCTCCGTCCAGGGTGTCGTTCCAGGATTCATTGCCGCCGTACAGGAAGTCGTTGCCAGCGCCGCCCAGCAGGGAGTCGCGGCCATAGCCGCCATCCAGGGTGTCGTCGCCGTCGCCGCCGTCCAGGGTGTCGGAAAAGTTCCTTTCGCCGCCATACAGGGAGTCGTTGCCGTCACCGCCCAGCAGGAAGTCGTAGCCAGCGCCGCCGTCCAGGGTGTCAGCGCCGCTGCCGCCGTACAGGTGGTCGCTATAGGCTTCGAAGCCGCCATACAGGGAATCGTTGCCAGCGCCGCCCAGCAGGGAGTCGCGGCCTTCGCCGCCATCCAGGGTGTCGTCGCCGTCGCCGCCGTCCAGGGTGTCGACAAAGTTCCAGTCGCCGCCATACAGGGAGTCGTTGCCAGCGCCGCCCAGCAGGAAGTCGTTGCCAGCGCCGCCATCCAGGGTGTCGTTGCCGCTGCCGCCGTCCAGGTGGTCGTATTGGGCTTCGACGCCGCCGTACAGGGAGTCGTTGCCCGCGCCACCGTTCAGGGTATCGTGCCCACCGCCGCCGTACAGGGTGTCAGCGCCGTCGCCTCCATCCAGAACATTGTTCCATCCGTTGCCCGTGATGCTATCGTCATACTGCGAACCAGTGACGTTCTCGATGCTCACCAGGGTGTCACCCAGGGCGTGGTTGCCGTCGCCGCCGCCGGTCTGCGCCGTGGCGAGATTCATGTCTATATTCACCCAGGTGCTGCTGGCGCTGTAGTCCGCCGTGTCGGTCTCCGTTCCGCCGTCCAGCAGGTCCGCCCCGGCACCGCCGACCAGGGTGTCGTTGTTGCCCTGGCCGTAGAGCTTGTCGTCGCCGTCGCCGCCAAGCAGAAGGTTTACGTCCTTAGCACCCCACAGGGAGTCATTGCCCGCGCCGCCATCCAGAGTGTCGTCGCCATAGGCGGCCCGGACATCGTCATTGCCGTCCATGCCGTACAGGTAGTCCGTTCCGTTGCTGCCGATGATGGTATCGTTGTGGTTCGAGCCGATGACGCGCTCGATGCCGACCAGGGTGTCGCCCTGGGCGTCACCACCGGACTGGGCGCCGGTGCGCCGCAGGTCGATGTTTACAGCCGCGCTGCTGGTGCTGTAGTCAGCCGTGTCGTTGCCCGCGCCGCCGTTCAGCAGGTCCGCCCCGGCACCGCCGATGAGCTGGTCGTTGCCGTCGCCGCCGTACAGGACGTTGGCCCGACCGTCGCCGGTGAGCACGTCGTTGTGGTTTGAACCTGTGAGGTTCTCGATGCCGGTGAGCACATCTCCCTTGGCATGACCGCCGGTCTGGGCCGTGGTAAGGTTCAGGTTCACCTGAACAGCCGCATCGCTCGCGCTGTAGTCCGCCGTGTCGGTCTCCGTTCCACCGTCCAGGACGTCAGCACCGGCACCGCCGACCAGGATGTCGTTGCCAGCGCCACCGTCCAGGGTGTCGTTCCAGGATTCATTGCCGCCGTACAGGAAGTCGTTGCCAGCGCCGCCCAGCAGGGAGTCGTAAGCTTCGCCGCCATTCAGGGTGTCGTCGCCGTCGCCGCCGTCCAGGGTGTCGGCAAAGTTCCAGTCGCCGCCATACAGGGAGTCGTTGCCAGCGCCGCCCAGCAGGGAGTCGTCGCCTGTGCCACCGTCCAGGGTGTCGTAGCCGTCGCCGCCGTCCAGGGTGTCGGAAAAGTTCCTTTCGCCGCCATACAGGGAGTCGTTGCCCGCGCCGCCCAGCAGGAAGTCGTCGCCTGCGCCGCCGTCCAGGGAGTCGTTGCCCGCGCCACCGTTCAGGTTATCGCGCCCAGCGCCACCGTCCAGGATGTCAGCGCCGTCGCCTCCATCCAGAACATTGTTCCATCCGTTGCCCGTGATGCTATCGTCATACTGCGAACCAGTGACGTTCTCGATGCTCACCAGGGTGTCGCCCAGGGCGTGGTTGCCGTCGCCGCCGCCGGTCTGCTCCGTGGCGAGATTCATGTCAATATTCACCCAGGTGCTGCTGGCGCTGTAGTCCGCCGTGTCGGTCTCCGTTCCACCGTCCAGGAGGTCAGACCCGGCACCGCCGACCAGGGTGTCGTTGCCCGCGCCACCGTCCAGCGTGTCGTTCCAGGATTCATTGCCGCCGTACAGGGAATCGTTGCCAGCGCCGCCCAGCAGGGAGTCGTAAGCTTCGCCGCCATTCAGGGTGTCGTCGCCGTCGCCGCCGTCCAGGGTGTCGAAAAAGTCCTCGTCACCGCCATACAGGGAATCGTCGCCAGCGCCGCCCAGCAGGGAGTCGCGGCCGGCGCCGCCATCCAGGGTGTCGTCGCCGTCGCCGCCGTCCAGGGTGTCGGAAAAGTTCCAGTCGCCGCCATACAGGGAGTCGTTGTCAGCGCCGCCCAGCAGGAAGTCGTTGCCAGCGCCGCCGTCCAGGGTATCGCGCCCACCGCCGCCGTCCAGGTTGTCAGCGCCGTCGCCGCCGTCCAGAACATTGTTCCATCCGTTGCCCGTGATGCTATCGTCATACTGCGAACCAGTGACGTTCTCGATGCTCACCAGGGTGTCACCCAGGGCGTGGTTGCCGTCGCCGCCGCCGGTCTGCGCCGTGCTCAGGCTCAGATTCACATTCACCCATGTAGAGCTGGCGCTGTAGTCCGCCGTGTCGGTCTCCGTTCCACCGTCCAGGAGGTCAGCACCGGCACCGCCGACCAGGGTGTCGTTGTTTGAGGCTCCATAGAGACTGTCGTCGCCGTCGCCGCCAAGCAGGAGGTTCTTGTCTCTGCCGCCGTAGAGGGTGTCGGTGCCCGCGCCGCCATCCAGAGTGTCGTCGCCATAGGCGGCCCTGACATCGTCATTGCCGTCCATGCCGTACAGGTAGTCCGTTCCGTTGCTGCCGATAATGGTATCGTTGTGGTTCGAGCCGATGACGCGCTCGATGCTAACCAGAGTGTCGCCCTGGGCGTCGCCACCGGACTGGGTGCCAGCGCGCCGCAGGTCGATGTTCACTGCCGCACTGCTCGCGCTGTAGTCCGCCGTGTCGGTCTCCGTCCCGCCGTCCAGCAGGTCCGCCCCGGCTCCACCGGCCAGGGTGTCGTTGTTGCCCTGACCGTAGAGCTTGTCGTCGCCATCGCCGCCAAGCAGGAGGTTTGTGCCCGTAGCGCCCCACAGGGTGTCGGCGCCAGCTCCGCCATCCAGAGTGTCATTGCCATAGGCGGCCCTGACATCGTCATTGCCGTCCATGCCGTACAGGTAGTCCGTTCCGTTGCTGCCGATAATGGTATCGTTGTGGTTCGAGCCGATGACGCGCTCGATGCCGACCAGAGTGTCGCCCTGGGCGTCGCCGCCGGACTGGGCGCCAGCGCGCCGCAGGTCGATGTTCACAGCCGCGTCGCTGGCGCTGTAGCTGGCCGTGTCAGTGTATGTTCCGCCGTCCAGGAGGTCCGCCCCGGCACCGCCCATTAGGAAGTCGAAGCCGGCACCGCCATACAGGGAGTCGTCGCCGCCGCCACCGTACAAGGTGTCGGCAGCGTTCAGACCGGAAAGCACATTGTCATTGCCATCGCCGGTGAGCTTGTCACCATAATTCGATCCGGTGAGGTTTTCTATTCCCGTAAGCACATCGTCTTTAGCATCATTCAATAAGCCTGGTCCGCCGACACCCGGCTGGGTCTGGCCGCCGCCCTGGCGGTTCAGGTCCACGTCGACCCCCAAGCCGCTGCTTTCATAGCTGACCGTGTCTACGCCCGCGCCGCCGTCCAGGGTGTCGCCATGGACACCACCCCGCAGGATGTCATCACCGTCGCCGCCGGACAGACTGTTGTTGCCGCTTCCGCCGACCAGGGAGTCGTTGCCGCTCAGGCCGGAGAGCACGTTGTTCTGACCGTTGCCAATGAGCGTATCGTTGAAGTCCGAGCCCGTGAGATTCTCAATGCCCGTCAGTAAGTCGCCCTCGGCATCGCCACCGCTCTGGGCCGTGGTCAAATTCAGGTCCACCCGTACCGCCGCATCGCTGCAGAAGTAGTCGGCCGTGTCTATGCCTGCGCCGCCGTCCAAGGTGTCAACGCCGACCCAGCCATACAGGAGGTCGTTGCCGTCGCCGCCAAGCAGGAGGATCTTGCCGACCCCTCCGCTCATGGTGTCGTTGCCATCGCCGCCGTCAAGGGTGCAATCCCCACTCGCCGTGCTACCTCCCAAGATGTCATTGCCTGCGCCCCCGGAGAGAGAATCATTGCCGCCGCCGCTCAACAAGAAGTCATTGCCAGCCCCTCCGTACAGGGTGTCATTGCCCGCGTAGCCGGACATGAGGTCGTCGCCGTCGCCGCCGTACAGGATGTCGTTGCCATAGCCACCGTCCATGTAGTCGCCGCCGTCGCCGCCCTCCAAGGTGTCGTCGCCGTCGCCGCCCTCCATGTAGTCGGAGAAAGCGCCATCGCCACCGTACAGGGAATCATTACCACCGGCCCCGCCATGCATGGTGTCTTCGCCGTCACCGCCATCCAGGGAATCATCGCCGTCGCCGCCATCCAAGGAGTCGTCGTCGCTGCCGCCATGCAGAGTGTCGTCGCCGCCAAGGCCACGCAGGGTGTCGTGACCGCCACCCCCGTCCAGCATGTTCGCCACGTCAGCACCGGTAAGACTGTCGTGGAAGATTGAGCCGACGACATTTTCTATGCCGATGAGCACATCGTCCCCGATGCCGTAGTTGATCTTGGCCGTGCCCAGGCCCAGGTCTACCGTGACCCCCCAGAAGCCCCTGGTACTGTAGTCGACCATGTCGATCCCGTCGCCGCCGTCCAGGGTGTCGCCGCCCGCCCAGCTGACCAGAGTGTCGTCGCCATCGCCGCCATGCAAAGCGTCCCTATCATAATAGAAGCCGATGCCGCCGTTCAGCAGGTCGTTGCCTGCTCCGCCGTACAACGTGTCGTGGCCGCTGCCTCCATACAGGGTGTCGGCGCCCATGCCGCCGAACAGAGTATCCGATTGGTAGGTGCCATGAAAAATGTACCCGACGTTGTTGGCCTCATCGGTTGGGAGATTACTGTCGCCAACGCCCAAGGCACTCTGACCGGGAGTGGCGTACTCGTTCAACGGCTGCAACTGCGCCTCGGTTTTGAGATTGTTGTCCGATTCGTTGTAACTCATGATCACTCCCGTGATTTTGAATGTGTCGCTTTCCGTGACTGCCCCGCAAAAAAACATAAAATACGCGGCATAACAAACAGAATACTTTTTTATAACCATTAGAGTTCAAATAAAAAGCAATCAATACAATTTGGTAACTACATTATCACTTCAAATTATCCGAATTTATATATTCAATAGATGAAACAAAATACTCTTCATGAATGAGTATAGAACAATTTTATACGTACTCATTTGAAGAATGTCATCGCGTCGCAGGCAGGGTTATGCGAAGAGAACTGAAGACCGGGGGCTCGAAGTGGCTATCTTCGATTTTGGAAGAGCGCGGGACGATTCCGCAAAAAAAAACGCAAGGGCAAAACAAAACCCTCGCCGAAAATTACGGCGAGGGTTTGTCAGAAGTCTGAGCCTCCCCCGAATTATCGGGGTCTGGCAGCACGTTATGGATAGCCGGGTCTTAAATCCCCAGACTTTCCTTCATATACTGGAAGTCGATGATGGAGCTGACCAGCTGGGAGCCGTGCTGGATCTTGATCACGTCGCGCAGCTTGTGCCGGGACAGGATGGCTTCCATCTTCTTGGCCACGGTGAAGGTGTCGTCGCGGACTACCACGATGGGCACTTCCAGCACCTCGGCCCGGGTCATGATGATGTCGTTGGGGTAGAGGTTGCCGGTCAGGACCAGGCACTGGCACTGTCCTTCCAGGGCCACCAGCTGCACGTCGGAGCGGTCGCCGCCGACGATGATCGCGGACTTCTTGCTCTTGCGGAAATGGGTCATGAAGTTCTCGACCTGCATGGTGCCGATCAGAAAATTTTCCACCACCCGCTCGGACTTGTCCTGCGCGGTGATGATCTTGCCGCCCAGACGGTCGGCCAGGTCCGCGACCTTGATGGCGCCCATGAGCGGGTCGGACGGGATCTTGCCCAGAACCTTGATGCCCTTGCTCTCCATGAATGGGTGCAGAAGGGAATCAAGCTCTTCCTTGAAAGCCGGGGGAATGTCGTTCAGGAGCACGCCAAGGAGCTGTTCCCCGAGCAGTTCCTTCATGGCGATGAGATAGTCGTAATTCAGCTCTTTAACGTAGCGATCAATGATGATGGACTTGATGCCCAAAGATTTGACGACGCTGATCCCGTCCACGCCGCAATACTTGCCGGAGTACATGCTGCCCGATCCGGCCACGATCATGACGTCCTTGTTCTTGCCGAGCGTTTCGTATGCGTCCTTGATCCGTGGCATCAGGTCTTCACATTTTCCCGTGAAGGCCTTCATCTTGAAATCCTGATCCACGACCACCGGAGTGACCAGGGCGGGGTTTTCGCTCAGCCCCAGAATATCCTGTACGAAGAACGCGTCGGCATCGCCCAGCACGCCGTTCTTTTCCTGCGGCAAGGCTCCTACCGGCTTCATGTATCCGACCCGGTAGCCCTCTTTTTGCAGCTTGAGCCCGATCCCCATGGCAATCATGTTTTTCCCGGAATAGCCGGATGTCGCCCCTACATAAATTCCTACCATATTCCCTCCCGATCAGGACTGCGAAATTATTTTCCGATCAACGGCCCGACTATTCAGACTGAGGCAAAAGAGACATTCGCGCCCCGGCCACCCAGGCCCCCCTTGACGTGACCAGAACAGGATCGAATTCCAGGGTGTAGATTTCAGGAAAATCCAGCGTCATCTGCGACACGGTCAACAATACATCCTCAAGAGCCCTCAAGTCCAGCGCGTCGCGCCCGCGCTCCCGCTTGAGCAGAGAAAAAACCTTGAGCTCCCGCATCATCCCTGCTGCGTCCTCCAGCGACAAGGGCGCAAGACGCATCGAGTACTCCTGGAAAATATCCGCCTGGCTGCCCGACAGCCCGAAGCGGATCAGCGGGCCGAATTTCGGATCGCGCTGAACCCGGATGCAAACTTCCGCCGGTTTTCCGAGAATCATTTCCTGAACCAGACAACCCGAGATAAAGGCTTCGCTGCGCTGGCACTGCACGCGCGAGGTCAACTGCGCAAAGCCCTGACGCACCGCTTCGGAAGTCTGCAGATTGACCTCCACGCCGCCCACATCGCTTTTGTATTCGATATGCGGAGACGCGATCTTCAGCGCCACGGAGCAGGCCAGCCGCTTGGCAATCTTGACCGCGCTTTTGCTGGTCCGGGCCAGCTCCGTGCGGGGAAAGCCCAATTCATAGGCCATGAGCAGGGGTTGCACCTCGAAGCCGAACAACTCCGTTTTGCGGGCATCCAGGCAATCCTGCAAGAAACGCTCGGCCTTGGCCTTGTCTCGGCGGTAACAGACCTCGACCGGGTAGGACTTGGTCTTCCACCCGGCATAGCGCAACATGGCCTCAAAGCTGGCCAGCGCTGCCTTGGGGTTCGAATAGCACGGCAAGCCATGACGCTGCAGAAAACGTTTCTCCTCCATCACCCCTTCCTGACCGATCAGGCAGACCGCCACGGCCTTGCCTACCGCTCTGGGCAAGGCGACCAGTTCGCGCACTATGGCCGGCAGGTCCACGCCAAGTCCCGGCGCTATGACCAGCAGGGCCATCTGAATCTGCCGATCCTTGAGTACCGTGTCCAAAGCCTGGGCGTACTGCACAGGCGTGGCGTCCATGCCGATATCCACAAGATTGGATGTCTGCGCATGGCGGGGAAGAATATCGACCAGGCGGGCGGCCGTATCACGGCCAAGGCGCGGAAGGATGAGGCTGGTTCCGGCCATGCCGTCGGCGGCCAGGATCCCGGCCCCACCGGAATTGGTGACAATGGCCAGATTCGGCCCCTTGGGCAGCGGCTGGGTGCCGAACATGCGTGCCAAATCAAACAGCGAGGAGAGATTGTCCACCTGGATGATGCCCGCCTGCTTGAGCGCCGTCTGGTAGGCCCGTTCCGACCCGGTCAGGGCCCCTACATGGGAAGAAATTGCCTTCTGACCGTGTTCGGTCATGCCGGCCTGCAGCATGATGACCGGCTTCTCGTGGGTGATGGTCTGGCTGATGCGCGCGAAACGACGGCCGTTGTTCATGCCTTCAAGATATCCGATGATGACGCTGGTCTGCGGGTCTTCGGCCAGAAATTGCAGCATGGACGCTTCATCAATGACAGCGCGGTTGCCGAGGCTTGCGAACTTGGAGAATCCGATTTCCTCGCTTGCGGCCCAATCCAGGATGGCGTTGCACATGGACCCGGACGGCGAGAAAAAGGCGATATTGCCTTGGCTGGGCAGACGGGCGATGAGCGATGCGTTCAAGTGATCGGCCCAGGAGGCCACGCCCAGGCAGTTGGGACCAAGCAGGGTCAGATTCCGGCGTTCAGCCAGCTGGATGATGGATTCTTCAAGGTAGTAGCCCTGCCCCCCGATCTCCCGGAATCCGGCGGAGGTGATGATGACCGCCTTGACGCCCATATCCGCGACCTGCTCCAGGGCTTCAAGCACGAACTCCGGAGCAAGGCAGACCACGGCAAGATCGACCCCTTTCAAATCGTCAAGGGCGCGCGGGTCTTTCTGGGAGGTCCAATTGACGGAAACAATCCTCCCCTGATACCCCCAGCCTTCAAGATTTGAAAGCACTACACGGGCCAAGGCTCCTGCGCTGTCGAAAGATCCGACAACGGCGATGGCTTGGGGAGAAAAAAGGGCGTGAAGATAATCGTCTCTCATGGAGAACCTTAATGTCACTGGAAGTTCCAACGGATGCACTGCAGGCGCTGCAGAATGAAATCCATTATGAATTCAAGCAAGTCAAGCTTTTAATCCAAGCCCTCACCCACAGTTCTCACGCCAATGAACATGGCTGTCCGCATAACGAAAGGCTCGAATTTCTTGGCGATGCGGTTCTGGAACTGGCCGTATCCCAGGAATTATTTCGTAAATTTCCGGAAGTACAGGAAGGCCACCTGACCAAAATGCGCTCGGCGCTGGTCAGCGAGGGCGCGCTCGCGCAGGCGGCCCGAAGGATTCACCTTGGCGCGTGCCTGCTTCTGGGCCGTGGGGAAGATGTGCAGGGCGGTAGAGAAAAAAATTCCGTGCTGAGCGATGCGCTTGAAGCGGTACTGGGCGCTGTCTACCTTGACGGAGGACTGGAGCGCGCGATCACATGCGTCAATTTTTTGTATGCGGGGCAGTGGCCAACGCCGCCGGAGACATTTCGCCCTCGGGATTTCAAGAGCCTGCTGCAGGAAGCCACCCAGCGCATCTGGAAAGCCAGGCCTTCATATGCATTGCGCGAGAGCCATGGCCCGGAACACGCCAAACAGTACACCGTTGTCGTCACCATGCCGGACAAGACCGAGGTGGAATGTGAGGAGCGCAGCATGCGCAAGGCAGAGCAGGGCGCGGCAGAACAGGCACTCGTGCAGTTGCGCAAACGCTTTCCGGATCTTTTCGAACAGGATGTGTAAGGCCGGATGCATCGGCGCGAGGCATCGCAAAGAAACAAGCCGGGGCCAAACGCCCCGGCTTTGTCTTTGATCATTGCCTTTGCCGATAAATCCCCGATTAACCCTGCATGAGCTGCATGGCCATCTGCGGCAGCTGGTTGGCCTGAGCGAGCATGGCCACCGCAGACTGGGTCAGGATCTGATTGCGCACGAATTCCGTCATTTCCTGGGCCACATCCACGTCGGAGATGCGGGATTCCGCAGCCTGCAGATTCTCGGCCTGGATCGTCAGGTTGGTGATGGTGTTCTCCAGACGGTTCTGCAGAGAACCCAGACTGGCCCGAATTTTATCCTTGGATATGATGGCGTTGTTGATGGCGTCGAGCGCCTGCTGCGCACCCTGCTGGGTGGAGATGCTGAAGCCGGCACTGGAAATACTGCGGTCGGACTGATTGCCGACGCCAAGCGCCGAGGCCGTGGAGTTGCCGATGGCGATGTAATAGTAATCCTCGCTGCTGTCATTGCCGGTGCCAAAATGGATCTTCAGGGCTCCGCGGGCCTGCAAGCCGGCTCCGCTATGATCGAGCCTCCATTCCGCAGCATTCTGGTTCGAGGAAGAAAGATTTCCGTTGAGCAGGTAGATTCCGTTGAAATCCGTGGCATTGGCGATTCGGGTGATTTCCGAAGCCATGGCCTGATACTCCGAATCGATGATCAGACGCTGATCCGAACCGTAGGTGCCGGTGGCTGCCTGGGTGGCCAGTTCCTTCATGCGGATCAACTTTTCATCGATGACCTGCAGAGCGCCGTCGGCAGTCTGAATCATGGAGATGGCGTCATTGGCGTTGCGGACACCCTGGTTGAGGGATGCGATATCGGCGCGCATCAACTCGCGGATGGCCAGGCCTGCCGCGTCATCGGCGGCGGTGCCCACGCGCAATCCGGAGGAAAGACGCCGGGTCGAGGTTGCCAAGTTACTATACGAAGTGGACAGGTTCCTGGCGGAGTTCATCGCCATCAAGTTGTGATTTATGACCAAAGACATATAAGATCCTCCTTACGCTGGTATGCTCGCGACATTGCACACAGAATGCCATTTATAATTTATTCTTTATTTTCAAAGTGTTAATTTTAAAAACTACACAGCGTCCGCCCAAAGAGGTCAAAATTGCCTCTCGCGCCTAAAGTTTTCTCCCCTCTGGACGATTAGTATGATGTACTCATCCATCAAGAGGAGGCCCCGCCATGAAAATAACCTCTCTCGCCTACGAGCCCCAGGACCTGCTGGCGCCCGTTGAGCACACGACTCAACTCAAATCCGATCTCGAATACGCGGACCGTGCCGAATCGGGCGGGCTTCAGGACCGGCAGCAAGGCATGGAGTCTGACCAGTCGGAAGAAATTTCCTTGCAGAAATTGCAGAACCTGACCGATGCGGTAGATTCCTACATGTCTTCCTTGGGCGTGAACCTGAAATTTCACATCGACGAGCGTACCGACACGGTCCAGGTCGAGGTGCGTGACCCGGATACCCATAAACTGATCCGCAAGATCCCCGCCGACGAAATGCTTGATCTGGCCGACTCCATAGAAAAAATGGTGGGGCTGTTTCTGGACAGAGCCCTGTAGCCGGATTCCTTGCTGAAAAATAAAACCCGCGCCGGGATTACCAGCGCGGGTTTTTTGTCGTTGTCGCTTGAAACAGCCTAACGCTTGAGCTGGATCAGTACGGTCAGCATCTGGTCGACGGTGGTGATGGTCTTGGAGTTGGCCTGGAAGCCTTTTTCCGTGGTGATCATCTTTACGAACTCCGTAGCCAGGTCCACGTTGGACTGCTCCAGGGAGTTGGATGCGATGCTGCCCTTGCCGCCGGTGTTGGCCAGACCGGTGATGGGCGGCCCGGAGGAACGGGTCTCGGAGAAGAGGTTCCCGCCCTCGCGGTACAAGGCGTAGTTGTTGTTGAACGTGGCCAGGGTCACGGCGAAGAGTTGCAGGACCTGACCGTTGGAATAGCGGCCGGTGATGACGCCGTCGCGGTCCACGGAGATGTTCTGCAGGAACCCGGCGGTATATCCATCCTGGGCCTGGAAGATGGTCGTCGAGCCGGTGCTGTAGTTGGTGGATGACAGGGCGCTGATTTCCGTCGAGGCGAAACCGTTTATCGCGCCGAGGCTACCAACCAGCACAGGCGTGGCGCCTGACGTATCGATTGTCGGGTAATCCCCCAGGTTATCCTGACCGGTTGCCGCGGCAGGGGGAATTGCAGGTCCCGGTTCCCATGAGGATGTCTTGTTTCGCACGCCGAAATTAATCTCTATGTTCTTTGTGTTTTCACTCTCGGCAAGAATACCCGAACCTGTGGTGCTGCCATTCGCGGCCCCCAGAAAGTTGGCGGTGCAAATGGGATAACCGTTCTGCGAGAAGTTGGCCGGGACCCAGGATGCCGGAAGTTCAGGATCGGCTGTAAGATCGTTCACCGTAAACGCGGACATGTTCTCAAGTTCGCCGGCCGCGTTGAAGGTCAAGGTGCCGCTCATGAGTATTCCGCGCTTCTCGTCTCCAGCGCCCCAGAAATCCCGATTGTCTTCTCCGGGCGGCACCGCGATGATGTATTCCCAATACCGCTTGCCTGCGGCGGCACCGGTCACTTCGACATTGGCGACCGGGTCCATGTAGACCGTCATATTGTGCGAAGAACCGTTTTCATCGTACACTTTGATGGTCGTCTGATAGGCGTAGCTCGCCTCTCCGATCGGCTCTGCGGCGGTGGCGTCATACGTGTCGAAAAGCGCGGTGAACGGGTCCGTAGGGCTGACCGACTTGTCCTCAGAACTGGAATCCACGTTCAGGATCAGGTCGACCCGGCTTGTGGCCTGCGGCGGCGACTGAAAATTCTCCAGCTTCACATCCTGGGGAACGCCCAGAATCTGCACGCCGGTGGTGGCCTGCGCCGTCGTATCGCCGCTGGCGGCCGCGCTGGTGTTCGCCTGCTGCACTTCCCACCCCTGCAGGCGGTAGCCTCGCGGATCGACCAGGTAGCCTTCCTCGTCGAAGCGGAAGTTTCCGGCGCGGGTATAGTAGTTGACCTCCTGCCCGGCGGGCGAGACCATGAAGAAGCCGTTGCCGCCAATAGCCAAGTCCGTGGCTTCCGTGGTGCTTTCCAGGGATCCCTGGGAAAAATCACCCATGACCGTTCCCACGGAAACACCACGCCCCACCTGTCCGCTGCCGGACGCGGTGGTGATCTGCTGACTCAGCGCATCCTCGAAATACATGCGCGAGCCCTTGAATCCGATGGTCGAGACGTTGGATATGTTGTTGCCGATGACGGTCATATCCTCGCCATGAGCCTTGAGACCGCTGGTCCCGGAGTACAGTGATGCTGACAAACCCATAACTACCCCCTTCTTGAATCACCGCAGTGATCTGTGAAATACTACTCTTCCGCCACAACCGGCTGGATGACCTTCTTGATGTCGCTGAAACTGATCTTGCGTCCGTCGCTCAGCCGGAAGAACGTCTCCCCGTCGCCCTGTTCAAGGGCGGTCACGGTGCCGGAGACTTCCGTGTCGACAAAAACCGTTGCCCCGGTTGGGCTTTCCGCTGAAAAATATACATTGTACTGGCCGCTGTTGGCCGAATTCCCGTTGTAGTCGAGGCCGTCCCAAGTGAACGCGAACTCTCCGGCCTGCATGGAGGTGAACTTCTCGGTGCGCACGATATTGTTGTTTTCATCGTACACGTTGGCGTAAACCTGCGCAGCGGCGCCCCCCAGGGTGAAGTAGACCGGGGTCACGTAATTTCCGCTCTTGGTGATCCCGTCTCCGGAAGCCGTGACTTCCTTGCCGATGTAGTTGACGGCGCTGAGCATATCCTGCTGGGCAGTCTTGTCACTCAGACCCTTGATGCCCTCGGAAATGTTGGTCATCTGCTCCAGGCTCGAAAACTGCGCCAGCTGGGCAATGAATTCCTTGTCGTCGAGAGGATTCAGGGGATCCTGATTCTGCAACTGGGTCACCAGAAGCTTCAAGAAGGCGTCTTTACCCAGAACGTCGTTCTTCGCTGCCGTGTCCGCGCCGTAAAAACCACCCTGCTGCTGCAAAATCTGATCGATCATGACCGTCTCCTCTCAGGCAAAAATATCCAGGCCGCTTTGGGAAACTTTTTCCCTGTGCCCGCTATTGTGCACATCCCGGACCAGATCGGGGCCGCCCCGCTCCAGAGTGCGCCAACGCTTGGCCGACATGGCCAATTCCTGGTTCTCCTGATAGCGGTTGTGATTTTCTGCGCCCTGCCACTGCGACTGGCTCTGGGAGTCGGCCAATTGCGTCTGCACTTCGAGTTTCCCCACCTTGAGCCCCTGGGCTTCAAGCTGTGTTCGCAGCTGCCCCAACTGCTCATTCAAGGCCAAGGATGTCTCCTGATTGCTGGACCTGAGCACAGCCTGCACTTCCTTGCCCCGCATCTGCAGGATGACGCTGACCTGTCCCAGATCGGCCGGGTCGAGACGAATGACCAGCTGCTTCACGCCCTGGCCCAGATTCCTAAAGGCCCCGGTCTCGACCTGCTGATAGACTTGGGCGCTACGTGCGCTGACAGGAGACTCCAGCCGTTGCTGAAACTGGCTCTGGGAATTCTGGGCAGCGGTCTGGGTCAGGGTCTGGGATTCCGGAGCATTCTTCACGTTCCCGGCGGTCTGAGCTGCGCGGGATGTGGACGAGGAAGACTTTTCCCTATCCGGGGTCCCGAAGAACCCCTGGCGGGCATCAGGCTGTTTTTTCCCACTCTTGGAATCAACGGCCGCCGCGCTTGCGGTGGAAACCGCCTCGCCCTCCTGTAACGTTGAGCCCGCGTCCAGCGGTACCGACTGACCGGAGCCGTCCTTTGCCGTGGCAGTCCTGGTTCCGGCCGCAGCCAGGCCGCTGCGGGTCATTTCGTTCTCGTTGCGACCGGCGCTGCCTGGATCCTTTACGGCGGCATGTTTCCGATCCGCGCCGGTGGCGACGGATTCCCCGTGCTGCTGTTCAGACGCAAGAGATTCTTCGGCGGTTTCAAGCGTCGAGGCGCTTTTCCCGTCGGGAACCTCAAGAGCTGCGCTGCGGGCCCCGGATTGGCCTTGCGCCGCATCCGAAGTCTGGCTTACGCGCGCAGCCGACCGAAAAGTGATTTCCGAGCCCTTGCCGCTTTTGTGCGCAGCATGGTTTTCGGACTCAACGCCGGCACCGTGCTTGCGGGTCAGGGGTTCGCTGTCCGTCCCCAGCGTCTCGGCCGCCTCTGCAAGCAGAGCCCTGCCGGAACGGGCTCGGCCGCCCTCTTCTCCCGCCATGACGCCCGCTTTCGCGGCAACGGATGCAGCGACCATGGTCCGCTCCTGGCCGATATTCACGGCCTCGCGGCCCGCCGTCTGGAATGTTTCCAGCCTGGACAAGAGGGCTTCGATCTTCTGCATCACGCGAGAAGAGGCCTTCTCGGCGCGCCCGTTTTTTTGCCCCTGCTCCCCGGCGCCATCAGCCCGTTTCAAAGCCTCGGCGGCAAATTCCGCCTTCAGGCTCTTGACCTGTTCGCCCAGAGCCACGGCCAGACCGCTGCGGGTCGCGGGGTCGCTCTTCCGGAACTGACGGAGAAGTTCATGCAGGGCCTCGATTTTGTCGGAAACCCCTGGCTTATCACGATCTGCGCCCTGCGCCGAGGCTTCGGCGGCCAGGCTGTCGAGCAGCTCCTGCGCCGCGACTGCGACGGAATCACCCGTACTATCCGCGTCCTGTTCTCCGGCCTGCGTATGCAAAACAGCAGGATCATCTTCGGCTGGGCCGCCGGTTGAAGAAATTGCCTGTTCAGTGCTTGAAGCTTCGGGCTGCCGCACGGCAGCTTTTGCCGTTTCACGTCCCCTCTCTTCCGCACGGTCTTCCTCGTGCCCGGCAGCGTCCGAACCCTCGGAAACATTCTGATCCGCAAACGAGGCAGATCCGCCAAACCCGCCGCCCGAACTGTCGCCGGCCGGGCCATGATCATCCGCGTAAACCTGTTCGTTATTGGAAGCCGGCTGGGGCTGGTCGGTTTGAGGGGATGCGGAGGTCACATCCGGCTGCTCCAGATGCGCCGAAAACAGGCCGTGAAAATCCTGGCCGGGCCGTGAATCGGGCATTTCAAACGCGCTGTTTGCGCGAAAGGACTGCGCCCCGTGGGACATCGATGCGGGAAAAAACTGCATTCTACACCTCCTGCTGGAGGCAATAGATCAAAAGGCGGGCCAAACCCGAAATTGCGGAAAATCAAACTTGAAATGCATGCCTGTCTGGCGAAGGAGATCGTAGGGCAACTACAGTCTTGAATCTCCCCCTGCCAAGGGGGAGTACCCGAAGGGGGAGGGGGTATCCCCCCTTGACGGCACACAACTAAATCTGCGCTCCGGCGATACGTGTCCACAAAACGGACCACGCCGGTCCGCGTCCTACAAAACCCGCTTTTTCTGTCTTACGCAGTCTTTTCAATTTACTTCATTCTTCAGCGCATGCTACGCAGGTAATGACTATCGCGTCATCGTTTGCACGGGATTTTCGGAGCTGGCTTCTCCGAAAATCCTTCGCTTCCCAAAAAACGGGAAGCAAACGACAAACGCCCAGCGGCTTCCCGCTGGGCGTTCTTTTTTGTTCCAAAGCAGGCAGACCTGCAAACCTGCATTACCAGAAAATCTGATACCGCTCCGTTTCATGCCCGCGTGAAATCCTTCGCGCGACAAGAAGCAAAAACGGCAAGGCCAGACCCCAACCGAACCCGATTTGGAGCAGGGCCCGCGTGGAGTCCGTCCCGAATCCGGCCGCTCCAAGGCGAACCCCCGCCGCATAGGCCAGAACCCCGCAACAGGCCCCCAGAAAGCATCCAAACACATAGCGCCCCTCGAGCCAACTCAAGGAAAAACGCAATGTGGAGGCGATCTGCATCCACAAGACAAGAATCCAGGGTGGAGCCAGGCCAGGAAAAACATTCCCCTCGAAAAAAACGAGCGCCCCGGTGCGCATGTGCACAGAATCGACAACAAGGCCAACACAAAGAGCAAAGATTAAAAGCCGCATCTCCCCCGCGCGATTCGGCACCAGGGCCAGATGGGTCATCACAAAAACCACCCCGAGGCCGGTGCCGAGCCAAACCTGGCCGAAAGCGGCGCCCAGCACACAGGCAAACCAGCCAGCCTGAAACAGCCCGAAATTGATCAGTTTTGTCCACATCGGCCCCAGCATCATGCGCGGCAAGCCCCGCTCGATTCACCCATGCGGGAAAGCAGAAGCTGATAGTTGCGCACTGTGCGGCTACGAAAACCGGCTTCGCAATAACTGAAATAATACTCCCACTTGCGCAAAAAATTCTGATCAAAACCCAGCCTCGTGACCTCGTCGCCGCGGGCCATGAGCGCCAACCGCCACAACTCCAGGGTTCGGGCGTAATGCAGTCCTATATCCTCCATGCGCGTGATACCCAGCCGGCTCCGTGCGCCCATGGCCTGGGCCATGGCCCCGATGGACGGCAAATGGCCACCGGGAAAAATGTGCTTACGTATCCAGTCCGATCCCAAGCGGTAAGCCCGGTATTTCTGGTCGGGCATAGTGATGACCTGCAGTACGGCTCGCCCGTCCGTAGCGAGCAGGCGCTCAAGCGTCTGAAAATACAAGGGCAGATTTCGATGTCCCACGGCCTCAAGCATCTCGATGGAAACAATGGCGCTAAAACTGCCCTGCACATGACGATAGTCGGTCAAGAGAATGCTGATCCTGTCTTCCATGCCCTCTTCCAGAACCCTGCGCGTGGCCCACTCGAACTGCTTTTTCGAAATGGTGATACCCGTCACCCGGCAACCTGTGCGCCGCACCGCTTCCAGTGCAAAGCCGCCCCAGCCGCAACCGATCTCCAGCACATGGTCGTCCGCACCGATGCCGGCCATGTCGATGATGGCCTGCATCTTGGCGAACTGGGAATCTTCAAGAGAATCCTGTTCGTTTTGAAAAATTCCTCCGGAATAGGACATGGTCGAATCCAGAAAGAGCCTGTAAAAGTCGTTTCCCAAATCATAATGTTCGCCAATGTTGCGCCGACTCCCGGCGACAGTGTTGGGGCGGCGCAGATGCGACATGAAATTAAGCGCTCTCCCGGCCAGGGCAGGCCAGAAACGCCGATCATTCAAGACATCTTCCCGCTGCGCCAACAGGCAGAGCAGTCGGACCAGTTCCGGGCTGCTCCAGTCACCGTCGACATAGGCCTCCCCAAAACCGATATCCCCGGACAGCATGACGCGGCTGAAAAAACGCGATCTGTGCACCAACAGACAAGCCCGAGGTTTGCTTCCGGGCGGACCAAAATTTTCTTCACCTCCGTCCGGCAGAGCCAGGATCAGCTGTCCATGATCCAGCTTCCGAAAAAAACGTTTCAAAGCCCATTTGCCAAAGGCCTCAAGCACCGTTGGCGGAGCCTGCCTGATCGTCATGGACGAAAGCGGCTCGGGTTTTGGATGAACCGCAAGTTTCTTGCGGAAATAAAGCCGCGCCGCCTGAACGACGATACGCGGGAAGGTCAGGGCGGCCCGCAGGGGGTGCCCCAGGACCATCAGCGCCAGATTGCGGCTGATCATTGGCCGGGCCGTGCCGATGAACGAGGCTTTGAGAGCCTGCTGGTCGTCAAGAAAATACGTGATGGAGATGGCAAGCTCTTCCCCGGGTTCGGAGAACAGAAACTCGTAACGCCCACGGCGCGGAAAAAAAGGGGAGACGTGAAAAGCCTTTTGCGCTGCAAAGCGTCCGTGCTCGTCCTCTGGCGCGAGCACGTAGAGGTGGGTCTCGCCAAAAGTATTGTTGACCTGCACCAGGACGCAGGCGAGGCGGCCGGAGGAGTCATAACAGTAAAAGAAGCTGGCCGGGTTGAATATGTAATGAAACTGGCGCAGGGCCGTGATCAGCACGATACGCGAGGGTGCAAGATCCACCCCGTTTTCGTGCAGGGCACGCAGCACCTTTTCCCGCAGCCCCGCGCGTCCACGATAGAGATAGTCACGATCGTGCAGGGCCAGGGGCCGCAATCGGTTGTGCCCGAACCAGCGCGTGGCGGCATCCAATCGGTCCAGTTCGTCAACATCCAGGGCATACAGATGCAGGTCGTAATCAAAGCCATGCTCAGCCTCATGGGTGCGCGCATGACTCAGGGTTCCGACATAAATCCGCGAATTCATCCATTCCTCCTGAATTGTTCCACGGCATTGTGACTGGAGCGGACCGCGTCCTCGTGGAATCCGAAACCGAAATAGCTGCCGCAAAAATAGGTGTTCCGGCGTCCGTTCAGGGACGAAAGCAAGCTCTGGGTAGCCATGGATTCCCTGGTGTAGACCGGATGATGATAGACCAGGCTGGCCAGAACCTGGGACTCATCATGAGGGCTCGGCCGGTTGAGGGTCACCATATACTGTTTCCGTGCGGCCAGACCCTGAAGAAGGTTCATGGCGTAGGTGACAAAAACCCGCGACTCCTCCTCGGCCTCCCGGCGAAAATTCCAGCAGGCCCAGGCCCTGGGCGATGGAGGCAAAACCGAGACGTCCGTGTGCAGGACCGTCGTATTCTCCTCGTAACGCCACGCCCCGAGATGCCGCGACTCCTCGGGTGAAGGATCGCCCAAAAGGCGCAGAGCCTGATCGGCATGGGCCGCGATGAAGACGTCATCAAAAATACGGGGCTCCTCGCCCACGACCTCAACGCTCACCCCCGCAGCCGTGCGCAGGACCCTGGCAATGGGCGCATCAAGTCTCACCGTTCCGCAAAAACGGCGCAAAAATGCCCGGACATAGCTGGAGCTTCCGCCGGAAACCGTTCTCCAGCGCGGACGATCAAGTAGGGAGAGGAGGCCGTGATTATGGAAGAAACGCAGGAAGGAAAGAGCCGGAAACTGCCCCACCCGGCCGGCCGGAGTCGACCAGATGGCTGCGGCCATGGGCAAAAGGTAGTTCTCGACCATAAAGGGCGAAAAGCGATGGCGGAGCAGGTATTCGTCCAGAGTGCCAAGCTCCTGTCCGCCCTTGAGATCCGCCTTGCCCTGACGGCAAAAACGGGCAATCTCGACCAGAAAACGGTAATAGCGCGCCGAAAACAAATTGGATCGCTGGGCGAAAATCCCGGCCAGGTCCGTACCGGCATAGGTCAGCCCTGTGCACTCGCAATGGAATCCGAACGACATCTGTGTTTCCCGGGACGGGACTTCGAGCTCTTGCAAGAAATTGATGAAAAGCGGGTACGTGGCTTCATTGAAGACGATAAAGCCCGTGTCCACAGGCGTCCCCTCGTCCGGACCGTCCGGTACGGAGACGGAATGGGTGTGACCACCCAGATAATTCTCCTTCTCGAAGATGGTCACCTCGCGGGTGTCTTGCAGGAGATGCGCTGCCACAATCCCGGCCACGCCCCCGCCAATGACGGCCACTGTCTTTTTGGCGTCAGTCCTGTTTTCTTTCATGCAAGATCCGTATCGTCGCCGCCTGCGGGGCGGGCTTCTGGAGTACGTGGGGGCCAGGGAAAAAAGGCGCTGGTGACATTTTTATAGGCTTCGAACTCGGGCTGCCCCCTGTACTTCTCTTCAAGCATGGGGATGCCAGAGACTTTTAAAAGCAAAAATCCGATGAGCACGGGGCTTACAAGGCCATACCAGCCATGCTCGGAGCCAAGACCAAGAAAGAAAAAACCCCACCACAGCAACGCTTCTCCAAAATAGTTGGGATGCCGGGTATAACGCCAAAGCCCGGTGGTCATGATGCGTCCCTTGCTGTCCGGACCCTGCTTGAAACGGACGAGTTGCCAGTCACCTACGGCCTCGAACAGAAAACCGACTGCAAAGAGTGCCGTGCCCAGAATATCGGTCCAGACCAATCCGGGCCCGGGCCAGGCAATGGCCAGCAGAACAGGCATGGCGACCAGAAACACGACCAGTCCCTGCAGCATGTAAATTTGCAGGAAACTACGCCAGACAAAGGTCTCTCCCCACTCCTGTCGGAAATTCCGGTAGCGAAAGTCCTCGCCGCGCCCCCGGTGTCGCAGGCCGATATGCAGCCCCAACCGCACGGCCCAGACACACAGCAGACAGAGCATCAGCAGCGGCCTGAAATGCATCTCTGCTCCACCCGCAAGCCAGGCTCCGAGGCAGGCCAGCACAAAGGCCGGGCCATAGGCAATGTCGATGAGGCTGTTGTCGCCGGCGCGCGTCCCGATGACGAACATGGCGTTCATGGTCAAAAGCAATGCCACGGCCGCACCAAGCATCACGACGGTCATGGGCCTGGACCTCCTTGAAGTTTCAGTTCAGCCGCGCGCCTATGAGGTAGCTGCCTGCAGCGACCAGGGTGCACAGGACCGTGCCCCACGCGATATCGACGACAACGACCGCCACCGGCCAATCCCGCAAGGTTGCAAGGTTGGTCAGGTCATAGGTCGCGTATGTGAAAAATCCGAAAAGAGCACCAAACAGGCAGGCCCGGACCAGAGACTGCGCTTCCAGACCTGGGCGGACTGCAAAAATAAGGATCCCAGCGATATAGATGAAATAGAAGGCGAACGCCGCAGGCCAGTTGACCTCTGGGCTCAAGAGATGATGCAGGTTGGTTTTGTAGAAATTTCTGGCCACAAACCCGAGCCAGACCATGTCAATGGCAAAGAAGACAGGGATGGTGAACAGATAGAGCTTGATCCAAAAAAAAAGACTCATGACCATACCTCCCTCATGATTGCACGCGGAGCCTTCCCTTGCCCTGCCGAAACGCCCGTTTGCTGACGGACTGCGGGAACAAAAACGCCCGGTGACAACCACCGGGCGCAATCATTTTATTATTAAGGAGCAGTTTTTTTCTTCAGCCTCCGAAAGAACCGGCGCCGATCACTTCCATGGCCTTGGTGTAGTGCACTCTGAGCTTGCCCATCTTGTCACCGAGATCTTTCTCGACGGGCCCCATCTCCAGCGGGCACTCCGCTTCAAGCTGGGCTGTTTTTGTTTCAATCTCGCGTACCAGAGCCTTTATTTCGGCGACAGCATCAACCAACGCACCCCTATCCTTGTCTCCGAGGTCCAGGAAACCGACCATTACGTCGTAAAGAGTCGCTTTCCACGCATTAAGTTCACGCTCAACGCCCTTGCAATAGCCTTTCACGGCTAATTTTTTCGCTTCTTCAGTCGCACAATTCTCAATAGCAGAACACGAAAAACAAGGTCCTGGGTAATCCATGTTTACCATAGCTTCCTCCCATAAAGAGATTGATGTTTAAATTAGCAAATACGCTTAAATCAATTATAGTCAATGGAAACTATTATTGATCTTTTAATGTCACGCGATATTCTGACAAGAGGCACGTATTCATTTTTTCGGTCCAGACGATCAGACTGGGAGACGTCAACACGGGCCTGCGCATCCGCCACAGGATCAGCCCGGAAGGCAAGCCTTGCCATGACAACCACAATCCGCGATGACCATGGCGCACGCGGAGGAAACAACATGCGATCCTGGCTCCACATAATCAGCCGACTGCGGCCCGCCACCATCCAGGGCCACCTGATCCACATGGTGCTGGCCCTGGTCGTCATCCAGATTGCCGTCAGCTGGCATGTCATCTCCGGACTGACTGAAGAAATGCTGCACGAGCAGATCGGCCAGACCGCCCTGCAGACAGCCAGAACCATCGCCCAGATCCCGCGCATCAGGCAGGCGCTGATCGAGGGCGATCCACACGGAGAAATCCAGAACCTGGCCGAAAACATCCGCGCCCAGACCGGCGCGTCGTTTGTGGTTATCGGCGACAGCGCCCAAAAGCGTTATTCGCACCCGGTGCCCGAACGCATAGGCCAAACCTTTGTCGGCGGAGACACGGGACCGGCCTTGATAGAAGGAAAATCATACGTTTCCGAGGCCGTCGGCACCCTAGGCAAATCCCTGCGCGGGATGACCCCGATCTTTGGCGAAGACCACGACATCATCGGCTTTGTATCTGTCGGCTATCTCTCCGAAAGTATTCATCAATCCATTTCAGCTCACTTGGACAAGCCGCTCATGTATATCATCGGCATGAGCGTGGTCGGAATTTTAAGCGCCGTGGTCATCGCCGGGCGGCTGAGGAAACTGACTCTGGGCCTTGAGCCTTCCGAAATCACCAATCTGTATCTGGAGCGCGTCGCCGTGCTGCAGACAATCCGCGAAGGAGTCCTGGCCATTGACCATCATGGCAACATCCGCGTCGCCAACCAGGCCGCCAGGCGTTATGCGGGACTAAGCTTTGAGGAACATTTCGCAGGCAGGCCCGTCTCCACTATCATCCCGGAGGCAAGACTCGAACAGGCTCTGCACACGGGACTGTCCGAATTTGACCAGGAGCGGACGGTCAATGGCCAGGAGCTCATCTTCAATATCGTGCCCGTCTTCCAGAACCAGAAAATTCAGGGCGTCGTCGCCAGCTTCAGGCGCAAGGACGAGCTTGACCTCCTGGCCGCGGAGCTTTCACGAGTGCAGGAATACTCGGAACTCCTGCGCGTGCAGACCCACGAATACTCGAACAAGCTGCACACCATCGCTGGCCTCATTCAAATCGAAGCCTACCGCGAGGCCCTTGACCTGGTGGTCACCGAGTCCTCGGGCTACGAGGAATTCATCCGCTTCCTCGGTGAATCCGTGCCCCATCCCGTCATTGCCGCCATCATCCTCGGCAAGTACAATCGCGCCAAGGAGCTGCGGATCAATTTCGCCATCGACCGGGACAGCACCATGGCCGATGTGCCCAAATGGATTCACCAGGAAAAAATCGTGACCGTCCTTGGCAACCTCCTGGACAACGCCTTTGACGCGGTCCTGGAGCAGCCGCAGCAATTGCGCATGGTCGAAATGTCCTTCACGGATCTTGGCAAGGACATCGTCTTCGAGATCGAGGACGCCGGAGCGGGCGTTGCCGTAGACCAGCTCGAGCGGATTTTTGAAAAAGGGGTTTCGTCCAAGGGCCGCGGACGGCGGGGAGTCGGATTGTATCTGGTCCGCCAGCGCCTGGGCGAACTGGCCGGACAGATCATGGTCAGTCGCGGCAGTCTGGGTGGCGCGCTGTTCACCGTGGTCATCCCCAAGGAGCAGACATGATTACCAGAGTACTTATTGTCGAGGACGACGTGCGCATCGCGGATCTGCATCGCCGCTTCACCGAACGGGTTCAGGGCTGCGAAGTTGTCGGCATCGCCCATCGCCTGGACGACGCCCGGGACATGGCCGAAGCCCTGGAACCGCACCTCATTCTTCTTGATCTCTATTTTCCCGAAGGCCCCGGCACGGAGCTGCTGCGTGAAATCCGAACCCGGAACCTGGAGATCGACGTCCTCCTGATCACTGCCGCGCGCGAGGTCGGCACCTTGAAAGAGGCCCTGCGCGGCGGAGTTTTCGACTACCTGATCAAGCCGGTCACCGCCGAACGCTTCCATGAATGCCTGATGAAATTCTGTGCCTACCGCGCACGGCTGGGACTTGGAAACGCCATTGAGCAACGGGACGTGGACACACTGCTCCATCCCGCAAGCCCCTGCGCGCCCATGGACAGCAATTGCCTGCCCAAAGGCATCGACGGCCTGACCTTGACCAAGGTTCGCGGGGTGTTCGAGCAACCCGAGCCCGCCGGGCGCGGCGCGGAGGATGTGGCCGAACTGATCGGCGTCAGCCGGTCCACCGCGCGCAGATATCTTGAGTACCTCATCTCCGAAGGCACGCTGTACGCCGATGTGGTTTACGGCAGCGTGGGCAGGCCGGAGCGCCGCTATTTCAGCCGCTGAGCAGTCTTTCGGGTACCGGCGCGGCCTCGATGCCGTGAACAGTATGCGCTTAATTCACAAAATGCCGCTTTTTCTCTTTACGTTCCAAACAATATTTTTTCCTCTCCCCGTCATATCCTCCGTCCATAAAACTTGAGGTCCCGTCCCCGCGCGTCCGCGCCCATAACGTTTTTTGTTGACGGAGGAGTCATGAAACGTTTCTTCATGTGTGCAGTCATTGTGATCGCCGTAGCCCTGACCATCCCGGCCTTTGCCAAAACAGTGCTCAAGCTCGGCCATATCGCCGAAGTCAGCCACCCCTACGCCAAGGGCGCCGACCATTTCGCCAAGCTGGTCGCTGAAAAATCCGGTGGCGAAATGGAAGTCCAGGTCTTCCCGTCCTCCCAGCTCGGCAGCCAGAAGGACATGACCGAAGGCCTCATCTACGGCACCATCGACATGGTCCTGACCGGCACCGCGGATCTGGGACAGTTCCAGCCCAAAATGTCTCTTTTCGACCTGCCCTTTCTGTTCAAAGACCGCGCACATGCCTACAAGGCGCTGGACACCGTGGGCATGGAACTGGGCAAGGAACTTGAACCCCGCGGCCTGAAGCTCTTGGGCTACATGGAAAACGGCATCCGCCACCTGACCAACAACGTCCGCCCCGTCAAAGCCCCGGCCGACATGGCGGGCCTCAAGATCCGCGTCATGTCCAACAAGATCTACATCGAGACCATCAAGTCGCTGGGCGGCTCCCCCACGCCCATGGCCTTCGGCGAACTCTACTCCGCCATGCAGCAGGGCACTGTCGATGGGCAGGAAAACCCCAGCGCCCACATCTACACCAAGCGCTTCTTCGAGGTGCAGAAGTACGCATCCATGACCGCCCATGCCTATGCTCCGGAACCGGTGCTCATCTCCATGATCACCTGGAGCAAGCTTTCCGACGCCCAGAAGACCATCATCCAGGAAGCCGCCACCGAAGCCGTGGCCTGGCAGCGTGAACTGTCCACCAACGAAGACAACGCTTACTGGGACAAGATCAAGGCCACAGGCAAGATCGAAGTCATCGAAGTCGACCGCGCCCCGTTCATGGAAGCGACCCAGCCGGTGTGGAAGGAATTCGCCCCCACTGTCGGACAGGACAACATCGACAAGGTGCTGGCCCTCGGCAACTAACTCATTCGTGCAAACCCGCCCCGATTGACCCGGGGCGGGTTTTTTTCATCATCACATTCCAGGAGGATTCCATGGACAAGCTCCTCAAGGGCGTGCGCTCGGTACTGTACGGGTTTTCCGTCGTCGCCATGTCGATCATGCTCCTGATCATCTTTGCCCAGGTCGTGACCCGCTACATGTTCGGATATACCCCTGAATGGTCCGAGGAGCTGGCCCGTTTCCTCTTTGTCTGGGTCGTTTTCCTGGGCTCGGCGCTGATCATGGGCGAAAGCGGGCATCTGGCCGTGCAGTTTCTGCCCAATAAATTCAAGGGCACGACTTTCGGCAGGATTCTGGACGTCGTCATCAACCTTTGCGGATATGTATTCATCATCCTGCTCTTGACCCAGGGCTGGAAAATGACCTCCATCATGACCTTTCAACGCGCCCCGGGTCTCGATATCCCCATGAGCTGGGTCTATGTCATCATCCCCGTCAGCTGCGTGCTCATGCTCCTGTACCTGCTCAGGGAGACCCTGCGCATCGTCAAAGACATTTCCGACTCTCGCGCCAGGCAGGAGGGTTAGCCATGGAATACGTTCTTCTCTTTGTCTTTCTGGGCCTGACCGCCCTTGGCGTACCCGTGGCCTTTGCACTGTGTCTGGCAGCGGCCACCGTCCTGCACTTTTTCATGAACATGCCGCTCGTCATGGTTTCCCAGATGATGTACTCCGGCATCGACTCATTCTCCTTCATGGCCGTGCCCTTCTTCATGCTCGCCGGATCGTTCATGTCCGCAGGCGGAGTGACCGGCAGGCTGGTCAATTTTTCCCAGGCCCTGGTCGGCTCCTTCACCGGCGGACTGGCCCAGGCCGTAGCCGTGTCGGGCATGTTCTTCGCCGCCATCTCCGGCTCATCCGCAGCCACCACGGCGGCCCTGGGTTCGACCATGGTCAACGAGATGGAGAAAAAGGGCTACACCCGTGAATGGGCCACCGGCATCGTGGCCGCAGGCGGCACCGTGGGCATCGTCATCCCGCCGTCCATCACCCTGGTCGTGTACGGCGTCATCGCCGACACCTCCATCGGCGACCTGTTCGTAGGCGGATTCTTGCCGGGCATCCTCATGGGGCTGTCCATGATGCTGGTCAGTTGGTGGCTGGCCAAAAGGCGTGGGCTCAAGCCCGAGGGCACATTTTCCACCTCGGCGCTGTGGACATCCTTCAAGGACTCCTTTTTCGCCCTCATGACCCCAGTCATCATCATCGGCGGCATCTACGGCGGCATCTTCACCCCGACCGAAGCCGCAGCCGTGGCCGCCGTATACGGAATTCTCGTCGGCCTCTTCATCTACAAGGAACTCAAGTTCAAGGACTTCCCCAAGATCATCTTCCAGGCCGTCATCGGCACGACCATCATCATGTTCCTGGTCGGCGCGGCCAACGTCTTCGGCTGGCTCTTGACCAACCTGCAGATTCCCCACCACGTCGGAGCCTTCGTAGCCAGCCTGACCTCATCGCCGGTCCTCTTCCTGCTGGCCATGAACGTGCTGCTGCTGTTCATCGGAACCATGGTCAACGCCTCGGCCGCCGTGGTCATCCTGACCCCCATCTTCCTGCCGGTGGCCAAGAGCCTGGGCATCGATCCGCTCTTCTTCGGCGTGCTCATGGTCTGCAACCTGGCCATCGGCTGCATCACCCCGCCGGTGGGCCTCGACCTTTTCGTGGCCAGCGCCATCACCAAGGTCCCGCTGGAAAAGGTCATGAAGGCCTCGCTGCCATACCTCTACGCTTTGTTGGCAAGTCTGATCATCCTGACCCTGTTTCCGATCATCATCACCATCCTGCCCAGCCTGCTACGCTAGGAAAAACGAGACACAAAAAAAACAAGGGGCGATCCATACCGGACCGCCCCTTGTTTTTTTAGCGTTCAGCGCAGGATCACTGCATGACTTCAGCCTTTTCAATGATGACAGACTCGACCGGGACATCCCCGTGCATGCCTTTGGAGCCCGTGTTCACGGCCTCGATCAGGTCCACCACCCGCTTGCCCGCGACGACCCTGCCGAAGACCGCGTACCCGAAATCACGGGTGCCGTGATTCAGGAAGGCGTTGTCCGCCGTGTTGATGAAAAACTGGGACGTGGCGGAATCAACCTCGCCCGTGCGGGCCATGGCGACAGTGTACTTGTCGTTTTTGAGCCCGTTGTCGGCCTCGTTCTTGATGGGCGCGTGGCCGCGTTTCTGGTGCATGGATGTATCCATGCCGCCGCCCTGAATCATGAAGCCCTTGATGACGCGGTGAAAAACCGTCCCGTCATAAAAGCCCTCGTTCACATAAGTCAGAAAATTCTGCGCCGAGACAGGAGCCTTGGCCTCATCGAGTTCGATGACGATGATGCCCTTGCTGGTGGTCAGGGAGACTTTGGTCCCTTCCGCAAAGGCCGGGGACGAAAACAGACAAACCAGAATCAAAGCGAAAATAAACGTACGCATACTGTACCTTCCTTTAAAAAATGACGGCTTCAAACCACCAAATCTCCGTCTTGGATTTGCGCCAGGTGCCTTTGGGCAGTCCCGCCTTGACGCAGGTCTGATCCAGAAACGTTTCGCGGTCCCAGCCCCACTCCGTGGCCACCTGCGGCAGCAGCAGACCGGAATGCATGGATTTGCGGATATAAAGCCCGTGGCGGCCGACCTCGATCAACTCCGGGTCAGGGCAGGGGGTCAGCGGCCCCATGACCGAGACTTCGATCTCAAGGTCGTCAAGCTCCCCGGCCGTGAGCGGAGGGAAGCGCGGGTCTTCGAAAGCCGCCGCTCCGGCCATGCGCTCGATGGTATCGGCCAGCGGGCCGCTGCCGACGATATTGCCGATGCAGCCGCGCAGACGCCCGCCCCGCTTCAAGGTCACGAACGCGCCCAGTTCTGCGCTCAAGGTCGTGGACTTGAGAACGGGTCTGGCCTCAGAAGTCTGACCGAGATGCTGCCGGATGACCCAGATCACGAGGTCCTTGCAGAAACGCTTTTCCTCGTCTGTCAAAACCAGCTCGAATGTGTTCATACGTTGCCTCCCTCAAGAATCAAAAGGCCTTTCCAAAGGCGGATTGGCCCACAGCGTGCCCATGGTTCTGGACGCGCCGCGGACCACGACCTGCCGTCCGACGACCTGCACCCGGTCCTGTGCGATCCATTGCAGGGCCTGGGGATAGATGCGGTGCTCCATCTCAAGGATACGCGCGCCGAGCGTGGCCTCATCGTCGTCCGCATAGGCGGGCACGGCGGCCTGGATGATGATCGGGCCGTGGTCCATCTCTTCATCCACGAAATGCACGGTGCACCCGGCCAGCCGCACCCCGTGCCCGGCCTGCTGCTCCTGGGCGCGCAGACCCGGACAGGCCGGGAGCAAGGCCGGATGGATATTGATCACGCGCCCGGCAAAGGGCGTCAAAAACACAGGCGTCAGGATGCGCATGAACCCGGCCAGGGCCACGAACCGGGCCTCAGCCTCCCGCAGCAGCCGGACCAGTTCGCGGTCGAAACTCTCCCGCTCGGGAAACTCGTCATGACGCACGCAGGCTGTGGCGATGCCCGCCTTCCGCGCGCGCTCAAGTCCCTGCGCGTCGGGTTTGTTGGCGATGACGATGCGGATGTCCGCGTCGAGGCTGCCGTCGCCCACCCTGTCGATGATGGCCTGCAGGTTGGACCCGGAACCGGAAACGAGAACGCCAAGCGCGATGGTCATAACCTTATCCTTTCACCAAGGCTTCGACCAGGGCCGGGATGGTATAGTCCTCGGGCATGATGTCCGGGGTGAAGCCGTAGTCGCTCAAGGTCCTGGCGGTCACGGGGCCGATGCAGCAGATCTTGAGCCCGTTGCCGACAAAGGGGCGCAGGCTGTCCGCCGGGACCAGTGCAAAGAAGTTCTCCACCGTGGAGGAACTGGAGAAGGTCAGGTAATGGAGCCTGCCCTTTTCGAGAAGTTCGATGATCTCGGCTCCGTCCTCCTGGGTCAGCACGGTTTCATAGACCGGCAATACGTCCACCTGCGCCGCGACCTTGGCCAGCTCTTCGGGCAGCACCTCGCGGGCGACCTTGGCACGGGGGATGAGGACCTTCTTGCCGGCCACGCCGCGCTCAAGGAGACCTTCCACCACGGACTCGGCCACGTATTTGGGCGGGATGAAATCGGGGCGGATGCCGCGCTCAAGCAGCGCCTCGGCCGTGGCCGGTCCGATGGCCGCGATCTGCATGCCGCCAAAAGCCCGGGCGTCCTTGCCCACAAGTTCGAGCTGGTTCCAGAAATGCCGCACGCCGTTGACGGAGGTGAAAATAGCCCAGTCGTAGCCTGCGAGCCTGTCGATGGCCTCGCGAACCGGCGCGTAGTCTTCCAGGGGCACGATGGTGATGGTCGGGAATTCATAGCAGGCCGCGCCGAGGCCCTCCAGGGTCTCTTTCAAACCGCTGGCCTGCTCGCGGGCGCGGGTCACGACCACGCCCTTGCCGTGCAGGGGCAGCTTCTCGAACCAGTTCAGGGTGTCGCGCAACTGCACCACTTCGCCCACGACCAGCATGGATGGCGATTTCACGCCTTCACGCTCGGCCATGGCCGCGATCTCGCCGACCGTCGACACCCAGGACTGATGCTTGGCCGTCGTGCCCCAGCGCACCAGGGCGGCGGGCATGTCCGCACGCATCCCGTTCTCGATCAATTTGGCCGAGATGTAGGGCAGGTTTTTCACGCCCATGTAAAAGCACAGGGTGCTGGCCGCGTTGGCCAGGGCCGCCCAGTTGTGGGCGGAATCGGGCTTGGTCGGATCCTCGTGGCCGGTGATGAGCGACACGGAAGAGGCGTACTTGCGATGGGTCAGCGGAATGCCTGCATACGCCGCGCCCGCCACGGCCGAGGTCACGCCGGGCACGACCTCGAAATCAAGGCCGGCTTCCAGGAGTTCTTCGGCCTCTTCAGCGCCGCGCCCGAAGATGTACGGGTCTCCGCCCTTCAGGCGAGCCACGTTCTTGCCGGACTTCACCTTGGCCACGATCAGGTCGTTGATCTGATCCTGAGGCAGGGTATGGTCCCCGCCCTTCTTGCCCACATAGATGATCTCCGCATCCGGACGGCACAGGGACAGAAAGCTCTTGTTCGCCAGATAATCATAAATGATCACCTCGCACTCCTGCAGCAGGCGCTGGCCCTTGACCGTGATGAGACCCGGGTCGCCGGGACCCGCGCCGATGAGATATGCTTTGGCCATGATTTTTCCTTTCGTTAAATACCGCAAACAGCGATTATGCTACTTGATGAAATCCTGCACCTTGGCCCGCAGCTGCTCCAAGGTGGCCTTTTTCTCTGCGAAATCCGCCGCCTTGGCCTTTTCCTTGGCCACCACGTCCTCGGGGGCTTTGCTTACAAAACTCTCGTTGCCGAGTTTCTTGGTCACGAAGTCGAGTTCTTTCGAGATCTTGCCCAGTTCCTTGTCGAGGCGGGCCAATTCGGCCACAAAATCCACCACCCCTTCGAGCGGCACGTAGAGCTCGCAGCCACGGACCACCGCCGAGGCGCATCCCTTGGGCGCTTCGATGTCGGCGCCCACGGTCAGCGTCCCGACCCGGGCCAGCGCCGCTATTTCCGTTTCATGGGCCATCAGGAAGGCCTGATCGTCACTCCCGGCCCGCATCAGCACCGCAAGCGGGACACCCGGAGCCACGCCCAGTTCGGAGCGGATGTTGCGCACGGCCACGATGACGCCCTGCAGAAACTCCATGTCCCTGACGGCACCCTCGTTCTCGCATTCGGGGCGGACCTTGGGGAAAGGCCGCAGGGCCAGGCTCTCGACGTCGAGGGTCGGGATGCAGGACCAGATCTCCTGCGTCACGAAGGGAATGACCGGATGGGCGATGATCATGATCTCGGACAGCACGTGCTTGAGGCAGGATCGTGCCGCCGCCTTGGCCGCCTCGTCCTCGCCGTAGAGCTCGGGCTTGATCAGTTCGAGGTACCAGTCACAGAACTCGCGCCAGACGAATCCGTACAGGCCTTGGGCGGCCTCGTTGAAGCGGTAGCCCTCGATCTGGGCGGAGTGCTCTTTCTTGAGCGTCTCCAGACGGTGCAGGATCCAGGTGTGGTGCAGTCCGGACAGCGCCTTGGGATCGAATTCCGGCTCCGTCCCATCGACATGCATGAGGGCGAAGCGAGCCGCGTTCCAGATCTTGTTGATGAAATGGCGATAGCCCTCGATGCGCGCCTCGGAGAGCTTGATGTCCCGGCCCATGGCCGCGAACGAGGTCAGGGTGAAGCGCAGGGAGTCGCAGCCGTACTTGTCGATCATGGCCAGGGGGTCGATGACGTTGCCCGTGGACTTGGACATCTTCTTGCCGTGCTCGTCACGGACCAGGGCGTGGATATAGACGTCCTTGAAGGGCACGTTGTCCATGAACTGCAGGCCCATCATCATCATGCGGGCCACCCAGAAGAAGAGGATGTCAAAACCCGTGACCAGAAGGGAAGTCGGGTAGAAAGCCTTGAGCTCATTGGTCTGCTCCGGCCAGCCCATGGTCGAGAACGGCCACAGGGCGGAGGAGAACCAGGTGTCGAGCACGTCCTCGTCCTGCAGGAGGCGGGTGCTGCCGCAGGCGCAGGCGGTCGGGTCCTCACGGGCCACGATCAGCTCGCCACAGTCCTGGCAGGTCCAGACCGGAATGCGGTGCCCCCACCACAGCTGGCGCGAGATGCACCAGTCGCGGATGTTGTCGAGCCAGTTGAAATAGGTCTTGTTCCACTGCGCAGGCCAGATGGTCGTGCGGCCGTCCTCCACCGCCGCCCTGGCCTTTTCGGCCAGCGGCTTGACGGACACGAACCACTGCTCGGACACGAAGGGCTCGATATTGGTCTTGCAGCGGTAGCACTGGTTGACCTTGTTCTCGTAAGGTTCCTCGGCCGTGAGAGACCCGCAGGCACGCAGGTCCAGGGCGATGAGCGCGCGGCAGTCGGCGGCGCTCATGCCGCGATACGCCTCAGGCGCATTGTCGTTCATGCAGCCCTTGTCGTCGATGACGCTGATGGCTTCGAGCCCGTATTTGCGGCCCATCTCCCAGTCGTTCATGTCGTGGGCCGGGGTGATCTTGAGGCAGCCGGTGCCGAACTCGCGGTCCACATAGGCGTCGGCGATGATCGGGATGCGGCGACCCACCAGCGGCAGGATGACGTGCTTGCCGATCATGGACTGGTAGCGCTCGTCCTCGGGATGCACGGCCACGGCCGTGTCGCCGAGCATGGTCTCGGGCCGCACCGTGGCCACGGTCACGGAGCCGGAGCCGTCTTCGAGAGGATAGCTCAGATGATAAAGGGTGGACTTGGCCGGGGCGTATTCGACCTCGTCATCGGCCAGGGCCGTATGGCAGCGGGTGCACCAGTTGATGATGTACTTGCCGCGGTAGACAAGGCCCTGCTCGTAGAGAGAGACGAAAACCTCGCGCACGGCTTTGGACAAGCCCTCATCCATGGTGAAGCGCTCCCGGCTCCAGTCCACGCTCGCGCCCATGCGACGGATCTGGTTCAGGATGCGTCCGCCGTAGTCTTCCTTCCATTCCCAGACGCGGCTTATGAATTCCTCGCGGCCCAGGTCCTCGCGCTTCGTGCCTTCGGCCAGGAGCTTCCTTTCCACCACGTTCTGGGTGGCGATGCCCGCATGGTCCGTGCCCGGCACCCAGAGCACGGTCTTGCCCCGCTGGCGCATGTACCGGCACATGATGTCCTGCAGAGTGAGGTTCAAGGCATGCCCCATGTGCAGAGCCCCCGTGACGTTGGGCGGCGGGATGACGATGGAGTAGTTGTCCGTGGGCGTCGACGCGGCCTTGAACGCGTCGGGGGTGAAGCTCTGGTGCGTCTTCCAGTACTCAAGCCACCGTTCTTCCACGTCGGCTGGTTCGTATCCCTTGGAAAGCGTCTCGTTGGCCATATGATGAACTCCGGATAATGAGCTGGTTGCGGCAAAAAAGCGCCGGAATGCCCGGCGCTGCAGAAACAAAAATGAGTACTGGGGCAGACCCCAAAAATCAAGCCCGACTTGCCCGCCACCGAGCTTCCTGCTAGGCCGACGAACATGCATCGACACCACCCGCCTCTGGTCCTGCTGTGGGACGAATCGCACCTGTGGGGCCTGCTCCTCCACCGCGCGCTGCATGCCCTGCACGCCCCCGTGACCCTGCTCAAAGCCGAACAGGTCCGCGCCGGGGCCTTGCGCGGCCTTGGACCTTCGACGCTGCTCGTTCCGGGAGGCTGGGCCAAGCTCAAGTCCCTGGCCCTGGGCGAAGACGGCCGCGAGGCCATCCGCGAGCATGTGCGCGGCGGCGGCACCTACCTCGGTTTTTGCGGAGGCGCTGGTCTGGCGCTTGGCTCGGAACGCGGCGCGCCGTTTCTGGATCTGTGCTCCTGGTCGCGCAAGGCGGCAAAGAAACGCCTCCCCAATTTCAGCGGGCATCTGCGGTGCACCCTGAGCGAGGGCGGCGCAGAGTACGAGGCGGCCCTGCCGGTCTGGTGGCCCTCGCAGTTCGAACCCGGTGACGACAATCTCGAAGTGCTGGCCCGCTACGAGACCCCGGGGCCTGATTTCTGGTCCGCCGATTTGGATTGGTCCGGCATCGCGGCCTCGGAAGTCGGGCAGTGGGAAGAACTGTACGGCATCAACCTTAATCCGGAACGGCTGCGCCACGAACCCTGCATCGTCAGGGGCGGATATGGCAGGGGTTCCTTCGTGCTCAGCTACGCCCATCTGGAAACACCGGCCTCGCCCCAGGCCAACGCCCTGCTCTGGCGCCTGCTCGGCATCGAACCGCAGGCCGCGGTGCAGGCCTGGGACCTGTGCAAGGAAGAGCCGCTGTGGGATGATGAAGCGCTGCGCGGCATGCACGCTGGCCTGGCCGATCTTGTGGCGTTCGGGCAGAGCCATTTCCTGCTCTGCTGGCGCACGCCCTGGCTTCTGGGCTGGCGGCGCGGAGTGCCCGGCTCGCCCCTCAACTTCCTCCTGGCCATGGCCTGGCAGGCCAGACATAATCCGGCGACGGCCCCGGCCAAAGAATACTGGGCCGCTCACAGCGCACAATGCGGGGAATTGTGCCGGGATTTTTGCGCGCAGACCCGCAGCTACCTGTTGCAGGAGCGCCGCATCCTGGCCACCTCGCCGTCTTCGCCGGAAGCCAGCGCCTCGCCCGGACTGCAGCGCCGCAAGCAGGAGCTTTTCGGAAAATTTCCCGGATACGGGGGGCTGTACGGAGAGATCCTGCGCACCCTGGACGAACTTTTATGGCTGCAGTTCAGCGCTCAAGGCCAATGGCCAGGCGGACTTTAAGTTCTGCGAAACGATCGGTTTGCGGAAGCAGGGCGAAGAGGCGGTCCAGATAGCCGCGCCCGGCAAAAATGCGCCGGCTTGCGCCATGCACCAGCTTCGGGCCCCATGAGGCGAGCAGCAACTTGAAATCATTTATATAGCGAAGATCGCCATACGCCGGGCTCTCGCCGCCGGCCACGACGTCGGCAATGTCCTCGGTCCACGCCTGCGGCTCGTCCATGAGCCCCAGGGTGACCACGGAGTCGCGCGGTCCTGGCGCACTGAGCTTGGACAGGACCACGGGCACGATATCGAGCTTGTCCGCATCGCGCACGACGATGCACAGCGATCTGCTCAGCGGCTCAAGGTCAGCGGGAATTTCACGTTTGTTGTGCAAGCGCACCGCCATGATGATACACTCGCGCACCTGCGGCTCGAAGGCCGCCAGGAAATCCCCGCCGCGCAGAAAATCCGCCCCTTCCTCACCGTGATCGACGGACTCGTCGTCGCGGTAGGTGCCGAACCTCTCAAACTGCGAAAACCTGCCGATATCATGCACAAGCGCCGCAGCCAGATACGGCGCGGCCGGGGCAATGCTTTCCCTGGCCACGATCTTCGCGGCCAGGGCATGCACGCGCAGGGAATGGTCGCGCTTGAGGACGATATGCTCCCGCCGGTCCCCCAGACGCTGGGCATACTCGCCGGCCATCTCGACAAAACGGGCGCGCATCCCCCGCAACACGGGCTGATCCATTAAAGTCCCTGATAAAACTTGTACAGATCTTCATCGATAAGCAGTCTGAAGCCTTTCTCCGTCTCTTCGAAACGGATCACCTTGGCCGGATCCAGGGCCACATCAAGCGCGTATTCCGCCAGACGGTTCGCCTCTTTCTGCGCTACGTCATCAAGCTCGGCAAATTTTCCCATCTCTATCCATTCGGTCATGATTTTCTCCTAAGGCTTTCTATTTTCGCCAGAATTCAGGCACGAACAACACCAAAACCGTATAAATCTCAAGGCGTCCAAGCAGCATGCAAAAACTCAGCACCCATTTGCCCAAGGTCGGGATCGCCGCATAATTGTCCACCGGTCCGACCTCGCCAAGTCCGGGACCGATATTGCCGATGCAGGCCACCACCGCCGCGAACGCCGTCAGCACATCCACTCCCATGGCCGTCAGCGCCAGCCCAGAGAGAACAAAAAGAACGATGAAGAGAATAAAAAAGCCCCAGATGCTTGTCAGCACCTCTTCCTTGACCAGCTTGGGACCGAATTTGAGCGGCAGCACGGCGCGCGGGTGCACAAGCCGGAACAATTCGCGGTAGGCGTGCTTGAAAAGCAGCATGATCCGCATGCACTTGATTCCGCCGGCCGTGGACCCGGCGCAGCCGCCGATGAACATGCACAGCAGCAACACCCCCTGCGGCAGGGGCAGCCAGAGCTCATAGTCCGCGGTGGCGTAGCCCGTGGTGGTGAGGATGGAGGCCACCTGAAACGATCCGAAGCGCAGGGCGTCGGGCCAGGAGGAATAGCTTGAACTCTGGATGGAAAAAGTCACGACGGCGGTCAGCAGGAGGGTCAGAATCGCAAAAAAACGGAATTCCGGATCTCGCCAGACGGCCAGGGGCCTGCCGCGAAAAAGCTGGAAATGCAGGGCGAAGTTGACTCCGGCCACCAGCATGAAAAACGTGATAACGCCGTCGATATATGCGGAATCGTAGGCCGCGATGGAGGCGTTGCGCGTCGAGAAACCGCCCGTGGCCATGGTCCCGAAGGCATGGCAGATGCTCTCGAAGAGGTCCATGCCGCCAAACATGAGCAGCAGCACCTGGGCCACCGTGAAAAGCACGTAAACCTTCCACAGGCTCATGGCCGTGTCCTTGATGCGGGGCTGCAGCTTGTCGGCCACCGGGCCAGGCACCTCGGCCTTGTAGAGCTGCATGCCGCCCACGCCCAGAAAGGGCAGGATGGCGATGGTCAGGACGATGATGCCCATGCCGCCCAGCCAGTGCGTCAGGCTGCGCCAGAAGAGGAGCCCCTTGGGCAGGGCCTCGATATTGGTCAGGATGGACGCGCCCGTGGTGGTGAATCCGGACACGGACTCGAAAAATGCGTCCGTAAAGGTGGGAAATCCGCCCAGGGCAAAAGGCAGGGCTCCAAAAAAAGCGCACGCGGCCCATCCCAGGGAGACGATGACCATTCCCTCCCGGTGGTTGATGACCATCGGTTTGGGGCGCTGAAAGGAAAACATGAGAAACACGCCGGCCAGCACCGTCACGCACAGGGACAAAAAAAGCGGCGCGACAGACGTGTCGCCATAGTACCAGCCGCAGACCAGGGGCAAAAACATGCACAAGCCCACGCACAGCAGAATGAGGCCGGTCACGTGCAAGGCTATGGTCCAGCGCATCAGCCCTGCTCCTGTCCCTGGGACAGCATCCGCTCCACTCCGGGAATGGACTCGGTCAGGCTGAGGATGAAGAGCCGGTCGCCTCGCTGGATCACGTCAAGACCCGTGGGGATGAGCACCGTGTCGGCGCGCATGATGCACAGGACAAGCACGCCCTTGGGAAAAGCGAGGTCTTTCAAGGCCTTGCCCACAAGATTGGACTCGGGACCGACCAGCGCCTCCAGGGCCTCGGCCCCGTCCTTGATGGCCACGGCCGAGAGCACACCGCCCCTTCGCACATGCTTGAATATGCTGTTCACCGCCGAAAGCCGGGGGCTGACAATGTGTTCAAGACCGATGGCCCGCACCAGCGGCATATACTCGATTTTGTTCAGGCGGGTGATGGCCATGGGCGTGCCCAGCTTCTTGGCGAGCAGGGAGGCGAGAATATTGCTCTCCTCGTTGCCTGTCATGGTCACAACCACATCCATGGCGCCAATATTCTCTTCGAGCAGCGCCTCCTGATCCGTACCGTCCCCGACCAGAACCACGGTCCGGTCCAACTCTCCGGCCAGCACCGCGCAACGCTCGGGGTCCTTGTCCATGAGCTTGACGTGAACGGGCTTTTTTTCCAGGGCGCGGGCCAGACGCAGACCGATATTGCCGCCTCCGATGATCAGCACGCTGCTTTTCTTGCCGGACCGGTTGCCCAGAAAGGAAAACACCGACTGCAGCTGCCTGTCCTCACAGACAAAATAGACCAGATCCCCGTCCAGGATCACGTCGGAACCCGTGGGCACGATGACATTGTCGTCGCGAACGATGGCCGCGACGATCAGATCCATGTCTCCGGCCTTGCGTCGCAAATCCATGAGGCTTGTCCCGGCCATCGGATTTCCCGGAGTAATCCAGGTCCCGACTATCTTGATCCGGCCGTCCGCAAGATCGCAGATGTCAACGGCCCCGGGGGCGCGCAGCATATGCTCGATGGTCCGCACCACCTCGACCTCCGGATTGATGATAATCCCGATGCCGATGCCTTTGGCCAGTTGCTGACCATAGGCCGTGTACTCGTCGTTGCGGATTCGGGCCAGTTTGGTCAGCCCCGGCGCAAGCATGTTGGCGAAAGTACAGGCCATGAGATTGATCTCGTCGCTGTCGGTCACGGCCAGCAGCATGTCGGCCTTGGTGATGCCCGCCTCGCCCAGCACCTTCGGGCTGCAGCCCGAGCCTTCCAGCACCTGCACGTCCATGTGTTCGAGAATGCGTTGCAGCACCGCGGGATTGCGGTCGATGACCACGACATCCTTGTTTTCGGATGCCAATCGCTTGGCGATATGAAATCCGACCTCTCCCGCTCCGACAATAATGGCTTTCAAGCAAATCGCTCCGGTTTTAGTGAGCTAGCGGCCCGTTTCCGCAGGCCATGGGGAACACTCCCGCGCCGGTGCATAACCGGCCGCGAAGGCTTCCTGCAAGGAAGAAAAATTTACCCGGTTGGCGGCACCGACCTTGCGCCCCTGCACGCAGGACAAGGTGTGGAAACGTTTGGTGCTTTTGGTGCCCATATACCCCGTCTTCGCCCCGCGAGAGCGCAGCAGGGCCGGCCAAAAACCCTGTCCCTGGTCCATGGCCGTGGTCTGGGCCGCACGCAATCGACGCGTCAAGTCCCTGTCCTTGTCGGACGCGTGAGGATAAACGAAAGCCGCCCCTCCTTCAATCATCAGCAGGTTGACCATTCGTCCGTCCGCGAGCCGCGCGACTCCGACCAACCGTCCGTAGCGGTCCGTGCCGAGTTCCTCTGTGTCGAGCACGAGAATCCGGCCAGAAACCAGGGCGGAAAGCCTGCTTCGGGACTCCCCGCTGTAATACTGCCCGGATTTGTCCCGGCGCGAAACCTCGGGTGCGTCGATACCGCGCAGCCGCAGACGCTGCCCACCGTCAAGAATCAGGGTATCGCCGTCCAGAACTTTCCCGACCCCGACGCGCCACGTCTCGGCCAGGGCTCCCTGCGCAAAAGCAAGCAGCAGCACGGCGCCAAGAATTACCCGAACCGGCACCCCAAAAAAGAAGGCAACCCCGGGGGTTGCCTTAGGATTTGCAGTCTTGCCCGGCCTAGGACTCATAGTAGGAACGCAGCTGCTGACTGCGCACGGGGTGGCGCAGCTTGCGCAGGGCCTTGGCCTCGATCTGGCGGATACGCTCGCGGGTGACGTTGAAGAGCTTGCCCACTTCCTCAAGGGTGTGGTCGCTCTTCTCGCCGATGCCGAAGCGCTTGCGCAGGACTTGTTCCTCGCGCGGGGTGAGGTCGGAGAGCACCTGGGCGATCTGCTCGGCCAACTTGGTGTTGACCACTTCGTCGGCAGGAGCCACGGCCTTCTTGTCCTCGATGAAATCGCCCAGGCTCGAATCTTCTTCGTCACCGATGGGGGTTTCCAGGGAAATGGGCTCCTTGGCGATCTTGAGCACCTTTTTGACCTTCTCCAGCGGATAGTCCATGCGCTCGGCGATCTCCTCCGGGGAGGGGTCGCGGCCCAGCTCCTGGACCAGGTAGCGGGAGGTGCGCACCAGCTTGTTGATGGTCTCGATCATGTGCACCGGAATACGGATGGTGCGGGCCTGATCGGCGATGGCGCGGGTGATGGCCTGACGGATCCACCATGTGGCGTAGGTCGAGAACTTGTAGCCGCGCTGATATTCGAATTTGTCCACAGCCTTCATGAGGCCGATGTTGCCTTCCTGGATGAGGTCCAGGAACTGCAGGCCGCGGTTGGTGTATTTCTTGGCGATGGACACGACCAGGCGCAGATTGGCGCGAATGAGTTCCTGCTTGGCGTCAAGGGCGTCGGTGTTGCCCTTGCGGATGCGCCACAGGATCTCTTCGAGCTGATCCACGTCATGCATGGCGTTTTCCTGCAGCTTGCCGAGGATCTCGATCTTGCCGTTGACCATTTCCTTGAAGGAAAAAAGCTCTTCCATGGTCATGCCGAGCTGATCGGCGGCGGCCACGGGATTGATGGTGCGCTCTTCGAGCTGCTTGAAAATGCCGAAGATCTCATCCTGGGATTTGCCCAGAGACAGGATATAGGCCGAAAGGTCGCGGCGGCAATTGTGCATCTGGCGCACGTAATCGCCGACGGTCTCGATGATGCGGTCGATGAGCGTCTTTTCAAGCTTGATGTCGCGCAGGCACTGCACAACGCCTTCCTTGTAGTCCATGATCTTCTTCTGCACGCCGAAAACGCGCTTATCGAGAGTCGCGCACTCGTCGAGACGGGTGTAGAGGGGCTTCTTCTTGCGGTAGATGTTCTTCACATCCTCCAGCAGCTTGATGACCCGCTCGCGCTGGTTCATCTCCTCTTCGGACGGATCGTCCTCCTCGATGGTCTTGACCACGTCTTTGAGCTTCATGCGGCCCTTTTTGAGGTCCTCGCCGACACGCACAAGTTCCTCGACGGCCACGGGCACTTCGACCAGGGCGTACATGACCTCAAGCTCGCCGGCTTCGATCTTCTTGGCGATGTAGACTTCGCCGTCGCGGTCCAAAAGGCCCACGGCGCCCATCTCACGCAGATACATGCGCACGGGGTCGTTGCTGCGCGAGGAATAATCCGCGCCGTCCTCGTCTTCGGCCAGTTCGAGCTTTTCCTCTTCCTTGGGCTCCTCGCCATCGTCCTCGGCGATCTCGATCCCGCGAGAGAGCTTCTCGTCGACGATATCAATGTCCAGCTGATCGAAAATGACAATGATTTCTTCTATCTGTTCCGGAGTGTTTACTTCGGAAGGCAGGGCCTTGTTGAGTTCATCGAAGGTCAGAAAACCCTTTTTCTTCCCTTCGGCAATCAGCGCCTGAATTTGCTGAACATCCTTGATATTGCTCATCCGTTCCCCCCAAAGTTGATAAAAACTTTTCGTCCGCCGACGTGAAAATCCGCTTTCAGCACTGCGTCTTGGCCTGGATCAAGGCCAAAAGACGAAGCTCTTCCTGGAAATCCCCGCTCTGCCGGGCCTTGCGCAAACCTGAGTTGAGACTCTCAAGATCGCGGCGCTGGCCGGTCTGACGCAAAAAATCCTGAACCTCGTCCCATTCGCTCCGGCCATCATCAACCGTGACGTCGGTGCGCATCTGGCACTGAACATAAAACTGCTTCTCGCCCTGATCCATGCGGCTCAGGACTTCATGCGGGCTGACCCCGAAAATCTTGCTCCAAAAAATTCTGCCCCGTTCCGTGGCCAGAGCCTCGCCAAGCCCGAGCTCATGCAGCTGCCCGTGGTATTCGGGGAAGCGCACGGCAAAGGCCAACAGGTTCTTGTCGAGCTGGGAAGGCTTGCACTGCTCCAGACGCGCCGGAGCAGACGCGGTCGCGTCAGCACCTTTCTCACCCAGCGTTCGACGCAATTCGGTTTCCGAAAGTCCGAGTCCTGCGGCCAATTTGGGCAGGTAATAGGACTTCCAGTCCAGCTTCTTAAGCCGCGACATGAAACCCGTGGCCCAGTTCAGCACGTCCTTGGGGGACTGATTGGCGGACAGCTGCCGCAGACAGTAATCAAGTCCGTCCACGGCCTGAGCGGAAAGCTCAAGCAGGCTCTCCCGGCCGTTCTTCTGCAGCACGGAGTCCACGTCTTCGCCCTCGGGCATAAGCAGCACCCTGCATTTGAGGCCCTGGGTCAAAATCATCTCGGCGCTGCGCAGGGCTGCCTTGCGCCCCGCATTGTCCCCGTCGAAAACCAGATCAACCTGCCCGACCAGTCCCGAGAGGCGGTGCACCTGCTCGGGAGTGAGCGCGGTGCCCAGCACCCCGCAGCTGTTCTCGAAGCCGAACTGGTGCAGGCTTAAGACGTCCACGTAGCCTTCGGTCAGGAGCACGCTCTTGGAGTGGGACATGGCCCGCCGGGCCTGGTACAGGCCGTAGAGATGCTCGCCCTTGGTGTAGATGGGCGTCTCGCTCGAATTCAGGTACTTCGGGCCGTCCCCGTCCACCAGGCTGCGGCCGCCAAAGGCCACGGTCTGGGCCGACAGGTTCATGATCGGAAAAATGAGCCGCTCACGAAAGCGGTCGTAATAGCTGCCCTTGGCCGACTTGCTGACCAGCCCGGCCTTTTCGGCGACGGCCTCGGGAAACCCGCGCCCCCGCAAATGATCGCGCAGCTCGTTCCAGCCCGCCGGGGCCCAGCCCAGGCAGAAGCGCTCCACGATCTCGGAGGCCAATCCACGCCGCGCGATGTAATCCCGCGCAGCCTGACCAGGGGCGCGGCCAAGCACCTCCCGGTAAAAAACAGCAGCCAGGGCATGCATGTCCAGGCACTGGGAGCGGGAAATCTCGCCCGGCGCCATATACTCGGGCCGCCGGCGGACCTCCAGGCCCGCCTCCCGCGCCAGCGCTTCCACGGCCTCGACGAATTCCAGGCCATTGATGGCGCGGTAGAATTCGATGATGTCGCCTGAAGCCTGACATCCGAAACAATAATAAAAGCCCCCTTCCGGATTGACCGAAAAGGACGGCTTGGTTTCCTGGTGGAACGGACACGGAGCGACCAGTCTGTTGCCGGCCGGCCTGAGCTCGACATGTCTTCCGATCACGTCCTCAATGCGCAGGCGGGCCTTGATCTGGGCGATCAGTCCTTGATCGAACGTGCTCATCCGGCTCCGATGAAAAAAATTAATCCGCCAGGGCCACCTTGGTCACGCCGTCACCGCCTTCATCCGCATTTCCCAAACGAAAATCGCCCACGGCCCTGGATCTTTTCAAGTGCTCATGCACCATCCGGCGCATGGCTCCCGTGCCCATCCCATGTATGATCTCGACCTCGGTCCGTCCGGCGAGCAGCGCCTTGTCCAGAAAACGGGACAGCTCCGACTCGGCCTCATCGGCCCTCATACCCCGCAGATCAAGACGCAGGGGAGTCACCGGAGCAGGGGCGCTCTTGAGCACAACCTTGCCTCCATCATGTCTTTCCTTTGCGCTGGCCTGCACGTCAGAGAGCCCTACCCAGAGCGAAACCCCGCCCATGTCGAGGCGCACGCGCTCTTTCTTGCCGTCGATTTCCTGCACCAGACCTGTTTTGTTCCAGGGCAGATAAAGCAGGACCTGCCCTTGGGCAATGGCCTGGATGGAAAGTTTCTCGATCGTCTCGTCCGTTTCGGGCGATGGAGCCACGCTGTCGCGCAACTGGGCGATCTCTTTCAAGGCTTCCTTGCGTCCGCGCCGCCCTTCGCGCCACTGACGCATGATCTCCTGAGAGGCCTCGCGCAGTTCCTTTTGCATGCGGCTTCTCTCTTGATCGAGCTTTTCGAGCTTGCGGGAAAACTTGAGTTCAAGGTCGCGGGTGCGGGCACGGACCTTGTCCAATTCCTCTTCCTTGGCCGCCGCCAGACGATTGAGGCGCTCGAAAATCTCCTCGGCATCGCCCGCATCAAGGTACAGGTAATCCTGGGCCCGAGCCAAAATGGACTCCGGGAGTCCCTGCTCCCGGGCCACATCAAGGGCCCGGCTGGCGCCAACCTGATCGTAGCCGAGCTTGAAGAGCGGCTTTCTGGTGTCCGGGGAAAAAATGACCGATGCGGCGCGAACCCCGTCTTTCGAGAGTCCATACGCCTTGAGCGCCGGAAAATGCGTCGCCGCGCCGACCCAGGCCTGGCGCTCAAGCAGGCCGTCGACCACGGCCTGGGCCAGGGCCGCGCCCTGACTGGGATCGGTGCCCACGCCGAATTCATCGAGGATGACCAGGGTGTGCGTGTCGATCCTGGGCCAAACCTCGCTGAAATGCCGGATCTGGGCCGTGAACGTGGACAGGCTCTGCTCGATGGACTGCTCATCGCCCATGGAGACGACAAAATTATTCCAGAACGGCAACGTGCTGCCTTCGGCCGCGGTGACGGGCAGCCCCGCGTGAGCCATGAGGCCAAGCAGCCCCAGGGTCTTCAGGCACACTGTCTTGCCGCCCGCGTTGCCGCCGGTGATGATCAGCGCACGCTGCCCCTGCTTGAGCTCAAGATCAACGGGCACGACATGGTCCTGCCCGAAGACCAGCAGCGGATGCCGCGCCTGGGTCAGAGAGAGCGGCCCATCCGGCGCGATATCGACGACATGGGCATCGCTATGGCGGGCAAAATGGCAAATGGCCAAAAGCCCGTCGAAGCGCACCAGCTCATCGAAGGTGAGTTCGATGGCGCGCTGTTCAGTGCGGACCAGTTCGCTCAGAAAACGCAGGACCTTCTGCTCTTCGGCGCGCTCCTCCTGCTTGTATTCCTGCAGGTCGTTGTTGAGCTCGACCAGAAAAAGAGGCTCGAAATAACAGGTCTCCCCGGTCTGGGAATAGTCGTGCACTATGCCTTTGAGGCGTCCCTTGAAATTGTTCTTGAGAGCCAGGACGTAGCGATCGGAGGAGATGGTCAGAAATTCATCCTGCAGAATGAACTGCAGATCCTTGTTCTGAAAGAAATCCTGAACCTTGCGGGTGCACATCTGATGCACGCGGCGGATCTCCTGACGCACGGAATAGAGTTCGGGCGAGGCTTCGTCCCGAATCGTTCCGTCAGGGGCAAGGCAACGTGACAGGCCGGACCAGGTTTTGGGCGGAAGCGTCAGCCCCGCCACCAACGCGGCCAGGCCGGGATAGCGCTCCGCGTCGGCAGGTCCGAGACGCTCCAGAAGAGCCGCAGCCACTTTGAGCATCTCAAAGAGCCCGATGAGCCCATCCACGTCAAGAAAGGCCAGGGGACTCTGCAGATAGGCAAACACCCCGGCCACATCGGGAAAGGCCGCCAGTCGCACATCCTTGAAGGCGCAAAAATGGATGGCCTCCCGGACCAGGGCCGAGCGCTCGGCGATGCGTACGGGATCGGTTTCAGGCAAAAGCGAAAGGCAGGCATCCCTGCCCGCCTCACTGACCGCGAAGTGCGAAAGATGCTGCAGGACCTTTGGATATTCCAGCAGCTGCAATGTTCTTGAATCCATAGGATTACGACGAAAGCTTGGCGCGCACCAGCGCGCTGAGTTCCTTTCCGTCAACACGGCCGGCATGTTCGCCAAGAATGGCGTTCATAACCTTGCCCATGTCTTTCATGCCGGAAGCTGCGAGGGTTTGGATGGTCGCGACCACAGCCTCTTCCAATTCGTGCGGGGAAAGGGCCGTGGGGAGGTAGGCGCGCAGGATGAGGTGCTCGCGCTCCTCGATTTCAGCAAGATCGATCCGGCCCGCGGCCCGGAACTGATCAATGGATTCCTGGCGCTGTTTGACCTGTTTGGCCACAACGTCCAGGATTTCGCTGTCGGTCAGCTCGCGACGGAGATCGACCTGCTTGTTTTTGACGGCTGCCTTGAGCATTCTCAAGACAGCCACCTCGTCAGTCTTTTTGGCCTTGAAAGCGGTCAAATAGTCCTTTTCAATGCGCGCATAAAGACTCATTACATTACCTGCATTTTACGGATCTTCTTCAGCAGTCTTTTCTTGGCCGCAGCTTCCTTCTTCTTCTGGATGCTGGGTTTTTCGAAATGCTGACGCTTTTTCAACTCGGAAAGGATACCTGCCTTCTCTACCTGCTTCTTGAACTTACGCAGGGAGTAGTCAAACGTATCGCTGTCACCCATGTATACACCTGGCAAACGGATCACCTCCCGTTCTCGATCTGGCCCTGCCGGCTTGGTGGCGAGCAGGAAATTTTGTCTATTATGCAAACCTGGGGCGCATGGCAAGAAAAATAAGGGACAAAAAAAAGGGGCGCTCATGCAACCCCTTATCAAAGCATCATGAAAATCAGGCTAGGAAATCTTTTCCTTAACGGTCTCGGCCAGAGACTTCAGAATAACCACGCCGACTCCGCTGCCTATGATGAAAAGCACAGCATAGAGTACTCCGAAAAAAATGGCATGATCAGGCTGCCACCAAGGCAAATCCTGAGGCAGTGGGCTCTGAACAGTTTCCCCGTGCAGCATAGGTCCCCCTCGCGGTAATTACTTGATTGCGTCTTTGAGTTCCTTGCCGGGCCGGAACTTGACAACCTTGCAAGCGGGAATCTTCAGTTCTTCGCCGGTGCGGGGGTTACGTCCGGTGCGAGCCTGACGCTCTTCAACCACGAACGTTCCAAATCCGGTGAGGGTCATCTTCTTTTCAGTCACCAGAGTTTCCTGGACGGCCTTCAGAAATTCAGTCAGCGCGCGCTCGGCATTCGCCTTGGTCAATCCAGCCTTTTCCGCCATCTTTGCAACCAATTCAGCTTTCGTCATCAGTCTTCCTCCTTTGCAGTAAATTACCAACGGGTGCGTGAAACTCTCCAGAAGTCTCATGGGCTCACAACCGTCAACACTTGGCACATTCAGCCTGATCTTGAAATTTCCCGGACAACGGCTGCGACACTTCCTACTGGAAGGAAAGAAACATGTCCATAGGGCTTCAGCACTTAGCCCACCGCCCTTTCCGGCGCAAACGCTCAGTGGGCAGGCAAACAGAATTTCACCTGCAAAGTCAAGCTTATTTTCAAAAATACTCCGGTAAACCCTGCCCTGACGGGCATTTCGCGCTTTTTGCCGCCTCATTTTTCGGATCGAGAACCCGAGCCAGGGATCGCAACGCATCCGGACTCAATTCTTCGGGCCGGACCCGCCTGTCCACTCCCAGTTCCCCGCACCACGTCTCCACCGCTTCAGACCAGTGGGCCTTGAGGATCGTACCCAGCTGTTTGCGGCGCTGCTGAAAAAGGATCTTCACCGTCCAGGACAGGGCCGCGGCATCCTCCCAGGCCGGATCGGGCCGGGGCAAAAAGCGCACAATGGCCGAGTCGACCTTGGGTTGCGGACGAAAGACATGCGGCGGAACCGTGAACACGTATTCGCCACGCACAAAGTTCCCGACCCAGGCCGAGAGCGCGCCATAGGTTCTGCTCCCTTCCTTGGCCGTCAGGCGCAGGGCCACCTCTTTCTGGACCATGAAGAGCATGCTCCTAAAAGAGCGGCAGCGGCTGACCATCTCCCAGATCATGGGCGAGGCCACGTTGTAGGGCAGGTTTCCGATCAGGGACAGGCCGGGCAGACGCCGCGTTCCCTCCCAGCAAAAATCCAGCCCGTCGGCGTGGACCACGCCAACCGCAGGAAACTCCGCCTTGATCCAGCTCACCAATTCGGAATCCTTTTCAAGCGCCATGACCGGGCCGTCGTGCCCGGCCAGAATACGGGTCAATGCGCCTCTCCCCGGGCCGATCTCAAGCACCGGGTCTCCCGGCGCAAGCTCAAGGCTGGCGACGATACGCCTGCAGATATTGGGATCAGACAGAAAATTCTGCCCCAGAGAGCGCTTGGGAGCGAAAAAAGAGGCTCTATCCACGGCGGGGCATCCGGCGTTGCCGTTCGAGCCTGCGCTTGGCACGACGGTCATGATAGATGAGCACGGCGCGCAGGGTGACGAAATAGGTGATCATGGCCAACGGAATACCGGCGATGAACCCGCCCAGGGTGGTGATAAGCAGCCACTTCCAGCTGCGCTGCAAAAGTTCCAGAAGCGGCAGGTTCAAGAATTCGTGAATGCTCAGGTGTGCAACGTCCACCGGCACAAAAACCTTGCCCAGCATGTACAGCAAGGGGAAAATCAGGGCCCAGTTGAAGGGGTTGCTCCACCAGGTCCCGAGGGCGGCAGCGATGATATTGCCGCGCATGACAAAGGCAAGAGCCACTGCGATGGCCATCTGCAGGGACAAAAAGGGCAAAGCGCCGGCAAACACGCCCAAGGCCAACCCTAGAGCGATGGACTCGGCCGGGGCCTTGATGCGCACGACACGCAGATAGGAATAGCGGCTCAAACGAGCGATTTTAACCCAGATTCTTTCCATGAATTCACATAAAAAAAGGCAGCTGGAGTTTCCAGCATGCCTTGGTTTCCGGCGTAAGCAAATTACCTTTGCCGTCGATGTATTGCCCTGCCGTGCGGATTGTCAATTCATTTCAATCCGCGCCGCGCCCGGCTCCGGCACAGGGAGATAATGGGCAGGACCAGCCTGCCCCGATCCTCAAGCCACCGGGGGCGTGAACACTCTCGTGGCCATATCCCGGTCCATCATGAAGAGGCCTCCGCCATCGGAGCCCAGGAGGCGCAGCTTCTGCACGACCTCGTTCACGCTGTCCTCTTCCTCCACCTGCTCATCCACAAACCAGCCAAGGAAACTCGCCGTGGCGTGATCCTTTTCCTTGATGGCCAGATCAACGAGGCTGTTGATCCTGCTCGTGATGTAGGCCTCATGTTTCTGCGCGGCTTCCATGGCCGCCAGGGGGCTTTCCCATTCAAACTGCGGCTTCTCGATCGCATCCAGAGTCACGCGCCCGCCGCGTTCACTCACGTAGCGGAAAAACTTCATCGCGTGAAAGGTTTCCTCCTGGTTCTGGACCGTCATCCAGTTGGCGAACCCGCCCAGATTCTTGTCCTGGAAATAGGCCACCATGGCCAAATACAGGTATGCGGAAAACATCTCCGCGTTGATCTGTTCGTTGAGCGCTTTTTCTATCTTGGGACTTATCATCGGTCACCTTCCTTCAAAAAATATTTGTAATTAAAGTAGCTTTTTAACAGCGCCAAGCACCGCGGCATAGTCGGGTTCGTGGGTCAGTTCGGGCACGACCTGCACGTAGGCCACCTTGCCGCCGGCGTCTATGACGAAGATCGCCCGGGCCAGCAGGCGCAGGCCGTCGATGAGCACGCCGTATGCCTGCCCGAAGGAGGCAGTCTGATAATCGGAAACGGTCTGCACGTTCTCAACGCCTGCGTTGCCGCACCAGCGTTTCTGGGCAAAGGGCAGGTCCATGCTCACGGTCAGGACCTTGACCTTGTCGCCCAGGTTCTGGGCTTCCTGATTGAAACGCCGCGTCTCCATGTCGCAGACAGGAGTATCCAGGGACGGCACGGCGGAGATGATCACGACCTTGCCCTTGAGACTCGAAAGGGACACGGGACCAAGATCATTGTCGACCACTGAAAAATCAGGAGCAGCCATGCCAGGAGTGATCTCCGGGCCGAGCAGGGTCAGAGGATTTCCCTTCATCGTCACTACGTTATCTCTTTTATTCATAGCAGTCTCCGTTGTTTGAGGTCGGGGCGCCGTGACTCACCACAAAGACGCCGATCCGACCGGTTTATCGGTAGCAGTTTGCATTCTAAGGCTTTCAGCCGTCCGCGCAAGGGGAAAGATGCATTTTCAGCTCTTGCGTACACGCAACCGCTCCCAAAGCACAGACGTTTTGGCCGCTGGTCAACCGCCCCGCCCCCTGCTACACCGCCCCCATGCACGCTTCCCGACTGGTTTTCCTGGGCCTGGACGGCCTGCCCTGGTCCCTGGCCCAAAACCTCTGTGCCCAGGGTCTGCTCCCGAACCTCGCCACCATCGCAGGCACCCCCGGCTGCCGGGCCATTTCGGCCGAACTGCCCGAACTCTCGCCCGTGAACTGGACCAGCCTCTTCACCGCGTCCGCGCCAGGCGAGCACGGGGTGTACGGCTTCACCCGCCTCGACCCGCAAAGCTATGAGCTGCAATTCACGGACTTCACCCATGTGCACGGGGCGACCATTTTCGAACGTCTGGCGGACAAGGGCCTGTTCAGCAAGGTCGTGAACATGCCCAACCTTGCCCCGGTGCGGCCCATGCGGTCCATGCTCGTGGCCGGATTTCCGGCCCAGGAGCTGCAGGGTTCCGTGCACCCTCCTGCCCTGGAAGGCATCCTGGCCGACCACGGCTACACCATTGAGGCCGACACCGTGCGCGGGGCCACGGACCCGGCCTTTCTGCTGGACGACCTGCATCGCTCCCTGGCGTGCCGGCAAAAGGCCCTTGACCTTTTGTGGCCGGACCTGGCCTGGGACCTGTTCTTCTTCGTGCTGACGGAGACGGACCGACTCGGCCATTTCCTCTTTCCCGCCCTGGTGGAGCCCTACCATCCCTGGCGCTCCGAAGCCCTGCGCTTCATGGCCGCCTGGGACCGCCTCATCGGAAAATTCTTCGCCCGCTATCAGGCCCTCCCGGAACCAAAGCGCCTGCTGATCATGGCCGACCACGGCTTCACGACCCTCACGCAGGAGGTCGACCTGAACGCATGGCTTCGCGACCAGGGCCTGCTGCACCTCTCCCGCCAGCCTGCCGGCGAATGGGACGCGCAGGCCATAAGTCCGGCAACAAAGGCTTTTGCCCTTGACCCGGGGCGCATCTACCTGCACGCAAGACAGCGTTTCGCGCGCGGCGGGCTGTCCGTTCCCGAGGCCGACCGGCTGGGTGCGGAACTGGCCGACGCCCTGTCCCGTCTGACCTGGCGGGGGCGAACGGTCATCCGTCACGTATTCCAAGGCCGAAGCCTGTATCACGGCGCCCAGGCCCACCTGGCTCCAGACCTGGTGCTGGTCCCGCAGTCCGGATTCGACCTGAAGGGCAAATTTGGCCGCACGGACATGTTCGGCCATTTCGGCCGCCAAGGCATGCACACAGCCGACGACGTGTTTTTTTACGATTCCATGGGCGCATCCGCCCGTACACCGACAGAGGTCGGCCAGGCAATTCTGGACCACTTCGACATTCCCGCCGCCACCTTTGAGGTCTGAAGAATCATGCGCATCGACTATCAGAACGACTTGAATCCCGCCCAGTACGAGGCCGCAACCACCCTTGAAGGACCCGTGCTGGTCATCGCCGGAGCCGGCTCGGGCAAGACCCGCACCGTGGTCTACCGCCTGGCCAGGCTAGTTGAATCCGGCGTATCCCCGGCCGAGATCCTGCTTTTGACCTTCACCCGCAAGGCCTCCTCGGAGATGCTGCACCGCGCGGGAGGCCTGCTGGGGCATCAGGGTCTGGGACACGTGCGCGGCGGCACCTTCCACGGCTTCGCCTATTCCCTGCTCAAGCAGCATGCGGGCCTGCTGGGCTTCGAGCGCGGGGCCACGGTTATGGACCGCTCCGATGCGGAAGAGATACTCAGTCAGGCCAAGGATCGCCTGAAGATCGGCAAGGGCGACCGCAAATTTCCCAAAAGGGCCACGATCATCGGGCTCTACAGCAAAAGCCGCAACAAGGAGCTCTCCCTGGAGCAGGTGCTGCGCCAGGAAGCCTATCACCTGGGCTCCTACGAGGACGACCTGCGCCGACTGCTCGAAGAATACGAGCGCATCAAGCAGGAGTGCGGACTCCTCGATTACGACGACCTGCTTTTTCTGCTGGAACGCCTGCTGACCGAGCATCCGCAGGTCCGCGAAGCCGTGACCTCGTCCATCTCCCACATCATGGTCGACGAGTACCAGGACACCAACCTCGTGCAGGCGCGGCTGGTCGGCCTTCTGACCAAGCCCGGCGACACGAGCCCCAATGTCATGGCCGTGGGCGACGACGCCCAGTCGATCTACGCCTTTCGCGGCGCCAACGTGAAAAACATCCTTGATTTTCCCAAGACCTTTCCCGGCACAAAGCTCATCAAGCTTGAACAGAACTACCGCTCAACCCAGCCAATCCTGGAATTGACCAACGCCATTCTGGACGGTTTCCGCGAGAAGTTCGCCAAACGCCTCTTTTCCGAGCGCACGGACTCGCGTCTGCCGGAGCATGTGCTGCCCTTCTCGGACCGCAGCCAGGCCCGCCTGGTCGCGGCCAAGGTGGTGGAACTGTCCCGCACCTATGCCCTGGACCAGATCGCGGTCCTGTTCCGGGCCGGATATCAATCCTACCATGTGGAAGTGGAGCTGAACAAGATCGGGCTTGGCTTTCGCAAATACGGCGGGATCAAATTCTCCGAAGCCGCGCACATAAAAGATGTCCTGGCCTGCCTGCGCCTTGCCCAGAACACGTCGGACATCCCGGCCTGGCAGCGCATCCTCGGCAATGTGCCTGGCATCGGCCCCAAGAGCGCACAAAAAATCCATCACGCGGCCATGATCAACGATCAAGCCTTCATCAAGGCCCAGCGCGCCAAGCGGCCGGCTCTCGACGACCTCTTGCGCGTGCTCGATACCCTGCGCACCCAGGTCATGCGGCCGTCCACGGCCATCACCTTCGTGCTCGAATACTACCTGCCCGTGCTGCGCGAAAAATTCCCCGACGACTACCCGCGCCGCGAAGCGGGCCTCGAAGAGCTGGTCCAGATCTCCCTCAGCTATGACGATACCGCCTCCTTTCTGGGCGACCTGAGCCTGGACAGCCCCGATGCCGAGGAGGAGCGCGGCCAGGCCGTGACCCTGTCCACGGTGCATTCGGCCAAAGGTTTGGAGTGGGACGCGGTGCTGGTCATCGATCTGGTGGAGGACCGCTTCCCGTCCCGCCACGCCATGAACGACAGCGACGACTTCGAGGAAGAGCGCCGCCTCATGTACGTGGCCTGCACCCGCGCCCGCGACAGCCTGATCCTTTTCTCCCCCGAGGCCCTCTACAGCCGCGAACTCTCCGCCACCACCCCGGCCCGAGTCAGCCCTTTCCTGCAGGACATCCCCGCCCATCTGCTGAGCCGCTACCGCGAGCAGTTCACGGGCGGCGTGGGCCTGCAAACCCTGCCCACGCCCCGACGCACGTCGGAGAGCACGTCGGCCCATATCTCCCGCCCGGGACCGGGCGAAGATTTCGAGGCCCCGGCGCCAAGGCCCGCATCCAGCACCCAGACCCCGGTGCAGGGCACCTACTGCCGGCACAAGATCTTCGGCCGCGGCAAGGTGGTCCAGCGCGTGGAACCGAACAAGTACAAGATCAACTTCCCCGGATTCGGGCTGAAGCTCATCATCGAGGATTTCGTGGAACTGGAATAGAAAACGGGACGCGCTTTTGGACGCATCCCGTTTCTAAACCGACTCGCCTCATATCCCCGAAGGGACGGACCCTAGCAGACCATGACCTTGACGTAGGCGAAAAGCGCGTCGTCTTCCACGTCCTGACCCAGGCGGTCGAAAATGTCCTTTAAGGCCTGGCACTCCGTGGCGAAGATGTTCTCTTCCCCGATGCGATCAAAAAGCCCGGTGGCGCGCATCACGTCGAGCACCTGTTTCTTGAGCCCCGAAAAGACGATCTGCACTCCGGTCTCGCGCAGCTGGCCCACCAGATTCTGCAGCATCTCCTCTCCCGATGAATCCATGGAATTGATGGCGTCCCCGACCACGAGCAGGAACTTCGCGTCCTTGTGATCGGCCACGGCTTTGAGCACCATGTCCTCGAAATACGTCACATTGGCGAAATACAGCGAGCCGTCAAAGCGCATGACCGTGACCAGGGTCGAGGTGGCCAGGGTCTGGTGCACGCTGACATCCCGCAGGGTCCCGTCAGTATAGCGGCCGAGCACCGCCACGCGCGGAGCCATGGAACGATAGAGGTAGAGGCCGATGGACAGGGCCGCGCCGGTCAGGATGCCCTTGTCCAGGTGCGGCGCTGCGAGCAGCGTCACGGCAAAGGTCACCAGCGCGACAACGCCGTCTCCCCGGTTGGCCTTCCAGGTGTGCACGAAGGCATGGGGCGTGATCAGGCTGATTACCGCCATGACGATGATCACGGCCAACACGGCTTTGGGCAGATGATAGAGCAGGGGCGTGAAGAACACGAGGGTTACGGCCACGAAGACGCCATTGAAGACCATGGCCAGCCCTGTCTTTGCCCCGGCCTGCATGTTGATGGCCGAACCCGTGAAGGAGCCGCAGGCCGGATAGGCCTGAAAAAAGGACCCGCCAATGTTGGCCAGACCCTGGCCAATGAGCTCCTGATTGGGATCGACATGCTGCCGGGCCTTGCTGGCCATGGCCTTGGCCATGGAGATGGACTCCATGAAGGCGACCAGGGCGATGATCAGGGCCGAAGGCAGTAATTGCCGCACCGCATCGAAACTGAGCGTCGGAAAAGTCAGGGCCGGCAGCCCCGCCGGGACCGAGCCGACAACATCCCCGCCGCCGACCAGCTTCATGACGCCGCCATCGACGCTTTTGATATGCCAGGCGCGGTCATCGGTCCTCATGCCCTCCGGAGAAGAGCCCCACTGGTAAAGAAGGCCTGTCTCCTCGCCCTCGGGACGCACGAAACGCAGCTGCCGCAAGCCGCGGAGGAGCTCGTTGTGCCGCCTTTCCATGGAGCGCATGTCCAGTTGCGCAAGCTCGGTCTGATGACGCAGCCCGGCGGCCATCCAGACGGAGTCATGCTTTTCCGCCTGCCGCTGCCGCGCGGAAAGCACGGCCACCTCGGCGCCCAGCTGTTCCATCCGCCGCAGATTCTCTTCATACTGCACCACCAGCTCCCGGGCCTGGGGGGTTGCGATGTCTTCCAGCACGGCGGTCCCGCGCTGATCGTAACCGATGGCGGCGCTGACCATGATGGTGATGACCACCGCAACAAGAACGCTGGCTTTGGCCAAGGCCGGAACCCTCTTGATCGCGAGGATGAGGGCCAGCCCGAAGACGGTCATCCCCAGGGTCGGCAAATGGGTCTGCGGAAGGAGGCGCAGCATCTCCCAGACATCCCCCAGAAAAAAGTCACTGCGGCCTTTGGGAATACCCAGCAACAGGTCCAGCTGTGACAACCCGATGATGATCGCGGCCGCATTCATGAACCCGAGAATGACCGGATGGGACACGAAATTGACGATGGTTCCAAGCTTGACCACCCCCAAAAGGAGCTGCACGAGACCAACCAGACAGGTCAAAAGGAGTGCGAAGCCGATGTATTCAGGCGTGTTCGAGACCGCCAGCGGAGTCACGGCGGCGGCGGTCATGAGCGAGACGATGGCGACCGGCCCCGTGGCCAATTGCCGGGAAGATCCCCACAAGGCCCCGACAATGGCCGGCACGAAGGCCGTGTACAGGCCGAAATAGAGGGGCAGACCGGACAACTGGGCATAGGCCATGGCCTTGGGCACGAGCACCAGGGCTCCGGTTATGCCTGCCATGAGATCGGCCCGCACGGTCAGCGCGCTGAGCGGAAACCAGGCGAGAAAGGGAAAGAATCGCAAAAGCCTGACCGACATGAGACCGTTCCTTGTCAAATGATTCGAAGAAGAAGCCAAAACCCACGGCACGCACCCGGCGACTGTTGAATTCCGCGGAAGCCTTTCAAAAAGCGTTCTGGCAAGGCGCGAGCCGATTCCGGAGGGTGAAGTATAGCTTACCTACATGAGCCCTCCGGAATCGGGGAGCAACGCAGTCCAGAACGTTTTTTGGAAGGCTTCCTAGGCGGTGACTACCAGTACCGCGCAATGCGCCCAACCGCAGACCTCCTTGGTGACCCGGCCGCTGAACATCCTCGGCAGAGGTCCCGAGACCATGCCGCCGATCATGATCATGTCCACCGCGCGCTCTTCGGCGGCCCGCACGATGATGTTCGAGGGATGCCCGACCCCGGCCACGGCCTCGAAGTGAAGGTGCGGCCATCTCTCCAGGCCGCGGGCACAGATGTCCTCGACCATTTTCCTGGCCTCGGGCAGACCGCTCTCTCGCCGCGCGACGGCCACAAAGGTCAGCCGCTCCAGGGTCACGCAGCACATCCCGAGGCTTAGGGCCTCATCGACGGCCAGGCGGCTGTTCGGAGAATCGTCCACGGCCACCAGCACATGGGTTCCGGTCATCGTGAAATCCTTGGGGAGCATGAGCACCATGGGAAACCCGAGCCCGATGACCTTCGCGGTCATGCTGCCCACCAAGAGATACAACCGCCCGGCCCGGCCATGACGGCCCATGATGATGACATCGGCCTCGCGCATTCTGGCCTGCTCGACGATGGCGTGCTCAGGCACCGAGGACCCGACCACCACTGTTTCGCACTCCACCCCGCTGTCCCTGGCCATCTTGCGAACGTCTTCCAGATACGGAGCGATCTCCTGCTGTTTGCGCGTGACCTTGGCGTTGGCGGATTTGAGGGATTCGACATCGACTTTGACCACATGCAGGACTATCAAACGGGCGGCGCAGGCCTGGCCGAAAAAGATAGCCTCCTGCAGCGCCCCGTCACTGAAATGGGAACCGTCCGTGGCCAGAAGCAGAGTCTTGGCTTCACCCAGGAGGCTGGTGGAGAAGCGGTTCATGCGCGCTCCGAGGTTATGGTTGAAAACGTCATCATTGCTACCCTTTTCGCAATTTCAAGACAAGCATCGTACCAAAATTCACCAGGCAACAGTCCCGGGATTTGCGGCCAGGAGGGCGAGGGACGCATCTGGAGTGATTTAAGATCGCCTGATGTTTGACGGACAAAATGACGGGCAGTAAAGATACGTCCGCACCCCTGCCCCAGAACCCGCAGCAAGGATATTTTCATGAACCCTCGCGTCATCGGCACCGTTCGCTCCCATCTCGTAAGCCGCGAGCAGTGCCCCAAATACGGCGATGCCTCGATGCCTCCGGTCTGGATTGAACTGGCTCCGGATTTTGAACCCGCAGCCACGGACCTGCAGGTCGGAGACTCCATTCTGGTCCTGACCTGGATGCACCAGGGCGACCAGAGCGTGCTGCGCTGCCACCCTCAGGGAAACCGCGAACTGCCCATGCGCGGCATCTTCTCGACCCGCTCCCCGGACCGCCCCACGCCCATAGGCCTGCATGCGGTGCGCATCCTCGGCCGCGAGGGACTGCGCCTCAAAGTGCATCCCCTGGAGGTCATCGACGGTACCCCCGTCATCGACATCAAGCCCGACAACACCCCCTGCCCGGCCCAAACCGAATTCTCATCCCTGGTAAATCCCGACACGGGCCAGGCCATCCTAACGGCCGGCCGCGACGGCTGGCAGCGCGGCCTCTTCGCCGGATTCAACGGCAACGTGAGCATACGCCAGGGAGAACGCGTCGTGATCACGGCGACAGGCAGTGCCAAAGGGCATCTCTCCCCTAAGGACCTGGCCGTGGTCGACCTGTCCACGGGAACACCCGTGTCATCGGTGCGGGCCTCATCGGAAATTGCCGTGCATCTTGAGGTCTATCGTAATCAGCCCCGGGCAAAGGCCATCGTGCACACCCACCCGCCAAAGCTTCTGGCTCTGTCCCTGCGCGGCGAGGGTCCTCTGCTTGACCTCCCGCTCTTTGAAGGCCGGGTCTTCGCCGACAAGCTGACCCGCGTGCCCGCCCACCGGCCCGGCACTGTGGAACTGGCCCAGGCCGTGGGCCAGGCCAGCCGGGACTTCGAAGCCGTGTTCATGGACAACCACGGACTGGTCTGTTGGGGGGACTCCATGATCCAGGCGCTGGGACTCTCCGAAGAACTGGAGAGCCTGGCCGGGATCGCGATGACGCGCTAAGCTCAAAGCCCACGCCGAGGGGCGAACCTGGATTCGCCCCTTTTTTGTGCGCATTTTTCAAAATTAATCCTTGCCAAACCCAAAACACACATATATATACCCCGAGCATTTCTTGAGGGAATTCTCCCTTTTCCGCACGGCCCTTCTTGAGCATGTTCGCTCTTCGATTTGGTTCCACACGTTTTCGAAATGCTTGTTTTCCCGCCTTGGACAGTCGGCCTCACGGTAAAGGCCCGGTTCCAGAGCCGGGTTTTCTTTTGACCGCGAGGCCCATGCCCGCAAGGTATTATCATGACTACATTTTCTGAATTAGGCTTATCCGAACTGAGTATCCAGGCCCTGTCCCGCAAGGGTTTTGAAGAACCGACTCCCATCCAGATCAAGACCATCCCGGCCGTACTGACGGGCGACAGCGACATCGTGGCCCAGGCCCAGACCGGCACGGGCAAGACCGCGGCCTTTGGCCTGCCGCTGCTCGAAATGCTGGATCCGGACGTCCGGACGGTGCAGGCGCTGGTCCTCGCCCCCACCCGCGAACTGGCCATCCAGGTCGCGGAGGAAGTCAACTCCCTGCGTGGCGGCAGGACCATCAACGTCGCTCCCATCTACGGCGGCCAGTCCATGGAGATTCAGCTCCGGAGCCTCAAGAAAGGCGTGTCGGTGGTTGTCGGGACGCCGGGCCGGGTGCTCGACCATCTGCGCCGGGGCAGCCTGAACCTCTCCGGCATCCGCTTTCTCATTCTCGACGAGGCGGACGAGATGCTGAACATGGGCTTTCTGGACGACGTGCTGGAGATCATGGAGCAGACGGCCACCGAAAAGCGCACCATGCTTTTCTCCGCGACCATGCCGCCTGAAATCCTGCGCATCGCCAAAAAATACATGGGCGACTATCAGATCATCAAGGCTGTCTCCGAGCAGCTCACGGCCACCCAGACCGACCAGATCTACTTCGAGGTCGCCATGAGCGACAAATTCGAGGCCCTGTGCCGAATCATCGACATGGAGCCGGACTTCTACGGGCTTGTCTTCACCCGCACCAAGATCGACGCCGACGCCGTGTCCCAGCGTCTGATGGAACGCGGCTACGAGGCCGACACCCTGCACGGCGACATGTCCCAGAGCCTGCGCGAAAAGATGCTGATCAAATTCAAAAAGAAGCTGGTCACGATCCTGGTCGCCACCGACGTGGCCGCGCGCGGCATCGACGTGCACGACCTGACCCACGTCATCAATTTCGATCTGCCCCACGATCCGGAAGCCTATGTCCACCGCATTGGACGCACCGGCCGAGCAGGCAAGCAGGGCATCGCCATCACCTTCATCACGCCCTCGGAGTACCGCCGCCTGCAGTTCATCAGCAAGCACGCCCGCACGGACATCCGCAAGGCGCGGCTGCCCAAGGTCGCCGATGTCATCGACATGAAAAAAGGACGCATCCGGGCGGAGCTGCAGGAGATCATGACCACGGAACCGGAGCTTGAGTTCATGGGCATGGCCCAGGAGCTCCTCGACCAGAGCAAGCCCCGCGAAACCCTGGCCGCCCTCTTGCAGTACATGTTCCAGGAAGAGCTGGACGCCTCCAACTACAAGGAGATCGGCGACGCCTTTGTGGTGGACAAGACGGGCAAATCCCGCCTGTTCGTGACCCAGGGCCGCAAGGATGGACTGACGCCCAAGCGGCTGCTGACCTTCCTGGGCGACAAGTGCAACATCCCGCCCAAGAAAATCTGGGACATCCAGATCATGGAAACCTTCGCCTTTGTTTCATTGCCCTTCCAGGATGCCGAGAGGGTCCTGGCGATGTTCAACAAGGGCAAAGGCACCGAGCTTGCCTTCACCAAGGCCAAAGCCCGGCCCAGCGCCCCGGCCCCCAGAAGATAGCGCCGGAAAAATTACGAAAAAAAAGGCCGTGCAGCGATGCATGGCCTTTTTCATTTGAAAAGCCGCGCTCCCAGGCAGGGAACGCGGCTTTTTTAGTCCGGACCGACAGGAAGACCCTTAGGCTACGACGCCATATGCCTTGGGCGGCGCGCCGCAGATCGGGCATTTATCGGTGGGCTCGCCTTCGTGGATGTGCCCGCAGATGCTGCAGACGTAGTAGTCCACGGCCGCCAGTTCGCTCATCTGCTCCGCCGCCTTGGAGTAGAGGTTTGCGTGGCATTCCTCGGCCTGGTTGGCGAACACGAAATATTTTTCGGCGGCCTTTTCGCCTTCGGCCTTGGCGTCGGCGATCATGGCCGGATACATGGACTTGAACTCATGGGTTTCACCTGCCACGGCCTCTTTGAGGTTCTCGGCCGTGGAGCCGATGCCCTTCATGAGGCGCAAATGCGCATGGGCGTGGATGGTCTCGGCGTGAGCCGCGGCCCGAAACAATTTGGCGACCTGCGGGAGCCCCTCTTCTTCAGCCTTTTTGGCGAAAGCCAGATATTTGCGGTTAGCCTGGGATTCTCCGGCAAAGGCTTCTTTCAAATTATCGGTCGTCTTGCTCATCGGTATTCTCCTTTGATGTTTTGGTTATCAGGAATAATTCTCATCTTGCTAATGAAACCTTCTCCAAGTTGCAAGTACTTTTTTTTACAGCACAAGCATCCCACTCACCGTCAGGATTCCTCCTGCACCAAACAGCCGACACGCACAGCCGCTGGTTGGATGCTCACAAAAACATCCGAAGGTCTGACACAATGAGAAGCCACTCCCATATCACGTATCGATTCCGCTTGAAACTTCTCAATAGCGCCAGTTCCCACAAAAAAGCCCTCCCGCAACGCCACAAGGTCATGCCGACATGAGCAGCTTGTCGTGACGCACAACCATCTTCCTGCTGCCAGCCGCAACAAAAACACGGCCCACCAGCGCCTCAAGGCTCGCTGACGGCATGGTCTTGAGGCCTGCCGGCTGTCTGACTGCGCCAGGCATCGTTTGTTGAAGCGTTGCCGCGCGCACTGCCTGAATTTTCCGCACTGACGCGCAACGGTTCAACTCTACGAGGCCGGCAAAGGAGTTCCGGCGGGTCTCAAGGCCATGCCGACAGCGGGCCGCTTTTCGTTTAAGAAAAAACGGTCCGAAACAGCACGTGCGCAAAGCTGCGGCCCATTTTTCGGAATTCAAACAAAATAGGCCCCCGCACCGTGAAGTGCGGGGGCCTATTTTGGCAAAAAGAGGAAGTTATTTTCTAATTAGCAAAGGGCGGGCCAAAACAAATCAGACTTGAATTTTCTCAGAAAAAAGTCATAACTTTCTAAAATAATTAGCCTTTATTTTTCAACCGCCAAGACCTGAATCCGCCCGTAAAATTCAAATTTTTAAACCCCATTTTCATAAGGCCCCGGAACAACACGACCGGCGAAAAAAAATTTGTACTAGGAGACCACCTCGAACCCTGCGGCGGATATCTCTTCCATAGGTATCGCCCCCGCCCGCAGGATTCGCACGGAGTTCGCCCCCACGATTTCCACCAGGGTGGACGGCAGTCCTCCGCCGGGCCATGGAGAATCCGTAATGACCAACGCCTCCGACAGCCGCACGAGCTCGGGGTCGAGTTCTTCGAGCCTGCACGCGGGCGGCCGCCCGCTGCGGTTGGCGCTGGAAGACACCAGCGGCGCGCCGGCTTCCCGGCAGAGCCGCGCGGCAATGGGGTGCGGCGACATGCGCACGGCCGAACGGCCGCCACGGTCCTGCGCAAGAGGGCTCACGCGCTGATCGACTTCGACCACGATGGAGAGCGGCCCCGGCCAAAATTTCCGGGCCAGCTTCTCCTGGGCGCTCGTGAGCCGCAAAAAGCGCTCCGCCATCTGCCAATCGGAGATAATAAGCGGCAGAGGCTTGCCCTCTGGCCGCCCCTTGACCGAAAAAATTCTCTCCACGGCAGAGTGCATGGTGGCCAGACAGCCCAGGGCGTAAAACGTCTCCGTCGGGTAGATGACCAGCCTTCCCCTTGCAAATTCAAGCACTTCGGCTTCACGCACCGCACTCATGCGTCCGGCCCTCCACTGCGCATTGACCGGGGTCCGGGGAGGCTGGTACATGCCAAACATGAGCGCACACGGCGGGGCCCGGCAAACCTTTCCGCCCTATCTAAATAAATTTCAAGCATTTTCATATCTTACAATCAAAGCTCGTCTTGGCAGGGACTTTGCTTGATCTGGTAAAAAAGGAAGGAGATGGCCATGAAAATCACCCCGGATCAATTGGCTGCCCTGCAGCTCCAGCAAAAAAACACGGCCCGGAACACTCCAGGCGAAGGATTCGCAAAGGCTCTGGCCCAGGAGCTGGGATCGGAATCCACAGCCGAGACCAGCAACACCGCGCCTGCGACCGGTCCCATGGTTCGACTTGATCAGGCCTTGCAGGCCGCCATGCTGCAAAAACCAACAGAGCAGACGGTCATGGACAAGATGAATGCATTGCTTTCCAAGTGGGAAGATTATTCCCAAATAATCGGCTCGGAAGACGGCAACCTGCGAGAAGGCTACAGTCTGCTCGCGGACATTCGCCAAAACATCCAGGAGGTCAAGGGCGACCTGACCCAAACCTCTGGTCAGGGGCTCGCGACCATGGTCGAAGAGCTGGATATCCTGACCACCACGGAAGAGTTCAAGTTCAACCGCGGCGACTATCTGAACTGACGCCCGGTTCCGGTGCCATTTCTCCCGTTTTTTTCGGCGCTTCACCTGAAGCGCCGTTTTTTATGATCAGAGCAGTCCTAAAAGGGCCTCACGCACGCTTGATCTTTTGATCTCCAGGCGCGAACCTTGAAAACGAAATTCCCGGCTCCAGACCCTGCGGTTAATCCGCCACGCCATCCAGACCAACCCCACAGGTTTTTCCGGAGTGCCCCCGTCCGGCCCCGCGATGCCGGAAATGGCCAGGGCAACGGGGACCTTCATCAGCTCGCACACTCCATGGACCATGCTCTCCACGCAGGCCTGACTGACCGCGCCATGACGGATCAATATCTCTTCCGGCACGCCAAGCAGACGCATCTTGACGCGGTTGTCATAGGCCACCACGCCGCCCTCGAACCAGCGCGAACTTCCCGCCACATCCGTCAGCGTGCTCGCCACTAGCCCGCCGGTGCAGGATTCGGCCGTGGCCATGCGGGCTCCCTGAAGAAGCAGGGATTCTCCCAGCCGAGCGACCATGGTTTCCACATCCAGTTCCATCAGCCCTCCAGAACAGATAGGGAATGATTTTTCCATCCCCGCAAACGTGAAAGTACGATTTTCAATTCCGCGAGACGGCGGCGCAGGGTCGCCAAGCATCCTCTTGAAATTCAAGGCATCTTCTATCCGGCAGTCAAACCCGAGGCAAGCCTTGAATTCGGCGGTCCGTGATGACAAAGAGGAGATTCGAGGGACGCCTGCACAAACTTTTCAACCCCGGCACAAGAGAAAAAACGATGTCCATTTTAAGCGACACAAATGAAACGCTGCTGCCGCCCGGTCGATACCGGCATTTCAAAGGCGGAGAATACGAGGTTCTGGGCGTAGCCAGGCACAGCGAAGGTCTGGAGGATATGGTGGTGTACCGCCCGCTTTACAACGACACAGGCCTGTGGGTCCGCCCGTTGTCCATGTTCACGGAGACCGTCGAGCGGGACGGGAAAACACAACCACGCTTCACCCTCCTGAAAGAAAGCTGACGTTTCCCAACGGCGAAGCTCCCTTCTGAAAGAAACATCCGTCACGGATGCGAAAATCGCGTGTCGGCGCGGCTCAGGGATGGCCTGCCGAGTATATGGATTTCATACCATATGCGAAAGGCGCGTATCGGCGCGGCACAGGGATGGCCTGCCGGAACTCCTTCGCGGGCCGCGTAATGCTTCCCGGCCTTGAGATCTCGTCTTTCTTTCTCGCCCTGTGCGTGAGGCGGCCGGGAAGCAAACGATTCCTGGCTCAGTCAGACAGCCGACAGGCCATCCCTGTGCCGCGCCGACACGCTTGAGCCGAGGAAGAGTACCGCTGAAAATCCGGCTATCTTCAATCGAAATTGGTTCGTTAAGGATGACGCTTCCTCCCCCCCTGAAAGGGGTGCAGGGGACGCGTCCCCTGCCCGCCGGAGGCATCTTCCCCTCTCCCCTAATCCTTCTTACCGCGCACCAGTCGGGGCTTGCTGCCGTCCTGGGGTCCGATGACGCCGTCCATTTCCATTTGTTCGATAAAGCGGGCGGCGCGGTTGAAGCCGATGCGCAGGCGGCGCTGGATCATGGAGATGGAGGCTCGGCCCTGGTCCGTGACAAAATCGATGGCCTCGCTGTATTTGGGATCGTCGAGGACGTCGCTTGAACCGCCGTTGCCTTCGCCTCCGCTCTCACCGGCGGTGTTCCACTCGGCGAAATCCAGTTCGAAACGCTGGGGCCGCTGTTTCTCCCAATATTTGACCACGCGTGCGATCTCGTCGTCGCCCACGAAGGCGCCATGCACGCGCTGTATGTTGCCGCCGCTGAGTTTGAAGAGCATGTCGCCGTGGCCGAGGAGGTATTCCGCGCCGATGCCGTCGAGGATGGTCCGCGAATCATGCTTGGAACTGACCTGGAAGGCGATGCGCGAGGGGAAGTTGGCCTTGATGATGCCTGTGACCACGTCCACGGAAGGGCGCTGGGTGGCCAGGATGAGGTGAATGCCCGAGGCCCGCGCCAACTGGGCCAGGCGGACGATGCTGCCTTCCACTTCCTTGGCCGCCGTCATCATCATGTCGGCCAGTTCGTCGACCACGATGATGAGATAGGGAAAGGGTTTCAGGTCGCGCATGTCCTCGGGACGGTCGTCACCCATCTCGGCCAGTTTCTGATTGTAGGTGGTGATGTGGCGCACGCCTGTTCTGGCCATGGCCTCGTAGCGCTGCTCCATTTCGTAGACCGCCCATTCCAGGGCATTTTTGGCCAGATGCATGTCCGTGACCACGGGATGAACCAGGTGCGGAAGCGTTCCGTAGACGGCCAGCTCGATGCGTTTGGGGTCGACCAGCAGCAGCTTCACATGCTCGGGATCGTGCTTGTAGACGATGCTCAGGAGCAGGCAGTTGAGGCACACGGACTTGCCCGCGCCGGTTGCGCCGGCCACGAGCATGTGCGGCATTTTGGCCAGATCGGCGATCTTGGGGTTGCCTTGGATGTCCATGCCCAAAGCCAGGGGCAGCTGGGCCTTGGTGTCGGCAAAGGCCGGATCATCGATGATTTCGCGCAGGTAGACGGTCTGGCGTTGTTCGTTGGGAATTTCAATGCCCACGGTGTCGCGCCCGGGGAGCGGGGCCACGATACGCACGGCCCGGGCTTTCAGGGCCAAGGCCAGGTCATCGCTCATATTGGCGATGCGGCTGACCTTGACGCCCGGCGCGGGTTTGAACTCGAACATGGTGATGACCGGTCCGGGCTGCACTCCCTGCACCTCGCCCTGAATACCGAAATCGGCGAAACAGGAGGTCAGGGCCTGGGACTGCCTGTCCAGAACCGCCTTCGGGATCGCAATGCGCGAGGCCGGCACCTGGGCCAAAAGATCAAGGGGCGGCAGGCTGCTGCCGGAAGTTGCCGGTCTGGCAGGAGCGGCAGGCTTTACTGGTTTGGGCTGGGGCTTGGGTATGATCCGGGGTTCTGCCGCACGCGCGTCCTCAGCGGGCTTGCGCGGTTTGGCAGGCGGCCGCTGTGCCTGAGGAGATGGAAGATCGACCGCAATGGAGCGTTCTGACCGCCAGTCCCGGAATCTTTGAAAAAAGCCCCGCACCACCGACAACCAGCCCGCGCATTTTTCCACCAACGCGCGGTATGACATGCCAAAAAGCAGTCGGCCTGCGATAAGGGTCAGGCAGACGGCAACAAGCACAAAGCCGTAGTTGCCGAAGACGCGCTGCAGCAGCGCATACAGGGTCCGTCCGACAAATCCGCCGCTGACCATGCCTGATTCGGACAGATCCAGACTCAGGACCGCAAAATGCAGCCAGAGCGGAACCAGGATCGCCAGCATGATGCCGCCGATCCAGCGCAGCCAATGTGGCCGAAAGCTCGGAAAAAAGAGCATCGCCGCGGCCAGGGCGAAGAAAACAGGCCACAGCCATGCCGCCGCGCCACACAGATCGACCAGTCCTCCGGCCACATATGCGCCCAGGGTGCCGACCAGATTCTGCGTCTTGTGGCCGGCCACGGACTGATGGTTGAATCCGGGGTCGGCGGGAGAATAGGAATACAGGGCCAAGGTCACAAGTGCCAGGGAACAGGCAAAGACCAGCGCACAAATTTCCCGTACGAGCTTGTTGCCGTCTTTAGTCATGCGTTTTTTTCCATGCTGGGACAGTTGCAAAAACAAAAGGCCACAGAGCGCTCTCCATGGCCTTTTGGATGCTGTCGATCAACCAAACTATTCGCGGCCGAGATATTCGCCCGTTTCCGTATTGACCTTGATCTTGGTTCCAATCTCGACGAAAAGCGGGACGTTGACCACAATCCCCGTCTCCAGGGTCGCGGGTTTGGAGGCTCCGGTAACGGTGTCGCCCTTCATGCCGGGATCGGTCATGGTCACTTCCAGGACCACGGAGCCGGACATTTCCAGATCCAGAGGACGCCCTTGATACAGCATGACCTTATAGGCCTGGGCCTCCTTCAGGTAGCCTCCCTTTTCGCCGATGAGATCGTGCGGGACGGAAATCTGTTCAAAGGTTGTCATATCCATAAAGGCATAGCTTTCGCCTTCATTGTACAGGTACTGCATTTCCCGGACTTCCAGGTCCGGCTTGGGGAATTTGATCCCGGAACGAAAATTCTGCTCGACCACTGATCCGGTGAGCAGGTTGCGGTACTTGGTGCGCATGAACGCACCGCCCTTGCCCGGCTTGTAATGACTGCACTCCAGAATCTCGCACGGAGCGCCGTCAATCTCTATCTTCTTACCTTTCTTGAAATCACTCGTAGCTAACATGCTTGCCTTGCTTCCTCCATAGATTTGTCCCTGTCGACGCCTTGGCAGAGCCTCAGGGCTGGGTCAGACGCTGCCAAAGCGCCTGGACTGCGAGCGCATAGCTCATAATGCCGAAACCGGCAATAGCCCCGATGCAGTGCCGCGCGATAAGACTTTTGTGCCGTATGGTGGACTGGCGGGCATGCACGTTGCTCAAATGGACCTCGACACAGGGAATCCTGATCCAGGCCAGACAATCGGCCAAGGCAAGACTGGTGTGGGTGTAGGCCCCGGCATTAAGGACAACCCCGTCGCTCTTGACCTTCCACGCCTCTTCGAGGCGGTCAATGAGAGCGCCTTCGGAATTGGACTGAAACTGCGTCAAACGAATGCGTGCGGCGTCGTCCCCGAGCAGTCTTTCAACCATCCCGGGGAGCGCGTCCATACCTGTTGCTCCGTATATTTCCGGCTGACGCTGTCCCAGAAAGCCCAGATTGGGGCCATTTATAACCACAAATTCCATGTGCTATTTCTGCTCCGAGGGCTCACCCACGGTATCGGAATGCGGCGGCAGAACCACCACCGTGTCGGGCTCGTCCTGGGCGATGACGGCATCCGGATCCAGGGCTGCCACATCGACGTTCATGAGAAAAATGCGATCTCCGGCCTCGACCTCACGGTCGCTGACCACGATCTCAAGATTGCACAATACTCCTGTCGCTCCGCCCTGCTCTTTGGGCAGCGCGACAGTATTATCCTGCATGAGCTGCTTGATTTCGGCCATACCGATAACGCGATAAAAGCTGCTGCCAAGTTCGCCGACAGGTTCAGCGATGGCGACGTAGGACGGCAAGGTTTCGGGCACCGTCTGATAGAGCATGGCGTAGAGCACATCATGCATGCCGGCGATATAGCGGTCCTCTTCCAGAGAGATGATCTGTCCCCCAAGGGCCAGGTCGCCGACAAAACTGGTCGAGACCAGAAAGTTCTGGACCAGATCGCCGGTCTCCGGGTCTCCTTGGGTATTGAGCAGCCCGCTCTGGGTATACGCCCCGTCCATTTGCCCCAGCGGAGTCATTCCGGCCACGGGGACGATGACGATATCTTTGTTCAAAATCTTGTTGAAGACCTTGATGAGCCCTGCATTCCTGGCCTCGGTCCAGATCCCGGTGTCGGCATCCACGTATTTGGTCAGTTCCATTTCACTCAGACGCAATTCGACAGTGGCCTCTTCTTCCACCCGGAGGGGCTCCTGGGCAGCGCTGGCCGAAACCAACTTCACTTCCTTGGTACACCCGCTCAACATGAAAACGGCGCTCAAGAGCACGAGCAACGCACGCATAGTATGCCTCCAATTAATTATTGATAACCAAGACAATTCTTTCTATCACTGCCTGATCAAAACGCATTTCGTCAAGAACCCTAGCCCCGGGAAATGGTAGTTTCATGCCCAGCACCGTAATTTTAGAAAAGACAATCTACACCATCGATCAACTGGAAGAAATGCCGCTTCCCCAACTCGCTCTCGCCGGACGCTCCAATGTCGGAAAATCGTCCCTGCTGAACAAACTCACCGGCAGAAAAAACCTTGCGAAAATCAGTTCGACTCCCGGCAAGACCCGCAGCCTGAACTTTTACAGGGTCAGCCCGGAAGAATTCTATCTCGTGGACCTTCCGGGATACGGATATGCCCGTTGCTCCAAAACGGAACGCGAAAAATGGGCCACGCTCATAAACAGATACTTGAAAAACAACCCCCGCCTCTTTGGAGTGGTCGCCTTGCTTGACTCACGGCTCCCGCCCCAGGCCCTCGACATAGAACTGATCACATACATCAGGGCTCAAGGAATGGATGTATTCCCCGTGATGACCAAGGCCGATAAATGCAAACAACCTGTCCGAAGCGCAAATCAGGTCGCATGGCAACGACTTCTGGGTACGGAAAAACCACCTTTGCTCATCTCCAGCCACTCCGGCATGAATATCGACAAACTTTGGCAATTCTTCCTTGATAAATTTTCCGCAGTGCAGCCACACGAATAAGAATTTGTGCATAGGTGAATACGAAATTATTTCAGGATTGAACAGTTTTTTATCCCGTCCGGCATCAAAAAAACATCTCAGAGAGTCCTGCGCGCTTTTCGCCAAAAAAAATGACGCAGACGGACATGTTTTATTTTGCCCAACCCGGTTGACGCAATCCATTTTGAACATCTAAGCTAAGATCTGGTTCAATTTCGCGACCCGCGTCCACGGGGTTGATCGTTGCCAACCGGCAATCCTGCCGGAGCAACACGATAATTCCCGCGGAGTGATGCGACGTCGACAGAGTTCTTGATCACCAAAGCAGATGAACGCTCACAACGTCGTGGGCCGAAGCATTCCAAGCAAGCCACTGCGAGCATGGTATGAACGTACTCATTCTCATCCTGCTCCCACTCCTGGGAGCCGCGCTCCCGCCCCTGACCATACGCTTCGGACGCAACGTCTGCACCTGGTCGGCCATGGCCGTGACCGCATGCACCCTTGTGCTGACCATGACGCCCCTCATGCAGGCATTTCAAGGCAATCCCGCATCCATGCACCGATCATGGGTGGACGACGCCGGTCTTGCCCTGACCCTGCGCATGGACGGCCTGGCCGCCTTGTTCGCGCTTCTGGTGCTGGGCATCGGGCTTCTGGTGATCATCTATGCCCGCTACTACCTCTCGGAAAAAGACCCCATGGGCCGCCTCCACGGTCTGCTGCTTGTGTTCATGAGCTCCATGCTGGGCGTGGTACTGTCCGACAACCTGATTCTGATGCTCATCTTCTGGGAGATGACCTCGCTGTCCTCCTTTCTGCTCATCGGCTACTGGCAGCATCGCGCGGATGCCAGGCAGGGGGCGCGCATGGCCCTTATCGTCACCGGCAGCGGCGGCCTGGCCCTGCTGGCCGGATTCCTGCTGCTGGGACAGATGGCCGGGACATACCAGATCTCCCACATTCTGCCCCAGGGCGACCTGATCCGCGCCCATCCGCTCTATGTTCCGGCGCTTGTGCTCATTCTGATCGGCGCGTTCACCAAATCGGCGCAATTTCCCTTCCATTTCTGGCTACCGAGGGCCATGGCCGCGCCCACGCCCATCAGCGCCTACCTGCACTCGGCCACCATGGTCAAAGCGGGCGTGTTTCTGCTGGCCAGATTCTACCCGGTCCTGGCCGGCACGGACCTCTGGTTTTTCACCGTGGGCGGCGTCGGGCTGACCACCTTGCTCATGGGCGCCTACATCGCCATCTTCCAGCATGACTTGAAAGGGCTCCTGGCCTACTCGACCATCAGCCACCTCGGCCTCATCGTGCTCCTCTTCGGGCTGGACACGCCCCTGGCGGCCGTGGCCGCAGTATTTCACATCATCAATCACGCCACCTTCAAGGCCTCGCTGTTCATGGCCGCAGGCATCATCGACCACGAAACCGGAACCCGGGACATGCGTAGCCTGAATGGCCTGTGGAAATACATGCCCCACACCGCGGCCCTGGCCATGATCGCCTCGGCGGCCATGGCCGGAGTGCCGCTTTTGAACGGCTTTCTGTCGAAAGAGATGTTTTTCGCCGAAACCCTGCACGTAGGCCTGCTCGGCTCGGCGTGGCGGATTCTCCCGGCGGCCGCGACCCTGGCCGGAGTTTTTGCCGTGGCCTATTCGGCCCGGTTCATCCACGATGTTTTCTTCAACGGCGAGCCGCAGGGCCTGCCCAAATACCCACCCCACGAACCCCCGCGCTTCATGAAAGTGCCGGTGGAGATCCTGGCCGGGCTGTGCCTGCTGGTGGGCATCCTGCCGGGCCTGACCGTGGGGCCGCTGCTGCGCCTGGCCGCCACCAGCGTGACTGGCGAAACGTTGCCGCACTACAGTCTGGCCGTCTGGCATGGATTCAACACGCCGCTCTTCATGAGCCTTGTTGCCCTTGGCGGCGGATTTGCACTCTACGCGGCGCGGCGCAGGCTCTTTGCCCTGCACGAACGCCTGCCCTTTTCCCCCGATGCGGCCGCCCTCTTCCATGCTGCGGAAGACGCCCTGATCCGCACCGCGCGCGCCTTCCTGCGCGGCATGGACAACGGGTCCCTGCAGCGTTCGGCGGCCCTGCTCCTGGGCATGGCGAGCCTGGCCATGATTCTGCCGCTGCCGGGCGCGGCCATCACCGGACCGCTCCCCGTCACCCCCATCGACGGCCCGTCCCTCATGGGCGCGCTGCTGCTCATGGCCGCCGGGCTCTTGACCGTGCGCTGGCACGCCCAGCGCCTGTCCGCGATCATTGCCCTGAGCGTGGTCGGCCTGCTCGTGGCCCTGGTCTTCGTGCGTTTTTCCGCCCCGGACCTGGCCCTGACGCAGCTCAGCGTCGAGGTGGTGACGATCATGCTTTTGCTGCTGGCCCTTTTTTTCATCCCTCGGCGTCATCAGCCGCAGTCCCGGCCATCCGCACGGTTCCGGAATCTTCTCCTTTCCGTCGGCGCAGGAGGCGGATGTGGTCTGTTGGCCTGGGGCATGCTGACCCGTCCTCTTGACTCCATCTCCTCCTTTTTCATGGAGCAAAGCCTGCCCGGCGGAGGCGGGGCCAACGTGGTCAACGTCATTCTGGTCGATTTCCGCGGATTCGACACCCTCGGCGAGGTCACTGTCCTGGCCGTGGCCGCCATCGGCATCTTCGCCCTGCTCGACAACCTGCGCCTGCCGATTCCTTTGCTCGACCAGGACGGACGGCCCTGGGCCGCCGAACCCCATCCACTGATCCTGTCACAGATGACCCGCTTCCTGCTGCCCCTGGCCCTGCTGGTCTCGGCCTTCCTCTTCCTGCGCGGACACAATGCGCCCGGGGGAGGATTCATTGCGGGGCTGGTCACGGCCGTGGCCCTCATTCTGCAGTACATGGCCAACGGCACCGCCTGGACCCAGCGACAGTGGCGCCTGCCCTTCCATCCGCTCATCGCCGCCGGGGTGCTCATCGCCGCCGCGACCGGGGCTGCCAGTCTGCTGCTGAACCATCCCTTCCTGACATCCACATTCGGACACGTCAGCCTGCCGGTGATCGGCGAATTCGAACTGGCCAGCGCCATGGTTTTTGACCTGGGCGTTTTCCTGACCGTCGTCGGGGTGATCATGCTCATCCTGGCCAACCTGGGCAAACTGACCCGGCGTGGGACGCATCCCGGGAAGAATCGCTGATGGAAGCGCTCGCCGCCCTGGTCATCGCCGTGCTCGTCGGCTGCGGGACATATCTGGTGCTGCGCGCCCGGACCTTCTCCGTGGTCCTTGGACTCTCGCTCCTGTCCTATGCGGTCAACCTCTTTCTCTTCTTCAGCGGCCGCCTGATGACCGGCGCTCCGCCCCTGGCCACAAGCTCCGGGGTTACGGCCGACCCCCTGCCGCAGGCGCTGGTCCTGACCGCCATCGTCATCGGTTTCGGCATGACCGCCTTCGTGGTCATCCTGGCCTTGCGCGCCATTGGGGAACTGGGCAACGACCATGTCGACGGAAAGGACGACAACTCATGAGCCACTGGATTCTGATCCCCCTGCTCCTGCCGCTGAGCGCAGGCATGATAAATCTTCTGCTGGTCCGCAAAGGCGTCTTTGCGCAACGCCTCGTCTCCATCGTGACGGCATGCGCGCTGCTCGCCGCGACCCTCTTTCTGCTATCCGGCGCCCAAGACGGCCACATCGAAATCTACGAGCTCGGCAACTGGCCCGCGCCGTTCGGCATAGTTCTGGTGCTCGACAGGCTCAGCGCCCTCATGCTCGCGCTGACCGCGCTCCTGGCTCTGCCTGTCCTGCTCCACGCCTGCTGTGGCGACGACCTGCGAGGACGCGATTTTCACGTCCTCTTCCCCTTGCAAATTCTGGGTATAAACGGCGCATTCCTGACCGGCGACCTCTTCAATCTTTTCGTTTTCTTTGAAATCCTGCTCATCGCTTCCTATTGCCTGGCCATGCACGGGCAAGGCCCCGAACGCACGCGAAACGCCCTGCGCTACGTGGTCCTGAACCTTATTGGCTCAAGCCTTTTCCTCATCGCCCTTGGCACCCTGTACGGAGTCTGCGGAACCCTGAACATGGCCGATCTGGCCCTCAAGGTAGCGGGCAGCACCCCGGGTCAGGCGCCTCTGCTGCGCGCAAGCGCCCTGCTGCTCCTCTGCGTGTTCGGGCTGAAAGCCGCCATCCTGCCCCTCTTCCTGTGGTTGCCCGGCCTCTACGCCTCCGTGCTCCCCGCCGTGGCCGCCCTTTTCGCCATCATGACAAAGGTTGGCGTCTATGCCATTCTGCGCACGCAATCGCTCATCTTCTCAAGCCAAGGCCCCGTTCCGGACGCGGCCGAGCTGCTCTTTCCCCTGGCTCTTGCGACCCTGGCCGCAGGGTCGATGTGCGTCCTCGGCAGCAGGAGCCTGAGGATGCTCCTGGCCTGGCTGGTCATTGTCTCCGTCGGCTCGCTGCTGGCAGGCATTGGGCTTTGGAACGAGGCCGGGATAAGCGCGAGCCTCTACTACCTACCGCACTCAACCCTGGTCATGGCCGGACTCTTTCTGCTGGCCGACCAGGCCGCCCGGCAACGCGGCCTGACGGGCGGCCTGGCGGGGGACATGCTTGAGCCAGGCCCGCCCATGTCGCAGCCAAACCTGCTCGGAGCCCTTTTTCTCCTTGGCGCCATGGGCGCCGCAGGCCTGCCCCCGCTGTCCGGATTTGTCGGCAAGGTGCTGCTGTTGCAGGCCGCCTCAGCGCCCAAGGCTGTCTGGCTCTGGCCCGTTGCCCTTGGCGGCAGCCTTGTCGCCCTTGTCGCTCTTGGCCGCTGCGGGAGCATGCTCTTCTGGAAAACCGAGGGCATCCCTCTTTCCGGAACCGCTGTGTCATGGCCACGGCTCGCGCCCGCTGCCGCGCTGATTCTGGCGGGAGTGGCTCTGGCAATCATGGCCGGTCCCGTAACCGCCTACACCGAGGCCACGGCCAGACAACTCCTTGCGCCCGAAAACTACATCCGCGCCGTTCTCGGCGGAGCGACCCCATGAAACGTTTGCTGCCGCAACCCATGTTCAGCCTGTTCTTGTGGCTGATCTGGCTTCTGCTCGTTAATACGGTGGCCCCCGGGCAGATGGTCCTCGGAGCGCTGCTCGCCATGGCCATCCCGCTCTTCACGATCAGATTCTGGCCCGATCAGCCGTGCATGCGCAGCCCGCTTACCCTGGTCGCCTACCTGGCCGTCTTCTTCTTTGACATCGTCATCGCCAACCTGACCGTGGCCCGCCTCATACTCGGCCCGGTCCGGCGGCTGCGCCCGGCCTTCATCACCCTCCCCCTGGATCTGAAGAACGATTTCGCCATCACCCTCTTGGCCCACACCATCTCCCTCACTCCCGGGACAGTGTCGTCGCAGGTGGCGGAAGATCGACGCAGCCTGCTCATTCACGTCCTGGACCTGGATGACGAAGCCCGGCTCATACAACGCATCAAACAGCGCTACGAAGCGCCCTTAAAGGAGATATTCCCATGCTGAGCACAGCCATCTCCATCGCTTTTTTCTGTATCGCCGTTGCCCTGGCGCTCAATTTCTGGCGGCTTTTCGCCGGACCGACCCTCCCCGACCGCATCCTGGCCCTGGACACCATGGCCATCAACACCATCGCCCTCTTGGTGCTGCTGGGCATTCATCAGAATCTGACCGAATTCTTCGAGGCGGCCCTGCTCATCGCCATGATGGGCTTCATCGGAACCGTGGCCCTGTGCAAGTACCTGCTGCGCGGCGACATCATCGAATAGGAGCGCACCATGCCGGCCATATTCATTGAAACGCTCATCTCCTTTTTTCTGCTGATCGGCGGCGCGTTCGCGCTCATCGGTTCCATCGGGCTGGCCCGTCTGCCCGACATCTTCACCCGCCTGCACGGACCGACCAAGGCCACCACGCTGGGCGTTGGCGGCATCCTGGTCGCGTCGGTTCTGCATTTCAGCGGCCAGGAGCATACCTTGAGCCTGCACGAACTGCTCATCACCCTCTTTCTTTTCGCCACCGCCCCGGTCAGCGCCTATCTCATTGCCAGCGCCGCGCTGCACCTGCGCGCGCCTGCTCCCGCAGGCAAAGGCCGTCTTGACCGGACGAGAGGGGAAGAATAGGAAGGGGCACACAATTCAGGCTTCCAAAGGCAGCAATCCCATCGACCATGGCAAGGAGAGACTCACATGGCAGTATTCGTGGCGGACCATCCACTCATCAAGCACAAGCTCGGACTCATGCGCAAGCATGACATCAGCACCAAGAATTTTCGGGAACTCGCGTCCGAAGTCGCCAGACTGCTGACCTACGAGGCCACCAAAGACCTGGAGACCGAAAAGAAGACCGTGCAAGGGTGGGCCGGCCCCGTCATGGTGGACGTCATCAAGGGCAAGAAGATAACTGTCGTGCCGATCCTGCGCGCGGGCCTGGGTATGCAGGACGGCGTGCTCGATCTGATCCCCGGCGCCAAGGTCAGCGTTGTCGGTTTCTACCGCAATGAAGAGACCCTGCAGCCCGTGGAATACTATGTGAAGCTGGCCAAAAACATCAACAAGCGCATGGCCCTCATTCTCGACCCCATGCTGGCCACGGGCGGAACCCTGGACGCGACCATCCGCTGCCTGAAGAACGCCGGCTGCACCAGCATCCGCGGCCTCTTTCTGGTCGCCGCGCCCGAGGGCCTTAAACGCATCACTGAAGCGCACCCCGACGTGGACATCTACGTCGCGGCCGTGGACGAGCGCCTGAACGAAAACGGCTATATCCTGCCTGGCCTTGGCGATGCCGGGGACAAGATCTTCGGCACCAAATAGTCCGCTTTTCACTGCGCCAAAAAAGAACGCCCGATCTTAATGACCGGGCGTTCTTTTTTTGGAGATAACGAAAAAAACTAGTTCTGCGCCGCCAGCCAGTCCAGGGCGGCCTTGAGATCCAGGCTTCCGGCGTAGATGGCCTTGCCAGTTATCACTCCGGCCAGGCCCCGCTCGCGCAGAGGGTGCACGGCCTGAACGTCCTCCAGGGTGGAGATGCCGCCGGCGATGAGCACGGGCCGGTCCGTCATGCCCAGCAGAGATTCGAGAGCCGGAATGTTGACCCCCGACTGCATCCCGTCGCGGCTGATGTCGGTGTAGATGAAAAACGCCGCCCCGGCGGCTTCGAGCTCCGGCACCACGTCGGCCACGGTCTTGCCCGCGTCCTCGACCCAGCCCTTGGTCTTCAGATGGCCGTCGCGGGCATCCAGGGACACGCCGATACGGCCCGGATAGGCCTGGCAGAGTTCACGGAACAGGTCCGGATCTTCGAGAGCCACGGTGCCGATGATAAGACGCGTGACCCCGGCTTCCAGATACTTACCGGCGACATCGAGGCTCCTGATTCCGCCGCCGAGCTGCACGGGGATGGACACGGCGGAGCACAGCTCGCGAATGAGTTCCATGTTGCGCGGCGTGCCGCTGAAAGCCCCGTCAAGATCGATGACGTGCAGCCATCTGGTCCCGGCCTCTACCCACTGCCGGGCCATGGCCACCGGATCGTCGGAAAAAACTGTGACCTGATCCTCAACCCCCTGACGCAAGCGCACGCACTTGCCGTCCTTTATGTCCACCGCCGGAAATATGTTCATAAACCCAGAACCCTTGTCCCTTCTTCCAGTGCTTCGGCCGCGATCTCAAGCGGAGTGATCCAGCGGCCCTTGCGTTTAAAGAAACGGCCGCCCTTGAGCAGGTTTTCGGCCAGCCCCTGCTGTTCTTCCTCAAAATGATAGCGGCGGACTTCTCCGGTGGCCGTCTTGATCAGATACAGGTCCAGGGTCACCCCGGCCGGACGGGTCACGCCCCATTCGCCGCCCTCGCGCTCCTGCCACTGGGACACATAGGGCACGAGCAGGTAGTCGGCCTTGATGCACGTGCCCACGCTCTTCCAGTACTCAAGGGTCTCGAAGCGCGGACGCTCCTTTTCGGCCTGCACGATTTCCTCGCAGCCCTGCACCGAGGCGGCATGCAGGACCGTACGGAGATCGCTTTTCTCCAGCAGGGCGGCCAATTGCCCATCCAGTGCGTCCAAAGATTCCTGGGTGACCACCGAAGCTTCCTCGGGCAGCACGCCGGCCATGAGTTCCCAATCATGCTGCGGATGGACAAAATGCGCCACCGCCAGCGTGACCTGGGACTCAACCGCCGGCCAGCGCGTGGGACCAGCGCAGGCTGTACAGGTAAGAAGCAAAGCCAGAATGATGTATCTCATGAGTCAAGACCTCCCTTGGTGCTGAGCACGTCTTCGCGTTCCACGCACACGGCCTGACGCAAGGCCAGGCCGAGTCCCTTGAATACCGATTCCAGCAGATGATGACCGTTTTGTCCGTAAAGCATGCGCACATGCAGGTTCATGCCCGCCTTTGACGCCAGCGATTTCAGAAATTCACGCCACAGATCCTTCTCCTGCCCGGCGATGACGGCCGGCAAGACGTTTTCTTCATATACCAGATAGGACCTTCCTGAAAGATCTAAACAGACCTCGGTCAGGGCCTCGTCCATAGGCACCTTTGCGCAACCGACCCGTGCGATGCCGCGACGCTCGCCGAGGGCCATGTTCAAGGCGTTGCCCAGACACAATCCGATGTCCTCCAGAGAATGATGCGCATCGATATGCAGGTCTCCCGTGCAGGAAATCTCCAGATCAAAACCGGCCCAATGCCCCAGCAGGTCAAGCATGTGATCGGCGAATCCGAAGCCTGTTCGCACGGAACAGACGCCCTTCCCGTCGAGATTGACGACCACGGAAATCTGAGTTTCCCGGGTCTGGCGATCGATACGGCCTGTACGAGGATGCATAGCGTCTCCTGCAATGAAAAGGCCAGGCTCATGAACCCGGCCCTTTGGTTATCCCTTGGCTTCCGCTGCCTCGTCCTCTTCCGCCGGGGACTCTTTGGGCTTCTTCTTCTTTTCGACCAGATAGGCCACCCAAATGCCCACTTCATACAGCAGACACAGCGGTCCGGCCATGAGGCACTGCGAGACAACGTCCGGCGGGGTGAGCACCGCTGCGACAACAAAACTTCCCAAGATGGCGAATTTGCGGAATTTGCGCAATGTCGCGTGCTTCACAAGCCCCAAGGCCGAAAGGAAAAACATGAACAGCGGCAACTCAAAAATAAATCCGAACGCAAAAAGCATGCTGGTCGAAAAACTGAAGTACTCCTTGACCGAGGGCATGGGTTTAATGACATCGGAAGCATAACCCAGAAAAAACTGAAAACCAAACGGGAAAACCACATAATACCCAAAAAGTGCCCCGCTCACAAAACAAATGGCCGAGAACAACGCGATGGGGATCATGTATTTTCGCTCACCTTCGTAGAGACCGGGAGCGATGAACATCCAGAGCTGATAGAAAATGTAGGGGCTGGCCACAAAAAGGCCGGCGATGGCCGCGACTTTCAGGTGGGTAAAAAAGGCTTCAGGCAAGCCTGTGTAGATGAGCGAGCCGCCGGAAGGTTCGAGCAATGTAATGAGCGGCTGCATGAGCAGCATGAAAAGCTGCTCGGCAAACGCGTAACAGGCCAAAAGGCCCACGAATGCCGCGATGATGCAGCGCATCAGACGCACCCGCAGCTCATTCAGGTGCTCTGTGAACGTCATCTCATGCACGGGCTCCTGCTCTTCGGGCTCGTCTGCGGCTGCTGCAACGCCGGCCTCTCCCTTGGCCGCTATGGCGGAAGCGCTTTCGGCCGCATCCTCCGCGCCCGGGGCCTCGGTCGAACCGGTCTCGGAATCGTGCGCGGGCGAATTTTCAAGCGGCTCGAATTCGCCATTCCCCGCATCAGGCCCTACATCTGGCCCCGCATCGAATGCAGAAGCGTCCCCCTGGCCCTCGCCGGAGAGATCTTCCGTCTCGGGAGAGTCAAAAAGAGCGGAGACTTCGGAATCAGCTTCCGCCTGACTCGCGGAAGATATTTCTTCCGCTTCAGCTCCCGCTTCGTCCTGCGTCCTGTCCCGATCGGCGCGCTCTTCGCTCATGCCTTGTCCTTTTCGCCCTGGGTGGGCTGCGCGGCGGGTTCCTCGGCGGACTGCCCGGCAGGTTGATCGGGAGCTTGAGCCGCTGCAGCCTCGGGCTCGGCAGGGGCTTTGGCGACGGTTTCAGGAAAGAGTTCTTTCTTGGCCTGCGCCGTCTTTTCCTTCTGCTCGGACTGCTCGGCTTCCATCTCGATGGTCCGCTTCACATCGGTGCTGACCCGGCGGAATTCGCCCAGGGCCTTTCCAAGCGACTTGGCCATTTCCGGCAGCTTGGCCGGCCCGATGACGATCAGTGCGACAATCAGAATAACTATAAGTTCCGTGGACCCAATTCCAAACATAGGTTCATCTCCGTAAGAGGTGTGTTTTGGACGGCTATTCCCACTCGATCGTGCTCGGCGGCTTGGACGAAATGTCGTACACCACGCGATTCACCCCTTTGACTTCATTGATGATCCTGCTCGACATCCGTCCGAGGATCTCTGTCGGAATCCTGCTCCAGTCCGCGGTCATGGCGTCTATGGAGTCGACAATGCGCAGGGCGATGACGTGTTCGTAAGTTCGTTCGTCGCCCATGACGCCCACCGTCTTCAGCGGCAACAGCACGGCAAATCCCTGCCAGACCTTGTAGTACCAGTTCGAGGCCATCAGTTCGTGCTGCACGATCTTGTCGGCCTGACGCAAAATCTCAAGACGCTCGTCGGTGATCTCGCCGATGACCCGAATGGCAAGACCCGGACCCGGGAACGGGTGGCGCCAGACGATAAAATCGGGCAGGCCAAGTTCCTGGGCGACTTTACGCACCTCGTCCTTGAACAATTCGCGCAGCGGCTCGACCAGGGCGAGGTCCATCTTTTCAGGCAGACCGCCGACGTTGTGATGGCTCTTGATCACCGCGGAGGGACCCTTGAAGCTGATGGATTCGATGACATCGGGATAGAGCGTGCCCTGGGCCAGATACTTGACCCCCGGGATCTTCTTGGCCTCTTCCTCGAAAACCTCGATGAAGGTGTAGCCGATGATCTTGCGCTTCTGCTCCGGATCTTCAAGGCCCTCAAGACGGGACAGGAATTTGTCCTGCGCCTTGATGTAATGCAGGTTCAGGTCGAAATGCTGGCGCAGATAGCCGATGACCTCGTCGCCTTCACCCGCCCGCAGGAGCCCGTTGTCGACGAAAATGCAATGCAGGTTCTTGCCGATGGCCTTGTTCAAAAGCACGGCCACGACAGTGGAATCGATGCCGCCGGACAGGCCGCACACCACCTTGTCGTCACCGATCTGCTCCGGCAGCGCCTGCAGCATGGAATCCACAAAAGAGGACATGGTCCACACGGATTTGAGCCCGACCACATGAAAAAGGAAGTTTCTGAGTATCTCATCGCCCTGCTCGGTGTGCGCCACCTCGGGGTGGAACTGCAGCGCATACATCTTGCGGCCGACATCGGCCATGGCGGCGATCTCGATGTTCTGGGTCTTGGCCATGACCGAAAACCCCGGAGGAACCGCCAGGACATGGTCGCCGTGGGACATCCATACCGTCAGCTTGCCGGCATCGGAAAGCGTCTCCCACAAGGGGCAATGCCCTTCGAAATGCAAGTCGCTGCGTCCATACTCGCGGTCCAGAGAAGGCGCGACCTTTCCGCCAAGCACATGAGCCATGAGCTGCATGCCGTAGCAAATGCCGAGGATCGGAAGCCCCCACTCGAAGATGGAGGGATCGATGCCGGGCGAGTCGGGGCTGGACACGGAAGCCGGGCCGCCGGAAAGGATGATGGCGCTGGGCTGCAGGGCCTTGAGCTCTTCGGGTGTAATGGTGCACGGATGAATCTCGGAATAGACTCCGGATTCACGGGTGCGCCGGGCAATGAGCTGGGTGTATTGGGATCCGAAATCCAGAATGATGACTTTTTCTTGTATATCCATTTTTTCCTCCATCCGTTGTCACGGATGGTTATAATCTCGAAAGTTTCAGTACGCGTCCACCCTGTAATTGGGCGCTTCCTTGGTGATGATCACGTCGTGGACGTGACTTTCGCGCAGGCCTGCGGCGGAAATCTCCACGAACTGGGCTTTTTCCTGCATGGCCTCGATGTCTTTGGCGCCCAGATAGCCCATCCCGGAGCGAACCCCGCCGACAAGCTGATCAATGGTCTCAAGCACGGACCCTTTGTAGGGAACGCGACCGACAATGCCCTCGGGCACGAGCTTCTGCGATCCTTCCTGGAAGTAGCGGTCGCTGCTGCCGTCCTTCATGGCATCGATGGAACCCATGCCGCGGTAGATTTTGTAGGTCCGACCCTGATACAGAATTTTTTCTCCGGGGCTTTCCTCGGTGCCGGCAAACATGGAGCCCATCATGACCGTATCCGCCCCGGCGACCAGGGCTTTGACCACATCCCCGGAGAATTTGACCCCGCCATCGGCGATGCAGCAACGCCCCGCTTCGCGGCAAGCCCGCACGCATTCCATGATGGCCGTGATCTGCGGCACGCCGACACCGGCCACGATGCGCGTGGTGCAGATGGAGCCGGGACCGATGCCGACCTTCACCGCGTCGACTCCGGCGGCGATAAGGGCCTTGGCACCCTCGTAGGTGGCCACGTTACCTGCGATGAGCTGCACATCCGGCCACTCTGCCTTGGTGGCGCGGACCGCGTCCAGGATATTTCTGGAATGGCCGTGGGCCGAATCCAGAACAAGGACATCCGCGCCGGCCTTGACCAGCGCCTCGACGCGCTCGGCGCGCCCGGCGCCCACGCCCACGGCGGCACCGACACGCAGGCGGCCCATCTCGTCCTTGCAGGCATTGGGGTACTTGCGCACCTTGTCGATGTCCTTGATGGTCAGCAGTCCTTTTAATTTATTGCTGTCGTCGACGACCAGAAGCTTCTCGATACGGTTGTCGTGCAGATGACGCTTGGCATCTTCCAGGGAAATGCCGACCGGCACGGTGATGAGTTTCTTGCTGGTCATGACTTCGCTGACCTTGGCGGCCATATCGGTCACGAACCGCACGTCACGGTTGGTGACGATACCCACCAGATGGTCGCCGAGGACCACCGGCAGTCCGGAGATCCGGTAGTCGCGCATGAGCTCCAGGGCATGACCGACTGTATCGTCGGGGGCCACGGTGATCGGGTCGACGATCATGCCCGACTCCGATTTCTTGACCTTGACGACCTCAAGGGCCTGCTGCTCGACAGTCATGTTCTTGTGCACGATGCCGATGCCCCCGGCCCGGGCCAGGGAAATGGCCATGCGCGACTCCGTGACCGTATCCATGGCCGCGCTCAAAAAGGGAATATTGAGCTCGATGGCCGGAGTCAGCCGTGTATTCAAAACGACCTGGTCCGGGGTCACCTCAGAGTACGCCGGAACAAGCAGGACATCGTCAAAGGTCAACGCCTTGGCTAGAAATTTATCCATATTTCATCTCTCCCGATGCTGGGGATTGGGTTGTAATTCACATTTCGGGGTCAAATCCCCAGATAAGCCTTTTTGACATCTTCGTTGGACAGCAGGGCCGCACCCGTGTCTTCAAGCGTTATGCGGCCGTTTTCCATGACATAGGCCCGGTGGGCGATCTTGAGTGCCTGGTTGGCGTTCTGCTCGACCAGAAAGACCGTGGTCCCCGATTCGTTGACCTTGCGGATGATGTCGAAAATTTGAGCGATGATGATCGGCGCGAGGCCAAGAGAGGGCTCGTCCAGAAGCAGAAGCCGGGGCCGGGCCATCAGCGCCCGGGAGATGGCCAGCATCTGCTGCTCGCCGCCGGACAGGGTCCCGCCCAATTGCTTGCGGCGTTCGGCCAGAATGGGGAAGAGCGTGAACACATACTCCAGATCCTGGGCGATGCCGTCCTTGTCGTTGCGCAGAAACGCACCCAAATCCAGATTTTCCATGACCGTCATTTCCGGAAAAATGAGTCGTCCTTCGGGCACCTGCGAAATGCCCATGCGCACGATCTTGTCCGCCTTGACCTCATGAATGGGCTGCCCTTCGAACAGGATCTCGCCGCTTCTGGGGGGAACTCCGCCGCAGATGGACATGAGCGTGGTGCTCTTCCCCGCGCCGTTGGCGCCGATGAGGGACACGATCTCGCCCTTGTCGATGCGCAGGGAAATCCCGTGCAGGGCCTGGATGTTGCCGTAAAATGTGCAGACGTTCCTAAGCTCAAGCATGCGCTTCCTCCCCGAGGTAGGCTTTAATGACCCGAGGATCGCTGCTGATCTCGGACGGGGTGCCGCTTGCAATGAGGCAACCGTATTCCATGACGTAAATCCGCTCCGAAAGACTCATGACCATGCTCATATCGTGCTCGATGAGCAGGATCGCCATGTCCATTTCATCTCGAATCTTGAAAACCAGGTGCTTGAGCGTCTCGGTTTCCTGCGGATTCATGCCCGCGGCGGGTTCATCGAGCAGAAGAAGCGTCGGATCGGTGGCCAGGGCGCGGGCGATTTCAAGACGGCGCTGGGCGCCATAAGGCAGGTTGCAGGCCAGCTCTTTGTAGAATTTATGCAATCCCATGTATTTGAGCAGTTCGTAGCTGCGGTCCACGATCTCCTTCTCTTCGCGCAGCACTCCGGGAGAACGCAGAAGCGCGCCCCATATGCCGGTCTTGGTCCGGCAATGACGGGCGATCATGACGTTTTCGAGCACGCTCATGTTCTTGAAAAGACGGATATTCTGAAAAGTCCGGGCCATGCCGAGCTCGGTGACCAGGTTGGGTTTGAGGCCGTTGACCTTGGTCCGCGCGCCATCCCGGGGCGTAAACCAGACCTCGCCCTCGGTCGGTTCGTAGATGCTGGTGATGCAGTTGAAGAACGTGGTCTTACCCGCCCCGTTGGGGCCGATAAGCGCTACGATCTCACCCGATTGGACCTCCAGCTGCACTTCGTTCAAAGCGCGCAGGCCTCCAAAATTCATGGACACAGCCGTGACGTCGAGTACCGGTTTCATCTAGATACGTCCTCCATCGGCCGCGTTCAGTTCAGGATCGTCCACGGTGTAGGACCGCCCCTTGGCCGGAATGAGCCCCTGGGGCCTAAAGACCATCATCAGCACCATGGCCGTGGCGAAAAGGATCATGCGGTACTCGGAGAAGGCGCGCAGATATTCGGGCAAAAGCACCAGAAAGGCGGAGCCGAGAATGACCCCGAGATTTGATCCCATCCCGCCCAGAACGACAATGGACAAAATGATGGCCGATTCGAAAAAGGTGAAGCTGGCCGGGTTGATGAAGGTGGTCTTGGCAGCGAAAATGACTCCGGCGAACCCGGCCCAGGCCGTGCCCAGTCCAAAAGCCATGACCTTCACGCCGACGCGGTCGATGCCCATCGCCTCGCACGCGATCTCGTCTTCACGCAGGGCCTGCAGGGCGCGGCCGATGCGCGAATCCTTGAGGCGGGTCACGGCGATGATGGTGATGATGGCCAGCGCCAGCACAATGTAATAGATGTAGATATTCGCATCCGCAACGGAGAGCGTGGCATCGAAAAGGCCCGGACGCGGGATATTCGAGATGCCCGACGGGCCACCCGTCAGATCGCTCCAGTTTTCCAGCACCAGTCGCACGATCTCGCCAAACCCGAGGGTGACGATGGCCAGATAGTCCCCGCGCAGCCGGAGCACGGGAAAGGCCAGGGCGATGCCGGCCAGGGCCGCGATCACGCCGCCGAGCGGCAGCGCGACCCAGAAACCAAGACCGAAATACTGGTTCAGGAGCGCGTAGGAATACGCACCGATGGCGTAAAAGGCGGCATGCCCGAGAAAAAGAAGTCCGGCCACGCCGACAATGATGTTCAGCCCAAGCCCGAGCACCACGTAAAGCAGAAAAGAGATGAGAATGTTGGTCTGATAGGTGGTCACCAGCCAGGGCGTAACCAAAAAAATGACCAGAAACAGCGCCCGGAACGTATTGGTCAGGGCGGGGTTATTGGCCATCTCCGCCAGTTTCCCGGTCTTCTTTTCTCCGGAAGCCGCCACCGCGTCTCCCGCTTCCTTGCGCCGTATGGCCCAGCGCCACACAAAGGACAGCACAAAACTGCCGATCCCGATCCAGGCCATGTTCTCCCAGCGCCACAGCACCGTCTTTTCGATGGTGTTGACGCGAATGACCATGATGGGAAAGGTCAGAAACATGAACCACAGGCTGACCAGGATGGATTTTTTCAACTCGTTCATTATCGTGTCCGCCCTTCGATACGTTTGCATCCTCTGATCATACTTTCTCTACCTTGGCCTTGCCCATGATTCCCGAAGGCCGGAAGATCAGAAAGACCACCAGCAGGGTGAAGGCGAAGACGTCTTCATAGTCGCTTGAAATGTAGCCGGTGGCGAAACTTTCGGACAAACCCAGAAAGAGTCCGCCGAGCATGGCTCCGGGGATGGACCCGATGCCGCCCAGAACGGCGGCCGTGAAGGCCTTGATGCCAGCCAGAAAGCCGATGGCGAAATTGACCATGCCGACATGCGAGGCGATAAGCACGCCGCCGAGCGCCGCCAGGGACGAACCGAGGATAAAGGTGATGGAGATGACCTTGTCCGCATCGACTCCGAGCAGCATGGCCATCTTGCGGTTCTGAGCCGTGGCGCGCATGGCCTTGCCCATCTTGGTGTACTTGATGAACGCCGTCAGCCCCGCCATGGAGAATGCGCTGGTGACGACGATGACGAAGTCCGAGGACCCGAAAACGTGGGCGATGGGCTCGATGAAATCAAAATCCGGGATCAGGCGCGGAAAGGGCAGAAAGTCGGAAGTCTGAGCCAGGATGATGTAGTTCTGCAGAAACAGGGACATGCCGATGGCGGAAATGAGCGGAGAAAGACGGCCTGCCCCGCGCAGGGGCTTGTAGGCGATCTTCTCCATGCTGTACCCGTATCCCGCGCAGTAGATGATCGCCACCACAGCGGCGATGACCAGGATGGCAGGTGCGGGAAAACCCATGATCCCGAGCACGCTGGCGATGATCAGGCCAACGAAGGCACCGAGCATGTAAACCTCGCCGTGGGCAAAGTTGATGAGCTCGATGATGCCGTAAACCATGGTGTAGCCGATGGCGATGAGAGCGTAGATGCTCCCTCGGGTCAAGCCGCCCAGAAAAAGTTCCAAGAAATATTGCCAGTCCATAATTCCCCGTCTGCTCCGGCTCCGGACCAATGCCTGCCGGTCTGTTGAAAGAACCGAGGGACAGGCTATGCCCGTCCCTCGGTTAAAGCTGCATAGGAAGAGGGATCCTACTTCAGTTCCACGTAAGCGCCGCCCTGCACCTGGTACATGGAGAAACCTACGCCTTCGGCATCGCCACGGGCGTCAAACTTGATCGTGCCGACGGTGGTGTCCACGTTTTCGCTGCGAAGCACGGCCATGATCTTGTCGGAGTCGGTGGAATCGGCCTTGTCGATGGCGTTGACCAGGGCCTGCATGGCTGCATAGGCGGCGTCGAAGAATGCGCCGGGCTCAGTGCCGAATTCGGCCATGTGAGCGGCCTTGGCGGCCTTGTTCATTTCCAGAGCGCTGACGTCCTGGGGACCGGAAGCGTAAACGCCTTCGGCATCGGCGCCTGCGACCTTGATGAAGGTGTCGTCCTTCACGCCGTCGTCGGAGATGAACTTCACGTCGACGCGCTTCTTCTTCAGCTGGGAAACGATTTTGGAAGCTTCAGGATGGTAGCCGCCGAACATGACGGTGTCCGCGCCGGCCTGACGAACTTTCTGGACCACGGCGGAGTAATCCACGGCGCCGGGGGTCACGCCCTCAAAGAGGACAACTTCAGCCTTGCCGCCTTCCTTGATGAACTTCTGTGCGTACTCGGCGTAACCCTTGCCGTAGTCGCCCTTGTCGTGCAGCACCGCGATCTTCTTGGCGCCCAGCTTGTCGATGGCGAAGTCGACGCCAAGCAGAGCCTGGGCGTCATCGGAAGCGATGGTGCGGAAGAACGTGGGGTACTGGCCGCTCTGGGTCAGCTCGGGGTTGGTGGCCGAAGGAGACATGGTCACGATCTTGGCTTCGGTATAAATGGGCAGGGCAGCCTTGGTGGCGCCGGAACAGATGTGCCCGACAACCACGACCGCGCCGTCGGAAACGAGCTTGGTCGCTGCGTTGGTCGCCTTTTCAGGCTTGCACTCTTCGTCCTGGATCAAAAGCTCGATCTGCTTGCCGTCGATACCGCCCTTGGCGTTGATGTCCTTCGCCACGAGCTTGGCGGCATTGACCGTCGGCAGGCCGTAAGAGGCCAGATCACCTGTGTGCGCTCCCGCCACGCCGATCTTGACGGTGTCGGCACCAAATGCCGTACTGGTCAGCAAAGTCAGGCACGCAGCGATCACGAGACCAGAAAAACGTTTCATCAGTTCCTCCACAATGTTCAAGTTTAGGATATGATTCATGGCCCGCCTGGGCAGGCCACTAAAGCTTGCGGAATCGAGGGCTATTACCATTAGCCCCTTGGAGGTGTCAAACAGCAGTCGGACGATTACTTACTGTCCAGTTCCCGCTGTGCGTTGCTGACGAGTCCGGGATCATCCGGCGCGGCGTCGATCACGGCCTGAAAATGGGCCACGGCTTTCTCCGGCTGCGTCAAATAATACTTGTAGATGACGCCCAGATTGTAGTGGGCATGAAAATTCTGCTGCTCAATGGCCAGCATGCGCTCGAAAAACTCTGCGGCCTCGGCGTATTTCTCAAGCTCGAAAAGGCAAAAGCCCTTTTGATTGAGAGCCATCACATCGTTCTGGTTACGCTCGAGAATCATGTCCCAGAACGACATGGCCTTATCCCAGGCCTGCATGTCCATGAACGACATGCCAAGGGAGCGCATGGCCTCGATATCTTCCGGGTTATCCTGCAGTTTCTTCATCATGGCGGACACGGCGGCCATGTCTCCGCCCATCTGCTCCATGCCTCCGCCGCCGGGCATCTCCCGGCGCTCCTCGTGCTGCACGATGGATGGATTCTCCACCCGAAAGCTCACCGCCGCGAAAAGCATGAGGCCAAGACAGGCCAGCAGGAAATACAACGCCCGACGACGGGCGGCCTGGGGAAAAGCGTTATTCGTCTCCATCAATGATCTCCAGTTGCCGTACGCGGCGTTCCAAAACACTGTGCTGCCGGGCCAGGAACAGGACGTATCCGCCCACGCCCAGCCAGATGCACGCATTGGCGATAAAAAGGTAATTCATGCCTATCCCCTTATTGCAAGGTCTTTTCCTGGATCCTGATCAGAGCCGCCTCGACGCGCCGCTTCAGACCAGCGCCGTGGTAACGCGCCAGGACCAGAGTCCCGAACAGCGCCCCCCAGGCCAGGACATTGATCCACACCGCCGTCCACATCTCCGGCTCAAGCCCCCCACCCTTGGACGCGAGCACGGCCGGATGGATGGACCGCCAAAGCCTGGCCGACAAAAAAACCAGCGGCACATCCAAAAAGGCCACGATCCCGAGCACGGCCCGCACCTTCGCCCCCTTGGTCCCGCCCACGTCGGCGGAACGCAGGACCAGATAACCGGCGTACACGAACCACATCACGAGCGTGGTGGACAGACGCGGGTCCCACGTCCACCATGTATTCCAGGCCGCCCGCCCCCAGATGGATCCGGTGACGAGGGCCAGGCCGCTGAAAAGAACCCCGATCTCGGCCAGCACCCCGGCCAGAACGTCCCAGCACTCCCGGCCGGTCCAGAGCACCATCACGCTTGCGGCGCAGACCCCGAAAAAAGCGACAAAGGACCACCACGCGAGCGGCAGATGGAAATAGAAGACCTTCTGCACCAGCCCCATGGTCATTTCCTCGGGGGCGTAAAACCAGATGGCGTATTGTCCCACCGCCATCAGCGCCATGCTCGCGCAGGCAAGAACCATGAGTACTTTTGGATAGATGCGAAACATGCTCATCCTTTTATTCCCCTCTGAAGACATGAGGGAACAGAAAAAGTGCCGCGCCCGCAAAAACTGCGTCAAACGCCATGACAAGTCCGAACCAATCCGCGACCCCGGCCAGGGCAGTGCCCTGCATCAGCCCGACCCCGATACGAATTCCGCCGAGAAGCAGCGGTATCTGCAACGGAAAAACAATGATGGTCAAGAGCGCGTCCTTGGCCCCCTGCCCCTGGCCCATGGCCCCGATGAGCCCGCCCAGCACGCACAGGCCGACGTCCACGCCCAGCACCATGAGCACGAGCCCGACCAGGTTGTTTCCAGGGTCAAGACCAAGAAAGACAAGGGCCGCCGGAAAAAAGAAAACCTGGCACAGCAGAAGAAGCAGAAGCCCTGCCAACGTCTTGCCCAGCCACAATCCCTGTACCGGCAGAGGGGACAGCAGCAGGGCCGTGGCCGTGTCGTTCTCCTCTTCGAAACGAAAAAGCAGGGAAAAAATAAGGACCACCCCGAAGGAGCTGCACAGCCAGAAGATGGCCATGGCCTGCTGGGCGGAAAAACGTTCGCCCGGAGCCGCGGAAAGGCTGAAGATGAAAACCAGCAAGAGCCCGAGCAGAACCGCCTGGACCGGCCCCTGCCCTCCGGCGAAGGCCAGACGCAGGTCTTTGCGGGCGATGGCCAGTGAAGACGAGATCATGGTCCCTCCGGAGAAAATCCCTGCGCCGGGCCAAAGTAGCTCATGCCCCGTCCGCCAAGACCCAGAACCATGTCGGCCCTTTTCAGGTCCCGATCCAGGTCGTGGGATATCCAGACAATACCCGCGCCCCGGGCCCGGGCGGCCTCCAGCTCGCCATGCAGCAACGCCTGGGAAGCAGTGTCGAGACCCGTGGACGGCTCATCCAGGAACACAAGCGCCGGTTCGACCAGGAGAACCCGCGCCAGGGACAGGCGCTGGGCCATGCCCCTGGAAAACGTGCCCGCCGCCTCCAGGGCGAAGCCCTTGAGGCCGACCCGGTCTAGAAGGCCGAGCAGAGCAGCGTCGTCCAGGCCGCGCCCGTAGACGCTGTTCCAGAATTCGAGATTGCCCAGGGCCGTGAGCGCCGGATAGACAAAGGTCTGGTGTCCCATGAAGGCCATGGCCCGATCCGGGACCGTGCGTTCCACCGTGCCCGCCCGGGGCGGGGTCAACCCGGCCATGATCTTCAAAAGCGTGGTCTTGCCCGCGCCGTTGGGACCGGCCACGAGCATGATGCTGCCCGGAGCCAGGTCGCAGGACACTCCCTTGAAGATCAGCCTGGAGCCGAAAAAATGGCTGACCCCGCGCAGGGTCAGCAGGGAACCTCGGCTCATCATCGGCGCTCGATCTTTCTCCAGCACAGGAACGCGATCAGACAGGACAGGGTGCCCCCGATCCAGATCCAGTTGACCAGCGGGTTGACGCTGACCTTCAGGCTGACCGCGCCCTCTTCGTTGAAGCCGAGCAGCGTGGCGTATATTTCCTCGCCCAGGGATGGGATGACCGAGACCTCGGCAAAGGTCGACTGCTCGAAGTTGCGGTACAACCGCTTCTCAGGCGCAAGGCTGCCCACGGGCTTGCCGCCCTGGGTCACGCTCAGCAGGGCTGCGTGGGTGTCCATGGCCGGATTGTCGTGATCATGGGTCAGCTCGTTGAACACGATCTCATACGAGCCGACGGTCATGGACTGTCCCTTGGTCAGCACAGCCTCCGTCTCCACTTTGTAGGGCCCGGAAAAGGCCACGCCGACGACCATCAGCGCCACGCCCAGATGCACGCCGTAAGCGCCCCAGGACGGCAGGAAGGCCCGGGCGCCCTTGTTGCGGACAAAGTACAGGGCGATGGAGACGATCATCATGAAGCCCGAGGCCGCGGAAAAAAGGGCCAGCGGCTGCGAGTAGCCCAGGGCGAACATGACCACCGCCGCACCCGCTCCCGCGCCGAGCACGAGGCTAAGCGCCGTCTTGTCGCTGATTCCGCTTTTCTGCGAAAACCAGGGGCAGACGGACATGATAAAGGCCAGCACGGCAAAAAGGGGCAGGCAGACCCTGTTGTAGAAGCCGGCGTCAAGGCCCACGGGATTGGCGCTCCACATGCTGCTGAGGACAGGCCAGAGCACGCCCAGAAAGACAATGCCGCCCAGACACAAAAAGAGCCAGGAAGCCAGAAAGAGCATGCCCGGACGACTGGCGAAATCATCGATGTGCACGGAGTCGTCCTTGCGCGCTATCAGGCAGACATAGAGGGTCAGCAGCATCGTCAGGACCATGAAGACCAGGAGCGGGATGCCCATGCGGCTGCCCCCGAAGGCGTGCAGGGAGTCGATCATGCCGCTGCGGACCACGAAGGTGGCGAAAAAGCAGAGCAGAAAGGTCAGGGCGACCATGAACACGTTGGTGCGCAGCAGCGACTTGCGCGTGCGGCCGACAATGGCGGTATGGATGAAGGCGGTGCCGGCCAGCCAGGGGATGAGCGATGCGTTTTCAACCGGATCCCAGGCCCAGTAGCCGCCCCAGCCAAGTTCCATGTAGGACCACCAGGCCCCGAGGATGATGCCCGAGGTCAAAAAGATCCAGGCCACGATGTTCCAGTTCCGGCACAGCTCCAGCCACTCGCGGCTGTTGCCCGACAGGCGCGAAGCCAGGGCCAGGCAAAAGGGAATGGTATAGCCGGCGTAGCCCAGGAAAAGCAGAGGAGGATGGAATATCATGCCCGGATTCTGCAGCAGGGGATTGAGTCCCCGTCCTTCCGCCGGGACAGGGTCGAGCTTCATGAACGGGTTGCTCGGACCGGTCAGGGCGTACAGGAAAAAAATCTCGATCAGGAAAAGGAGCAGCCAGAAAAACACCTTTGTCCTGTTGTCCAGCCGGGAGTACCCGGGGGTGTAGATCATGCACCAGCCCATCAGGGCCACGCACAGATACCAGAACAGAAAAGATCCGTTCTGCCCGGCCCAGAATGCCGTGACGGCATAGAACAGCGGCAGAAAGGTGTCGGTGTAATCCCGTACATAGACGTAGGAGAAATCTCGGACCACCAAGGCCTGCACCAGGACGGCAGAGACCGCCAGGACCACCACGGTCAGCAGGATCTGTCCCTTTTCAAGCAGGGCGACGGTGTCGAAATCATCTTTGAGGGCCTTCATCCCGGCCGTCGCGGTCAAGCCCACGGCGGCCAGCATGCTCAGGAGCAGAGCGGTGAAACTGATGGCGTGCATGAAGCGGGGTATCCTCGTGGAGGTTCGGGTTGTAAAAAAAGGTAAATGAACCGGGACTAACCTGCGGACCCGGGAGGACGCATCTGGCCCTTTTCATTTTTTTCGTATTTGGACGGACATTTGGTCAACAGCGTGGTGGCTTCGAAGACCCGGGTATCGGCCGTGAACGAGCCCTCAAGGATGACTTCGACCCCGGCCTTGAACGTATCGGGCACCGCCCCGCGATAGTGAACGCGGATGGCCTTGCCCGGGTCGTCCTTGTCCAGGGCGTAAAAGGACACGCCCATGGCCGAAGGGTCATGCTCTATGTCCTTCTCCGCGACCATGCCAAAAAGCCTCGCCTGGGACAGTTTTTCGGCAGGCATGGCCAGCGCTTCGGAAACATTCAGAAAATACACGGAATTCTGGGACAGCCCACTGAAGAGAAGATAGCCCACTCCGGCCCCCACAAGCAGGACGGCAACGAGGTAGACCCATTTCTGATTTTTTGCTGTGCTCATTAAAATCTCCGGTTTCATTGTGGCCCGGCTCCTAGCACGAACCGACGCCACCTGTCACGACGCCTTGCGTGCTGGTACGAACGCGCATATCCACAACCAGACCAGTTTCGTCAACATTTTCGTATGACAAATTTCAGTCGCCCCCCTGCGCAGGCGGAGCGACCGGGCCGGTCCATTTCCTTTCTTGACCTTGCTGCGCTTACCGATCAAAAAAGCCCATCTTCGGCAAGGACAAATATGACCACCATAGACACCATTCTGCTCGACCGCGACGGGACCCTGATTGAAGAGCGCCACTACTTGAGCGACCCCGCGCAGGTCGCGCTCATCCCGGGCGTGGCCGCCCCCATGCGCAGGCTGGCGGCGCTTGGCTGCAGCTTCTACCTGGCCAGCAACCAGAGCGGCATCGGGCGCGGCTTCTTTACTGCCGAAGACTACCACAGGGTGCACGCGCGGCTTGTGGAACTGCTGCTGGCCGAAGGCATCGCCCTTGGCGGCGCCGCCCATTGTCCCCACTCGCCGCAGGATGAATGCGAATGCCGCAAACCCCGCACCGGGCTTTGGCGGCAGCTGGCGACGAATTTCAGCCTGTCTCCCGAAAAAACGGTCATGATCGGAGACAAGATCGCCGATATCCGCTTCGGCCAGGCCATCGGTTGCGCCGAAACAGTGCTGGTCCTGACCGGCCACGGCCCTGAAGCCGCCGGAAAACTTGGCCTGGGCCTACCCGAAAGACCGCTGCTGCTGTGCGCTCCCGGCCCGGACCGGCCGACCTGGCTGGCGCGGGACCTTGGCTGCTATCTGGAGCATCTTGTGCAAAAAAAGGAACATGTGCATGCACATCGGATTTGACGCCAAACGCTTCTTCCACAACCCCACGGGGCTGGGCAACTACTCGCGCAGCACCATCTTCGGGCTGGCGGAGCATTTTCCGCAGCACAGCTATACATTATATACGCCGCGCCTGTCCGGTCCATTTTGCACATTGCCCGCCTGCCATGGCCTGCATGTGCAGGAAGCATGCCCGCTTGGCCGCGCGTTTCCGGCCTTGTGGCGCAGCCTGGGCATCCCCCGCGCGGCACGCGGTCATGGTCTGGACATCTACCACGGCCTGTCCCACGAGCTCCCGCTGACCTCGTTCGGATCGCGCACGCGCACCGTGGTCAGCATGCACGACCTGCTCTTTCTGACCCATCCCCACCTCTATCCATGGGTCGACCGCCAGCTCTATGCGTTCAAATACAGGCAGAGCTGCCTGCGCGCGGACATTGTCGTGGCCATCAGCCAAAAGACCGCCGACGACGTGCACGAACTTTTCGCCGTCCCCCGGGAGCGCATCCGGGTGGCCTATCAAAGCTGCTCCCCGGCCTTCGGCGTCACCAGAGACCAGAACGAAGCGCACAGGCTGCGCACGATTCACGGCCTGCCGGAGCGGTATGTGCTGTTTGTCGGCTCCCTCATCCCCCGCAAGGGCGCCCAGACGCTCATCTCCGCGCTGGCGCAAGTGCCCGGAGCCGACCGGCCGGACCTGGTCATCGTCGGCAAGGGCCCCCTGGAGCCGGCCCTGCGCGAGCAGGCCCGGGACTGCGGCCTTGCAGGGCGGGTCCACTTTCTGGGACAGGTCGCGGACGCGGATCTGCCGGGCCTGTATCAACAGGCAGCCCTGTTTGCCTATCCTTCGGTCGGCGAAGGTTTCGGCATCCCCATCCTGGAGGCCTTGAGCAGCCGGGTTCCGGTCATCACCTCCACCGGCTCATGCTTTGCCGAACCCGGTGGCGACGCCGCCCTGTACACCACGCCGGGCGACGCGTCCGCATTGGCCGAGGCCCTGGCCCGGGTCCTTCGCGACAGCGACCTGCGCCACGACATGATTGCCAAAGGCGTGCGCCACGCCCAGAATTTTCACATCTCGCGCACTTCGGCCGCCCTCATGCAGGTCTACGCCGACCTCTGCACAAAACGATAGGAGCCAATCCCCATGCCCCTGCCCTTCAGCAATCAGGAATGCCTGACCGTGCGACTGAGCGCCCTGGGCGACGCCATCCTGACCACGGGAGTGCTCGCATACTGGCATGCACAGGCCGGGCTGACATTTCAGGTGCTGACCAAACCGGCCCTGGCCCCCGTCTTCGCCGGCCACCCGGCCGTGACCGGGATCACGGCCGTCGGGGAGGATGACCTGCACGGCGCGCGCTGGATCGCATTCTGCCGCAAGCTGGCCCGGGAATTCGGCCACCTGCCGCTCATCGACCTGCACGTCAACCTGCGCACCCTGCTGCTGCGCTCCCTCTGGCCCGGCCCTACCCGGACCTACCGCAAATTCTCGATGACCAGGCGGCTGTTTCTGGCCACCCGGCACCCGGCGTTCGCCGCCAGACTGCGGCGCCTCAATGTCCCCCAGCGCTACTGCTTGGCTCTTGAGCCAGCGGCCGTGGATGCGCAGGCCCTGCGACCCCGCATCTTTCTCGACGAGAAAGAAAAAGCAGCGGCCGGTGAAACGCTTTCACGCCTGGGTTTCACGCGCCCCGTCGCCATCCACCCTTACGCCACCCACCCGGCCAAGACTCCGCGCCCTGAAGTCTGGCGAAAACTGATCCGAAAACTGGAAGCAACGGGCGAGCAGGTGCTCATTCTCGGCCGCCATGACCAGCCGCTCTGCCCGCAGACCCCGCATGACCTGACCAACGCCACCGACCTGCGCGCAACCGCGGCCCTGTTGTCCCTGTGCCGGGTCCTGCTCACCGGAGACTCCGGCCCCATGCACCTGGCCACGGGGGTCGACACGCCGGTCATCGCCCTGTTCGGGCCGACGACAAAGGAATGGGGCTTTTACCCATCGGGACCGCATGACCGTGTCCATCAGAGTCTCTGCCCGCACGCGCCCTGCTCCCTGCACGGCCAGGACGCATGCGGGCTCGGCAACGCCTGCATGAAGGACATTTCCGAAGAAGTGCTGCTGGATCTGCTTTCTTCTTTCCCGAGCTGAACTAACCCCGTCTTTTTGTTGACGGCACGCCATATTTTTAATAGGAACAATTATCAAAATTTGACAGAGGTACCGACATGAAAGAACTCTTGGGCAAAGACATGCGTCTGACAAACCAACGCAGGATCATCCTGGAAGAACTCAAGGCAGTGACCACCCATCCCACTGCCGATGAGATCTACGGCATGGTGCGTCAAAAGATGCCGCGCATCAGTCTGGGCACCGTGTATCGCAACCTTGAGGTTCTCAGCTCGCTCGGCCTGGTGCGCAAACTGGAAAACGCGGCCGGACAGAAACGTTTCGACGGCGACGTCTCGCCCCATCACCACATCCGTTGCGACGTCTGCGGCAAAGTGGGGGACATCTTCGACGCCCCGGACATCGCGGGCATCGAGCACGGGCTTGACACGGATTTCCAGATCACCGGCGTCAGCCTGGAATTCTCGGGCATCTGCCCGCGCTGCCAGTCTGAAAAAAAGCTGGCCCAATAGTCTCTTAGCGACGAACATGTCGTAATCGCCAAAATCACTGGAACAGCGATTCGTTCCATGGTATGTGACCGGATAAATTCATACCAGAACATGGAGGAAGAAATGGCGCAAAGACTTGAAGTGTACAAATGTGACCTGTGTGGCAATATCATTGAAGTGATGCATGGCGGCGACGGAACCCTGGTCTGCTGCGGAGAGGACATGAAGCTGCAGGTGGAAGGGACCGTGGACGCGGCCCGGGAAAAACATGTACCCGTCATCCACAAAACCGCCTCGGGCTACAAGGTCGTGGTCGGCGAAGTCGCCCACCCCATGCTTGACGCCCATTACATCGAATGGATCGAACTTGTCGCCGACGGCAAGGTCTATCGTCAGTATTTAAACCCCGGCCAGGCCCCTGAAGCCGAATTCTGCATCGAGGCCAAGAACGTCACGGCCCGGGAATATTGCAACCTTCACGGACAGTGGAAAATCGAAAACTAAAGGAGATACTCAGCATGGATAAGTATGTTTGCACCCTCTGCGGCTACGTTTACGACCCTGCCAGCGGCGATCCGGACAACGGCGTCGCCCCTGGAACCAAGTTCGAAGACATCCCCGACGACTGGACATGTCCTGTCTGCGGGGCCGGAAAGGAAGATTTCACCAAGGAAGATTGATTCTCCGAGGCCAGCCCGCACAATCCGGGCTGGCTTTTTTTTATACGCTCAAGCTCCCCGCCTCGGGCGGGGTCATCACGTTGTAAGGACAATCCCCCATGCCTGTTACTGAAATAAAAAAAGACATCTACTGGGTTGGCGTCGTGGACTGGAATATCCACGATTTCCACGGATACTCCAAAGCTCCCCAGGGAACGACATATAACGCGTATCTGGTCATCGACGACAAAGTCACCCTTTTCGACTCCGTTCCAGCCAAATTCCAGATGGACCTGTATCACCAGATCCGGTCCATCATCGAACTGGAAAAAATCGACTACATCGTCTGCAACCACATCGAACCCGACCACTCCGGGGCCATGCCTTTCCTGATGGAAAAAATTCAGCCCGAAAAAGTCTTCTGCTCCAAGATGGGGCATCGCATGCTCCTCGACCATTTCCATCAGCCCGACTGGCCGTACCATCCGGTTCAGACCGGCGACTCCATCAGCCTCGGCAAGCGCACGGTGCAGTTCATGGAGACACGCATGCTGCACTGGCCGGACTCCATGTTCTCCTACATCCCCGAAGACAAGCTGCTCATCTCCAATGACGCTTTCGGGCAGAACATCGCCTCCAGCGAGCGTTTCGACGACGAGATCGATCTGGCCATGCTCATGGCGGAGGCTTCCCACTACTATTACAACATCGTCCTGCCTTTTTCCCCGCGGGTCATCGCCGTGCTCGACGAAGTGGCCAAGCTGGGCCTTGAGATCGACATGATCGCCCCGGACCACGGCATCATCTGGCGCTCCAACGTGCCGCTGATCCTAGAGGCGTACCGCGACTACGCCGAGCAGAAGCCGAACAAGAAGGCGGTCATCGTCTATGACACCATGTGGCACTCCACGGAAAAGATGGCCAAGGCCATTGCCGAGGGGCTCATGGAAGAGGGGGTCGCGGTCAGGATCATGCACCTCAAGCAGTACCACCATTCCGACGTCATGGGCGCGCTGGCCGATGCCACCGGTATCATCTGCGGCTCCCCGACCCACAACAACGGCATCATGCCGCTAATGGCGGACTTTCTGACCTACATGAAGGGCCTCAAACCCCTGGGTCGCGTCGGCGCGGCCTTTGCCTCCTTCGGCTGGAGCGGCGAATCCCTGAGTGTCGTGACCGAATGGCTCAAATCGGCCAAGATCGAGGTCGTCGAACCCGGCGTGAAGTGCAAGAACGTGCCCGATCACGCCAAGCTGGCCGAATGCAAGGAACTGGGACGACAGGTCGGCAAAGCCATCGTGGCCAAAGTGGACGCCGAGGCCGCAGCGGAATAGGCGTGGCGCGCAGCAGGGAAATCAAACGCCGGGTCCTGGACCTCCTGGCCAGCGACGGCTGGGAGGCGGGGCTCGGCGATCTTGCGGACCTCGGGCAACAGGCCGTGGCGCCGCTCTTTTCGGCGCTGTGCAACCCTGCGCCGCTGGTCCGCTGGCATGCGGTCACGGGGTTTGGGGTCGTTGTCGCGGCCTTGGCGGGCACGGCTCCGGAAAAGGCGCGCGTGGTCATGCGCCGCTTCATCTGGAGCCTCAATGACGAATCCGGGGGCATCGGCTGGGGCGCGCCCGAGGCCATGGCCGAGATCATGACCGCAAGTCCCCTCATCGCAGCCGAATATCACAACCACCTCCTGGCCTACATCCACGAGGATCACTGCCGCCCCGACTGCTATCTGGAACACGCGCCCTTGCGCCGTGGGGCCGTATGGGGCGTGGGCCGGCTGGCGCAGGTCCGTCCGGATCTGGCGTCTAGGGCCGAACCCGATCTGCTCTGCGCCCTGGAAGACTGCGATACGGTTATCCGGGGCCTTTCGGCCTGGGCCTGCGGATTGCTCGGGCTGGCTTCCGCGCTGCCGAAACTCGGCGCCATGAGCCAGGACCAATCCGTCCTGGAACTGTACCGCGACCGCGAACTTCAGGAAACGACTCTGGCCATCCTGGCCGCGGAGGCCGTCTGCCGGATCACGGGCCACGCACCCGCACAAAACTAAAGGAGACTCACTATGGATGTGCTCATGTTATCCAGGCTTCAATTCGCCATGGCTACCATGTTTCATTTCATCTTCGTCCCGCTGACCCTTGGTCTGTCCATCCTGGTGGCCATCATGGAAACCAAGTATGTGCGCACGGGCGACGAGACATACAAGCGGATGACCAAATTCTGGGGCAAGCTCTTTGTCATCAACTTCGTGCTCGGCGTGGTCACGGGCATCACGCTTGAATTTCAGTTCGGCACCAACTGGTCCCGCTATTCCGAATACGTCGGCGACATCTTCGGGTCTCTCCTGGCCATCGAGGCCACCACGTCCTTTTTCCTGGAATCAACCTTTCTCGGCGCATGGATTTTCGGCTGGAACATCCTGTCCCCCAAAATGCACGCGGCCTGTATCTGGCTGGTGGCCATCGCCTCCAACCTCTCCGCCGCATGGATCCTGCTGGCCAACGCCTTCATGCAGAACCCGGTGGGCTATGTGCTCAGAAACGGCCGCGCCGAACTGGACAACTTCTTCCAGGTGCTCCTGAACCCCTTTGGCTGGCAGCAGTACGTGCACACCTTGAGCGGTGCGTTCACCCTGGCCGGGTTCTTCCTCATGGGCGTCTCCGCCTACCATCTGCTCAAAAAGCAGAACATCGACTTCTTCACCCGCTCCTTCAAGATGGGCATGGTCTTCGCCCTGGTCTTTTCGGCGTTGGTCGCGCTCCAGGGCCATCATCACGCCCAGGAAGTGGGCCGCATCCAGCCCGCCAAGCTGGCGGCCATGGAGTCCCTGTGGGAAACCCAGGAAAGCGCGCCCATGTATCTCTTGGTCGTGCCGGACGAAAAGAACGAAAAGAACGCCATCGAGCTTTTCGGCATTCCCGGCGGCCTTTCCTTTCTGGCCCACGGATCCTTCACGACGCCTGTGCAGGGCCTCAAGGATTGGCCGGCGGATGAGCGCCCGCCCGTCATGCTGACCTTCCTCTCCTTCCGGGCCATGGTCGGCATCGGCACGCTGCTGCCCATCCTCTGCATCTGGGCCTTTTTGCGCCGCAACAAGCTGACCGAAACGCCGCGCCTGCTTAAAGCCATGCTCTTCGCCATCCCCTTGCCCTATCTCGCCATCGAGGCGGGCTGGGTCGTGGCGGAAGTCGGGCGCCAACCCTGGATCGTCTACGGGCTCATGAAAACCGCCGACGCGGTCTCGCCCATCGTCACCTCCCAGGTTGCCTTCTCCCTGGTGGCCCTGACCCTGCTCTACGCGCTGCTTGGAGCCGTGGACATCTACCTGCTCTTCAAATTCGCCAAGAAAGGCCCGGCCGAGGCGTAAACCCGTTCGGATCACAAGGAGGATCGATTCATGCTTGAAACCATATGGTTCCTACTCTGGGGTGTGCTCTGGGCCGTTTATTTCGTGCTCGACGGATATGATCTGGGCATCGGAACCCTGGTCCCGTTCCTCGGCAAATCCGACACGGACCGCAGGGTCATGTTCAACGCCATGGGCCCCTTCTGGGACGGCAACGAAGTCTGGCTGATCACCGCCGGCGGCGTGACCTTCGCGGCATTTCCCAAAGCCTACGCGGTCATGTTCAGCGGCCTGTACACACCGCTCATGCTGCTGCTCTTTGCGCTCATCGTGCGCGGCGTGTCCCTGGAATTCAGGCATCAGGTCGACAGCCCGGCCTGGCGCAGGGTCTGGGACTGGGGCGCGACCATCGGCAGTTTCCTGCCTGCGCTGCTCCTGGGCGTGGCCTTTGCCAACATATTCATGGGCCTGCCCCTGGATGAGAACGGCGTCTTCCAGGGCAACCTGCTGACCCTCCTCAATCCGTACGGCCTGGCCGGAGGAGTGCTCTTCGTGCTGCTCTTCGTCATGCACGGCGCCCTGTGGCTGACGATCAAAAGCGAAGGCGACCTGCAGCAGCGCGCCGCCGGATTGGCCCGCAAGCTCTGGCCCGTGCTGGTGGCGCTCATCGGCGTCTTCGTGGTCCTGACGGTCATCTATACCAACCTGCTGGCCAACTACCTGCTCAATCCGCTGATGCTCGTCCTGCTGGCGATTCCGGTCCTGGCGCTCGTGCTCATGCGCCAGCAGATCGGCAAGCAGCACTGGTGGACCGCCTGGGGGCTGTCCGCGGCCCTCATCGCAGGCCTGACGCTCTTCGGCGTGGTCGGCCTGTACCCGGCGCTGCTGCCTTCGAGCATCTCCCCGGATTATTCCATCACCATCGCCAACGCAGCCTCCAGCACCCTGACCCTGTCCATCATGCTGGGCGTGACCCTGGTCTTCATCCCCATCGTAGCGGCCTACCAGTTCTGGCTCTACCGCACCTTCTCCCACAAGGTCACGGAAAAGGAACTGGCCCAGGATGGCGCGTACTAGCATCCGGCGCGGCTTAGAAAGACAATAAAAAAGGGGTGGCCGTTATGGTCACCCCTTTTTTTTGTGTCGCTACGACAGGTTGTTGCGATGGAAAATCCCCTGGCCTGCGCGGTAGTCCCGCCAAGGCCCGGCCGCCTAGAACACCCGGCTCGCGATCCAGCTTCCGGAGACAAAGACGCCGATGGTCGCGCCCAGGTTGGCGAAGATGACCACCAGCAGGATGCGGCTGACCGGATTGATCCAGAACCCCTTGACCGTCATGACGCTCATGGGCAGCTCTTCCAGGTCCGAGACCGTGGGCTTCTTGACCCAGGCCTGGACAAGCCCGGCCACCCAGCCTGCGGCGATAAGCGGATGCAGCGTGGTGATGGGCGCGGCCAGAAAGCTTGAGAGCACGGTCAGCGGATGTCCGAAGGCGGCCAGTGAGCCCAGGGCGGCTCCGATGCCGGTCACCAGCACCCAGATGGAGAGGGCGTCCATGGAGGCGTCAGCGCCGCCGCGGAAAAAACCGATGACCAGCAATGCGACGAAAAAACCGGGCAATCCCCACTTCCAGAAGGCACCCCATCTGGAGGGCGGAGGAAGCTCTTCCAGCGGGGCCAGATCGATCTCCTGTCCGAAGTATTTCTGCATGCCCGGCACGTGCCCGGCCCCGACCACGGCCACGATGTTCGTGCCCGGAGCCTTGCGGATCTTCTGCGCCAGGTAGATGTCGCGCTCGTCGATAAGGCGCTCTTTTATCTGGGGGAAGTTTTCCGCAAAAGAACCCATGATGGCGGCCAGCTGGTCTTTTTTCTTCAGGTCCTCGATGAGCGCCTTGTCCACGTCATCGTCGACAAAGATGCTTGTCAGAAGCTGGCTCATGAGCTGCAACTTCTTCCAGAAGCCAAGGTAGCCCCAGACGCGCTTCAAGGTCACCTGCACATCGCGATCGGCCAGGACCAGGGTGGCGCCGGTCTCGCCGGCCAGCCGCACGCCTTCCATCATCTCGGCGCCGGGTTGCACGCCCAGCTTGTCGCCGATCTTGCGGTAAAAGGCTTGCAACACGAGTTGCACCATGAGAAAGACCGCCTTGCCTTCTTTTATGACCTTGTAGATGTCCATCCGCTTCCAGTCGTCACGGCGGGTCATGGCCTGATGGCGGGCAGGGCAAAGCTCGACGCAGATGGAATCGGGACGCACGATTTCCACGGTCCGGCGCACATCCTCGACACTTTCCAGAGAAACGTGGGCGGTTCCGACGAGAAAAAACCTTTTCTCGCCCTCTTCGACCACGGTCACGCTTTCAGGCAAATTTTCAAAATCCACGCTATACCTCACGGGCCGGGCCCTGTTTATTGTCAAGATCCGCTTCGTTATCCGCAGCCTCACGGGAAAGCAAGCCCAGGCGGCCCCAAGCGTCCGGCGGACACATTTGTGCTTGTCAAATCAAAGCCCCTGAAGCATTCCGACCCTGACACCCCATCCGGAGCAGACATGTCCCACAGCAATTTCGACCAGCGCATGCGCAGCGCTCCCTACGCGACCATCTGGAACCTGGCCTGGCCGCAGATAGTGATGATGTTCTTTCACTTCCTGATCGGCTTTGTGGACGTATGGGTGGCAGGGCGCATCGGGCGGGAGACCCAGGCCCTCATGGGCGTCATGAGCCAGGCCATGTTCTTTTTCATGGTCGTGGCCATAGCCCTGGCCAACGGCAGCGTGGCCGCCATCAGCCAGAGTTCCGGGGCGGGACTGCCACGGCGCGTCAAGCGCTTCGTGGGACTGAGCATCGGCCTCGGCACGCTGACCGGAATCTTGATTCTCATCTTCGGGTTGTGGTTTGACGATCATTTCCTGAGCCTCTTGCAGATTCCTGCAGAGCTCATGCCCATCGCCGAATACCTGCTGCAGGTCAGCCTGTACATCATGCCCGCCTATTACCTGTTCACCATCAGCAACGCATTTTTCCGGGCCCAGAAAATCGTGACCCTGCCCCTGTATTCCATGATCCTGGTCACGGGCGTGAACACCCTGCTCGACCTCGGTCTGGGTCTTGGGCTGTGGGGACTACCCAACCTCGGTTACAAGGGCATTGCCTGGGCCACCTTCGTCTCCATCCTGTGCGGGACCGTTTATAATTTCGTGATGATGTTTCGCTGCGGCCTGCTCTCCCGCCAGAGCCTGGCCCCGTGGCGCTGGGTGCGGCTTGCCCTGCCCTACCTGATCAAGGTGGCCGCGCCGGCCGGACTCATGCAGCTGGTCTGGCACTCGGCCTACATGGTGCTCTACGCCATCACGGCCAGCCTCCCCTTCGATAATGTCGTCGCCATGGCGGGCATGAGCGCCGGCATCCGCATCGAAGCCCTGCTCTTTCTGCCCGGCATCGCCTTCAACTTCACCGCCTCCATTCTGGTCGGCCACTACCTCGGCCAGGGCCAAAAAGAGGAGGCCAAGCGTATCGGCTACAAGATCATGCTCGTGGGCGTAATCACCATGAGCGTCATCACCGGCCTGCTATGGCTGGTCATCGAACCGGTCATCGCCTTTGTCGCTCCGGACCTGCAGGTGCAGGAGGAAGCCATACGCTACCTGGCCTGGAACATGGCCGCCACGCCGCCGCTCTTGGCCGCCATGATCCTGGGCGGGGCCTTCACCGGCGCAGGCGCGACCATATACCAGGCCGTCATCTTCGGTACCGCGGCATGGCTGGTGCGCCTGCCGCTGGCCTACCTGCTGGGACACGTGGTATTCCAGTCCGCAAACGGGGTCTGGATGGCCATGTTCGCCTCCGTCCTGGTCCAGTGCGCCACGGCCCTGTATTTCTATCAGTACAAGGATTGGTACAAATTCACCCTGCGCAAAGACAGGAGAACAGCTTGAAATCCCTGCCCGGCCACTATCTCGGATCCGTCGTCAACTATGCGGCGGACACTCCCTGGGACCTGGAATACTCCCTGGTGCTCGACGCCCTGGGCCACTACCAGTTCTTTTCACGCAACGGCGAAGGACTGATCCGCCAGCGCAACGCCGGCACCTCCGGCCGGGCCTTCGCCCAGTTCGCGGTGCAGAACGGCTTTGATGCCGAGGAATTGCTGCGCGACCTGAGCTACATCGACAGCGGATTCGCCGACGACTTCGAAAACTTCCTCCAAAGCCGCAACAAAACAAGCTGACGCCATGCCCGAAGAAATAACCGCAATCGAACCGGCCAAGCCCTTGGCCCGGCAGGAAAGAAAGGACTCACCGTCCAGACCCCTCGCTTCCACCGGCACCGCACCTTCCCCGGACCCGCCCACCACACATCCGCACAAGGGCAGGCTCCTCGACGTCATCGCCTGAAGCCCGGCAACCCAAGAAAGAATTGACGCTCATCCTCACGCTGTATATTTGAAAAACCTCCCTGCCCGGGTGGTGGAAGTGGTAGACGCCAGGGATTTAAAATCCCTTGACCTTTAAGGTCGTGCCGGTTCAAGTCCGGCCCTGGGCACCATAAAATCAAGGACTTGTCGTAAAAAATGACAAGTCCTTTTTCTTTTCCATCAAGCAACTACCCGTTTAGTACAAAAATTAGGCAAGACAGGAGGTGCACCCTCCTAGCCCAACAAAATGACGTGTACGGATCTGCCGAGTCCAATTGCCACCAATGACAGCGATCGGTCACGAAGATGGTAAGGTCTTTACTATGGGGCCGACATCCCCTTGCCATGTGAGTAAAAAAGGAATATTTTATACTCATGAGCGCTTTCGAATACGATGAGGCCAAGAGCCAGGCCAATCTGGAAAAGCATGGAATCAGCTTTTCGGATGCCCAGGCTATATGGGCCGACCCTGACGCACTGGAGGTCCAGGCAAGGTCGGAGGATGAACCCAGATTTCTGGTCATCGGCATGATTGGCCAAAAGCATTGGTCTGCCGTCGTCACCTATCGAGGCACAATCACCCGTCTCATCTCAGTCAGGCGCTCCCGAAAAAGCGAGGTATATCTGTATGAAAGCTAAAGATTTCGACAAGAAGTTTGACCAGGGCACTGAGGACATCATGAGCAGCCTTGATCTGTCCACAGCACGTCGCGTCAACCAGGAGCAGCGGCGGATCAACGTCGACTTTCCCGTTTGGGTAGTGGACTCTCTGGACCGTGAGGCGGCCAGGATTGGCGTCACACGGCAGTCAATTATCAAGGTCTGGCTGGTTGAACGCCTAAAAGCGGAAGCCGCCAATAAGTGCCACGCCTGCGCAGCCGAAAAATAGAACCTGCGACACTTCTGTGCAAATCCACGGCAACTGTATGGGCTTTTTGAAACCAAATGCCAGGGAGACGCGAACTATGTCGGCTTTGCATTCGTTGAGATGGACTGCGGCGGTGTTGATCGGCGCCATTTGCTTCCTGGGGTGGCCATTGCCGGACCCGGCCCGATGCGCGACGGGTTCCGCCGGGCAGGATATGCGCGAATTGGAACAGGATGGTAAGCTCACCGTCCGGGCCCTGCGTGGCTGGAACATGCTGCCTGAGCCGTTCATGCAGCTTGCGCTGTCGCTCCATCAAAGCGGGATCGACATCCTCGGGGCCGACCTGCAGGCAATTCAGGCCCTGGCGCAAAAGGCCAAAAGCGCAAGCGCCGGCGATCTGGCCGGGCATGCCGATACCCTCGAAAAACTGGCCAGATATATGGAGGAATTCGCGGCCCGGCAGGCAAGCGACCACGCCGCGACGCTCTCAAGTGGATCGGCCCACGAAGACGGCAAGCCGCAGGCTGTGGAGGTGGTCTCAGTCCCGGTTGCATTGCCTGTGCAGGACTCTGATTTGCTCGGCACGGACGATTACGACTGGCAGAAAGCTTCGGATCTGCCGGCTGAAAAAAAGGCCATCGAGCAGCGCATGACGGGGTTCCAAGAAGCCATGGATCGCAAGGACATACCGGCGGCGACAGCCCTCATCGCCGCAGACCGGCGCGACGTGTATTCGGCCCTGTTCGCCGCGAAGCCCGATGCCATGCCGTCATTTGGCGCCCTGTTCGAATCTGCGAAAATCACGTTTCTCAGTCCTCCCCCCGAGCCGCAGAAGAATATCACGCTCAGGACTGCGGAGTATGCGCTGGAACTGGACGGGTTCACCTTTTATGTACGGTGGATTAAAAATGACGACACCTGGTTTCTGGCCGACTTCTAAAGAGGCTTTGGCTATGCGGATGAAACTCTTTTCCTGCGTGCTTTTTCTTCTTCTTGTAGCGCCCATTTCTCACGAAGCTTCCGCGTGGGATCAGGGAACGCATCGGCAGATCAACTACGAAGCGGTCAACGTTTTTTATCGGCAGATGGAAGGAAAGAAGAAATATCTTCTCGGACCATTGCCGGATGAATTGCGCAAAGAGCCATATCGCGGGATTGCCGTGACCAGTTCCGGCCTGGATGTCGGGCATTACAGGATCGTCGCAGGATCCTTCACCATGCCGCAATGGATAGTTGTGGGCGGCGACTGGGCCGACGAACCGCATCTGTATGCGTCCGTGCGGCATTTCTACGACCCGCTTGGCCTCGTGAAACCGTATCTGACGGACCAGTTCTGGGCCCACGGCGTCCTGTACGAAGCTCCCGGGATCGACGCAAAGACCTGGGGCCTGGAGCACCCCGACAACCCGTTCAGCTTCCGGCAGGGGCTCACCTATTACAAGCTCGCCATGGAGGTTGCCGAAAACGTTCCCCTGCCGCGCATGCTCGCCCCTACTCATTTCAAGCTCAATCTGGACCTCGCCCCGACCAATCATGCCGAGCAGCGCCGCATCTATCTCGCCCTGGCGTATCGGTCCCTGGGGGAGGCCATGCACATGATGGGCGACATGACGCAGCCCGCGCACGTCCGCAATGACTCCCACCCGCTTGACGAACCCATCGAAACGCGGACCTTCAGCGAGCATGTCCGCGCTGCCGCCGCGGACCCCTTCCTGGACCCGCGACTGACTCCCTTTCTGGCCAGCGCCGGCGGAACGCTCCAGGAACCGGAGCGTCTGTTCCGCGAAGTGGCGGGCTTCACCAACAAGCATTTTTATTCCGAGGACACGATCCACGACAAGGCGTCCGGCATCATTCCGAACAATTACGACCCGCTTTTGGCGCACGCCTACCCGGCCCCGCAGTTTTCCGATTTGCGGGAAAGCGCGACCTCGGTCCAGGGCTATCTGATCAAGCGAAGGGTGAAGCGTTACGAGGGGCAAGGGGGAGCCTTCGACTGGACGACCGTGCCCATGGCGCAGGAGCGGCTCAGTTTTCACTGGTTCGATCCGGACCAATCCATCTGGATCGACCCGCTGGAGTCCGCCGCCGCCTACTCAGGTGCCACGGGACGCTATCACATCCCAAACGCCTACGCGCCGAAACAGGCCAAGGTACTGCTGCCCATCGCGATCCATGCCAATGCGGATCTGATGGACATGTTTTTTCCGACCATGGAGCTTGTCTGCGCCTTTGCCGAGAAAGGCGTTCAGAAAGGCGACGCGCCCGGCGGTGAGGAATATTCCAGACATGTCATCCAGGTCGACACAGCCATGACGCATCACCAGGAGCAGGACGTGGCCTGGAAAGCATATGCTCTGAAGATCGAATACACGGGGCCGGCAACTCTGGTCATCAGCCGGGACGCAAAGCCGGTCACGAAACGCGCGCTGCATTTTCGCAAGGGAAAGCTCGAAGCGATCGAAAAGGCGGACGGCACGCTGGAGAAGAAGGAATTGCGGCTTTACGCCCCACTAGGTGAGCACGCCCTGATCGAGGAAGAGGAGTTTTATCACATTGAGGACGGCCAGACTGTCCATGTGGAGATCGAGGCGGGAACGAGGCGCTTCAAGAGCGAACCCTGGACCTACAAGGAAGAGGAAAAGACGGTCACCATCCTGCCGCCGCGAATCGTGACATACGAAATGGCCGAGGGCGCCAGCGAGGTCACGCACGAGTTCGAAGCGGCCGCCCGTCCCGATGACGCCTATCGCTACGTGTGGGATTTCGGCGACGGGACGACCTTCTCCGAGGCCGTGCAGCCGGGAGGTACGTCTAAGACGAGCCACACCTATGCAAATCTGAAGGCCGGTACCCGCTTCCATCCCCAAGTAAAACTGGAAAGCGCGAGCGGTGCACCCTTGGCCAAGGACTCCATATCCATCGACATTACGGAAAAAGAAGACGCCGCTCCAACTCCCGCGGCAGACAAGGGCGAGGGTCGCTGGATGCTGACCAGAACCTGGCAGGACATCCTTGAGGAGACGCGTTTCAATACCGTCAAGGTTCAAGGCGGGGAAACATCCGCCACGATCAATATCGTCGTGTCGGATAAGAGCGCGACCTGGACATTCGACTACGCAGCCAGCTGGTCGCCGTTGCCGGTCTCTGCTGCGCCAAGAGAAGAGGTGGACATACGGTTGAGCATCGACAAGGCGCAGGGGCCATCTCCGTGGCCTGTCTGGTCATGCGGCCTTGAGATTAACGATGGGCGCTACAAAGGGAACAACTATCCGCCCCTCAAGGCAGCCTTTCTCGCTAACATGCACAAATGGCATTCCATCTGGATCGGCCATCAAGACAAGGCAACAAAGGCGTCAGAAACGACCTATACCATCTCGTTTGGAAACGATCCCAAGAAGGGAGAAAAACAGGTGGTGACCATTCGCTTCGTAGGTCATGGCTGCGGAGCGGGCATCGCCCACGGTGCGATTCACCAGTTTTACGAGTACACCTATCAGCCCTGAGCGCCGGGTTTAACATGGGACGTGCCTGATCTGCGATAGAAGCAGGTGTCTTTTTGCGCGGCTTGGGCTTGGGGAGGCTTATTCCCGTACTACTTTCAAACCCAGCACATGTTCCATCGGATCAAAATCCCTGTCGTTGTGGATAAGGTCAAAGCCATTCTCAATGCAAAATGTCGCGATAAGAACATCGATGGTCTTGCGTACCGTGATGCCTTTCCTGCGTAAGATGCGATAGTTCTGTGCCGCTGCGATTGCCACGTCTCTACCGACAAGATCCCTGTATTCCAGGCTCTCCATGAGTTGCCTGGCCATCTGAAAATCTTTTTCCCCACTGAATCCTTGAAGAAGTTCGGTCATGATCAGGTCACCGATAATGATGCGCGATCTGGAAAGCTCACGATCCAGCACCTCCGTGTGCGGAGCGATGACCCCACGGAAGTAATCGATCCAGGCAGAGGTATCCGCGACAATCATGAATCTTTTCTCATGGCGTCAAGATCCCCCACCCACGTCAGCTTGCCCCGAAACTGCCGGATGGACTCCTGCTTCTTCATGGCAATCAGCAGGCGCAGGCCTGCCTCTACCGCCTCCTTCTTGGTGTTGAGTCCAGAGAGTTCCAAGGCCTGACCCATCAACTGGTCATCAATGACAATATTGGTACGCATGACGCCTCCTATGTGTATGCTTGTACATTATTATACACACGGAACACTTCCGTCTACCTGAATTCATGGGTGGGAAGATCGCTGCTTTATCCCTGCCTCCATCCCTGCCACCGTCCCTGCCTTTACGCTGCCTTTATCGCTGCCTTTATCGCTGCCTTTACGCTGCCTTTATCGCTGCCTTTATCGCTGCCTTTCCCGCTGCCTCTGTCGCTGCCTTTATCGCTGCCTTTACGCTGCCTTTATCGCTGCCTTTATCGCTGCCTTTCCCGCTGCCTCTGTCGCTGCCTTTATCGTTGCCTTTGTCGCTGCCTCTGTCGCTGCCTTTATCGTTGCCTTTGTCACTGCCTCTGTCGCTGCCTTTAACCCTGCCTTCCCTCACGCCATCTTCGGCACAAACAACACCGGACCGGGGTAGTCGCGCATGATGCTGTCCGATGTCAGCAGGGATATTCCCTCGCTTTTGGCCTGGGCCAGCAGCATCCTGTCGAAGGGGTCCTTGTGAAGCATCGGCAGATCATTGACCGCAAGGGCGTGCAGGCTTGTGATGCACAGCTCATTGTACTGGTTGTCCAGCAGGCCGCGCCGCAACACTTCCGGGTCGACCCGAAAATCGCTCCTGCCAAGGCTTTTCTTGATCCCGATCTCCCAGATGCTGACAGAGCTGAAATACAGCGTGTTGCTTACGTCGCCGACCAGACTTTCGGCTTTGCCGGGCAATGTGCCTGCCGCCGCCCACAGCAGCATGTGCGTGTCGAGGAGCAGCTTCACCTGGCACCTTCAAACAGGCTCTGGATCTCTTCCTTGCCCATGGAATCAAAATCGTCAGGGACTTCAATCATGCCCTGCAAAAACCCGATCCGTTTTGCCGGATCAGGCGGCGGAGAAAATGCCGTCACGGTGACCATGGGCTTGCCGGACTTGGCGATGATAAAAGGCTCACCGTTCACAGCCTGCTCGATCAGGCGGGACAGATTCGTCTTGGCATCATGAATGTTCACCTGGTGCATAGGGCCTCCAAAAGTTAGCTAAGTTCATGACTAAGTCTACTAGCTCTGAAGCCAAAGTCAACACTTTGCGGACTGATAACGCTAGGTCGTTGACAGACCATTGACACGCAATGCAACCATCTGTACATATTTTCTGTACAACTCCACCGGAGGTTACCATGCTGCAAACTACATACACTGATGCCCGCGCCAATTTCGCCAGCTTGTGCGATGAAGTGACTGAAAACCAGGAAATAGTCATCATCCGCCGTCGCAAAGGCCAAAGCGTGGCCATGATCGACGCGGCCGAGTTGCAAAGTTTGGTCGAAAGTGCGCATCTCATGCGCTCGCCGAAAAACGCCGAGCGACTGCTGGCGGCCCTGGACAGGGCGCTCAAGGGCCAGGGCACGGCCTCGGACATTGACCGGTTGAAGACTGAGGTTGGCCTTGCGGAATAAGGACCGGATAGCGGTCTTCCAGCCCGAATTTCGCGAGGACCTGCGACACTGGGTCCAGACCGACCGCCGCGTCGGCCTGCGCGTCCTGGAACTGGTCGAGGCCGTCATGCGCGAGCCCTTCCAAGGCATCGGCAAACCCGAACCCCTCAAATACCTCGCCCCCGGCATCTGGTCGCGACGCATCACCCAGGAACACCGATTGGTGTACGTGGTGCGGGATGATCGGGTGGATTTTTTGCAGGCGCGGTATCATTATTGAGGTTTTTTTGTCCGCATCCTTCCGTCGCTGTCTCCGTCGCTGTCTCCGTCGCTGTCTCCGTCGCTGTCTCCGTCGCTGTCTCCGTCGCTGTCTCCGTCGCTGTCTCCGTCGCTGTCTCCGTCGCTGTCTCCGTCGCTGTCTCCGTCGCTGTCTCCGTCGCTGTCTCCGTCGCTGTCTCCGTCGCTGTCTCCGTCGCTGCCTCTGTCGCTGCCTTTATCGTTGCCTTTGTCGCTGCCTTTGTCGCTGCCTCTATCGCTGCCTCTATCGCTGCCTCTGTCGCTGCCTCTACCGCTGCCTCTACCGCTGCCTCTACCGCTGCCTTCCCCACCCCCACAAGCCGCAACGCGAGTTTTTATCAATAATTTTTGAGTATTAGATATAAAAAATGGCTGATTTCTGGCTGACGACCTCATTCTAAGGTCGAAAAAAGGCCTTTTTTTGAAGATAAAAGCCAATATTTCAGTATGTTTTTGGTCTCTGTTTTTGGTCTCAGAGACCCAGCTCCGGAAAGCCAAACTGCGTTCACAATCGCAAAAAAAGGGGCCTATGGGGCAAGCCGCTAACCTTCGTGTTGATAGTTAGCGTTAAAAAAAGATATAATTATTCACTGATTGCTGTTGGTGAATCGAGAACACTCCATCCTTCGCAAACCGAATATTTTTGGACACTTACGAGCTTTCCTTAGCGACCCTTGGGGGCGGGGCGGCAAACCCAAGCTCCGGCCATCCCTAAAGCGGCAAAAAAAACGGCAATCATTTTAGTCTTGATGTTAACAACCTATTGATATAAAGATAATATAACTAAAAAACAATCCGGCATTTTTTAGGTTTAAAAATGATTAAAACAGAAAGTGTTGACTCTATGGAACCGATGCTTCCGCCAGACGGAAGCCGCAAGCTGGAAAACCTTGCCTTTGATCTTGCAACCAAGGCTTCCGGCTTGGCAAGCCAGGTGCAGCCAACAGTCCGCGAGAGCGTCGGAAACCTCGTACGCTCAATGAACTGCTACTATTCCAATCTCATCGAGGGTCACGACACACATCCGCGTGACATCGACCGCGCTCTTGCTCATGCTGACTATTCAAGCGACCCGCGAAGGCGAAGTCTACAAAAAGAAGCAGTCGCCCATATTGAGGTCCAACAAATGATCGACAGCGGCGAGGATTTGCGCATTGAACCGACAAGTGCTGAATATATCGCATGGCTGCACAATGAGTTTTGCAAACGACTGCCGGAAGAAATGCTCTGGATCGAGAATCCAGACACAAGAGAGTCTATTCAGATTAAAGGGGGAATCTTGCGGGACGGATGGGTTCAGGTTGGAAAGCATATTCCGCCTAACGCTGAGGATTTGCCGCGCTTTCTCAACCGCTTTGCCGAGGCTTACAACAGCAATAAACTTTCTCGCCAAAGTCAGATTATTGCTGTTGGTGCTGCTCATCATCGTTTGCTGTGGATTCATCCTTTCTTTGATGGAAACGGGCGCGTGACGCGTCTCATGTCTCATGCTTCGCTTCAACGGTGCGGGGTTGGAAGCAGTCTTTGGTCTGTGGCGCGAGGGCTTGCCCGCAACGTGCATGACTACAAAGCTTTGCTCATGTCTGCCGATAGCCAGCGTCGAAGCGACTTTGACGGGAGAGGAACATTATCCACCAAAACTCTAACCGAGTTTTGCGAATTTTTTTTGTCGATCTGCATAGACCAAGTAGATTACATGGCCTCGCTCTTGGAACCAAACGATTTCCTTCGCAGAATGCGCTTGCATATCGAAGATGAAATAGCTGTCGGATCTTTGCCCAAGGGTTCTTTTCATCTGCTGCGCGAGGCGTGGCTTACAGGAGAGGTGCAGAGAGGGCGCGCCCCTGAGATCACGAGCTATGGGGAGCGCATGGCCCGCAGTGTCGTCTCATCCCTCATCAAGAAGGGTTATCTTAAATCGCAGACTCCCCGATCTCCCCTATTCCTCGCATTTCCTCTGGATGCCGTTGAAAGGTGGTTCCCAAGATTGTATCCGCAAAACAAGGTTTGAAGCCGAAACCATATGAACGTCCAAGTCATTGAAAATTATTCCGGAAACCCCGCCTATGCGGAGGTCCCGTGGGATGAGTACAGATCAATGGTAGAACGTCTTGAAGAGCTTCAGCACATCGTGGACGCTGGCGACTGCTGAACGGGGAGAATCCGCTTCGCGTCTGGCGTGAGTATCGCTGCATGACAACGGCAACCCTGGCCGCCACCGTCGGGGTCACACCTTCGGCCATTTCCCAAGTTGAAACTGGCAAGCGGGGCCTATCAGTGGACTTGCTCAAGAAACTTTCCCAAACGTTTCAGGTGGATATGGATGATCTTGTAGACTGATGTGGTGAGTGGTGAACAGTGAATGGATGGGAGGGCCTTTATCGCTGCCTTTCCCCGCTGCCTTCCCTCACGCCGTCTTCGGCACAAACAACACCGGACCGGAACTGGTCGAGGCCGTCATGCGCGAGCCCTTCCAAGGCATCGGCAAACCCGAACCCCTCAAATACCTCGCCCCCGGCGTCTGGTCGCGACGCGTCACCCAGGAACACCGATTGGTGTACGTGGTGCGGGATGATCGGGTGGATTTTTTGCAGGCGCGGTATCATTATTGAGGTTTTTTTTGTCCCCATCCTTCCGTCGCTGCCTCCCCCTGACCCTATCCCTGCTCAGGCCATTTTTGACGTGTATGCAGGAGCCTTAAAATGTGAATCGCCAGGCCTTGCTCACGATAGACGAGGCCATAGGGCAGGCCAGGCACTACAAGTTCCCGAGTGTCCACTGCGGCCCCACTGCGACCCATCTGGGGGAACTGGTCCAAACGTTCGCTGGCTGTCCGGATCGCCTGGGCAACTCGGTGCGCGGCCTTTGCATCATCAGCGGCGATGTATTCAAGCACGATGCCCAGATCTTTTGCGGCGGGTATCGTCCATCTGGGCATCTTACGCCCCGTATTTATTGAAGATTGCCGTCACTTCCTCCGGGGAAGCGAACTCGCCTTTATCGGCGGCCGCAATGCCTTTTTGGACCTCCACCTCAAACCAGGCCTGATGCTCCAGGATGTCGTCCAGAGCTTTGTTCAGCAGCCAGTTACGGCTTCTGCCCATGGACGTGGCGATAGCGTCGATACGCTCAATTTTGTCTTTTGATGCACGAAAACTGGTGGATACGGTTTCTGCGGTGCTCATGATGATTCCTCCGTGTAGTCATGATAACTACAAGTGACTGCACTGACAAGCAGGCCACCGCTCCGCCCACTGAGGTGAATAGTGATTGGCAAGGCACGCTGCCTCTGTCGCTACCTCCGTCGCTGCCTTTCCCGCTATTCCCCCCTCAGCAACGCCTCAAACTTGGCGACAACCTCTTCGAGCACAGACTCGTCCACCGAGGCTACGAACTTGACCCCCCGCACCCGCCAATCCAGATTCGTGATCTGATCCGCCAGCGCAACACCCGAGATCAATGGGTTGCCTTCAATCCGGACCTCGAAAGGGTAGCCCTTGATCTGGCTCGTGATTGGGCAGCACAGCAACAGCCCTGTCCGCCCGTTATACGAAGCGGGCGAGATCACCAGCGCCGGGCGATGGCCCGCCTGTTCATGTCCGGCCTGGGGGGTGAAATTCATCCATACGGCATGGCCGCGATCGGGGACGTACATTACAGCAGCTCCTGGCCCACGGGCTCGTCCATGAAGGCCTCGCCATGGACATTCTCCGGGGTTATCCCGGCCAGCAACTCGCTGAGCGCGTACCTCCCGCGCATGGGTTTGATAACGATCTCGCCCTTTCTAAATGAGATATCGACGAGCGAATTCTCGGAAAGACCACAATCCTTGACGATGGAGTTTGGTATTCTGAGGGCCAGACTGTTGCCCCATTTGACGGTTTTGGCTTCCATACATACCTCCGAGTTAATGTATCTACATAGTAGACACATCAAACATCTTTGGCAAGCAGGTTCAGAGAAAAGGAAGTGGTGGCCGTGCGGCATAAAGCGAAAAATCAAGGCACCTGCCTGACCACAGGACCCGAAAAGGATGCGGGATGGTGAATGGTGAATAGTGAATGGATGGGAGGGGGATAACGGCGAGGATGGGTGGTGGACGGAGGCAGTGAGCTATCTTGAGCATTATCGCTGCCTCTATCGCTGCCTCTGTCGCTGCCTTTGTCGCTGCCTTTGTCGCTGCCTTTGTCGCTGCCTCTATCGCTGCCTCTGTCGCTGCCTCTGTCGCTGCCTCTGTCGTTGCCACCGTCGTTGCCTCCGCCCCTGCCTTTATCCCTGCCTCCCCATGGAATAAAAAAAGGCGGGATAAACCCGCCTGAAGCTTTGAAACCAGTCCTGTCCGATCAGACTATCCGCCGCCTGCGTAATCCGACCAGTCCAATCAGACCGGAGCCAAGGAGGAGTGCCGCGCCGGGGATTGGAACGGCCCGGGCAGCGAAGACGAGATCATCGAAATCACCGTCCAGCCCATTGAACTCATCATCGAATCCAAAAAGGTACGTACCCGCTATGATTTTAACAGTATTAATGCTAACATCTTGATTCAAGAGATAGATTTTAACCTGATTAGACCACTTATCGATAGACACACTCTCATTATTCGAAACTTGAGGAGTAGTAATTCCTAGCGCAGAAACATCAAGCGAATATTCTATTTCACCAGGTTTACTACTTCTGCTGTGAAAAATTACTCCAGCAGAAGCAGAAATAAGCTCTAGTTTATCAGTAGCGTACGTATCTGATCCAATATATTGAAAATTAAATATCCCATCTAATTTCTCATATATAGGCATAGATTCTACATTTATAAAAAAATCAGAACCATTTTCTAATAGCCTTGTGACTGAATCGTAAGAAACTGCATGCGCTTGACCAGCAAAAAAAAGTATCACAATCCAAAACACACAAATTTTCTGCCCGATTTTCATTCCCATCTCCTTTGACAAGCGGCATTTGACGCACGCCCACACTGGGACTCGCGACACTCATTTCCATGAGCAATAACCATTCCGCAACACCGCCGTGCCGAACAATAGCTATGCTCTGGACTTGAGAGACCCATCCAAAAAAAAATGAGACCAGCTGTACCTAGCCGGAAAAACACCGTTTAACAGAGTTCCATGTCAAACAGTAGCGAACAGACGCTGGCCGAAAACTGCATTGCTCCAACAGATTCTTGAGACTTGAGATACCCGTAATTCTAGGTCCAATCCGGCAAGACAAAAGGGGTGCATGGTAACTGGCCAGAACAAATGTAATTCATTCTCCAAAAATTCAACTGGACAAACTCACAGTCCAACACGGTCAGACTAGAAGCCCATCGAAGCCCCTTACCATCCCCTTCTGAAACCACGCATCTGGATGTGAGCAAAACAGTCCAACAAGAAAAATGTTAAGAATCAGAAGGATGGAATTTCCGACTCCTCCTGCGAATGAATGCGAATATCGGCATGCTCTATGCTTTCCTCCATTGTTCACAACTTTCAGCGGGAAACGTACAATCATTAGGCTGCGCCATGTGCTTGCGGCGATTCAATCAATTCTAAAGGGGGGATTTTTTATGTACCGTAAAATGAATATCCTTTTTATTGGAGTTGCGCTGCTCTTGTTTACAGCAAGCGCGCAAGCATCGCTCAATTTCAGCTACAACCTTGACCATGGAACTGCCGCCAATGGCGGAGGCGACTGGTGGCCTTATGCAGAGTTCAACATAAATTTTAGTGATACTTTTCAAGGTGTCACGGAAACTTTTGGATATTGCGCAGAATTTGAAAACACAATATATTATGAGTCTTATGAATTTGAAGACAGGGAAATTTCAGGAATTGGAGAATACAGAGCTGCTTGGCTTATGGATAAATATGCATTTCGAGATAGCCACTACGAAGGCTTAAGTAGTTCTGACGGCAACAAAATCACGGCATTACAGGCTTCAGTATGGAGCTTACTAGGAACAACCAATGAGTGGGCTCCAATTAACGCCCCTCAAGACATTCTAGATCTTTACACTGTGATGATGGCAGAAGCTACTGATATGGATATGGAACAACTCGAAAGCCTTGGCCTTGACCTAAAATACCAAATCCTCATGCCAAACATTCAGTTGCCCGAGAGGACTGAGGGCAATTTCCAAGACCTGATCGTCCGCACCAATGCAGTACCACTCCCCGGCGCGGCCATGCTGCTCGCCCCGGTACTCCTCGGCCTGGTCGGCATCCGCAGAAAACTCGCCGCATAAGCGACACCACAGCACAAAAGGCGGAGCCACCCTCCGCCTTTTCACTACCCCGTCGCCAGCTATTTGAATTACAACGCCAATCCCAAATTTCGCTGCCTCTGTCGTTGCCTCCGTCGCTGCCTTTGTCGTTGCCTCTATCGTTGCCCCCTCCCCCTACCAGCACCACTGTTTCTCACAAGGAATACCGTCATTGTCACCGTCCATGGCTGTGCCCGGGCAATTGTCGAGGAAGAATTGCGCTTCCTCACACGATGTCATCTGTGAGCAGTGGGTTCTGCCGTCGCATTGGAATTTCTGCGGTGCGGCGGGTGCAGCGGCGGACATTGCGGGCGATGGCTCAGGTGGAAACTCACGGTCTTTTAAAAAAAAATGGTATCCGAATATGGCCGTGCAAATGATGAGAAGAATCACGTTTTTCATAATATGCTTTCGATAACATCAGTATGCTTCATGCATCAAAGCCACACCGTAAAAAATCACCTCGCCTCACCTCTATCGCAGCCTCCACCCTTGTCGTTATCACTGCCTCTCCCGGTGCCTCCGTCGCTGCTTCCGTCACTGCCTTTGTCGTTGCCTTTCACAGACTCTCCCGCTGCCAATCCAATCTTGCAGGACAAAACGAATAAAAAAAGGGCAGAGAATGTCCCTGCCCTGATTGTGTCTTTCAAGTGTCCGATTGAATCAGACCAATTGCCTACGCCGTATGCCGACCAGTCCCAGAATGGCGGAGCCAAGGAGCAGGGCTGCACCTGGAATTGGGACGGGCGCGGTAGTGAATGTTGCTCTGACGGTCATGCTGGCCGGGCTTGATGCTGAAAGGGGAACGTCCCCAATCCACTCGGCAGCCTGATTGAAGGAATCTTTTAAAGAATTGTATCCGCTAGCCCAGGTACCAGTGCTACTAAGTACTCCATAGGAAATGGGGGCAGCGCCATTAACCGACCAGATGGCCGAGTTACTACTCAGATACTCGCCCACACCGGTCACGGAAAACTGGCCGAGGAATGCCATTGGGCCAGCACCCTGTGCTTCTGTTTTCGGATCATCAATATTATAACCGTTAACAACTTCCCACTGCAGGATGTATGTTGTCCCGGCCAAAAGCCCGCTGTAGGTATCACTCAATGGCACCCACCAGTTGGTTTCTTTAGACCCAAAGTTCTGAACGAAACCATTCGGACCAATCAATGAAAAGTTGGTAACAAAATTGTCCGATGTAAACGCATAGTTGAGGTCGATAGAAGCCAAAGCCCCAGAGGACCAGCAAACAAGGACCAGGCTGCAAAGAATCGCGGAAAGATGCTTCTTCATGGTGTGCTCCAGAATTCCGATATTGTGAGACCCACCCGTCAAAGCAAAAGGCATTCCAAAAAAACGTCCAACCACACAAGACTCGGACCGACCAAAGCGAGGCATTAAACCGCCCCCCATACGTCTAGCGAGCAAACTAACATAAAATTCCATCAACCCGATCAAGTCAAAAAAATTGCCCAACCTTCCGCAGCGGTTTAGCTATGATCGTCCACGGATAAGGCTTAAGGCCGTTAACGGACCAGGCCTTGCGATCCATGGCGTTGGCTTTGAGGCGGTTTTTAAGGCTCGCGTTGCTGGCCCCTCCTGTTCGCATTTTGACCAAGACGTGCGGAATATAGGAGGTGGTTATCCTGTTTTTGACCAGAAAGCGCAGCATTAGTTCATAGTCCGCTGCCGAACCGAGGTTCAGGTTGAAGAGGCCGAATCGTTCGTACACGCTTCGGCGAACAAAGAAAGTTGGGTGCGGTGGCATCCAACCCCAGTAGAAGCTGCGTTCATGCATCTGCCCTGCCCTCCAGTGCCGCACCACCTTGGTGGCATCAGGAGTCACGTACTGCAAATCCCCATAGCATGAATCCACGGATGGGTCGGTAAAGACATCGGACACGCGCTCAAGGACCTGGTTGTCAGCGTAAAAATCGTCGGAATTGAGGATGCCGATAACGTCACCCGTGGCCAGGGCGATACCCTTGTTCATGGCGTCGTAGATGCCGTGGTCGGTTTCGGAGACCACTTTGGCAACGTGAGGGAAAGAGCGGACTGTTTCCAGGGTGGCATCCTTGGAGCCGCCGTCGATGATGATGTGCTGGGCGGAGGTGGTTTGGGATTGCACGCTGGTTAGACAGGAGGAGACGAGGGTGGCGCTGTTGTAGGTAGCGGTGATGATGGAAATGTCAGGCACGGAGCATCTCGGCTTTGAGTTCTTTGAATCTTTTGGCGATCTCTCTTTCATACCGGGTCATGAACAGGCACATGTCCAGCCCTGCCCTGCCGTCCAGAAAACCGCGCTTGAAAACGTACATATAGAGAAAGCGCAGCAACCAGCGGCACGGCAGATAAGGCCAGATCCGCTCCTTGATAGCCCGGCGGCGCTCCAGCGCATTGCCAAAAAAAGAAGGCTTCAAGCCCGCAGTAGAACTCTGCAAAACCGTCTTGACCATTTCACGAGCTTCAAGGTCCGCATAGCGCAAATGCTTTTGCCACAAAAAATCCCTGCCCCGCCTGTCTTCATGATGCATTTCACCGCGAAGATAGCCAACCGGACCGTCAACGATCATGTGTTCATGAACGTCCCGCTCTTCGTAACGCGCCATGCCTCGACGAAAAAAACGCAGATTCCAGGATGGGTAATAGCCGCAATGCCTGATCTCTTGCCCTACCCAAACAAAGTATCGGTTCACATAGTAACCTGCCGTTGTATTGTCGGGGTCGGATGCGATGCGGATCAACTCTTCACGGAGCTCGTCAGTGATGGATTCATCGGCATCGAGAATAAAAACCCAGTCGGAAGTAAATGGCAAATTATCCAAGCCCCAATTTTTTTGGCGGGCATACCCTTCCCATGAATGGAAAACGAATGTTGTCCCGGCTTCCTCGGCGATACGCTGAGTCGAGTCTGTGGAGCCAGAGTCGAGCACGAACACTTGATCGGCAAAAGTGCAGCTGGTGAGGGCATTGGAAAGATTCTTTTCTTCGTTTTGTGTAAGGATTAAAAAAGAAATATTGGATGCCACAGTCAATCCTTGAAGACACGATTTTTGATAAACTTTGCCGGATTGCCAGCAACGACAGTCCAAGGGGCAACATCCTTTGTGACAACGGCACGAGCGCCAACAATTGAACCTTGACCAATAGTTATTCCTGGAGAGATAAAAGCATCTGCAGCAACCCAACACCAATCATGAATTGTAATAGTCTTAGTGACAAGAGGATATTTACGAGATGTGTAATCATGAGTTGCAGTACATAAAAAAGTATATTGGGAAATAGCCACTTTATTACCAATAATTATTTTTCCTGGATTGTAGCAATTTACACCGGAAGCAATAGCTGTACGATGTCCAACTTCAAAATTCCATGGAGCCCAGAATTTTGCTGAAGCATGAATTTTACATCCCGAACCAATTTTAGCGCCAAATAATCGCAAAAGAAATATTCTCCAACCATTAAAAAGAGGAAAAGAAAATGGTCTAAAAAAAAATATGTAAACAAAATTCCAAATAAGACGTGAAAATTTATTTGGAAAATTTAATTTATTTTCATATTTAGGATATAAATATTTATGACTCGTCATTATTTTATAATACTCTTTGCCTTTCTTAATTTAGAAATAATTATCGACCCAAAATTATCTTTAATAAATTGGGTCAGTCGCCGTTTCAAAGGTGGGTTCAAATATTTAGAAGCTACCTCATCATAATTTTTGAATTTTAATTCTTCAAAAAAATTACCCCTAGTTTCTGGAAGAAATGCAGGAGTAAAAACAGGACTATTTCCTGCAGATGCATCCTTAAAATCTTTTTCGAAAGAAACAAGATCTTCAAGAGGAAATCTAATCTTACCGTAAACGCTCTCATTATTTAAGAGCAAGAGAGATATACCCTTATCAATTTCATTTTGAGAGATTGTCTTATCTCGTTGTATACCCCAAAAATCACCTAAAGTGATATCTCCATAACGAGGCATTCCAATAAATGGACATTGATAACACGAATCTCTTAAAAAAGTATTTGAAATAAATCCATTAAAATATGAATTTGCACTACCTTTTAAATGATATTCTTTTTTGTATTCATTAGTAGCAATGACTGCGTTATTTTCCCAACCATTTCTCTTGTCACGAAAGTTTAAATCAATAAAAATTGTTTTATATTTATTTGATATAAATTTTATGTATGAACTTAACACCAAAGGTGACGGAACACCATGACATACGAAGTCAATAGTTAAAAGATTATCATATTTTTTTCCCAAAAAAGAAATTAACCCCGCAATTTGACATGGAGCGCCAACAAATAAAACAAAACGTTTAGATTTTAAATAGTCTTTGACTTGCCGAAACGAACTTCCTATCTCACTTTGAACATATTTAGATCGACGCAACAAATCTAAATCATTGATTTTTTCAATACAAATATGACGAACATATAAATTTTCGTCATATGCAGCGCCAAAAACAAAACCATCTTCATTTAGCACATATTTAGCTAGTGCAGAAAAGGCACCTCCAGAAGAACTTCTGGCTCGGACTTCATCATTTTTGTGCCAACAGGCAAAAGTGTGCGGATCGCTTAAATTATCCAATTTGGGTTTAAGTAAAACAGGGCAACTTTTTTCACAAAGCAAACAACCAACACATCTATCCGCATCAATGACAGGCCTTAAAAACCCTGCGTAATCAGCAACCATAGTTATACATTGTTCCGGACAAATATTTCTGCAAGCCTCGCATCCAGTACAATAGTCTGATGGGCAAAGAATTGGAGTGCTCATTCTGGGCTTCCCAATACGTGAAAAAGATATTCTTCAGAAATGACTCTTAATTCCTGGAGACGTACAGACGGTTCAGTGAAATCTAACGCATAACACTCCGGATGGGGGAAAGATGAACCTTCCTCGATTAAACGATCCTCAAGACCTATTGAAAAAAGGAAGCCTTGTTGTCGGCTATTATTCGGTTTATTTTTTGGAAGAATTGTAAAAAAAGGCTTTTCAAAAAGTGTAGAGAACGTTGTTCCATGAAAAGAGTTCGTGAGAACAAAAGATGCCTTCATGAAATATCCGACAAACTCACTAGGACCGGCATCTATTATATTAACAATGGAACTGTCAGTATCTTCACTTGATGCATTTTTACAAATTCGAATTATAGAAAAATTTAAATTTTTAGCAATCAACTTTGCAAGCTTTGTTATATATGACGACTCTGTCAAGACGTAGAGCAAGAGATAAGGATGTTCATAACTAGGCAATTCCGCAACAGTCCTCCAATCCTCTACTCCAAGCAAAAGTGTAGGATCAACAACGTGAACAGAATTTCTCCCTGACATTTCTTTGATTAATTCGACGCCACGTGCCTCACGGACAGAAATTGCGTCTAACACGTTTAATAATTTTCGATATTCAGAGTGGTAGTTTGTAGGAATAGATGACACACCAAAACTAGAAGCATATGAAATTTTTGGTTTATCTAAGGGAGCAAAAGTTAAAAAATATGGTTCTATTGAAACATAGTTATACGGGTTCCAGACTTGATCACTACCTACGACAAAACAATCATAGTCAAAATTCTCTGAATATAAATCATCATAACTAAAGTATGTTAAAGAAGAAAATTTTGAAAATTTTATATGAAATTTATCAAATTTCTGTTCACGTATTTTTTTGTTTTTTCTATATTTATATGATCGAACTATTTCGAGCAATGGAAGTAATTTTTCCTTTAATTTATTTTTTAAACTAATTTTAAAAATAGGTAAGGATTTATTTGAAAATTTATAATATTTATTTTTGTAAAATAAATAATCAATCAATTCTGCATTATATCCTAAATTATTAAGCTTATACTGCAATGCAAAAGCTTGGAGCTCAGCACCGTAATTATTTACTTTTACAATTGTTAATATGCCAATTTTTATCACAACATAATCCGCCAGGCTATGTTAATAAGATATAAGAAAATATCAAAAATACTTCTATTGAAAAGAGTTCATCTGTCGTAAATTGCGGCATTGCACGCCTTAATTTCTTATCACGAAAATAATTTCAGATTATCTGAAAATAAATTCTAACGTCATGTTGTTCAGGATTTAATAGAAGCAAAAATAATTATACGTTTGTCTTCTTTAAACTATCACAAACCAAACTTCGGTCCACAGTGGAATCAATCCGTCATCACACAAGAGGGTGGGGAACCTCCACCCAAAACCCACTCATAAACTGATATCATGTTCTCACTAATCATAGGCCAAGAGTATTTATTTTCAACCAATTGTCTACCTATTGATCCCATCGACTGGCGTTTTGTGTCTGAAATAGAAATTGCTTCGAGTAAAGACTCAACCAATGGGTCAACACCAACACCAATCCACCATCCACAATTATAAGTTTCTAACTCTTTCCATGGCGTAGCTGTTGTAGTAATAACAGGAAGTCCACAAGCTAACGCTTCAGCAATCACTATTCCAAAATTTTCAGAATAAGATGGCAAAACAAATAAATCTGAATCAAAATATAACTTCCATTTTTCAAAATCATCTACTGGACCAATAAAATCAAAACTTTCGTCTAAATTAGCTAAATTTATAGCTTTTAAGACATCTTGAAGATGATTTGCTTCATCAGGACCAGCGACAACAATTTTCCAATCAGGATTACGTATTTTGCTCCATGCACTAACAAGATTCAGCAACCCCTTTACAGGATAAATTCGGGATAAAAAAAGGATACTTTTTTTCGATTTTTTATTAAAAATTTTTTTCCCCATCGCTGGAATTTCAACACCATTTGGAATTACAGCTACAGGTTTCCGAAAACCACATTCAAAAATGTTTTTAGCTTCTTGATATGAAGTAGCGTGGAATAAATTTACAGATTTTAGATCATTACTTTGATATAGTAACCAAGCTATTTTTTTTTTCAATGCTTTGTGTCGAAGAGCCCAAGGAGATAGCATCCCATGAGGACTAACAACTAGAGGTATATTCATTTTCTTTGAAATGCCGACAACAGAATGATTCGTAGGCAACCAAATACCTTGATCATGTATTATAGATCTATCATGATTAGCATTAACAAGAGTCAGTATGTATTTACGCATTCGTAAAATTGCTTTAAATTTACTAATTACTGAGCTATCATGCCGATACATTTTAATATTAAAATCTTCTTCAACATTCGATAACATATTTCCTAATGTCACCAAACTAACATTGCAACCTAACTTTGCGATTTCCTGAACAAGACTTGTAACAACGCGAGACGGTCCTCCAGATGCAAAATCTATACTACCTATAGTATATATAATGTTCATACTCATATATTACTTTATAATAAAATATTAAATAAAATTACATACAAAACGATTATAAAAAAACTTTAGTTCATCAGTGACTAGATATACGTCGTAATTCTTCCAAACTTAACATATCGATTGAAACACCATTTACCTTATGTTTAAACACACGATTGAGAACGATTGTTGAGTATTGACAATAAAGAGTCCAAAATTTTAAAATCCCTGCAATAAATTTACGACTATAGATCAGAATCTTCACCTCAGTAAGACCACGAGAAACAGCTTCTTCATCTTTTAGAGCAGAAATATCAATTCGCTTAATTAGTACAGAGATAATTTGATCCCGACAAATATTCCACAAAGTTTCTTCACCTGCATCTATCAATATTTTTTTATGCAATGATAGTAATTTCATCAAACATCCAATCATCCTAAAATCATCAACACTTCTACTAATAGCCATCGCAGTATCCGAACTAGGCTGAAATCTATATTTCAAAAGTCGTTGAGGCGAATTGCCAAAACGACTATTTGCAGCCATTCTTATCCATAAATCATTATCTTGACCAATTTTAAAATAGGAATCATATCCACCACAAGACAAAACTGAAGACTTACGTAATAAAACTGTAGGATGCATTATAGCCATTTGTCCTTTATAACTACACAACGCAGTCCGAATTGTTGCATCATCAAGTGGCATATTTACACTCCATAACTTTTTACCATTTTCGTTTATGTAGTCAACTCCGCTACCGAATACATCTGGCTGACCAGCAATTTCCCAGTCTTCAAGCAAAGCAGCGAAACGATGCGGATAAGAAATATCGTCGGCGTCCATCCTCATAACTAACTCTGTAGAACAATATTCCAAGCCATAATTTAGCGCTGCAGATAATCCTCGATTTTTTATAGAAAAAATCTTCAAACGAAAATCTTTGTAAGATGCAAGTATTTCACCTGTGAGATCATTCGAACCATCATTGACAATAATAAATTCAAAATCAGAGAATGTTTGAGTCAAAATACTATCAATAGATTCTTTCAGAAAGTTTTCACCATTATAGACACTCATCAAAACCGAAATTTTGGGCTTCATATGTTCTCACCACTCATCATCACAGCGAGGTGCGATTACTTTTTGCATCCTTAATCAGCGAATAGAAGAAACCTGCTCCCATCGCTCTGGAATCAATCCCGTAAAACACCATGAAGTTACGCCACCATCAGGTGAAAATCGTGGCACCAAAACTACAGAATCTCGGGACTCACCAAGCCAAGCCCCCCACCAACTGAACGTGCTGTTAGCGGTGATAAAGTGTTTACATTGGCTCATCAACCACAGATCGGCGTAAGCATTATCGTCGCCATCATTATTAGAAACAAAAGTAACCCGGCCCTCCGGTAAATCAAGTTTTGAATGAACCGCCTCAAGATTATCGGAAAAGAGAAAATAGTGAGGTGCATTTATTCTTTGCTCCATCATAGCAATAGCTCTATGGTAATAATACGTTGAAACATTATTGCCTAAATTTATTCCAGGCAAATCGAACCATCGAACGTGCATCGCAATGGTGTTTTGTATATTTTTTATTTTTTTTGCGATATTAATGTTTTCTAAATCTGTTGGAGGAATAATTTTTAGATCATCACGAATAATATCTTCAACATCTTTAAAGTAATTTTCACTCTGCCAAAGCCCGTCAATATATATATTATTATAAGTTCGATACTCTAAAAATCGCGGATCAAATTCGATTCTTTCCTGTTCAATATATTCACGTTCAAAAAAAGGTAGTTTCTTTGAAATATACTTCGCTAATCCCCGCCGATAACGTTCAAATGGCTCCATTCGTTCATAATTCGTTGCTTTACGAGCAGATATATTAAAATGATCTAACATATACCTTCTACGATATACTCGATCACGCGAAAACCCGGTTACGTCATCAATTACAAGTTCCGCGTGATTTACAAGCGCCAAACGACGAGCTGCTGCATAGCAAAAAAGCTGGTTCCCTATGCCACCCATTATCCTAGTTACTATTTTTGCCATTTTACTACTACATCCAGCATTTAATTTAATAACCAGTTATACCCATAACTGAACCACTTCCTGCAAATCCAAAAAAAATCCATAACAAATTAGCTATTAAAAAACATATAAAAGATACAATAATGTATATAAATATATTTTTTTGAACACTAATAACAAATGGAGTAATAAATGGAAAAGCAACAGCTAAATAATCTGTATGCACACCTCCAGCCATAAAACCAACACACCAGTACAACGTTGATGCAATAATTAATAAATCTATTTCTTTAAAAAAACTTTTAAAATTAAAAACAACAATCATAAAAAATGAAAATTGAACAACATGATACATATAGTTAAAAAGATGAAAATACGTAAAAAAATTTCCATATCCAACAAACCAAGGGAATGGACCAGACAATGCGCGCAATAATAGTAAAGGCAAAGTCGTCATTCTGTGAATTAAATTATTAGATGTTGCAATATTTTCATGCCGAAAATCGATTGTCATACTAGAAATATACTCATAAAAAAAATAAATGAATGGAACTAATAGAAATATCAAATAAAAAAAATGAATAAATTTATGATTAAATGATTTTTTAGAATTTTTGATATCAATAATATATGAATATAATGATACAACATACGTTATTCCAAAATATATAGCTCGATCTGACCAAGCGATTAAAGCAGCTACTGGAGTCAAAAATATATATCCTATCAAACCCAAAGACCTAGAAAGGGCCAAAATAACCATCGACAAAACAACAGCGGCAAAACCAACGCTATCTCTCACCATCACACTTGCTGGAAACAACCACGGAAGCCAAGCCATCATCACGCCAGAGTATACGGAATGCTTTACCTGATAACCACACGACAACGCCAAACAAACAACTAAGATTGCAGCGATTAAATGATGAAAAGCATTAAAAGGAGCTAAATCCATTGCGTTATCGCTTCCACTCAACGCATAAAATATACCCATATACGTATGAATATAAGCATTTTTATTATCAATTCCTTTGTTTAAATATATATCGTTTGGATTAATCCATGGATCATTCAACAAACTCTTAGCAGCTATCGCTGCATTTTCGTATGTTAATAAATACTCATTTCCTTTTAATCCATTATTAATATAATAACCTTCGTTATAAAAATAATTATAATCAAAAGTGTTAATATATAAACCAACACCAATAAAAACTCTTAATATATAAGAAATGAAAATTGACAATATAAAAATTTTAAATCCATCAATATTACGCAAACATAACGCTGATAATAAAAGTCCAAGCCCACCTGAAATGAAAGAACTAAACAAAGTTGCAAACGGAGATAAGCTTACAACAAGCAGGCTGTTTAACAAGAAGTACACTAGCAAACCGAATAATACACAAGCAATACATTTTAATAAGAAATTATATTTAGAAAAAAAACAAATATTAATTTGCTTTACATCACGAACTAGTTCATTTTGATTAATTATCATAGTTTATAAATACCAAGTAAAACTATAAATTATCTACCTTTACAAAAATTTTTATCATTATATTGCGACACAAAACTTCTCACTGCCTCTAACCATCCTCTGTCATGGACCAAATCAGGTTCAAGATAGTTTCCTTCAGCCCACTCATTCCACGATTTAATAAAAAGAATTCTATCCTTGCCATCATTAGCAGCCGTAAAACCTGACACACTACGTCGTAGATGATCTGCAAATCGGGCCGGGGAACTATTAGCAAACACCAAGCCACGTCGACCGATGCGAGGCGTATTATCCCAATTAGGAATGGCGGTCGGCAGCGTTGTAATACCATCGCAAAGATGATTTTTGAAATATCTGTCGAGAGAAGAATAATCGATGACCCAACGCGGAAACCGTCCGAGGCGTTGCCGCACTAAATGATAGGCTCGCCTATGCCCTTTGAGGTAGGCGGCCAAGGCTATATTCAGACTATGCGGTGCCACCGCGTCAAAACCTGCGTCTAACAGACCCAAGTCATGATCTAATCCAATAAAAAATAGATCCCCAAAACCATCTGCGCGTGCCCACTGCTGAAATAAGTCCACAAAACGAGCCACTTTAGGGATATCATTGGGCCTGAAAATCACCATAGCCGGCTTGCCGTTCACCTTGAAATATCGCGAATCAGATAGGAAATTCCGCCAATAGAGATAGTGGTCACGATGATCCCCTAAGCCCGGATAGGTTTGTTCCACGAGGATATCATTTGAAATTCCCGCCCAGTGGTTGGTCCAGTGATGATTGGCCCAACACAGACAGTACGGAAGGCTTGGCGATGTCATGGAACGCAAACGCTCAATTGGACGTTCAAGCAGGCGACGTCCAGCAAACCAATAGTGATAGAAGCAGAATGCACTTACACCACTCCATGCAGCCAGTTCACCCTGGCGCTCAAGAGTATCATCCAGACGCATATCGTAAAAACCGAGCTCTCCAGGCAAGTTTGGTTGCCTATGTCCGGGGAAAAGTGGCCGCGCCTTGGCCACGTTGCGCCATTCTGTGAACCCAGCACCCCACCACTCATCATTCTCTGGGATTGGATGATACTGAGGCAGATTAAAAGCGATGATTTTTATCGAAGACATATAAAGTTGATGTCCTTATTTTACATTAAAAATCGAAAAAAACTCAATCAAATATATTTATTTGTAATCATTTATAATATTGACAAAAATTTATTTTATTAAATACTCTTCGCACAACATCTTGTTCATAATTAAGTAAACAAAATAAATATGTCACTCCACCGCACACCGTGACCATAGTCGTTCCTTGGGCAATGAACGTAAACCACCCCTCGCTAGGAAGTAGTATTCCTACCATATAGGCTAACAGATAACCTACTGTCGCAGGAACAATTGAGCGGAAAACACAAAGACGGAGGTATTCTAGAACGCCAATTCCTAGTCTTCGCATGGAAATATAGAGAACCAACGCGGTTGCTGGAATGTTGGCAATCACGCTCGCCAGCATGACTCCTTCTAGGCCGATAATTTTACCAAGCCAGATAGAAAGCCCGAGATTAGTCAAACCTTCCAAAACCCCTATAATTCCGAATAGTAAAATCCTGCCTGATGATATAAAGAAAATAAAGCTGAGATGATTAATGGTTGTTAATAGCACAAACGCAGCCAAAGCTGTGGTCATTGTGTCACCCGCATACTGTCCTGAACCAACCCACAACGTTACAAATTTTTGGTTGAGTAAATATATTCCTCCAGCCAAAGGAAGCGCAAATAACAGGCTATATCGATGTAACTTCAAGAATGAATCACGTAACTTTCTGGCTTCACCACGCGCAGAAATCTCATTCAATGCAGGAGAGGCATTATCGTGTATACGATTCACAATGTTGAAAGCAATAGTAGTCGGCATTTGCGTTGAATAGTACACACTAACTGCCGCTGCTCCAAAAAGGTAGCCTACTACTATATTATCGGTAAGATAAACCAAGCGCCAAGCGATATTGATGAGCATTGACTGAAGGCCAAATGATAGCATTTCCTTCAATAGAACCCGATCTGAAATCCCCCACCTAGGTTTGAGCGAAGGATATGTTTTACGGAACTGCCAAGACGAAAGTGTAAAATTTAACGCTTCCGCAAGAACATGCCCAAGTATCAACCCCGCCAAGCCCATTCCAAGAAAAAGGAACCCCAATGAGAAAATAAGCCGTCCTGCATTGCCAATAATCCCAATAACACCGGAGGTTGCTAAATTTTGTGTCGCGCTCAGGCCGATTCCAAATACACTCCATGGAGATTTGAGCGCCTGCCATGTCGCAAGTATTAACATACCGTACTGAATAGATTCAACAGTTTGTTGTGTAGATGAAAAAAATATTCCTAATCGAGTACTAAACAGAAAAATGATACTTGCTATGAGTGCATTACTAATACACAAAAACGTCCTTGCAGTAGACAATACAGCTACCAGACGTTTTCCAGAATCGTCGCATCCAGTCGCTCTCGCCATGAAGACGTTGAGAGAAACAGAAATACCCAAGTCTAACATAGCAAGATAGCCGAGTACCTGCATCAGCAGAGCATACGCGCCCAACGTCTCCTGACCGGCAATACGAAGAACCAAGGGGGCCAGAAAAAGTTGCAAGACCATCTGCGTCCCGTATTGCAAAAAACTAACAAGGGCACCTTTAACAGCCCGCTCTGTTCGGTTCTTAATCTGTGCTGGCATACCTAATCAGCCTGCGAAAGTTCTTTCTGACCAAACGAACTAACGTTAAATTTTACCTGAGACTTCTTACCAGAGAAAAGATCGGTAAATTCGATGCTGTAATTCCCAACAGGATCATTGTACGCTATCGGCAATTCTACAGTGACAGGCTCTGCGCCCACCAGTACGACCTTATCAAACCAGTCAACATGATTGCCATCGACCTTAACACCCATCTTGAGTGCGTGCTTGCCCTCCGCGTCTGGCACTTCTACTACCATTTGTGCCATCATACCTTGGCGCGCCTCTGAAAGATGGAGGCTTACTACAGGCTGCGCTATGTGCCTGTCTGTCAGAGCAAAAAACGAAGCTCGATTGGGAATAATATTCGTGTCGAAATGGTCGGTCAGGCCATAGGAGCGAAAGGCTCGCAGATCGTAAATGTATTTCGACTTTGGCAAGGAAACCGTTACTCCTTCCACTTCGACTCCCTCGCGAAGCAAGGATAAAATCTCAATCCCCTGATTGCGCCACCGCGTAACCTCCAAGCCGTTCATTTTTCCATGAATTTTAATCGCAGGGGCGCCCCCCCAAAAATCTCTGATGAGAGTCTCTCCGGCCATTAACGCGGGCAAGCTGCTCATTTTGTTATTGAGAAGAATGGCACGCCCCTTACCCACGCTACGAACTATCACCTGTCCTAACGTAAAAATTTTGTTTTTTTCGGCCTGTTTGATTCCAAACATGTCATCAAGAATCCCCTTTTCACGCCTTTTACAATGATCATCATAAAGCCCAGGTCTCAAATCCGCGACCACTGTTCCGCCACCGGCAACATATTGTCGGATTAGTTCCGCCTCCTTGTCACTTATAGCCTCAGCGCGTGGGAGAAAGAGCATTCTAAACTTAGACAGATCCGTCTCGCTTTGGCGCAGCATCCGATCAGTTATATAGCGAAACTGGTACCCCGAATTTCGTATAAATTTTATGAGTGAAGAATGAGCTTCCTCATATGAACCAAAGGAAGCTCCCTCATCCAACTTATGAGCAAAGACTGAAGGATAAGAATAGAGTATTGCAATATCGTCATCCAGCATTACAGATTGGAGCAGCAAGTCCCCCAAACCATCCCTGACCATACGTGTATCTTCGACAACCTCCTCGATTTCAGGAAATGGCCTGAGATCGGGAGCGAGAAAACCGCGCAGGTCTCCAATACAACTCCACATCCACCACCAGATCGAGTCCGCGCCCAAATTTACAAGCCGCCAATACTTATACAACAGGGGCCCGGATGTTTTGTCACGCCCACCAATCCAGTTAGATCGGATGAATTCTCTTGGTGCAATTGAGCGTATGACCTCGTCTGCAATACTTTGATAGGGGACCCAGGAATCAAGGCTACGTATGATCAAATCTATATCATCCCCAGTCGCAAATCCAGCAGCACCATCAAAACCGGTCTTAGCTTGCGGATCAATACCTTTGTATGCTTTGGAGTATTTCAGACAGTACTGAACGTAATTCCAAGACTTATAGGCCTGGCGGTCAAACCAGCGAGGGTAATTTTTTAAAGCTAACGATGCCAATTCATCATCATCGGTGGAATTTAATAGACCTACATCTTTCCACCGTTCAAAATCAGTACCCCAAGAGCGATTGAGAGCATCCAAAGTACTATATGACTCTTGAAGAAAAACTTGGTATGTATTAGTGCAAAATTTAGATATACAAGATCCTTTTGTCTTGTTCTCATCTCCTATAGAATACACAAAGACGCCATGTTCTCGTGATCTTCTGTGTATAGAAGCGAGCATTGCGGTTTGTTTCCAGACCGCCAAGCCATCATTCCAGCAGAATGGTTTCATGACGCCATTCGATTTTTTCTCTGCCGGAATATGAGTGGTGAAGGGGATCCAAGAAATGTCATTGGCCGCAACGTGGAGTGGTGGGTTCTCCCAGTCAAGTTGAAGTGTAACCCCCTGCCGTGCGAGACTCTCTTCTGCATAGGGAGCCAGAGTGCCTTTTGGTACTCCCCATATGAGAAAATTAAAGCGGTCCCGCTGACGCTTGGCAACTCGAACATACCTGTGTGTTCGAGAAATCTCCACATTATTGGATAGCAGACGTGCCTCAACGGTAACGAGCATAGGCATCCACTTTGCTATATCAAATACAAATTCTACTTCATTACCATTTGCAGGAATGTCTTGGCGAACCAGTTCACGCCGACGACTGTCTAGAAGTTGTATCCGAACAATTTCATTTATTAACGGGACTCCGGAAACGAAAACTTTCCCAGAAATTGATTCTCCTGGCTCAGCCCAATATTTACTTACACTCAAGCCTGTAACGGTTCTTTCAGACGATACTACGAACGGTTGACTGGCCCAAGTTTCAACACCTAAGCTTCCCACCACAACCGCATCTGCACGCCAAATGCCTTCAGGAAGACTTGGTAATTTAAATACGGCGGTCGCTCCAAATGTGATGCTTTGTTCCGGCAAAACACGAGCAGCATGACCCGGTTTCCGCACTGAAATCCGTATACGATGATCAGTCCCAAATGGTTTTCCAGAAAAATCAGCATTCAAAGTGGCAGGCCTTCCAACCTGTATCTCCCGGCTTTGACCTGAATAGGCTTCACCCGCAGTGACATCCAGCCTGAGACGAGTCATAGGCTCTTGTTGGGCTGCCCACAGAACTGCTCGACCAAGACTTTCCTGCCAGTAGTCGTAGGTAATCTCCCACCCCTCAGTAAAATTAAGTTGAGGGCATGCAGAGACAACTATTTCTCTACCTTTACCCAACAAAGTAGCTTTTCTTGTATTTTCATCAACTATAAAATCAGATATCGGCAATTCACCGTTTTTTTTGAGACGCAATTTCTGGTTATCAGCTTCAACAGACACCAATCCAGCACCGCGAGTAACAGCATTCATGACCATTTCTTTTTGTATCGCCGGAAGATCACTTACACTAACCCCGAAAAAAACGAAACAATCCCATTTATTTTTCAGCAAATTAGTCATTCTCTGTCTACCTAGATTACCTCCATGCCAATTAATTTCTCTTTTCTTATCACCACTTATTTTTGTCCAAAAAATTGCCTTACATTCGATATCAAAACGTTGAATAAGCTCAACACATTCACGAACAGTATTATTTTCAGTACTTGAAAAAAATAGAACTTTAATTCTTCCACCAGCATAAGGCTTTGCCCATTTAGTATGAGGTGTTTCAAAAGATAATGTTAAATCATGATCAATCTCAAGGTCTTTTAAATTTTGACCTGAAGCACTAGCATGCGATGAATAAAAAGAAACAATGATTGACACCAATAAAAGCATCAGTGATTCTTTTGTGAATTTCATTTTATATTTTTTGCTTTCGTTCAAAATTAATATCTCAATATATTTTACACAAATAGCCTGCATGAGCGATTTTAAACTTCACTTTCACCCGCATTCTACATGAGTGCCTAAGCCAAAAATATCAACTAAAATTCACTTTCAAAGCCTTCAGCTAAAACAAGCGACGTTCCAAGCTTGTCTTTCTTTGAAAGGAAGGGTGCTTCCGAATATGGCCAATCAATGCCAATATCCAAATCGTTCCATCTAATGCAACGTTCCGCTACAGGTGCATAGTAGGCTGTTGTTTTGTAAAGAAACTCAGCGCGATCACTCAACGTGATGAATCCGTGGGCGAATCCTGGCGGGATCCATAATTGACGCTTGTTCTCAGCCGACAGCAACGTCCCTACCCACTTCCCGAAAGTCGATGAATATCTCCTGATGTCTACGGCAACATCAAAGACCTCACCATGCACGACACGGACGAGTTTGCCCTGCGCATACGGAGGAAGTTGGTAATGAAGGCCCCTCAACACACCCCGCTGAGAACACGAATGATTGTCCTGCACAAAAACTGTGGCAACGCCAGTTGCCTTTGTGAAAGCTTGAGCATTGAAGCTTTCGTAAAAAAAGCCCCGGTCATCACCGAAGACACGGGGGGTCAACAAGATGACCTCAGGGATCGAAAGCGGCTTGGCGTTCATTTGCACCCCTGACTCTTCACGAGGTTCATCAGATAGCGGCCGTACCCGTTTTTGAGCAGGGGTTCGGCCAAACGCATAACTTGAGCCTCATCAATCCAGCCCTGACGGAAACAGACCTCCTCTGGACAGGCAACCTTGAGCCCTTGCCGTTTCTCCAAGGTAGCGATGTACATACTTGCTTCGAGCAGACTATCGTGAGTGCCCGTATCCAGCCAAGCGTATCCGCGTCCCATCATCTCTACACGGAGACGGCCTTGCTCCAAATAAAGACGGTTCAAGTCCGTAATCTCTAATTCGCCACGCACTGAGGGCTTGAGTGATCGTGCGTACTCGGTCACATTGCCGTCATAGAAATACAAACCCGTAACGGCATAGTTGGATTTGGGGCAGGAGGGCTTCTCCTCAAGAGAGAGGACCCTTCCCGAATTGTCGAATTCCGCCACTCCGTAGCGTTCTGGGTCCTGAACATGGTAGGCGAACACTGTGGCTTGGTCAGTCCTGGCTACGGCGCTGGCCAGCAATTTATGAAGATCATGCCCATAGAAGATGTTGTCGCCCAGTACTAGTGCGCACGGACTTCCATCAATGAACTCCTCGCCAATCAAAAAGGCCTGTGCCAATCCGTCCGGATGAGGTTGCACCGAATAGCTCAAATGGATGCCCCACTGACTGCCATCCCCAAGCAGGCTTTCGAACCGTGGCGTATCTTGGGGTGTGGAGATAACCAAAATGTCCCTGATTCCCGCCAAGAGCAGCGTGCTCAGGGGGTAATAAATCATGGGTTTGTCGTAGACAGGAATTAGCTGCTTGGAGATAGAGAGTGTTGCAGGATGCAGGCGGGTCCCTGTACCACCAGCGAGGATTATGCCTTTGCGTGTCGTCATGAAAGTGATCTTTTAATCGCCTTGGTCAGCTTCGGCCATGATGCCATTAACTGCCTAATCTTGATATTTTTCTCTCAATAAATGGCCTCTTTTGGGCCTCAGGTTTGCATTTGCCACGGAAATTTAGCTTTTTAATTCAATAGACCACTATCATTGATAAAAATTTGAGATACAGAAGGCAAATTTCATCCCAACGTGAAAACTCCAATCAATTCCCCCGCCCATAAACATCCTCAACTCTAACAATATCATCCTCCCCCAAATAACTCCCCGTCTGCACCTCAACCAACTCCAGATCAATCTTTCCCGGATTTTCCAATCGATGCATAAAACCAAGCGGTATATAAGTGGACTCATCTTCTTTTAGTAGTAAACTTTCTTCTCCCCGCGTCACCAACGCGGTTCCCCTCACAACAACCCAATGTTCCGCCCGGTGGTGATGTTTCTGCAATGACAGTACAGCACCCGGTTTGACCGTGATTCTCTTCACCTGAAAGCGATCTTCAAGATTGATGGTTTCATAAGTGCCCCAAGGCCTGTAAACCTTCTTGTGCAGCGAGACCTCCGGACGCTTTTTTGATTTCAGCTTGTCCACGAGTTTCTTTACATCCTGCACTCGATCCTTTGGCGAAACCATCACGGCATCAGCCGTTTCCACAATGACATGGTCCCTGACCCCGACAACCGCCAACAGCCTTCCAGTCGAATGCATGTATGATCCATGCGAGTCCTCGGAAACCACATCTCCGATGGCTACGTTTTGATTCTCGTCCTTGTCCTTGACGTCCCAAAGGGCGCTCCAAGACCCGATATCGTTCCACCCGGCATAAAGCGGTATCACCGCGCCGTGGGCAGTATGCTCCATAACTGCGTAATCTATCGAATCACTCGGACACGATTCAAAATTTGCGGCATCCAGGCGGAAAAAATCCAGATCGCTTTTCCCTTCGGCAATGGCTTTTTGGCAGGCATCCGCCATTTCTGGACGGAATCGCTCAAGCTCCTGCATGAACTGCTTTGCTGAAAACATGAACATACCGCTGTTCCAATAGAATTTGCCTGAATCAAGATACGACTGTGCGGTCTGGGTATCCGGCTTTTCGACAAAGCGTTTGATGTGAAAGGCATCGCTATCGACACCAAGCTGTTCACCACGCTCGATGTATCCGTATCCGGTTTCGGCATACTGGGGCACGATTCCGAACGTGACGAGGGAGCCGGCGCTGGCTACGCTCGCGCCGATCTCGATGGTTGAAAGCAGCATGGACAGATCACGGATATGGTGATCCGCCGGCAAGACCAGAAGGATCGGATCGTCGTGCAATTCACTGGCAAGCCGGGCGGCGACGTATGCTGCGGGAGCGGTGTTTTTCCCTGCGGGCTCAAGGACAATCTTCGAAAGCTGCACATCCTGTTGCCGGGCCTGCTCCGCGACCATGAAGCGATGCTCTTCGTTGCACACGACGATGGGAGGCGCGATTTCCGGGTTCTGTCCAAGCCTGAGCGCTGTCTCCTGGAAAAGAGTCTTGCCATTGACCAGAGGAAGAAACTGCTTCGGATACAATTGTCTGGATAAAGGCCACAACCGTGTTCCGGAACCACCGGCCAGAATGACAGGAATGATCATCACTTCTCCCGTTGCATGATGTCTGAAATAATTGGACGCTACTGCCGCGTCCCCTCATTCTCCAAAAACCACCGATAAGCGCCCCCCACTCCCTCTTCCAACCCAATCTCAGCCTTCCAGCCAAGTCCGGTCAGCCTTGAAGCATCAAGAAGTTTCTTTGGCGTCCCTTCGGGCTTCTCGGCATCAAAAAACAGCTTTCCGTCATAGCCCACAATCCGGGCCACGGTCTCGGCCAACTCCAGAATACTCACATCTACCCCACACCCCACATTCACAAAACAAGGATTAGGGTAGCTCAAAAGCTCCCGTTCAAATACCGCGTCTTCTAGATTCAAGACAAAAAGGCATGCCTGCGCCATGTCATCCACATGCAAAAACTCCCGCCTGGCATTCCCCGTCCCCCACACAACCACCTCTTCAACCCCGCTCTCCTTGGCCTCATGAAACCGCCGTATAAGCGCAGGCAACACATGGGAATTCACCGGATGAAAATTGTCCCCCGGCCCATAGAGATTGGTCGGCATCACGGCCACGAACTTGGTGCCATACTGCCGATTGTAGGACTCGCACATCTTGATCCCGGCGATCTTGGCCAGGGCATACGGCTCGTTGGTCGGCTCCAGCGGTCCGGTCAGCAGATGCTCTTCGCGCATGGGCTGCGGGGCAAGCTTGGGATAGATGCAGGACGATCCCAGAAAAAGCAGACGATCAACGCCTGACTCATAGGCCGAATGGATGACATTGGACTGGATGACCAGATTGTCGTGGATGAAGGATGCCGGATAGGTATTGTTGGCATGTATCCCGCCGACTTTTGCAGCTGCAAGAAAGACATGATCCGGACGCTCCACTTTAAAAAAATCACGGACTGCAGCCTGATCCAGTAAATCAAGCATTTCCAGCCTTACTCGCCCCCCAAAATCCGGAGCAGCATTATGAATGGTCCCGACGATATTCTGAAAGCCTTGCGCCAAAAGAGCGCGAATGATCGCACTACCGACCATCCCGGCGGCACCGGCTATTAGAATCTTGTCTGTTATTTTCATTCTTTTTGCTTTCCTGGAAATCCAACCTGAAGGCTGTTCAAAAAGGTTCGAGTGCAAGGCGCAAGGTGAAAAGGGAAGCCGATGTGTGGCCGTCTACATGAGGCTTCCATTTTCACCGCAGCAACGCAGCAATCGGGCCTTTTTCAACAGCCGCTACTCGCACGGAGAGCTAACAGTAAAACCAGCACGCACACACAACTCTTCCTTTTTCGCGTCTTCCAGATCAAACCGCACCATCTCGGCTACCAGTTCCTCAAAGCGGACCTTGGGGGTCCAGCCGAGTTGCTTTTTACCTTTGGCCGGATCGCCCAGCAGCGTCTCCACTTCCGTAGGCCTAAAATAGCGAGGGTCCACGGCCACGACCGTTTTGCCATTGGCCGGATTGACGCCTTTCTCGTCCAGGCCTTCGCCTGAGAATTGAATGGTCATGCCCAGCTCCTTGGCAGCAGCCTGCACGAAATCCCGCACGGAATGCTGTTCACCAGTGGCGATGACATAGTCGTCCGGCGAATCCTGCTGTAGCATGAGCCACTGCATCTCCACGTAATCCTTGGCGTGCCCCCAGTCGCGCAAGGCGTTCAGGTTGCCTAGGTGCAGGCAGTCCTGAAGGCCAAGATGGATACGGGCCAAGGCGCGGGTGATCTTGCGGGTAACGAAGGTCTCACCGCGAAGGGGTGATTCATGGTTGAAGAGGATGCCGTTGCACGCATACATGCCGTATGCCTCGCGATAATTGACCGCGATCCAGTAGGCGAAAAGCTTGGCGCAGGCATAGGGAGAGCGCGGATAAAAGGGCGTCTTCTCAGTCTGGGGGACTTCCTGCACCAGGCCAAACAGCTCGGAGGTGGAAGCCTGATAAAAACGCGTCTTCTTCTCCAGGCCCAGGATGCGGATAGCTTCAAGAATACGCAGCGTACCCAGACCATCCACGTTGGCCGTGTATTCTGGCGTATCAAAAGACACCTGCACGTGAGACTGTGCAGCGAGGTTGTAAATCTCGTCAGGCTGGACCTGCTGGATGATGCGGATCAGGTTGGTGGCATCGGACAGATCGCCGTAATGCAGAACAAAACGCCGTCCGGTCTCATGCGGATCCTGATAGAGATGATCGATGCGATCAGTGTTGAACAGCGATGCGCGGCGCTTGATGCCATGCACCTCATAGCCTTTCTCAAGAAGAAATTCCGCCAGATATGCGCCATCCTGACCTGTGATGCCTGTGATGAGAGCTACTTTATTCAATGGATAATCCTTGCGAACAGTGAATGGAGAGCGGCGACCGGAAATAAACAACGGGATCAGGAGCCGACCCTTGTCAGCTGCCTGCCCTGAAGTCAGACACGTATCTTTCCGGATTTTCACCTAAAAACCGAAAAGAGTTTACAAGTCCCGTGCCATGAAGCCTTTTTACTCCACACGCCGAAAAGCGCCGCCAGCCGTAGCTTTTCTTGTTTTACGCAGTAGCGATGACGAGGACGAGGTGTCTGATTTAGCTGGACTGGATTGGGGGAGGCAGCGGCAAAGGTAGCGATGGAAGATTCAGAGATCTTGAGAACAAAAAATCCCGGCATGAAAGAGAGGCAATCTCTCCCTCATGCCGGGATAAAGTCAGATAGAATGCAGCCTAGACGATCTGACGGCGACGCAGGCCGACAAGACCAAGCAGGCCCGAGCCGAGAAGGATTGCGGCACCGGGAACTGGGACGGAACTCGTGGCGGAAACAAAGCCAGTATACGCTCCTCCTGCGAAGGGAGCTTGACCGGACCCAAAACCAGTCAAAGCTAGAAAATAGTCACCTGCAAGCAAATTAAACTGAGTTTTAATCAATGCGTCACCTGCAACCTCAAATATTTGAGTAAAACTATTTGATCCATTATCTTTAAATAAGTATCCTTCAAAATTATCTATGTCAGTATAAGGAGCAAAATTAAATGAAACAATTGCTGCTGCAAAATCTGATGCTGGCAAAGTCATTGTATATTTATGATAAAATTCACCAATGATACCAGTCTGATAAATAGGGATTTCTGTTCCAAGTGTAATCGGGTTTAAATCAATAGGAGCTATTGTTGGCGCAGATGATGGATCAAAAGAAGCAAACGCACTTGAATAAGCCAAAATCAAACTCAACGTCAGAAACAAAATCTTTTTCATTCTCAACCTCGTACTATTAAGGGTTGCAATTTTATTGTTCAGCGCTTCAGTCACTGCCCATATGAAAATACCGTGCCAAAAATGAAAAATGTTTTATTTCGGATAGATACTAAAATTCGGTCCACCCTGACCAACTCCTAGCCTGGCCCAGTCCGATTCCCTCAGATACGCCTTGCCTGCCATGGCCGTGTAACCCCAAGCAATATAAAGAGACCTGCACTTAGCTGTTGCAAAATCCAATGTCTGATTCTTTCGGATGGAAATTTTGCATTTCGGACCGTTCCATTTTCACAGATCGCGCCGACCTGGGTCTCTGAGACCAAGAAGTGCCTTATTTTCTTATCTTTTTCTTCAAAAAAGGCCCTTTTTTCGACCTTAGAATGAGGTCATCAACTCAAAATCAGCCTATTTTTATAGCTAACACACAAATATCATTAATAAAAACTCGCGTTGCGGACTTTCAAAATCCCCACTCCAGCATGTTTCCGCAATCCTGTTTTATCGCCTGGGTCTCTATCGCCTGGGTCTCTGAGACCAAGAAACCACCAATTTCATTCACTTTTTTCTCGAAAAAGGCCCTTTTTTCGACCTTAGAATGAGGTCATCAACTCAAAATCAGCCTATTTTTATAGCTAACACACAAATATCATTAATAAAAACTCGCGTTGCGGACTTTCAAAATCCCCACTCCAGCATGTTTCCGCAATCCTGCGCTCCGTACGGGGCCGGTTGTTCGCCGAGCATGTTGCTTTCGTCCTTCAGAATGGGCGCATATCCGCTCTGCCTGCGCACATGATCAACAAACTTCACGCTCCCCACGGCCAGCTCCGCCGTCCACACATCGTCTCGGCACAGATGCCCGCGCTTGACCACGTTATCCACCCAGCCCGCATAATGCTCTGGAAATGTCGGATCATCCGGCAAGCCTGCCAGCCTGGACAGCTCGGACAGGTTCACTGTCTTGTAACGCTGCTTGGGCTTCACGATCTCGTGGTAGCCGCCGTGCTTCCACTCCGAAGGATGCCTGACCACTCCGGCCCGAACCATGTTTGTGTCGATGTACAGCGAGCACCGAACCAGATGCTCTCCGCTCTCCACCGCCGTGGCATGGTAGCGCCGCTCCCAGAAGCTTCCCTTGCGGTCGCTCTTCTTGTTGTACGTTGCGGCCACCTTGGAACCCAGATCGCGCATCATCTCCGGTATCGCTTCCCTGTCTGTCGGGCTGACCACGAGCAGATGAACGTGGTTGGAAGTCACCGTGAAGTTCAGCACCGGCACCCGGTAACGGCCCTGATTTTCAAAGAGCGTGTCTGTCAGCAGCTTGCGGTACAATACCTGATTCAAGAGAAAGTCCCGATTGTGACAACGGGCAGTCAGATGCCAGACATAACCAGGCTCGAAAAATCGTTGCGGGTAACCCATAAAGACCAGACCTGCGTTGATAGGCACTCCCATCGGCCCAACCGATAACCCATCGATCTAAGCCGCGCCTCGTCCAAGGCTTGCACGCTCATACTCCCCGTCATCGCTTGTGGAGAAACAAACTCTATGTGCACCGCCTGGATGAACTGCTACCAGCGCAAAAATCTTATTCCAATTGGACCTGCTACCCATTCTGTCTGAAAATCGCTGGCCTTCAAAAAAAAGTTAGGCCCCGCCCGGGTCTCTGAGACCTAGAACAATCCTTGCGAACAGTGAGCGGTGATCGGAAAAAGGCAACGGGATCAGGAGCTGGCCCCTGCCAGCACCCTGCCCTGAAGTCGGACACGTATCTTTCCGGATTTTCACCTAAAAACGCAAAAGAGTTTACAAGACCCGTGCCATGAAGCCTTTTTACTCCATACGCCGAAAAGCCCCGCCAGACGTGGCTTTTCTTGTTTTACCCGGTAGCGATGACGAGAATGGGATGTCTGATTTTGCTGGACAGTCTTGGTTGGTGAATGGTGATTGGTGCCTATGCCTGGGTCTCTGAGACCAAGAACTTACCAATTTCATTCACTTTTTTCTCTAAAAAGGCCCTTTTTTCGACCTTAGAATGAGGTCATCAACCCAAAACCAGCCTATTTTTATAGCTAACACACAAATATCATTAATAAAAACTCGCGTTGCGGACTTTCAAAATCCCCACTCCAGCATGTTTCCGCAATCCTGGCCTGGGTCGCCTGGGTCTCTGAGACCAAGAAACCACTAATTTCATTCACTTTTTTTTCAAAAAAGGCCTTTTTTTCGACCTTAGAATGAGGTCATCAACCCAAAACCAGCCTATTTTTATAGCTAACACACAAATATCATTAATAAAAACTCGCGTTGCGGACTTTCAAAATCCCCACTCCAGCATGTTTCCGCAATCCTGCGCTCCGTATCAAGTCTGGGTCTCTGAGACCAAGAACTTACCAATTTCATTCACTTTTTTCTCTAAAAAGGCCCTTTTTTCGACCTTAGAATGAGGTCATCAACCCAAAACCAGCCTATTTTTATAGCTAACACACAAATATCATTAATAAAAACTCGCGTTGCGGACTTTCAAAATCCCCACTCCAGCATGTTTCCGCAATCCTGCGCTCCGTACGGGGCCGGTTGTTCGCCGAGCATGTTGCTTTCGTCCTTCAGAATGGGCGCATATCCGCTCTGCCTGCGCACATGATCAACAAACTTCACGCTCCCCACGGCCAGCTCCGCCGTCCACACATCGTCTCGGCACAGATGCCCGCGCTTGACCACGTTATCCACCCAGCCCGCATAATGCTCTGGAAATGTCGGATCATCCGGCAAGCCTGCCAGCCTGGACAACTCGGACAGGTTCACTGTCTTGTAACGCTGCTTGGGCTTCACGATCTCGTGATAGCCGCCGTGCTTCCACTCCGAAGGATGCCTGACCACTCCGGCCCGCAGCATGTTGGTGTCGATGTACAGCGAGCAGCGCACCAAGTGCTCTCCGCTCTCCACCGCCGTCGCATGATAGCGCCGCTCCCAGACTTGCCTGGGTCTCTGAGACCAAGAACAGCCTGGTCGGCATCCGAAGAAAACTCGCCGCATAAGCAATACCAGAACGCAAAGGCGGAGCCACCCTCCGCCTTTTTACTGCCCCGTCGCCATCAATCCAAATTAAGTTTTGCTGCCTGTAGCTCAGCCTTCTCAGCCACCATCCCCGCCGCGCCCGCTGTCTCCGTTCCTGCTTCCGTCGCTGGTTCTGTCGCTGCCTCCATCGCTGCCTCCATCGCTGCCTCCATCGCTGCCTCCATCGCTGCCTCCGTCGCTGCCTCCGTCGCTGCCTCCGTCGCTGCCTCCGTCGTTGCCTCCATCGCTGCCTCCGTCGTTGCCTCCGTCGTTGCCTCCGTCGTTGCCTCCGTCGCTGCCTCCGTCGCTGCCTCCGTCGCTGCCTCCATCGCTGCCTCCGTCGCTGCCTCCGTCGTTGCCTCCATCGCTGCCTCCGTCGTTGCCTCCGTCGCTGCCTCCGTCGCTGCCTCTCCCGCTGCCATCATTAATGGTGCAATCTTTGCTTTATGGCATCGTCCGTCCCGTATCCGATCCGATCAGACTCAGCGAGGAACAGGTTGTAAATGATCGATCCCATGCAGAGCATAACCGGCCAACCGGACATGCATCCTGGGCGCAGACACTTCCCTCGCCGCATGCGGAGGGAAACGGCGAGAGGAAATTCCTGTTGCTGACTTCAAACCTGACAACGAAGCAGAGAGGCTTCACCATGAAATCAAAAATGCGTTGTATGTTTGCATTTGCTTTTGTATTTTTTCTGATTTCATGCCCCACATGGGCAGCAGATAGTTCCACATCATGGATCGGCACTGGGGACACATCCTGGAGCAATTCAATGAATTGGGACAATGGCGTGCCCGTAACCGGCTCCAGGGTCGTACTATCTCTGCCGGATGCCAATAACGGCGATTATACAGTCGTCTATGACGTTCTCGGTGATGACTTTCCAAAACTCACAGATATCATCATAAATGGATCCACCGACTTTCAGCCGATACTCCAACTCCAAAAAGGTACTGATTCTTCCCCGCTCTATTTCGAAAGCGCATCCATGCTCGTCGGCGATACCGGAAAAGGGAGCTTGGTTCATGAATACGGGACGGTCGAAACGCAAAGCCTAATCTTGGGCGACGATACCGATAGCGTCGGCCGATACGCCATTTCGGGTGAATTCAAGCTTCCTGATGAAATCGAAGCTCCCGCAGAGTGGGGGCCTGACCAGACAGACTCATTTCTCGGAGTACTCGGCAATCTCCTGGTCGGTAATGCCGGGGATGGGGCATTCTCGCAACAAGGCGGAATAGTTATCGTTAAAGACGACCTGATCCTTGGATCAACTTTCACCGGCGAGGGCTCATACACCCTTGCCAACGGCGTGCTGTGGACGGGCAACACCGTTGTGGGCGGCGACGGAACCGGACTTTTCACACAATCTGGCGGACTCCACCTCATCGGTTTCGACCCGTTCAACTTAACGCCCATCGAGAGCGAAGAGCACACCCTTGTCGTCAACGCAGGAAGTTACGACATGAGCGACGGCAGACTCCTTGTCTCGTCCGAGATCATCGGGAACGGAGGTCAGTTCCTTCAAAGCGACGGTGAGCATCACGTCTACAAGAATATGGTGGTCGGGAGTGCTTCCGCAGGTAGCATCACCCTGAGTGACCAGGCGAAACTCGTTGTTGAGTCTGACATCCTCCTGGGTCTCAACGGAGGAGAAGGATCCGTGAGCTTGGACAACACGGCCTCACTCAGGGTCAACGGAAACATGCTCCTAGGAATGCGCGAACCTGGAGGGTCCGAGTCAGGCAATGGCATAGTGATTCAAGGCAGTGAACAAACATCGGCGGAAGGCGGCCCTTCAGTTTCCGCAGGCAGTGTGATCCTTGGCAACGACGCGACAACCACCGGCGCGTACACCCTGCATAGCGGTACCTTCACTGCCGGTGGCGTGGTTGTCGGCCAGGGCGGGTCAGGCACTTTCAGGCAGACAGGCGGTGTCGCCGCCATCCGCGGCAACCTGGAACTTGGGGCGGTGTTCGACAGCATCGGGACCTATGAACTCTCCAGCGGATCGCTCGACGTCTCGGGTCTTGAACACATCGGCGGCAAAGGTACCGCGACATTCACCCAGACCGGCGGGTCCAACACTGCGGGCAGCATGACAGTAGGGACAGGCAGCAACTACTCTTTCCAAGGCGGGTCACTGACAGTCACAGATACCATCAACAACTACGGCCTGTTCCAGGGTGCTGGCGAAATCAATGTCGAGACATTCAACAACGATGGCACGCTGGCACCAGGGAATTCGCCTGGAACGCTTTCCATTACAGGCGATTTCAATCAGGGCAGCGAAGGTATCCTAGCCATCGAACTCGGCGGCACGCAACCAAGCCTGTTCGACACTCTGAACATCATGGGGGAAGCAAATCTTGCCGGAACCCTGCTCATCGAATCATGGGACAACTTCATGCCAAAAGCCGGCGACTCGTTCACCATCCTCACAGCGCAAAACCTCTCGGGCCAGTTCCTTATCGACAGTAAAATCACCGGCATCAACTGGATCGCCAGCTACCGCGACAACAAGGTCAGCCTGACCGCCAGTTCCGTCCCTCTCCCCGGCGCAGCGCTACTTCTCGCCCCGGTCCTCCTCGGCCTGGTAGGCTTCCGAAGAAAACTCGCCGCATAAGCAATACCAGAACGCAAAGGCGGAGCCACCCTCCGCCTTTTTACTGCCCCGTCGCCATCAATCCAAATTAAGTTTTGCTGCCTGTAGCTCAGCCTTCTCAGCCACCATCCCCGCCGCGCCCGCTGTCTCCGTTCCTGTTTCGTGCATGGATCTCTGTCGTGCATGGGTCTCTGAGACAAATAACACCTCAACTTCATTCATTTTTTTCTCTAAAAAGGCCCTTTTCTCGACCTCAAAATGGTGATTGGTGAGTAGTGACTGGGGTAAGCCGGGCCTTGGAGACCCAATGTCGTATACGTACTTGACCGAATTTCCACACAAAGCGGAAGCTGGTAACTCCGAATGCCTGGGTCTCTGAGACCAATAACACACTGGACTCATCCCCGACTCCAACTTATAAATAAAGGGTATGAAAAATGCCGACCATTAGCATGTTTTACGGAATCCTCGTAATGATCATGTACGAAGACTATGGGCGACATAACCTCCCGCATATCCACGTACGCTATGCGGGACACAAGGCATCGATATGCATTGACGATGGCGTCCTCCTCGCAGGGGACTTCCCCGCCAAGCAACTGAAACTTGTGCAGGCATGGATCGAAATTCACAAAGACGAACTGCTGGCAAACTGGGAACTGGCCGTAGCCGGAGAAGAACTTTTCAACATAGCCCCGCTTCGCTGACAATTGGATGGTAACTATGGAAAAACAGCTGCTGGATGTAGTCGCCGTCGAGCCCCGGCCCGACCATAGCCTCTATCTCACTTTCGAGAACGGTGAAAAACGCATTTTCGATATGCGGCATCTTCTGACAAAACCTCCTTTTCACCGCCTCAAGGAATCGCCGTTCTTCATGCTTGCTAAAGTAGGCTACGGAACAGTGATCTGGCCCGGCAACATCGATATCGCGCCGGAAACCCTCTATGATCAATCACGACCTGCAGGCAGCGGTATCTGAATAGTGAATGGTGATTGGGAAGAAATATTATTAGTGATCGGTGAACAGTGAATGGTGATTGGGAAGAGATATTATTAGTGATCGGTGAACAGTGAATGGTGATTGGAAAGAGTTTTTGTATTTTTTAAATTATCAAACGATAATTTAATTTTCTTACCCATTCACTATTCACTATTCACCATTCACCACTCACTACTCACAATTCACTATTCGCTTAGCATAATTCAATACTCATTTCTTCGCATTGTTTCTCATACGTTCGTATGAGATGGTGAATGGTGAACAGTGAATGGTGATTGGAAATAGTTTTTGTATTTTTTAAATTATCAAACGATAATTTAATTTTCTTACCCATTCACTATTCACAATTCACTATTCACCAACCACTATTCACCAATCACTATTCACCAATAAAAAACATGGACCACAAACAACTAGACGCTTGGAAATTGAGCATCGATTTGACCATTGACATTTACAACATATCCAAGAACTTCCCACGAGAAGAAGTTTACGCGTTGACTCAGCAAATACGAAGGGCCGCTACGAGCATTCCAAGCAATATTGCAGAAGGAGCAGCTCGAAAATCCAACAAGGAATTTTCGCAATTTCTACACATCGCCCTTGGGTCTCTTGCTGAAGTAGAGACACAGCTTTTTATCGCTCAAAGACTCAACTATACTGATCAGTACTCGAAATTTTCCTCTCAAATCACTTCAATAAGGAAGCTGATTCTTGGATTGATACGGTATCTTAGTGGTGAATAGTGATTGGTGAATGGTGAATGGAAAAGGCAGCGACCGGAGAACGACGGAGGCAGCGACAATGACAACGACAAAGGGAAAGGCAATCCAAATGGGGGTGTCTGTCGATGCCCCCATCGATGGTTCCGTCGCTGGTTCTATCGATGCCTCCGTCGCTGATTCTATCGCTGGTTCTATCGATGCCTCCATCTCTGCTGTGCCGGCCGAGGACGTATTCCACGACTCTACACCGGGCAAGGTCCTGTCCGGCGCACGGGGTCTGCGCGGGTTGACCCAGGCTGCCCTGGCCGCCGCCATCGGCGTCCACAAATCACATATCTCCGGCATGGAGAGAGACGTCCGCCCCATCGGCAAAGCAATGGCGAAAAAGCTTGGCCACGCGCTGGAAATGAATTGGCGGATTTTTTTATAGTGAATGGTGAATGATGATTGGTGAATGGAAAAGGCAACGACCGGAGAACGACGGAAGCAGCGGGAAAGACAATCAAGAAGGTGGTGTCTGTCGATGATTCCTTCGCTGATTATATCGCTGCCGCCGTCACCGGTTCTGTCGATGGTCTTGGCTCCTGGGCCTCTGAGACCAAAAACACCTGCCTTTGCCCTGTCTTTGCCCTGCCTTTGCCCTATCCATTCACGATTCACTAATCACCATTCACAACAAACTGCATGGATCTCTCAGACCAAGAACTCACGTTATCAACTATCTCGACTATCACTAGGAGGCCATATGCAGAACAGAACCCGCAAGCCAAGCCATCCCGGAGGCATTTTGCTCCGGATGTACCTGGAACCGTTGAAGCTGACCGTCACGGCAGTAGCTGGACACTTGGGCGTTTCTCGCAAGCATCTTTCCAACCTGGTCAACGAAAAGGTCGGCATCACCCCGGACATGGCCATGAGGCTTTCCCGTGCCTTCGCCACTTCGCCGGATCTGTGGATGAACATGCAGAAGACGCGGGATCTATGGGAAGCGGAACACGAGCGCACCGGCTGGGAAGCGGTGACACCTTTGCCCGGCGTGCAAGATGTTAGCGGCGTTGATGCGGCAGCTGATTAGTGATTGGTGAATGGTGAATAGTGAATGGTGATTAGAAATGGCAACGACTGAGGCAACGGGGAAAGACATCCAGAAGGTGGTGTCTGTCAATGGCTCCGTCGCTGATTCTATCGCTGCCCTGTCGCTGATTCTTTCGCTGCCCTGTCGTTGGCTCTGTCGTTACCTCCGAGTGACGTTCCGATTCGAATATCTTGCAACCCTGGGGGTCAAACCATGAACGCCATGAAATATAAAGGGTACACCGCCCGCATGGACTTTGACGCGGAAGACAACATTCTTGTGGGCAAGATTTTAGACATCGAAGACGTCATCGTCTTCCATGCCGAGTCCGTCCACGAGTTCCAGACTGCATTCCACACCGCCATCGATGACTATATAGCGGCCTGCGAAAAACTGAATCAGAAACCCGAAAAACCGGCCAGCGGCCGCCTGATGCTGCGCATCAATCCCCAGGTTCACGCGGCGGCATTCCGCAAGGCAGCCCATGAAAGCCAAAGCCTGAACAAGTGGGCGGAAAAGGTCATTGAGCAAGCGACCCGGATCTGATGTGTGGAGGATGTACACCAAGTCTAGCACATGGCTAACTCCAGGGCGACAGGATTTGAATCCGATCGCATTGGAGTTTTATTAGGATCGCAATACTATTTTTGCTGAATGGATGGCCGTGGAATGGAGGTCAGATAAGCCCAGCTAAAGCAAGCGCCCGTTCCGTGCCTTTGGACTCAGGCACATATTCAGACATTGCCTGAAACGAATGAATCATTTTTTTACACCACGTCTTATGAATACTGCTTGCGATCTCGGTCAATTCAGTAATATCTTTCGGATTCCAAATTATCGTTTTACACACAGCCTCTACCTGCTTATAATCTTTTATTTTTTTTGCAGCATCCTTCCGACAATCCGCTACGATAAGCTTGTGAACGACAAATGCCGGCATTGAGGGGACACACACCCGCCCCAGATCTCTAGCGGTGAGAATAGTCGGATTGCTCAACAAGATGTTCAAATAAGGCAGTGCTTGCGTTGTTATGCCCAGATCCTGCGTATCATTACCTGATTTTCTTTTAGTTCCATCACCTTGTTGATACTGAAGAAATTCAACAACAAAATCATTACAACGGTAGCGAACACTGTTAGACTGATAATCAAACTGTTCGTCAAAACCCATACTTTTTAATATCTTTGAAAGGTCAACAGGCTTTCCTTTATACGGAACATTGACAGCCATATCTATATCTAAAGTTCGCTCTGGATAGAATTCAACTCCAAAATTATTTTGATAAATTATAAAACACCAAGAACCTATGATTTGAAGGCCTTCATCCCAAAGGCCTTCTTGTTCAAATCGTTCAAACAACGTGCGCAAAGAGGGCACATAGTTTTCATTAGCAATTTCTGACGGATCGATGCGAAGCTCTTTCATGGCAGACTTTGACTTTCTTAGTTGTTCAATATTTCTCTTGCGACTCTTTAATTTCTCTGAAATATTCAATAATATATCTTCATTTTTTGGACCAATGTACAAATCTGTACGTTTTTTTTGTATATTTTTACGAATGTATAAATACTCACTTCCCCGAATATACTTTATTACCAAAGAACCACCAGCGTTTAAAAGCAACTTGCCGACTAACTCTTGCTTTAATGTCCGGTAATAATCTCGGCTTTCTTTGAGAATTTCTGTGATTACTGCTGCCATAATTACGCCTCGTGAAAACCTTGATTACCCACTTTAATTGAAAAAATCAATCTTTGGTGGGTAACTAACCTTTAATGACGTGTTGATCTTCTTGTTCGAGGAGAGGCTATTCTTGGCTGCAGCATGCAGAACCTTTTCCTCGATGTCCATGGTCTGAACCTTATCGCGGAAGATCATCTCGACCCAGCACAGGGAGAACTCGTGGAGACGAGCATTGGTGAATGGTGAAGTGAAGATAGCTCAGTCGCGTCCCCATCGCTGCCCCGTCTCTGGTTCTATCGCTGTCCCGTCGCTGCTTTGGTTCTATCGCTGCCCCGTCGCTGGTTTTGTCGCTGATTCTATCGTTGCATCTGTCGTTGCCCCGTCGCTGGCTCTGTCGCTGCCCCGTCACTGGTTCTATCGTTGTTGTTGACAACTCTCCCGACCTTGAACGATACAAGATACTACTTACGACTACCAAGGAGGTTGTCATGCCCTCGCAAGGACCGATCAAGCCCACGAGCATCAAGCTTCCCCTGGAATTGCACGCACGCGTGCAGCACATTGCCATGGTCCGCAAGCGTTCGGTTCATGAAGTCATGATCAGGGCGATGGAGACCTATGTGGACAGGGAGGAGAAGCGGGAGGCCATCCGTCAGGAGTGTATCAAGGCCCACGACGAGTATATGCTGACCGGACTGCATGTCACAGGCGAAGAGGTAGACGCATGGATTGATCAACTCGTTGATGGCAACGAGACGGAAATGCCCGCATGCCACGTCTGATCTGGACCGCGGGGGCCGTTGACGGACTCGGTAAAATCCACCGCTTTCTTGCCGAAAAGGATGCGCAGGCCGCTGCGAAAGCCCTGGACGCCATCCGCAAGGGAGCAAACATCCTGCGATACTTTCCCCAGGCCGGACGCCCGACGGAGGACCTGGAACCGGAACATCGCGAATTGCTCATCCCGTTCGGGGCTTCAGGCTACGCCGTTTTCTACGAAACCATCGACGACTGCGTATGCATCCTCACCGTCAAACATCAGAAAGAAGCGGGATACTGATTAGTAATAGAGGCAGCGACAAAGGCAGCGGGAAAGGCGGCGACGGGAGAACGACGGGGGCAACTTCGGAGATGGCGATGGAGCCTGCGTCGAATTCGTAGACGGGCCTGCCAACAGGGTGGACAAAACAAAAAAGCCCACTCCCGAAAGAACAGGCTCAACCAAAAACAAGAAACCAAAAACTAATAAACATACCGCCGGGGAGTCTGCCTGGCCAGTTCCACGCCTACTCCGTAAAACCCGCCGCAGCTTCCGTCCTGGGCCTTGCACCAGCGCACCATGCCGAGGCAACAGCAGGCGCCGTAAAGCCCGGTCTCCTCGGCGTCGGAAGCGAACTGGATCTTGATGGCGTCACCGGGGCTCAGGGGATAATCCAGTTCGAGCATGAAGCCCGTGGCGCTGAAATTGACCGTGCGGGACGAAATCTGGCCGTCCTTCGAAAAGCATTTCTCCACCGTACACCGCGTCAGCGAGGCCCTGCGAGGCGATTTTCTTGAGTCCAGCACTGGTTGGCTCCTTATCCCTTCCTCAAATAACACACTCCGCCGCTGTAAAGCATGAGCACTCCGCCAAGGGCCAGACTGGCCGAACTGCCGGCCAGGCACCCGGCCAGACCCACTGTGCCGACAAAAAGAGGGAAGGTCTTGTAGATGCAGTGAGGAAGCCAGACTCGCATGCTGTACCTCGTGTTTGTTGAGCGGCACGCGCCTGCTCATATCAAAAAAATCCACGAATATGAGAACAAACCATAAAAACACATCTATATCGCAACATGTAACACAAGTGTTTACTTTATGCAACACAAATTGCAATTTGTGAACAAAAAAAAATATTACTCAGCTAAAATCATGATATAAATACAGAGAAGATCCTGGCATGAAAGAGCGCACAGACACTTTTCAAGCCAGGATATGGTTATGATGCGTGCAACCTAAATGATCTCGCAGCAGCACTGCAGAGGTGGTCGGATTCAGTCCGAACCTGCCGGGCCCTACCCTGTCCGACTCGGCAAGACCGCACTCGGACGCATCCTGTCCGACCAAATCAGATGCTCGCCAACAGCTCACGGGCACGGGTCAGTTCCGGAAAATCCTGAGTGCGGGCCAGCAGGGCCGTGAGCAGCTCGCGCGCTTCCCCGGTCTGCCCAAGATCGGCCAGGACCCGGGCCAGGTGGTAGGTCACGGCCGGGTCCTCGGGCAGGGATTCGTGGGCCTTGCGCAGGAACTGCAGGGCCGCGTCCTTGTCGCCCAGGCGGTAATGCACCCAGCCCACCGTATCCAGCGCCGACGGGTCGCCGCCCGCGCTGGCACGCGTGGCCAATGCCAACGCTTCGCTCAGCTGCTCCGTTGTGGGCGCGTCATGAGAAACCAGCAGGTAGGCCAGGTTGTTGGCTGCGGGCAGCAGGTCCGGATGGCGGGCCAGGAGCTTGCGAAAGATGGCCTCGGCCTCGGCCGTTTCCCCGCCCAGCTGCAGTAACTGACCCAGCAGCAGGCCCTCCGGCACGGAGTCCGGGTTCTTGGCCAGGGCCGCGCGGCATTCCGCCACAGCCGTATCCTTGCGGCCCGTGGACGCGTACAGCCCGGCCAGCCTGGCCGAGGGCACGGACCATTCCGGGGCGCGCCGCTGGGCTTCGCGAAAGGCTTTTTCCGCCTCGTCCACATTGCCTAGGCGCAGGGCCGTGCGCCCCTGCAGATCCGCGGCCAGCGGGTCCGAAGGCCGGGACGCGGACCGCTCCGCCGCCCAGGCCAGAGCCGCCTCGCCCCGCCCCGCAGCCAGTTCCACCGCCACCACGCCTTCGGCGCCGCCGTGGGCATCGGGACTGGCCAGGAGCAGCTCGTCGAAGGTCCGCCGCGCCGCATCCCAGTCCTTGCGGCCGCCGTGCATGCTGCCCAGCCGCAACAAGGCCGGAGCGTGCGCCTCGTTCTCCTGAGCGGCCTGCCGGTAGTAGATCTCGGCCGCGTCGAAATGTTCGCGCCGCGCCTCGATATCGCCCATGGCCAGCATCAACTGGGCGGGCATCCTGCCGCCATTCTCACCGCCCTGCAACACGGCCAGGGCCGCGTCGGGCTCACCTGCCCGCTGATGATGCGCGGCCAGTTCCAGGCGCACGGGCACGGCGTCCGGCTTCTTCAGAAGAAAATTGCGCAGCGCCTCCACCCCGGACAGGGTGTTGCCCAGCGCGAACTGGGCGCGGGCCATGAGCACGGCCACGGCCATGTCGTCGGGGGCGTCGTGCAGGGCGATGCGCAGCTCGGCCAACGCTTCTTCGAAGCGGTCCTGCAGCATGAAGATGCGTCCGCGCGCGGCATGGGCGCGGGCGTCGGCGGGGTTGAGGCGCAGCACCTCGTCCACCTCGGCCAGGGCCCCGTCGCGGTCGCCCCGGCGCAGCTTGATCTCGGACATGCGCAGCCGTGCCTCGATGCCCGCCGGGCCCGCCTCTTTATCCCCAGCCAGGGCGACCAGAGCCGCTTCACCCTCATCGGCCCGCCCCACGGTCAAAAGCACCGCGGCGGAAGCCAGCCGCAGCTTGGGCGACGGCTCTCCTTCTTGCGCCACTGCAAGCGCGTCCTCAGCCTTTCCGGTGCGCATCAGGTAGTCCATCAAGCGCAGCCGCCCCTCTTCCGAGCCGGGTTCGGCCGCGAGAAGCTCCCGCAGGATACCCTCCACGCGCCCATTCTGCCCCATGCGCTCATAAAGCGCCGCCAGCAGGATCTGCACGCCCCTGTTGGCGGGGTCGAGCTCTTTGAGCTTCAAAAGATGCTGCTCGGCCGCGGCGTAATCTTCCATGTCCGCAGCCAGGCTTGCCGCGCGGAAATGCAGCGGCCTGCTGTCCGGCTTCTTACCAATTCCCTTGCCAATCACGGCCAGCGCATCTGAGTTTCTTCCTTGTTCAGAATGGATGACCGAAAGCGCCAGCAGCGCATCCTCGTTTGCCGGGTCTTTGGCAAAGACCAGATCCAACTGCCGGCCGGCTTCTTCAAAACGCTTGGCGCGCAGCATGGCTCCGGCCCGCAGCAACAATCCATCCACGGACTGTGGGTCCAATGCCAGCACCTGACCCGCATGCGCTTCAGCCTGGTTCGTATCGCCGGATAGCAGGTACAGGCGCCCCACTCCGAGCAGGGCCTCCGTATTGGCGGGCTCAAGCTCCACGGCCCGCTGAAAATTCCCGAAGGCTTCACGCCAATTCTGCTCCTTCAACGCGCAACGGGCGAGCAGCAGGTGCGCGCCGACATGATTGGGGTCGAGCTTGATGACATTCCTTCCCTCAACCCTGGCCTCGGAAAAGCGACCCGCCTCCTCGAACTTGAGGCCGTTGGCATAAAACCCATCCCTGCGGTTCTCCTTGGATCCACAAGCACCGAGCATCATGACCAGAAGCAAAAAACATAAAACCCGCTGCATTCAGATCTCCTTATAAGTAGCCGCCCGGACACGACACGTGCCGCTCTTCCCCGCAAAGTCCCCCAGCCCTGACCGCGCCCATCCTGTCCGACCCCATCGGACACGCCACGACCACGCCGCACGGGTCCACAAGGCTGCACAACCGTCCGATCGCCCCTGCACCGGACTCATGACAAAATATAACGAACTTAAATAACAAGAAAAAAACACACAAACAGTTCTTCCGCGGCACGAATGCGCGGTGACCGGACACGAGCCGACTCTTCGCTGTACGCCGGACAATCCGCCTGAATTTGCAATATCAAAGCCAACGACCGAAGATGCCAAGAGTCGCGGATGCACCCCACATCCCGGTCCGCAACGCGCCATTCAGGAAAACACCCCCGTGAATACGGCCAGCATCAGCGTCTCCAGACAGAGCAGGGACAACAGGAAAAGCACGTAGTCCCTGTTTCTGCTGATGCGCGAATAGATCAGGTTCAGGCCCAACCCGAGCAGCACGGCCTTCATGGCGATCTGCCTCAATTCAAAAAGTTCGGCATGGGTTTCGGTCATGAGCGCAAGGGAGCTGATGAAAGCGATAAGAATATAGTCCAGCGCATTGAGCGGCACTTTTTCCGGGGTCAGGATGATGCAGGCGAAGTACAGTGCGCTCAAGACGTAGAAAATGCCCGTGACCCCGTCTGGGCCCATGATCAGAAAGACGCTGTCCGTCTTCATGACCTCCCCGAATACGACCACGTACAAAATAACTGCCAGCATCATGTAGTACATGACAGGGACAAGCCGCGCGCTATGTCTTCTGTATAGAAAAGCGAGAATGCAAATCACGGCCATAGACGCAATCATCATAGGTAATGGAGAATGGCGTATGAAGTATACATTGATGAAAAAGAAGAATGTAAAGAGCAGAAAAAAGCTTTTCCAACACAGCCATGAGATACAGTGCCGCACATTGATGCTTCTCGTATTCCAGACAAAAATCGCTTGGGCCACTCTCTTCACCGCTGAATACATGTTTTGAGCGCTTACGTCCTTGCCCTGCACCGCATGGCGGAATGCGAACACGGCACCAAGTATGAGAATATAGAGGAGAAGGCCAAGATAGTCGGCCACGAAACGCAGGGCGAAGCCGGTCACGATGAGCGCGAAATGCAGGAAATAGATACTGACCACGGCCTGTTCCTGGGTCAGGCCCGCGCGCAGCAGCTTGTGGTGCAGGTGGTTCTTGTCCGGCTTGAACGGACTCTGCCCGCTCTGGATGCGCTCGTACATGACCATGGCCGTATCGAGGATCGGCGTGCCTAAGAGAAACAAGGGCAGGACCGGGGTATAGATGGAGTGGTTCTGGGTCAGCATGATCAGGCACGCGCCGATGGTGTAGCCCAGAAACTGGCTGCCTGTGTCGCCCATGAACACTTCCGCCGGGTGCACGTTGTAGCGCATGAACCCGACCAGTCCACCCGAAACGGCCAGGGCGATGGCGATGGGCAGCATCGCTTCCTGAATGTAGCCCAGAAAGGCGCAGGCCAAGAGGATGAGCAGGGACAACCCGCCCGCCAGGCCGTCCAGGCCGTCACTCAGATTGATGATGTTGATGACCGCCAGCATGAAGATGATGGTCAAAGCGATGGACGCGGGCCCCAGATTCACGACCAGGCCGGGCATAAGTTCCCCCAGGCAGGAAACCTGGATGCCGGAGACCAGGGTGAAGGTCAGGATGGCCGCGATCTGCCCAATAAACTTGATGCGGTAGCCAAGCTCGCGCATGTCGTCCCACATGCCGAAGAAAAGGATGATCAGCCCGCCGCCCAGATACCCGCCCAGCTCCCTGGACATGGTCAGGGGCACGAGCAGGGAGGCCACCGTGGCCACTGCGATGGCCATGCCGCCCGTGCGAGGAATCAACCCGGTGTGGACCTTGCGCGGGTCAGGCTTGTCCACGATGCCCCAGCGCCGCCCCAGGCGGATGCCTACGGGCACCAGCAGCGTGGAGAGCAGAAAGGCGATATAGAAGCTGATCAGAAAATTCATGAGGCCTTTCCGCCCGGCAACACGGGCTCGATGTTCTCGCCCGGCAAGATCCCTTCCAAAGGCGGCAGGGCCTGGGCCAGGAAGTCAAGGAGCCGTTGCTCGGCGTCCACCTCTGCTTCTCCCGGATACAAGGGAGTGATAAGCCGGACCAGGGCCCCGTCCGTACGCCGCAGGGTCAGGGAATCCCACATGGTGTAGAGCTTGAGCTCCACCCCGTTGGTCAGATAGCGCCCCCGGGCCGGAAACCAGAAGTAGGAGAGCATGCGCTGGCCGTTCTGCTCCAGCATCGTGCGGTTGACGCGCATCGTCTTGTAGCCCGGCACGTCCACCTCCACCGCCCCGTTGCGCTCGAAGCGCCACCCGCCGCCGCGCAGGCAGGTCTCGGGGGAATGAATGGACTCGCCCTTGCTCTGCCGTTCGTACCAGGCCACGTAGAAATCAACGACCCGTTGGCGGCCGTCGCGAAAGTCGATCTGCACGTAGTCCGTGAAATCGAGTTCTTCGATGAACTCGCGCTCCATGGGCACCGACCGCCCCTCCCACTCGCCCAGGCGCAAAGGAAACGCCGACAGGTTGCGGGCCCGGGGCAGCACGTCGGGGGTCATGGCCCGGTACTGCAGATAGCCCGCGGCCACCGCCAGCAGCACCAGACCGGCCAGGAGCGGCGCGGTCGCAACCCTGGTCTGGACAATATCGCCGGCAGCATGGGGAAAGGTTACCAGCATGGGTTTTCCCCTGGCGGTCAAAAGCTTCATGCCGCCGGTCAGAATCGCCGCCGACAGGAGGAACATGACCCATCCCATGGCGTCATGAGCCGCGCCCTCCACGATCGCGGGCCCGTAGCTGCGCGCCAGCACGCCGCTGATGCCGATGCGCAGTCCGTTCATGGCGATGGCGAGCGGCAGGGTGAAAAGCATGAGCAGGGTCCGCTTCCACCATTTTTCCCGGAAGTAATAGGTCAGGAGCATGCCGACGATGACCAGGGGAATGAGAAACCGAAGCCCCGAACAGGCGGCCACGACCTCAAGCTGGGTGAAGCCCATGTCGATGACGTTGCCCTCGCGATAGGCGGGGATGCCAAGTATGTGCAAAAATTCGACGCCCAGCCGCGTTGACAGCAGCTGCATGCCCAGGGTCAGGCGGCTGTAGAGATAGTTCGGTGGCGGAAAGGCCATCGCAAACAGGAAGAGGGGAAAGAGCACGACCTTGAGCTTGCGCCAGCCCAGCAGGGTCCAGCTCACGCCGAGGATTGCGAACCACAGCGAGAGGTACAGGGACAGAAACTCCCCCCCCAGTTCTCCCAGCAGCAAAAAACACACGGCAGCCCCAAAGGCCCACAGCCCGGCCCAGGAGGCCTTGGAGGGGATGCTCGCAAGCTCCCCGCGCCGCTCCCAGATGAGATAGGCCATGACAAAGGGGATCAGGTAGCAGTAGTCGAAATCCGCCCTGCCCCACTCGTTGCCTACCAGTCGGATGATGACCGCGTGATAGACAATCGCGACGAGGGCCGCTCCGGCTCCCCATCCCAGCCAATTGATACGAGGCATGCGCGCTCCAGACTTTGTATTGAATAGTGCGAATTCACCGGAAAGATTCAAAAGCCCCTGGACCCAAACACAAAATCTTCAGGCCGGATGCCAATAAAATCCCACCTTTTTTACAAGTCCCGTGCCAAGCACAAACCCTGGCCAGGAAACGCCAAAGCGTTGCCAGACGTGCGTTTTGAGACTTTCAAACCCAAGAGGATGGTCCGGGCAAGTCCGACAATACTGGACTGCGTGCGCAGAAGCGGCCCGACGTGGCCGCCCTTCTTCTGCCCGACGTGGGTGTATGGCGGTACACCGAAACGGGGCGGACACAAAAACGGGCAGACACAAAGACAGGGCGGACACAAAGACAGGGCAGACACATAGGTCTGCCCCTACGCGACGTGTCGTCGTGGTCATGATCGGGCGGGAAATTTTCGTGGTGGCGTAGGGGCGAAAAATTTTTCGCCCCTACAGGTATCGCACCGGAATCACATCATCGCATCAACGGCACAACGTAGGGGCGGCCCTGCGTGGCCGCCCTTCTTCTACCCTGCGTGGCCACCCTTCTTCTGCCCTGCGTGGCCGCCCTTCTTCTGCCCGACGTGGCCGCCCTTCTTCTGCCCGACGTGGGTGTATGGCGGTATACCGAAACAGGGCAGGCACAAAAATTGGACGGACAGAAAAACAGGGCAGACACATAGGTCTGCCCCTACGCGACGTATCGTCGTGGTCATGATCAGGCGGGAAATTTTCGTGGGGGCGTGGGGGCGAAAAATTTTCGCCCCTACAGGTATCGCGCCGGAATCGCATCTGTTGTTATCGCGGCCTCTATCGTTGCTCCGTCGCTGCCTTTCGCGCTGCCTTCACCCCCACAGCCATTTCAAAAAACCACCGGACTTTTGCGGTTTCTTTTCCGCAGGGGCGCGCTGCTCTTCGGCAGGCATTTCAATGGGGATGCTGACCACGCCTTGCGCGGGGGCGGCTTTGGTGTCCGTTAGAGGCGCGGCCTGCGCGGCATTGACCCGCTCCTTCAGCGCCCCAAGCTCCAGGGTCAGCAGCTGCACATCCGTGCCCCAGGCCGCAAAGCGCTCTTCCATGACCGTGAGGCGGCGTTCCAGGGCGGACAGGCGTTCCTCCAGATCCGGCGTGACCTCCATTCCGGCCGAGGGCTCGGTGTCCGCCGTGGTCTGGATGCCGTTCGAATGCAGCATGGGCGCCATTTGCCGGGCCACGTCCTGCACCACCTCGGGGCCGATGACGGGCAACTCGTCGGCGAAGCCGTGCACCAGGGCCGCGTCGCAGAGAATGTTGATCAGGCGCGGCACCCCGGCCGAGAGCGCGTGGATGGCTTCCATGGCCTCGGGCGTGAACAGGAGCGGATTGCCCCCGGCATGGGCCAGGCGGAAGCAGATGTAGGCTTTGGCCTCGTCGAGTTCCAGAGAGGGCAGGTGAAAGGTCGAGGTGATGCGCTGGGCCAGCTGGGTCAGGGTCGGGTCGGCCAGCTTGCGGCGCAGCTCCGGCTGCCCGACCAGGACCACCTGCAAGAGCGGCCGGCTGTTGCCCTGCAGGTTGGAGAGCAGGCGCACCTCCTCCAGGGCGTCGCGGGACAGGTTCTGGGCCTCGTCCACGATGACGATGGCGTGCCGCCCCTGGCTGAAGCGGTCAATGAGATACTCGTTGAGCATGGCCAGGTTCGCGGCCTTGTCGCCGCCCGGCTCCCCGGCCTCGAACTCACGGATGATGAGCCGCAGCAGTTCCTCGCCCGTGACATTGGTATTGAAGACCAGAGCCACGTCCACGGCCTTCTCGATGCGGCCCAACAAATAGCGGATGAGCGTGGTCTTGCCCGTGCCGATGCCACCGGTGAGGACCACGAACCCGGTCCCCTCCCCCAGGCCGTACTTGAGGTGCGCGAAAGCCAGCTTGTGCTTCTCGCTCATGTACAGGTAGCCCGGATTGGGCACGATGGTGAAGGGCCGCTCGCGTAGGCCGTAGAAATTTTCGTACATAGTTTTTTTGCTCTATCCCCGCCTTTTTCCTTCTCTTGTCCTCGCCTTCACCCAACCTTATTCAACACCACTCCAAGCAAATTCCGCCCTTCCAGCATGCCGAGCGCTGTTTTCAAATCGTTTTGCGCGGTGTGGCCTTCGCCCGCCACCAGGACGATGCCGTCCACGTATTCGGCAAAGACCAGGGCGTCGGGGATGCCCAAGAGGTGCGGGCAGTCGAAGATGACGTAGCGGTCCGGATAGCGGCTCTTCAGTTCCCCAACAAGGTTCTGCATGCCGGGCGAGCTGATGATGTCCACCGAATCTTCCTGCGACGCGCCCGCAGGCAGGACCACGAGCTTGTCGATGCCCGGGTTCACGAACAGGCTCTCCACGGGCAAACCGCGCAAGAAATGGTCCGACAGCCCGGGCCGCAAGTCCATGCCCAGACCGCAGGAGATGCCGGGCCAGCGCAGGTTGGCGTCCACCAGCAGGGCGGTCTGGCTGGCGTCGCGGGCAATGGTGATGGCCAGATTGGTGGCCACCGTGGTCTTGCCCTCGCCCCGGCCAGGGCTGGTGACCATGATCGTGTTCAACCCCTTGGAGCGGGTCTGCTGCAGGATCTGCGTGCGCACCACGTTGAAGGCGTCGCGCAATTCGCGCGGAGCGCCCTCGCCCAGGAGCCTGCGCTCCTCCATCTTGTGAAAGCAGGCCTGCTCGATCTTGGTCTGTTCATAACGCACCTCAACACTGTCCCGCCGCTCCGCACCCCCGGCCTGCGACTTCGCCTTATACACAGGCGCGACAGGTGCGGCCGGTGCGACAGGTTCGACCTGCGCCACGTGCATGGCAGGCCGCGCTGGTGCCGAGTCCGGCACAATGATCCCGCCCGGAGTCCCCGCCGCCAGCCTCTCCGCTTCCTCGGCCTTTTCAAGGGCCTTGATTATTTTACTCATGTTGCTCTCTTATTGGTGAATGGTGATCGGGAGGAAAGGGGCAAAGGCATGGCTCAAACGGACGCATGATGACCTGTCTCCGCCCTGCCTAAGCCCGCCTTAACCCATTCACAATTCACAATTCACAATTCACAATTCACAATTCACAATTTCCTAAAACCGATCCAGAATCTGATAAAAAATAATATCCAAGGGCCGCACATACACGTGGATGAGCAGTACCAGCACGGCAAGCGCCCCCGCCATTCCCGTCACGGCCATGGTGATCTTGCGTTTGCGCCGGGCCACTTCAGCGCCCGTGGCGACGTAGGGGATGGACCCCAGGAGCGGAACCTTGGTCAGGGCGTGCAGGCTGCGCAGCCCGCGCACCGAGCCGTCCATGGCCTCGGCCAGGGCGCCGCAGCCGGCCCCGAAGCCCAGCGACATGACGAAACCGACCAGCATGAGCAGCATGCGCTTGGGCTTGGAAGGCACTTCCGGGAGCATGGGCGGTTCGATCAGGGTCAGCTTCTCGCCCGCCCGCTCCTCTTCCAGTTCCTTGGAATCCCGCGCGGCCATGAGCTTCTGCGAGGTCTCCTGGAATTTGAGCTGGGCGTTCTGATGATCGCGCTCCAGCTTGCGGTATTCCTGCTCGACCCTTGGCGTGTTCTCCAGGCGGCGGGTCAGCTCGTCCTGGCGAAGGCGCAGGTCCGCGAGCATGACCTGCTGGCTGCGCAGATCCATGTCCGTGGCCTGCAGCTGGCTTTTGAGGGCCATCCAGGCCGGGTTGTCCGCGCTGTCGGCCACGGAACTGGCCACCATGCGACTGCGTCCCGCGCCGCTCTTCTCCAGGGCCGCCACGCGGCGCTCGGCCGCCTGCACGTCCGGGTGTTTCAGGCCATACTTGGCATTCAGGTCCGCCAAGTTGGCGCGTGCGGCCGCCAGCTCCTCGGCCAGGTCCACGCTTACGCCGCTGCCCTCCAGGGCCGCGATCTGCTCGCGCAGCTTGATGACCTCCGGGTGCTTGTCCGAATGCGTGGCCGTGAGCGACACGTACCTGGTCTTGAGCGCCCGCAGCTCCTCGGCCGGGGGCAGCACGCGCCCGCCTTCGGCCGTGACCAGGGTGCGCTGCGGCGTGACCGTGGCCAACTGCCCTTCCAGAAAGGCCCGACGCTCCAGGATACCGCGAATATTCTCCTGCACGGCCTGCGCATCGCGCTCGATGCGCTCCAGCGTCTGCAGGTTGAGCTGGGTCAGCTCCGGCAGGGAGCCCAGATGCTCCTCCTTGAAGCGGGCGATGAGCTCCTCGGACTGGGCCACTTCGTCACGCAAGGCCACGAGCTGCTTTTCGAGAAAAGAGTAGGCCGTGGACGCCTTTTCCTCGCGATTCTTGAGATTCTCCTCCAGAAAAAGCGAGACCAGCGTGTTGGTGGTCTGCAGCACCTTGGCGGGCTCGGTGCCCTCGAAGGCCACGGAAAAGGCGATGGTCGCCGTGGCGGGGCGGCCCGTGTTGCTCATGACTTCGGCCTGGATGGGCTCCATGGTTATGTCTTTACGCATCATCTCGACCAGGGCCTCGGAGGTCATGCTCTTGCGCTGATCCTGGTACAGGCCGACGCGGTCGATGATGCTCATCAGATTGGCGCGGTTCAGCACCACCTGCGTGATGGTCTGCAGCCGCTCTTCCACGAACCCGGTCACGGTGGAACGCACCAGCTCCTGCGGCACCTCCTGGCCCTCGATCAAAATCGTGGCCGAGGACTCATATTTGGCCGGCAACAAAGCCACCACCACCGCAACCACGACAAACACGGCAACGGCCGGCAAAACCATCTGCCAGATACGACGCCGGATGACGCCAAACAGATATCCGAGTTCGGTCTCTTCACTGAAACTGGTCATTGAAACTCCTTGGAAAGGCAAGGCAGGGCAAAACCAAGGCAGAACCATGGAAACCCGCAAGCGCTCATACTGATTCGCAAATCACTAAAATATATTTGAAAAAATCTTATCCGCAGGGGCGAAAAATTTTTCGCCCCTACCGCGTCATTCCCGCTGCCTTTATCGTTGCCTCTGTCGCTGCCTTTCTCGCTGCCTTCATCCCCTCACCAAACCCCCGGCCATGCCGCCGTCACGCCCAGGTACACGCGGTTGCGATCCGTTACCTCGCTTGCTTCGATGTCGTCTTCGTGGGTGTACTGGTAGCCGCCGTCGAGGGTGATGTCCTCGGTCAGGCGGTAGCGCAGGGTCGGGCCGATGCTGTAGGTCTGCGTGTTCTCGTCCTGCACCAGGCCTGCGGTCTTGGACATGTACCAGGCCAGCTGCAACCCGAGATAAAGGCGTTCGGTCAGGTTGCGCCCGAAAGAGGCCCGCAGGCGGTCGCGGGTGATGAGTTCGCCGTAGGTCGAAGGCGACTCGGACCTGTCCGCGCTTAAGGTCAGTCTCCAGATTTCGTCCGTCCACGTGCCCGAGACCGATCCCGAGAACGTCAGCTGGCTGTCGCTCATGCTCTGGCCCCAGTCAAAATCCACGTTCGATTCGGTCTGGCTGACTCCGCCCAGAACCTGAAATTCCAGGGTCTCGGAGGCTTTCCAGGCGAAACCGGCCAGAGCGGAGAGGACCATCTGCTCCGTCTCGCCGTCGACACGGTCGAAGCGGTAGTTCTGGGCCCCGGCCTGGCCGATGATCCGCCACAGGCCGTCGCCCAGGGCGTGGCTCCAGGTCGTGGTCAGGCCTGTGGACAGATAGTCGGTGTACCCCGAGGATTCGTACTGCATGAGCCCCGCGCTGCCCTCCACGGACACGTCGTCACGCTCGCTCACGCGCAGGGTCAGCCCCGGGGTCGCGGAGTAATGGTTGCGCGCCGCCTTTTCCGTGGTGATGCCGGATTCGTCGAACTCGCTCTCGACACTGTGGTCGCGGACCCACTTCGCGCCAAGGCGCAACTCCAACCGCTCGCTGACACCATGGGAGACGTCGGCCCCGAGCTGCGCGTTTTCGCGGCTGTAGTCCTCGTGCTCGGCGTACTGATAGGCGTCCAGGCGTCCCTGCAGCCCCAGACGCGTCACCTCGGAGCCCCCTTCGACCTTGAAGGACGGAGAGAGCAGGAATTCCAAATCCGAGTCGCCCTTGCCGAGGGTGCTGTCGTCAAAGGTCGTGCGCACCCCGATGGATGGCGTGACCACGGTTTCGCACACGCCGCTTTTCGCGGCCGGACCAAGGATGAGAATGCCGGCCAGAAACGAGGCGGCAAGGCGTTTGATACAAGGCGTCATGGGAGCGGTCAGGGGACGATGACGATGTCGCCGGGTACGAGCAGGACGTTCTGCTCCAGGCTCTTGCCGCCCGCGACGTGGTCGTAGTCAAAGGGAAGATAGCTTTGTACGCCCGCCGCGTCCGTGCGCACGACACGCACCGAACCGGTCGAGGCGTAAGGCGTCATCCCCCCGGCCATGGCCAGGGCCTGCAGCACGGACATGGGCCCGTCCATGGGAAACACGCCGGGTTTTTGCACCTTGCCGACCACGGAAACCTTTGAGCTGCGCGACTCGATGAGCATCACGGTCACGGGCGCGCCATGGATGTATTCGCCGATCCTGGTCTCAAGCTCCGTCCGCAGATCCTCGACGCTGACCCCGGCGGCCTGCATGTCCCCGACCAGGGGAAAGGAAATCTTGCCGTCCGGACGCACCAGCACCTTACGCGCCAGGCTCTCGTCGCCCCACACGGAAATTTCGAGCACGTCTCCGCTGCCCAGGGGAAAGGTCGGGCTCTGGCTGGCGTGGGCTGTGGCGCAAAACAGAAAAAAAAGAATCGAGACCCGCATGAAAAAACTCATAACTGCTCCATTAACTACAGAAATTAATAATCCATTTCAATCCAGCCAATCAGGCCGGGATTCAAGGCCATGAAAAGAATCAGGGCGCGCTGGAACGTGGGACGGGGCAAACCCTTTCCGGGAAAGAGGGAATGCGCCCAAGCCATTTCAGGCAGCCCTCAGCAACTGATTTCAGCCAGTGATCCCAAGGGATTTCTGAAGACCGCGCCGATGATCACCCCGGCCTCGTCCAGCGCCTTGCGACAGGCGGTGCAGGCCATGTGCAGAGGTTTGCCCTGATCCGAGAACTGGAAAAGAACCTCGAACTCACGACCCTCCGTGAAACTCTCGGGTTCGGTCGAATTCAGGCGCAAACCGATGCCCGTAGTCGAGATGTCGCGCAGCTGCGCCACCCGATACCGCCCCTTGCGCCCGTCCGGGTCCAGCGTGTGGACAACGGCAAAGCCGGTCAGAAGCTGCCGGGTCGCTCTGCGCCGATCCTTCGCGCTGTCATCGGCAATGGTCTGAGGGGGGGCGCTCGGGGCAGCCACGGCCTCGCCGCCGGACTTGTCCTGGTCTCGCAAATAACGGTCAAGGTCGGTGTTCAACCAGAGGAGGGGACGTTTTTGTGTCATGGAAACTCCCATGCAAATTTTCGCAATCATATGAAAGAATTGTGCCATTTACAATTCAGCAGGCCATTTCCCTGACATCCTCCCACAGCGGGAGGTTTCACGCCTTCCTCCCCCTCCCCCGATTCAGTCCGACGAAACAGGACTACCACAAAGCCGCACAGATCAAGCGCCACTTATGTCCGATCGAGTCGGACATTCATCATCTCAAGAAGTTATGAAACATCCATGACATAACAGTTATCGCACCAATACATGCTTCACATTCATTATTGTTTCGTGTAGTCGCCCATTTTTAGGGATACAATACAAAAATTTACATGTCTTACATTGACGTCATACATACATGCAACAATTTTTAATGAAATTTTAATGTCATACGCTGGCGTCATACATTCCCGACTGTTTCGATCTGCATGACAGACATATTCCAGAGGCAAAAAGTATTATGGGATCAGTACTTATCATTCATGAGCGCAGTGATATCTGTCACATGCTGAGTCCGGCCATCGAAAGCCACGGACATGAATGCTTTTCCCTTGCCTCCTGTGCCGATGCCGTTCATGTCCTTAAAAGCAACGCATTCGACATCGCCATTCTTGATATCGACATCACGGAAAATCCCGCTGAAGCAGTAGCGGCACTGGCCAAATCCGAGTGCAGGCCGCACATCCTGGTCATCACAAACGGCTGCAATCCAGTGATACTGGAAGAGGCCATCCGGGCCGGGGCATGGGACGTCATCTGCGCCCCTTTCACCCAGGACGAACTCGGCCAGGCCATCAACCGTTGCCTGCACCATCGTCGCGCCAGAATGGGGATAAAGAGCCATGGCGACATCAAGCGCGATGCCATCATCGGGACCAGCCCGTGCCTGGAGCATTGCCTGGACCACATCGCCACCGCAGCGAACAGCAACGTCAACATCCTCATTCTGGGCGAGACCGGGACCGGCAAGGAACTCTTCGCCAACGCCATCCACGAGAACAGCACCCGGGCGACGAACAGCTTCATCGTCGTGGACTGCACCAACATCCCGAGGACCCTGGCCGAGAGCCTGCTCTTCGGTCACGAGCGCGGCTCGTTCACCGGGGCTGCCGAATCGCGGGACGGCCTCTTCCGCCAGGCCGACGGGGGGACCATTTTCCTGGACGAGATCGGCGACCTGGATCTTGATGTGCAGAAGTCCCTGCTACGGGTCCTGCAGGAACGCCGCTTCCGCCCATTGAGCTCCAAAAAGGAAGTCGCCAGCAATTTCAGATTGGTTGCGGCCACCAACCGCAATCTTGAAGGCATGGTCAAGCGGGGCGAGTTCCGCAAGGACCTGTATCATCGGCTGTGCACCAACGTGATCCAACTTCCGCCTCTGCGCGAACGAAAGGAAGATATCCTGCCCATTGCAAGCTATCATGTGCGCCAGATTTGCGCCGAACTCGGCTGCGAGGAAAAGGAGATCTCCTACGAACTGCACCACGCCCTGACCCTGTACGACTGGCCTGGCAATGTGCGTGAACTGATCAACGTCCTGCACGCCACGGCGCAGAACGGCACGGGCGAATGCAGGCTCTACCCCCAGCACCTGCCCGTGGACATCCGCGCCAGGGTGATGCTCAAGCGCTCCGGCAGGCCCCAGACCGGCGGCTACCTCGTGGTCCCCGAAGTATGCGACTGCACGTCCGGCGACGGAAGCTTCCCCTGCCCGCTCCTGCCGCAGGCAGCCGCCTCGGCTTGCCGGACACCGGGCTTTGCGAGCACACACCCGCATCTGCCAGCCAGGGACGTCGCCCAACCCGGGCCGAGCGCCGACAGCGGCCTTGCAGCGCCTCCGCAAGAGCGTCCGACACCCAAAGGGCTTGTGGGTTCGCCCACGGAGCACAAACCCGGGAACGGCTTCGCGCACATCGAGGGCCCCTACATCACCCTGCCCCTGGCCCCGGAAAACGCCATTAATGCGCAACTGCTCCCTTTGCGCACAGTCCGAGAACTGGCCATGCAGGAAGTGGAGGCCGCCTACTTGAAACGTCTGGTGGCCAGCAGCCAAGGCAACTTCCAACGCGCCCTGACCATCTCCGGCCTCTCCCGCGCCCGCCTCTACGACCTGCTCAGCAAGCACAGCATGAGCATCAGCGGGAACTGACCAACACCCCCCTCTCCCCATGGTTCAATTCTTGCTCAAAGCGGCCGGGATAGTTCATTTGTCTTGTCAAATCAGACAACTGGAATTCATGCACATAGCGTCCGGCCCAGAAAGCCGGAAAACTCAGATAAGGACACGTATGCAGATCAAGATGAAGGGACTTGTGCTGGCTATGGTTTTGCTTTTGTGCGCCGGGAATGTGTGGGCGTCGCTTGTAAATATTAATTATGGGAATGTATATAACTATACATTGCAAAATTGGAAATCTATCTCAACAACACAATTTTCAATAAATTTTGGCGATTTCAGCTCATACGGATTTTGCATAGATCCAAGCACAGAAATTTCAAAAAATAACTATTCATATACATTAACTGATTTGAATGAAAATTATTTTTCTGCAGCATATCTGATGCACACATTTGCAAAAGATCAAAATGAAATTAATACTCGAAGAGAAACTGTCGGACTTCAAGCAGCGATTTGGACATCTGTCGAAAACAATAATAATTACAAACCATTATTTAACTATCTAGGACAAAAAAATTACTATAATTATTACATCAATGATATACCATCATCTTTTTCTGAAGAACTTCAGAATATATTAAAAAATGAATACAAAATATTAATCCCCTATTTAACCAGCATTGATGGCAGTGAAATCTTTAAACAAGCACTTATAGTAAAATACCCTTCCTCCTCCGTCCCCCTCCCCGGCGCGGCCATTCTGCTGGGTTCCGGATTGCTCGGGCTGGTCGGATTGCGGCGTCGGCAGATTCGCTGACAGCGTCCCGGCGTCTTGCAAAAGCAAACGGCCATCCGTGTTTAGGCGGATGGCCGTTTTTTGTTGTGAGGAGCACGTGGAACGGTGCACAGTCCTTACCAGCTCCGCACCGCTCCGGTATCGACGTGCACGAATTTGTCCTGCGGGTAAAAGCCCACGCCGCCCCTGCGGGAGGCCTTGGCCGCATCGCGCAGGTCATGCAGCGAGACGCCCGAAATGCGAATGTCCAGCGCCTTGCCTTCCATGTGCAGGCTCCGCTTGGCGACCCCGCCCCTGCTTTTCTGGCGCAGTTTCGTGTTCGTAGCCGGGCAGCGGTAGCCGGAAATGACCTGAAACGGGGCATCGCTGCCAAGGGTTTGCTTGAGCCTGAACAGGTAGTCGAAAAGCTTCGGGTCCATGCGGCAGACCTGGCCGGAATAATGGTCGCGCAGGAGATGATTGAGTTTCTTGAGCGCCTCGGGAACATACTTGTCCCCCACTGCGTATACGATGCGCAGCTTTTCGCGGGTGTGCGTGTGCTCGAAGGCCAGGCTGCGCGCTCCGGTCTGAGAAGGCAGGGCGGCCAGGGCTGCGGGGGCTGCTGAAAGCACTATGCCGGCGGCGGCCAGATTGGCCATGCGGCACAGGAAATGACGGCGTGAATGGTTCATAAATTGGTCATTGGCTGGTTTGGACAGATCTGCGCAAGGCCTGATCAAGAAGCTTGTCCTGTCCGTAAATGTCTTGAAAAAAGTGGACGCGACCACCGTTTTTGACCTGCACCGTGTTGTAGGCCAGCACGACCTGCGGGGGCTCCCGCAGGCGAAGCGTGGAAGAAACGCCTGCGCTCATCGCTTCGCGGATGCGCTCTTCGCCCCAAACCTGGTCGTGTTGCAGGACAAATTTCGCCAGCCCTACCGGGTCTTCCACTCGAATGCAACCATGGCTCAAATCGCGCCGCTGCTTTTCAAAAAGATGCGTGGTTGGCGTATGATGCAAAAAGATGCTGTCTTTGTTGGGGAATATGAACTTGATGTCGCCCAGGGCATTCCTGGGGCCAGGACGCTGCCGAATCCGCATCTGCCCACTGCGTACGGCTTCCAGATCATCCATGGACAAGGTCGTGATGATCTGGCCGTCGGCAGCGACGAATTCAAACCCCTGCCGCACGAAATAGCTCGGGTCGCGCAAAATTTTGGGCACGACCTCGGAGCGCGCGATGGACAGGGGGACGTTCCAGTAGGGGCTGAACTCGATGGACCGCATCCGGCCGTCAAAAAGCGGCGTGCGCATATTGAGAGCGCTGCCGATGATAACCCGCATCGTCGTCTGAACCTGGACCGTGCCGTTCTGAACCTCGTAGGCCTCCAGGACGTGTTCCGGGATATTGACGGCGATCATGCGCGGCGCATGCAGGAGCGGCGTCCAGCGCAGCCTCTCCATGGACAGCTCGATCTGGCGCACGCGGGCGGATGGCGTGACCCCGAGTTGCGCATATGTCTTGCGGCCGATAACGCCATCCGGCTCCAGCCCGTGCCGGACCTGAAAGTCCATGATGCCCTTCACGATATGGCCTTCATAGCGTTCGGTCATGACTGTTTCGCGCGGCAGGTCGCCAAGGGCGATGAGGCGCAGCACAACCAGCGGCATCCCGGCGTAGGATTCCCCGATTTCCAGCTTACCGTTCGGCAGCGGGGGCAGCGACGACTGCCACAACTGGCTGAAAACCGGATCCTCGGAAAGTTGGCGGTATTGGGCCAGGGCCTCTCGCAAGCGTCCATATAGAGGCACCTGCGGAGCGGCCTCGCGCACGGCCTCACGCAGACGCTTTTCCCGCACCGCCCTCTGCAGGTGGGCGAGCGGATCAAACCTGTCGGGGGCAGGCGGTGTGAAATTCTCCTGGATCTGACGCGGATCGATCTGCCCGAAATGCAGATCTCTGAAATAGCGGACCATCGCCTCCGTCAAATCCTGCTCAAGGCGCATGATGACGCCCAAAGGCAGAGCCTCGGGGCCCTGCGACGCCTCCAGCGCCTGGCCAAGGGTGACTGCTCCGTATTTTCGCGGCGAAAGCCCTTCGGTGTCGGCATCCGCCAGGATCGCGACAGCCTCAAACGCCTCCCTGCCCGGCCTGCCATCCCTGAACCAGAACAGGCTGTCGTCGGCAAAGGCCGTCGCCCAGGAACCCGTCAAAAAAAACAGGCCCAGCAGCACGATGGACACAACGCCCGGACACGGCAGTGCGTGGGCCTGAAGGCACGCAGGACAAGCACGGTTGCGACAGCTCAAATCGAATCTCTCCATATGCATGTGTGAAAATCCAATCCTTAAAAGACACAAATCCATCCCACACCGCGATTGGAATCGAAAAAATATTCCGGCCGCGAGCGCGCAAATGAATACGCCACTCATGTTCCTTATGAAGGAACATGAGTGGCGTTATAGTGCCCAGCGCTCAGTAGTTCAAGACGAAAGAAACAGGACTCCCGGTGCTGGTGTGCTAGTTGACAGAGGCCTTGAACTCGTCGCGTCTGTTCTTGGCCCAGGCTTCCTCATTGGAGCCGGGAACTGCCGGATATTCTTCGCCATAACTGATGATCGTGATACGATCGGAAGCGATGCCCATGAGAACCAGATATTCATAGGCCGCCCGCGCCCGGCGTTCGCCAAGGGCCATGTTGTACTCGTTGGTGCCGCGCTCGTCGCAATGCCCTTCGATAAGCAGGCTTAAGGCCGCATGCGTCTTCAGCAGCTCCGCCTTTTCCGCCAGGACCTGGCGGGACTGGTCCGACAGCTCGCTTCTGTCGAAGGCAAAATAGATCCGATCGGCTCCGATCTTGTCGATAGCCTGGCGCTGCAGCTCGGCCAGGCGCTGCGCTTCAAGCTGTGCGGAGCTGAGGCCGCCCGCGTCCGGGCTTGAACTTGCGGCAGAAGTGCCGGCAGGGGTGGAGCTCACTTTCTTGGAACAACCGCCGGCCATTGCAAGGCTGAACGCCAGCACAATCAATACGAACATGCTTAATTTTCTCATGAAATCCCCCTGTGGTGAAGATGTTGAAAAATATTCTCATCCATTTTTACGTGCGTATATAACACATGTGTAAAACAAAGTGTAGAATAATTATTTCAAATGATTCGCCCCTTCAAAATAATCACGCGCCAGGACATGTCCCGGCCTGTAAGAATCACTCCTCACGTGCACCAATACCCGCCGAAATCTGTCGATTAAAGAGCAACCCGTTGACCTTTATCGCGTGAAGGTTAAAAAGAATGCTCAAATGTTTCGGCCTGATCGCTGGAAACAATTTTTTTTCGCAAACCGTTAACCCCTTCGAGGACGCCGGCGTGGAACGCTTTCAATTCGATTCTTCACGGCTCCCGGCCTTGCAATGTTTCCCATCTGTGCTAAATTTAAACCATGAAATCGACCTGATATGGAAATCAACCATCTGCCAGGAGGTAGAGTGATGAGCATGTTTTCCAAAATTCTCTGTCCTGTGGATTTTTCCGAATCCAGCGCGGACATAGCCAAGACTGCCAGGGAATTCGCCCTCAAATTCAATGCTGAAATTCTTGTCGTGTACGTTGCGCCCTCGATGATCCAGTACGAGATCTTCGACCTGCCTGCCGCCTCCCTGCCGCAGCTTGTCGGGGATATTGTCAGCGGGGCGGAAAAAACCATGACCGAATTCGTGGCCAAGCATTTCCCTGATGTAAATGCGACAGGAAAGGTGGTCAGCGGCGACGCGGCCGAAGCCATCGTCACCCTGGCCCAGGCGGAAAAAGCGGACATCATCATCATGTCCACGCATGGTCGCCAGGGCCTGAACCGCCTTCTTTTCGGTTCCGTGGCCGAAAAAGTCGTCAAGACATCGGCCGTGCCCGTCATGACCATCCGTCCACAATAACAATCCTCCTCCTGCGGCCCCTGAGGGGCCGCAGGAGCCTGCCATGTCAGCCAGACTTTTTTCCTTAAGGTGCCGTTGCGGCACACTGTGTTCCGTCGTCGCCTACGCGCTGACCATGCTGTGCGTGTTCTGGGTCGTGCTGCGCGGGGCGGAAAGCATGGGCTACAACTGGCAATGGTACCGGGTTCCGCGCTTCATCCTGCTCCCGGACGGCAGCCCCGGCCCCCTGTTGCAGGGCGCGGGCATCACCCTGCTCGTTTCGGCTCTGGGCTTTGTCGGCGCGGCGGTCCTGGCCTTGGGCACGGCGCTGCTGCGCCTCTCGGGTTCCGTGGTCGGCCAGGCCGCGGCCCGCTGCTACCTGGAGTTGATCCGCAACACGCCGCTGCTGGTCCAGATCTTCTTTGTCTATTTCGTTCTCGCCCCGGCCGTGGGCCTCGGACGACTGCCGTCCGCCGTACTGGCCCTGGCCCTGTTCGAAGGGGCCTACGCTTCGGAAATCATCCGAGCCGGTATCCTGGCCATCCCGCGCGGCCAATGGGAAGGCGCGCTGAGTCTCGGCATGAGCAGGGCCAGCGTCTACATGCAGGTCATCCTGCCACAGGCGTTGCGCAACATCCTTCCCCCTCTGACCAGCCAGGCCGTATCGCTCATCAAAGACTCGGCGCTGGTCTCGACCATCGCCATTTACGACCTGACCATGCACGGGCAGGCCATTATCGCGGAGACGTTCCTGAGCTTTGAAATCTGGTCTGTCGTAGCGGCCATCTATCTTGTATTCACAGTCACTCTATCGTCGCTGGCCAGGCTGCTGGAAAAGCGTTCATCATCACCACACTTGGAGGGATCATGTACAGAATAACCGCAATCTTAATCGTGTGTCTCAGCCTCAGCGCAGGGTTCATGCCGAGGGAGAGCTCGGCTGCTGAAAAAAGCGTACTCGACCAGGTCATGGAACGAGGGGTACTGCGCGTGGGATTCGACACCTTCGTGCCCTGGGCCATGAAGGACAAAAACGGTGACTATATCGGTTTCGAGATCGACGTGGCCCGCAAGGTGGCGGCGGACATGGGCGTCGAGATAGAATTGGTGCCCACCAAATGGTCCGGCATCATCCCGGCCCTGTTGACCGGAAAATTCGACATCATCATCGGCGGCATGGGCATCCAGCCCTCCCGCAATCTCAAGGTCAACTTCAGCAGCCCGTACGAATTCTCCGGCATGTCCCTGGTCGCAAGCATTGCGGCAGCGCCGAACCTGTCGTCGCTCGACGATTTCAACAAGCCGGAAATCATCCTGTCCGCAAAGACCGGAGCCTCCTCCGTGGCCGCAGCCAAGAAACACATACCCAAAGCCACCGTGCGCATGTTCGACGACGAGGCCCAGGCCCTGCAGGAGGTCCTGAACGGCCGGGCGCATGCCATGGTCGCATCGGCCCCCTTTCCCGAACAGCAGGCGATTCGCAACAAGGACACGTTATACCTACCGCTGCAGGGTGAAACCTTTGCCCAAGAACCCATCGGCTTTGCGGTGCGCAAGGGCGACCATGACTTCCTGAACTTTTTGAACAACTGGGTGCTTGTGGCCGGAACCGAAGGCTGGTTGGCCGAAAGATATGCATACTGGTTCAAGACCATGGACTGGGAAACCCAGATCAAGTGATTCCCGCAACGCGCCAGACCCCAGGCGGCGGACTTCAGGCTGGGAAAGTTCCCAGGCCGCCCCTGACAAAACTCGACGCTGTCCTGCTCATTTTGCTTGCAGGCTGTGCCTGGTACGTTGTCTGGCGCGTAACCACCCATAATGCAAAGCCCTGGGAGTGGGCGGTGCTCGGTCAGTATCTGGTGCGCGCGGACGGGGGGCCAGGCTTGCTGCTGCAGGGCCTCTTCACCACCCTGCGCCTGACCTGCTGGTCCGCGGTCATCGCCCTTTTCCTCGGCGTATGGGCCGGGCTGGCGCGCACCAGTCCCAGCCTGTACCTGCGGCTGGTGGGCAGCACCTATGTCGAACTGTGCCGCAACCTGCCGCCCCTGGTTCTCATTTTTCTGTGTTATTTTTTTCTGGCCGACCAGATCGCCCCGACCATCGGCCTGCAGGACGCACTGCGCACGGCCCCGGACACAGTCAAGGCCGTGGCCGGAGTCCTGATCGGCCGCCTGGATCAGGTCGACGCCTTTGTCACGGCGGCCTTCACCCTTGGGCTCTACGAAGGAGCGTATGTCGCTGAAATCGTGCGCGGGGGAATCCGATCGGTGGATGCCGGGCAATGGGAGGCGGGACGTGCGCAGGGGTTCCCGCGCTTTGGGCTCATGGTCTTCATCATCATGCCCCAGGCGGTGCGGAACATGATCCCCCCGCTGGCCGGGCAGATCATCTCCACCATCAAGGACTCGGCCATCGTGTCGGTCATCTCCATCCAGGAACTGACCTTCCAGGGCATGCAGCTCATGGCCACGACCTACCTGACCATGGAAGTCTGGACCTGCGTGGCGCTCCTCTATTTCGTGCTGACCTTCTCCTGCTCCATGGGCGCGGCCCGCCTGGAACATCGGCTGCGGCGCAGCTACACGGACTGATCAGAACTCGCAACGGACGCCGGCGTAATAGCCACGTCCGTATTCGGAGCGCGGGGCCGGCACGTCTCCAGACCCGATCTGCGACACTCCGACGTGCCCGTCTGCCGCGAACACATTGAAGACATCGAGCATGAGACTCATGGTGAAAAGTTCTTCCTTCACGACGTCGAGTTCGAGCGAGACGTCCGTGACCAGGCTGCCGGAGATGATTCCCGTCTTGTAGGCGTCATGATAGAGGCCATCCTCGTCAAGCCATTTGGAACTCGACGTGGTTTTCTTCTTTTCCGCGGTGCCGTAAGGCGTCTCGTCGAATGTCCGCGCATCGTTCTTGAGCCCGGAGGTAGAGTCCCTCCAACGGGACACGCAATTGACCCGAAACCTGTCATCAAAAAAAAGCCCCATCCAGCGCAGGGTCACCACGGCGGGCGCGTTGTAGTCGTCGGGCGGAAGGGAACTGCGATCCACCAGTTCCCCCTCGTAGAAAACCCTGTCGTAATCGTACTCGTAGCCATTTGATTCCTCGTACTCGTCGATCTCGCTATCGAAAGCGCCATTGAACGTTTTGGTTCTGGATTGCGAGACTCCGAGGGACAGGGAGTGCGATCCAAAACGCTTTGTCTCGAAAGAGCGGGCCAGGGTCAGAGAAATACCGTCGTAGGTACTTTTGCCGTCATTGGTCAGTTCGTACACGTCCTCTTCCCGGGCTTTGCTGATGATCTGCTTGCGGTGGTCCCGATGCACGAATTCCAAGCCGTATTCGAACCCGGCGACATCCCCGAGTAAGCCCCCCATGAGTTCATCGGAATAGGGGGTGTCCAGTCCCTTGGCCTCGTAGCTCTGGTCATCGCTCACCTTGACCGGCGGCAGGTTGTCGGGATCGGTATTGTACCGGATGAGCAGTGACGATGACGGTCGATACCGGTCGAAGGCATAGGCCCGAAGCTGACCGCCGTAGTATCGGTTGACCCCGGCCACCACGCGCAGAGCACCGTCCCCCATGGTGTCAAGTTCCATCTTCAAGCGAGTGGAGATATCAGTATTGTGCGAGAAGTCGTCATAATCGACACGCAAGCCGGGAGTGAGGGTGAACCGGCTCCATTCCATCTCGGCCTGAACGTACCAGCCTAGCGTGTTGAGTGTCCGACGCTGATCGCTTTCGGGATACGTCGTGAAAACCTGAGTCCATTTTCCAGAGGAAGGCAGCGTCAGAATTTCCATTCGAGCTTCTTCGTTCCACATGTCCGTAGTCACGTTGCTCAGAGTAAGACCCGAAGAAAGCCCCCAACTGAGGTCTCCGGTCTTGAACGTGGACAAATCAACGTCCAACCCGGCATCGATGCCCCGGTTGACGACCTTGGCATCGCCGAGCCCTCCTCGATAGTACCAGTCCTCTTCCGGCACCCCGGTTCCGGCATACGTTTCCCGCAAGTTGCTCATGGAATCCCTGCTGTACCCGTTCCGCGAATAGGCGACTCGTCCGCCGAGCTCGCCCCATGTTCCGCCTAGCGTGGCCGACCCGGCCAGACGAAAGGCTTCGTTTTGCGTTTTCCAATCGCTGTTCTCGTACAAGGGCTTCCAGCGCTCTTCGCTATACGGCGCGTAGGTGGCGTCCAGGGTCAATTTCAAGTCATCGTCAGGCGTGAAAAGCAACTTCGTAAAAAAATTCTCGCTGCTCCGCTTCTGATCCTTGTCATAGAAAGAATCCTCAGGCGTCTCCATCTTTAGCGGTATGACCGAACGCCGCTGCGAAGCCGCCACCAAAAGAGCGACGTTATCCGTAAGAGGACCGTCCGCGCCGGCCCGAAGAGCATAGGTCCGGAAACGCGGCTGGTTGGCGGACGTGGTTGAATCCTCGTTCACGCCCCGCAAGTCGAACCACTCGCTGCGGGAATGCCCGCCCGAAAAAACCGCGTGCCAGCGGTCGATGCGCGGATCAATAAGCTCCGCCCCCACGACTCCGCCCACGAACCCGCCATACTTTGCCGGAACATTGCTGGTATAGACCGTAACGGTGTCCACCAGGCTGGAATCATAAAAAATCGTCTGGTCACCGCCATTCACGTGCAGGTCATTGGGGCCGATACCGTCGCCGTCGGCGTCCAGCCCGCTAGGATTAAGCGTGTTCGTCACGCTCATGCCGTCGATGAGAAAATTGTTTTCGTAGGGTTTGGCTCCGGCGATGGAGACGCGGGGCGGGCGGATTTCACCACCCGTCAGACTGGAGGTATCTTCGTTGGAAAACTGGACGTTGGAGAAGCCCTTGATGGCTTCGGTGATAGACCCGGTATGGGAGGGCAGGGATTGCAACTCCGCGCCTTCGATCGTCGCCTTGCCGGATTGATGTTTGTCCCCCAGCACGTTCACCGGCTCAAGCTGATAAACAACATCGCCCTGGTCAGTCAGGAGAGCCTGCCACTGGTCTGCGGAACCTTCGGAGCGGCCACTGGCATTGTGCGGACTGGTCCCGTTTCCTGACCCGTGATCGTCCCTCTCTGCAACTGATTGCGAGCCATGGGGCACCATCGGGAAGGTTCCGTCCGTCAAGTTTTCTGCCCGGGCGCTGCCCTGAATCAGCAAGAACAACAGAAAAAAAAGAGAGTACGCGCCTCCCCTTTTTTTCCTGACTTTTTTCGAAGCCTGATGGTTGCTCTTTTTTCCGACAAATGCCACGCACCTGTTGCACAGTAATTATCTGACGCAGAAAACTACCTGAAGTATGTATTACAAAAGATCAAGTACTCCATGCGAACCCTGATTTTCATACTCACATTGCTACTTATCCCGCAACCAGCGCGTGCCATCCCGGATATTCCCCTTGATGTCAGTAAGTTGGATATTTCCTTCGAGCGGGGCAGCCACAACAGCGTCATCGCCTCCGCCCAGGATTCCCAAGGCTATATTTGGCTGGCCTCCATTCGCGGCCTGCATGTGTATGACGGTCGGGCGTTCCGTCCCGTGCTCAACGAAGTATTGCAGGGAAATAACATTCGAGACATTCGGATCGACGCCAACGACGTCCTGTGGGTGGGCACCAATTCTGGCGTGCTCGCCTACCCGCTGGCAACAAAAACCCCGCGCTGGTACCAGATGGCCAAGACACCCGCAGGGTTCCCCGCCACAAGCGCCAACATCATCTACCAGGATCAGAAAGGCTCTCTCTGGGCGGGAACAGGCAACGGCGGGCTGCACCGCTACGAGCCCTCCTTCGACAAATTCGAGAGGATCGACATCATCCCCCCGGATCCGGATACTCCCTGGACGGTTTTCGACATCGCCGAGAATGCCCAGCGCGACATGTGGCTGGGCACGGGACAGGGCGTACTTCGGTTGACAGGCACCAAGGGTCTGGCCACGGCCATTCCCTTGTCCACGGGCGAATCCTACTCTGCCAAAAAAATCACCTTTGACGGCGCGGGCAACCTCTGGGTCGGCGTAGCGGGTAAAGGCCTGTGGATTCTGCCGGCGCAGGCCTCGCAAAATGAACTCGTTGCCGTGGACGAACTGAAGACGGCACGCATCCTCGATCTCTACACCGACAGCAACGGCGACGTCTGGATTGCCACAGCCCAGGGGCTGTTCCGATATGGCTTTCGCCAAGGCAGCATTTTTCACCACCCCTTCCGCATACCCGGTTCGCAGGGCAAGACACCCCGCTCCATCGCATCCTTCATGGAAACAAAAGCAGGGACGCTATGGATCGGAACGTACAATCACGGGGTGTTGCACCGTCCGCCCTATCCCGGCGCGAAGCTGCTTGAACTGAGGATCAAGGGCCAAAGCGAACCGGTGCAAAACGCCGACATCATCTGCGCAACCAGCCCGGACTCCCGCGTCTATGTCGGTCTCAAGCAAGGCGGCGTTTATCGCTCCGCGCCGCTTGACGTTAATCAGATATCCTTGTCGAACAGTATCGAGATCGAACCATTTCTCGACGCGCCGAGAGTCAACGCGCTGGTCTGGAGCACCGACAATTCCCTTCTTTGCGGCGCCAAGAATGCCCTTTTGCGTGTCACTCCCAATGGTGAGGCGGAGCATAAGCAGCTCGTTTTTAACGACCCCGATCCATCATTGTCGACTCACTCCGTTCGTCACATCGCCCTCATGGATGACGGACGCATCTGGGTCTCCAACACCAAAGAGCTCTATTCCTGGAAACCCGGCGACACCGACGTGCGCAAAGAACTGACCTTCCCCCCGCAAGCGGGAGGTGCATCGGTCATGCGGTCCGGCGCCGAGCTTTGGGTCGCTTATGGGAGCACTCTTCACAAAATCGATCCCCGCTCCGGGCACCAGCGCATGTATGCGCTGCCGGAACCGGCAAACACGGAAGAGGCCATGAGCGTCAAGAGCTTGCTCATGACACGCTCCGAGGAATTGATTGTCGGGACAACGAAAGAGCTGCTCCGCTACAACCTGCGCTCAGGAACCGCCACTCCCGTCCACACGATAGGAAACGAGCACATTCCGAACGTCCTGTCGCTCTGGGCCGACAAGGACGGAGGTACCTGGATGCATACCCAGACAAAAATCTACCATCTTCCGCCCGGATCAAACCAGGCCCGGGAGATGGCTATCGGAGCAAGACACCCCGCCTCCAGCATCACCGCGTCGCCTGCGGTTCTGGACAAGATGCTTGTCTACGGACATTCCGACGGGCTGTTGCTCGTCGATCCGCAGCAACTTTTCTCCCGTCCGCCCACGCTCCCCAAAATATCCGAGATCCGCATTTACGAGCGCAAGGTGCCCGCCACCCCTTTAGGCCGCATGCCCAAAGCCCTGGAGCTCGACCATCTTCAAAACTTCCTGTCCTTTTCTTTTTCCATGCCCGAAATCAGCGCCTTGGACGCACCCCGTTTTGTCTACAAGCTCGAAGGCGTGGACTCCGCCTGGACCGACGCCGGAACGCAGTCGTCAGTCAGCTACGCGCACTTGCAGCCGGGTCGCTACGTGTTCCATCTCAAAGACGGCTTTGACGGCCCTGTCACCGAGTCCGTGAGCATCACCATTCATCCGCCCTGGTGGCTGACGGTGTGGGCCAAGACAAGCTATGCGCTTTTCCTTGCGCTCACCTTCCTGATCTCGTCGTTGCTGCTTGCACGCCTGCAGACCGCCCGCATCCGCAAGGACATGCTCGAAAACCTGGTCATGCAGGACCCGCTGACCGGAGTGCCCAACCGACGCAAATTCCAGGAAGTGCTTGCAGCCGAAAAAAGCCGCTGCAAACGCAGCAACCACCAGATCTCGGTGCTCATGATCGACATTGATTATTTCAAGGGGTTCAACGACCGCTTCGGCCATCAAGCCGGCGACTTGGCCCTGCGCAGCGTCGCTCAGACCCTGAACGCCACGCTCAAGCGACCGGAAGATTTCGTGGGGAGATACGGGGGGGAGGAATTCGTGGTGGTATTGCCCAGCACCAATCGGAGCGGAGCGGAGCGGGTGGCTCAAAAGATTCAGCAGGCCCTTTTCTTGACCAACATTCCCTATCCGGGCTCGCCGCTTTCGGACAGAATCACGGTAAGTCTCGGCATCTCGACATTCAGTCCGCAAACCGACCTGCACATCGATTCGGGACTCTTTTCAGCGGATCAGGCCCTCTACCAGGCCAAACGCAACGGACGGAACTGTTTCTTCTACAAGGACCATTGTCTGGCCCTAACGCCCCTGCGGCAATGACAGGAAGCGGTCCATCCCGCAGACCCGGCACTCATCGCAGCCCGACACGGGGCAGGGCGGGCTGACCATCCCGTGCCTGTACTTGGTCCACTCCGAGTACAGGAACTTTCTCGAAACCCCTATGTCCAGGCGTTCCCACGGGAACACGCTGTCCCGGTCCAGCGGACGATGCAAGACCTGCCGCACCAGTTCTTCAAAGTCCCTGACGGCTGCGGCAAGTCCTGTTTGGGCAGCCCGCTCAAGGCAGGGAAAAATCTCCTCGCCGCCCCTGGCCAGGAACATCTGCACCCGGGCCTGAGCGGGATTCTCTCCCGCGAAACGCATGCCCTTGAAACGTCCGACAGCGCCCTTGAAACGCCGCATGGCCTTTTTGAACCAGTCCTCTTCCGGAATGGCTGCCCACTGCAGGGGAGTCCAGGCCTTGGGCACAAGACAGCTGACCGAGAGGGAGATGAGCTCGACCCCTTTCTTGCGGTTCCCCTGCCCGAGCCTCCTGGCTTCTTCGATGCGGCCCAGGAAAGACTCGAATTCCGCCCAATCCTCTTCATTCTCGTCCGGCCAGCCGGTGATCATGTACAGCTTCAAGGTGCCGAACTGCAGGCGGCTGATGCGCGTCACGGCCTCCAGAAAGGCTTCTTCCGAAAAATGTTTGTTCATGGCCTGACGCAGGCGGCGGCTCGCCCCTTCCAGCGCCAGGGTCACGGAACGGGTGCCGGTATGGCGAAGAAATCCGAGCAGCTCATCGGTCAAGCCATCGGCGCGAAGCGACGACAGCGAAAATTTGACCTTGCGCTCCTGCAACCAACGCAAAAAAGGAAGCAGGTCGGGCCAGTCGGTCAGGGCCGTGCCGACCAGCCCCACTTTCTGCGGAACGCACCGCGTCACGATGTTTTGCAACGTCTCCATCTCGGCATGGCGGGGAGGCTTGTAGATGCTGCCTGCCGCGCAAAAGCGGCAACCGTAAGGACAGCCCCGGTTGACTTCCAGCAGCAGCATGTCCCGGAACTGCGCTTCGGAGCTGACAAAACAGGAATAGGCGGGTTCGCGCAGATTTTTGGACCCGGAGGTGTCGACCAGCCTGCGCACGGGTTCGGGGCTTTTGCCGGGAACCAGCATTCCGGGCAACGCTGCTATGCCTTCAAGAGCCGCGGCCTTCTCCCCGCCGCTGTTCCAGATCCGGACTATCGTATCGGTAACGGCCAAAAGGCCGGCCTCGGCCTCGCCGACAAATATCCCGTCCAGCGCGGGCAGGATCGGAAAAGGATTGAGAAACGCCAAGGGACCGCCTGCCAGAATCATGGGCCAGGAGTGGCGCTCCTCGGCTCTGACGGAAATGTCCGCATTCTGCAGCAGTCTGATGACCGTGGGAAAATCGCCTTCGAAATTGAGGCTGAAAAGAACAAGGGGGAAGAGGCCCAGGTCACGTCCGGAGTCAACGGACCTGGGCCTCGGGGAAGTGGGGTCCCAGAAGAAACGTTCGACGGCCAGCTCCTCGCAACTCGCGAGCAGCCGGTAAACAACCTGCCAGCCCAGGGTGGAGAGCGCGTGCTGCGCGGCTTCCGGAAAAACCAGAGCCACGGGCAGCCGTCCTCCCCATTCCTTCAGTTGCGGGACTGTTCGGCCTAGATAGAGCTCGGACACAGTTCCCTCCACGGGCGGGCTGACACGCCTTGAATACTGATAATTCTAGTCTGCCTGCATTCTGATGAACGACGGAATTTCAAACTCCTCCTCTTCGAACAGGAACTCGGCGTCCTCGCCACCGTTCACGATCTTGCGGGGCTCATGCCGCCGCTCTTCCACGCCGGGCTGGGTCTTGGCCCTGATATAAGCGGGCACGCTCAGATCGGCGCTTTCGTTGACCGTAATCTTGCGGGTGCGCGGACGGATGAACGTCCCCTCGCTTTCAGCGCCAAGCCGGCTCGCGGCCGGGTTCGCGGCGAACGGAGTGACCTTGGTTCCTTTTTCCAGGGGGGCATTGCCGTCCTGAATGCCGGTGGCGATGACGGTGATGCGCATTTCGTCCACGCAATCCATGTCGAAGACCGTACCGAAGTAGATCTTGGCATCCTCATGAGCGGCTTCATGCACGATGCTGGCGGCTTCGCTGACTTCTTCGATGGTCAGGTCGGGTCCGCAGGTGATGTTCATGAGCACGCCGCGAGCGCCGTCGATGGTCACGTCTTCCAGCAGCGGGCTGGTGATGGCCTTCAGCGCCGCCTCGCGAGCTCTGCCGTCGCCGGAAGCGATGCCCGTGCCCATCATGGCCAGACCCATCTCTTCCATGACCGCCTTCACGTCGGCGAAGTCGAGGTTGATGAGGCCGGGGACCATGATCAGGTCGGAAATACCCTTCACGGCGTGAAAAAGGACTTCGTCGGCCTTGCCCAGCATGTCGACGAACGAGGCCTTCTTGGAGGCCAGGGTCAGCAGGCGGTCGTTGGGGATGGTGATGATGCTGTCGACGATGTCGCGCAGCTCCTTGATCCCGCGTTCGGCCTGCTGCTGGCGGCGCTTGCCTTCAAAAAAGAAAGGCTTGGTCACGACGGCCACGGTCAGCGCGCCCATGTCCTTGGCCACCTGGGCGATGACCGGAGCCGCGCCCGTGCCCGTGCCGCCGCCCATGCCGGCGGTGACGAAGACCATGTCGCAGTCGCCCAGGATGTCCCGGATCTGGGCCTGGCTCTCCAGGGCCGCGTCCCGGCCCATGTCCGGATTGGCGCCAGCGCCGAGGCCCTTGGTCAGCTTGTCGCCGAGCTGGATCTTGTATTCTGCCTGCGAATGTTTCAGGGCCTGCATGTCCGTGTTCGCGGCGATGAAGGTCACGCCTTGCATGGCGGCCTTGATCATGTTGTTCACCGCGTTGCCGCCTCCGCCACCCACTCCGATGACTTTGATCAAAGCATTGTCTTCGCGTTCAATTTCTAGGAAATCCATACTTCCCCCCACGTTTGCATTGTTCCGTTCTCCGTTTCCCCGTGCTCGTCAAACCCGTCAACTGATGTCCACGAACCATTTCTTCATCCGCGCCAGGATGGAGTGAAAGATGTTCTTGTCGCGGATGCGGATCTTGCTGTCCCGCCCGTGCTTTTCCGCGCCATAGAGCAAGAGCCCCACCGCCGTGGCGTAGGTGGGGCTGTCCACCACATCCTTGAGCCCGCCCACTCCGGCAGGCGAACCCGTCCTGGTCGGCAGGTTGAAGACCTGCTCCGCCAATTCCTGAATCCCTTCGATGCGCGAGGCGCCGCCGGTCAGCACCACTCCCGCGCCGATAAGCTTTTTGTACCCGGAGCGGATCAGCTCCTGGTCCACCAAGGCCAGAAGCTCCTCCATGCGCGGCTCGCAGATCTCGGCCAGGACCTGCCTGGTCAGCTTGCGCGGCTCGCGGCCCCCGACGCTCGGCACCTCGATGATCTCGTCCTTCTTGACCAGCTCCGCCAAGGCGCAGCCGTACTTGATCTTGATCTTCTCGGCGGCCTGGGTCGGCGTGCGCAGACCAAAGGCGATGTCGTTGGTCAGGTTGGTCCCGCCAAGGGCGATAACCCCGGTGTGCTTGATGGAGTTGCCATGAAAAATTGCAATATCCGACGTGCCGCCGCCGATGTCGACCAGGGCCACGCCGATCTCGCGTTCCTCGTCGGTCAGCACGGCCTTGGAAGAGGCGAAGGCTTCGAGCACGATGTCTTCAACGTCGAGGCCGGACTTATGACAGCTCTTGACGATGTTCTGGGCGCTGGTCACGGCGCCGGTGACGATGTGCACCTTCACCTCAAGCCGCACACCGGCCATGCCCAAGGGATCGGCGATGCCGGTCTGGTCATCGACGATGTATTCCTGGGGCAGGATGTGGATGACCTCCCGGTCCAGCGGAATGGCCACGGCCTTGGCCGCGTCGATGACTCGCTCGATGTCGCGGGCAGTCACTTCGCCGCCCTTGACGGCGATCACGCCATGGCTGTTGAAGCCCTTGATGTGGCTGCCCGCGATCCCGGCGTATACGGCCCGGATCTCGCAGCCGGCCATGAGCTCGGCTTCTTCGAGGGCCTTCTTGATGGACTGCACGGTCTGTTCAATGTTGACGACCACGCCCTTCCGAAGGCCCGTGGACGGGCTGGTGCCGATGCCGATGATATCCACCAGCGAGTCCGTCCCCACCTCACCCACAACGGTACATATCTTGGTCGTTCCGATGTCCAGACCGACAATCAATTCAGACTTGGCCATACTTCCCCTCATCTCCCGGCCCTGGCCGGCATGCTTTCCCTAGAGTGTTTGATCGGCGTGTAGCCTGATCCATGCCCGCCCGGGCATGACAAACATGAATTCGGTGCGATCCAGCTCGCCCCGGCGCCCCAAATCAGCCCAAACCTTGGTCAGGCTTTTCAGCGCGGAATCCAGATCCGCACCATCCAACTGCACGAGCACCCGTGGCTTTTCCAGAAATATGCTGAACTGATCCGCGCTGTCCTGCCGCAGCCAGGCGATCTGGCTCATGCCGAACGGCAGAGAGTTCCGGGCAACCTCATCCAGCAGGGTCCTGATTCCGTTTCCCACCTGCACGCCCTCTTCCGTTTCCAGCAGCGGAAGCGAAATGAACTTGTCCACGCTCACGGCCGCGATGGTTTGCCCGTTCACGTCCGCGTAGTAGAGTTGTTCGTCGCGGCGCGTCAGAAAGGCCGGTTCACGCTCCTTCACCTCGATGATCAGGCCGTCGGGCAGAACCCTGGTCACGGCCACGCTTTCCACCCATTCACTGGCGGCGATGCGGCGCTGCACCTCCGCGATGTTGATGCTCAAGACATTTGATCCCGTGCTGACCCCGCCCATTTCCGCAATCTCGTCGCGGCCAAGCCGCTGGGAGCCTTCGATCTGCAGATTGGCGAGCGCGAAAAACTCATGGGTCGTGACCCACCGGTAGGCAAAAAGAATTCCGAAACTGACCACGACCACCGCGGCAATGCCCAACGTCCAGCGCGTCAGGAGGAAAACCGTGCGCCCCAGGCCAAGAAGAAGTCCGCCAAGCACCGCGCCCGTGTTCACGGGTTGCTTGCGCTCCTTGCGCCGGGCTACGTTCCGGCGAATCTTCTTGCCCATGACCGCAGTGCTCACGGATTTTTCACCTCTTCGTCCAGATAACCCTGGCCGACAGTCCAAATGCTGCCCGCGCCCAGCGTCAAAAACAAATCGCCTTCCTGCAGGATCTCGCCAAGAGCGGCCTGCATGGAACCAAAATCCTCGAAAAATCGCACCGGCGTGCTCGTGACCTGCCTGATGGCCTGAGCCAGACTCTGACCGCTGACTCCGGGGATGGGCGATTCGCTGGCCGGATAAATTTCGGTCAGCAGCAGCTGATCGACCCCTGCGAACACTTTGGAAAAATCACCGAACAGGGCCTGCGTCCTGGTGAACCTGTGCGGCTGAAAAGCCACCACCAGCCGCTTGTGCGGATAACAAAGCCTGGCGGTTTCAAGGGTGGCTGCGATTTCCGTCGGATGATGGCCGTAGTCGTCAACGACCAGAACTCCGTTCCGCTCGCCCTTGTGCTCAAATCGGCGCCCCACTCCGGCGAACGCGCCCAGCCCGTGGATGATGTCCTTTTTGGGTACCCCGGCTTCCATGGCCACGCCAATAGCGGCCAGCGCGTTCAGGACATTGTGCCGGCCGGGATGGGTCAGGGTCACCTCGCCCCAGAATTCGCTCTGTCGATAGACGTTGAATCTCGACCCCGCCTCGCAGCTGATGATCTCGGCACGCAAGTCGTTTTCTTCCCCGAATCCGTAAGTCATGACCGGGCGGCGGACCCGGGACAGGATCGATTGCACGCCCTTGTCATCGCCGCAGACCACGTTCAGGCCGTAAAACGGCACGCTGTTCATGAAGTCGACAAAGCTGTCCCGGATTTCGTCCAGATCCTTGTAATAATCGAGATGGTCGGCATCGACGTTGGTGACGATGGATATTCTCGGCAAAAGGCACAGAAACGATCCGTCCGACTCGTCGGCTTCGGCGATGAGATAGCGGCCCTGGCCGAGCATGGCGTTGGAGCCGTAGGCGTTGAGACGCCCCCCGATGATCACGGTGGGATCGAGATGGGCTTCCATGAAAATCGTGGCCAAAAGCGAGGTGGTCGTGGTTTTTCCGTGGGTACCGGCCACGGCCACGCCAACTTTCAAGCGCATCAGCTCGGCCAGCATTTCCGCACGCGGGATGATCGGCACGCCGTGGGCCCTGGCTTCCTCCAGCTCGGGGTTGTCCTCGCTCACGGCCGTCGAGCGGACCACGACCTGCGCGCCCTGCACGTTTTTCCTCTCGTGTCCGGCATGGACCGTAGCTCCGAGAGTTTCCAGGCGCAGCGCCACCGGCCCCTTGACCAGATCCGAACCCGACACTTCATAGCCGAGGGTCAAGAGCACTTCGGCGATGCCGCTCATGCCTGCGCCGCCAATGCCGACCATGTGTATTTTTTTGATCTTCGACTTCATATTCACCGTCTGTCACGCCGCGCTTTACTCGACGCCAAATCCTGCAATTGAGCCACCACCCGGTCTCCGGCGTCGGGAATACCCGCTTCACGGGCGGCCCGGGCCATTCTGGCCAGATTTTCCGGCATTTGAAAAAGATCACCCACCACCGAGGACAAATTCAATTCTTCCAATTGACGCTGCTGAATGACCAGAGCCGCCCCGACCTTTTCCAGGGAGCGGGCGTTCTTGAGCTGGTGGTCGTGCGTCGCGTAGGGAAAAGGAACCAGGATGCTCGGCTTTCCCGCGACGGTGAGTTCGGCGATGGTCGTGGCCCCGGCCCGGCAGATGACCAGATCGGCGAAGCGGTAAGCCTCGTGCATGTCGCTGATGAACGGCTCCACGCGCGCAGCAGGGTATTTCTCGGCGTAAACGTCGCGGATAGCCTCGAATTCGTCCTTTCCCGTCTGATGCCAGATGCCAAGGCCCAGCTCTTTGAGCCGATCCAGTTCGCGCACCACGAAACCATTCAGGGCCGAAGCGCCCTGGCTGCCTCCCACAATCAAAATATTGCGCCCCAGCATGCGCCGTTCATCACGCAAAGAGCGAATTTCGGCACGGACGGGGTTGCCGGTGACAACGGCGTTGTCGCCGCCAAAGGCCGCGGCTTCCATATCGCCAAAGCTGACCAGGATGCGGTCGACGCGACGCGCCAGAATCCGGTTGGTCACCCCGGGTACGCTGTTCTGCTCATGAATGGCCGAGGGGATGCCCATGAGGCTTGCCGCCAGGGGGCAGGAAAATCCCGCGTATCCGCCCAGCCCCAGCACCACGTCCGGCTTGAACTCACGCAGCAGCCGCCAGGACTTGTAGAGACTGCGCCCCAGCCATACGGCCGTGGCCGCGTTCTTGATGCCGCGCCCCAGAACGCCCTGGGCAGGCAGGGCCACAAAAGGCAACCCGGCCGCCCGCGCCCATTCGCCTTCGGGTCCGCGCTCCGACCCCACGAACAGAATCTCGCAGCCTGGCACTGCGGCGCGAACAGACTCCGCCACGGCCAAAGCTGGGAAAATGTGGCCTCCGGTGCCGCCTGTGGTCAGGATCAAACGTTTCATGCCTTGACCTTCCGGGACAGGTTGAGCAGCACCCCGGTACAGAAAAAAGCGGCCAGCAGATGGCTGCCGCCATAGCTCAAAAACGGCATGGGCACGCCCTTGGGAGGAATTGCGCCCAAAACAACGCCCATGTTCAGGATTCCGCCGACAATCACGATCGCCCCCATGCCGAAGGCGGTGATGCGATCGTGCATGGAAGCCTGCCTGATACTGATCGCGAGCGTCCTCCACAGGACCACGCCGAGCAGGATGATGATGAGCGATACGCCGACAAAACCCAACTCTTCGCCGAGTACGGACATGATGAAGTCATTGTGCGCTTCGGGCAGGAAGAAAAGCTTCTGCTTGCCCTCGCCCAGCCCCTGTCCGACCCATCCGCCGGAACCCAGCCCGTAAAGCGACTGCACCAGCTGATACCCCGAGTTCTGGGCGTCCTGGAACGGATCCAGAAAGGAAAAGACCCTTCTGAACCGATACGGCGAATTGACCACCAGCAGCGCCGCCGAGACCAGGGCCAGGATGATGGCCGAGCCCAGGAAAATGATGCGTGTTCCGCCGACCAGACACATCAGAAAAAGCAGCCCCGCCAGAAACACCGCGCCGCCGAAATCCGGCTGCAGCAGCAGCAGAAAACAGAGGCTGCCGGTCACGATGATCGGCGGCAGAAAACCCACGCTGAACGTTTTGACCAGATCCTGCTTGTTGGCGAAAAAATAGGACAGATAGAAAACCAGCGCGATTTTCGCGGCCTCCAGCGGCTGAACCGAAAAAGGCCCTATCCGCAGCCAGCGGCTTGCTCCGCCCGCAGTGGTGGCGAATGGCGAAAAAACGGTCATGAGCAGAAGTCCCGCCGCCAGCAAAATCCAGAGGTAGGTGTGGCGATAGAAAAATTCCATGTTCGCGCGGGCCGCGATTGTCAGCACGACGCCCCCGGCGACCATGAACAGCACCTGCTTCCAGAACAGGGCGTACTTGTCGCCGTAAACCTTCTCGGCCATGATTCCGCTTGCGCTGAGGACCATGATGAGCCCGATGGAGGCCAGGCAAATCACCGCCCCCAAAAGGATGACGTCAAAGCTCATGAGTTGGCGGGCCGCTTCGCGCTGAGTGATCCTCATGATGCGCCCTCCACCCATTCGCGTACCGCACGCTGGAAAGTCTTGCCCCGCTCCTTGTAGTTGGCAAAAAGGTCAAAGCTGGCCGTGGCGGGAGACAGCAGCACGCACTCCCCGCTGCGGGCGTCGGCGGCGGCCCTGAACACGGCCTCTTCCAGCGTCGCATCCCAGCTGATTTCCTTGCCGCAATCACTCCAGGCCTCTTCAAAAATTTCCCGCGACTGCCCGAACAGATACACGGCGCGAACCTTCTCACGCAGAACCGGCAACACCGCTCCAAGATCACCGCCTTTGAACACGCCGCCTGCCAAGAGACGCACGGGACGGTCCTGGCTTTTGAGCGCCGCGATCATGGAGTCGATGGTCGTGGACTTGGAATCGTCGATAAAAACGATGCCGTTGTGCTCCGCCACGGCCTCGATGCGATGTGCCAGAGTGGAGAAGCCATCGATTCCGCGCTGCACATCCTCCGGGGAAAGTCCGAAATAACGGCAGGCCAGATAGGCAGCTTCCATGTTTTCGCGGTTGTGCTCGCCAGGCAATCCCGGACACGTAAAACGGGGGCTGGCCACGAAATAGACCCTGCGGCTGCGGGTGAAATCCCGTTTCTCCAGCTCATCCTTCATGGACAGTGGCACCACGGCCAGATCCTCTGCACCCATGTGCGTGAACATGGAGAGCTTTGCGCTCAGGTACTCTTCCATGGTCTCATGGTAGTCGAGATGGTTGGCCGAAAAATTGAGCAGCACGCCCACCCGGGGATGGAACGACGGAGAATTCTGCAGCTGGAAACTGGAGACTTCGAGCACCAGGATGTCGGCCTGCTCGGCGCCCAGCAGATACTCGCAAAGTGGCGTGCCGATATTTCCGCCGGTGAAGACCTTTTTGCCGTTTGCTTCCAGGATGCGGCTGATGAGCGTCGTGGTCGTGGTTTTCCCGTTGGTTCCGGTCACCGCGATGATGGGTTCGGACACGAACCAGCTCGCCAGTTCCAGCTCGGACACCACCTGCACGCCTGCAGGCAGGAGCGAGGCTACTTTCGAGCGGGCGATGCCCGGGCTCAAGACAATGAGGTCGGCCCCTTCGAAATGCGCGGGTTTGTGCTCGCCGGCGCAGACCTCAAAGCCCAGGTCGGCGGGAACCTTGGCAGCGCTGGCCTCGTTTTTCTCCAGCACACGCACAGCCGCGCCCATGCGCGCCAGAAGACGCGCCGCCGCGATGCCGGAAGCTCCCGCTCCCAGCACAACCGCGGTGTGGCCGCGAAGCTGATTATCGTGGATGAATTCGCGCATTGCCTTCCTACCTGAGCTTCAGTGTTCCCAGAGCCATGACCGCCAGCAAGAGCGACAGAATCCAGAAACGGATGATGATTTTCGACTCGTGAATGCCTTTCTTCTCGAAATGATGGTGCAACGGAGCCATGCGGAAGATCCTTTTGCCGCCGCTGACCTTGAAATATCCGACCTGCAGGATGACCGACAGGGTCTCGACCACGAAGAGGCCGCCCACGATGACAAGCAGCAGCTCCTGCTTGCACAGGATGGCGATGAACCCGAGGGTGCCGCCGATGCTCAGGCTCCCCACGTCGCCCATGAAGACCTGCGCCGGGAAGGCGTTGAACCACAGAAACCCCAGGCCCGCCCCGACCATGGCGCCGCAGATCACCGTGACCTCGCCGACCCCGGCGATGTAGGACACCTGCAGATAGTTCGCGAGATTCACGTGTCCGGCCACATAGACGAAGAGGGCGAAGCACCCGGCCGAAACCACGGCCGGGCCGATGGCCAGACCATCAAGACCGTCGGTCAGGTTCACCCCGTTGGAAGCCCCGATCATGACGAATAGTCCGAAGGGCACATAAAACCAGGTCAGGTCCGGATTGAAATTCTTGAAAAACGGCACCATGAGCTTGGTCGAATACTCCGGAAACGAGACCAGCAATGAGACCGCGCCCACGCTGACGATGAGCTGCCCCAGAAGCTTGATCCTCGGTGAGAGGCCATCGTTGTGCCTGCGCACAACCTTGATGTAGTCGTCGACAAATCCGACCGCGCCGAAACCAAGAAAGACCAGCACCGTCAGCCAGATGTACTTGTTGGTTAAATCGCTCCACAAAAAGACGCTGACCAGCATGCAGAATCCGAACAGCAAGCCGCCCATGGTCGGAGTTCCGCTCTTGGCCTGATGATCCGGGCCGCCTTCCTTGATATACTGGCCGAATTTCAGCCTACGCAGCCATCTGATACAGATGGGGCCAATGATGATGGACAAGATGAGCGCCGTCAGCATGGCATAGATGGAGCGGAACGTTATGTAGCGAAAAACGTTCAGCATGCTCACTTGGTCGCTTAAGGGGTACAGCAGATGATAGATCACGCCCAGCTCCTCTCCAGAGCAGAATAATACTGCTCCATTTTACAGCCCCGCGACCCCTTGAAGAGCATCACGCCCTGATCGCGGCGCACCGCGTTCAAGGCCTGCAGAACCTCTTCCGCCCCGGACACTTTCATAAAAATACCATTGTAATCGCCCAGTCCATCCTTGACGTCTTCCGCGTAGCGTCCCTGAAAAAAGCAGTGCGATGCGCCCGTGTCCGCGATCAGCCCGCCCAACTCGCGATGAGCGCGGACGCTGTCCCGGCCGAGCTCGAGCATGTCGCCAAGGACCAGCACCAGCCGCTTGCCTTCACCAAGGCGTTTGGCCTCGCCGATGGAGCGGGCCATGGACACCGGGTTGGCATTGTAGGTGTCGTCGATGAAAAGCCACGTTCCGACGCGGGTCTGCACGAAGCGCTGGGCCACCGGGCTGTATGCGGACAGCGCGGACTCGATGGTCGCAAAGGTCATGCCCAGCTCCATGGCCATGGCCACAACCGCAGCCAGATTCTCAGCGACATGGATGCCGGCCGACACCGTGCACCGCAGCTCCTCGTGCCCGACGCGAAAGGTGTAGGAAATTGCGCCCGCAACGTTCTCCTGCCGCAGGCATGAATAGTCGGCCCGGGCTCCGGTTCCGGAAAACGTGACCAGCTTCGGGCTGCGCTTCGTGCTCTCCTGCATGAGCTCGGGATAGTCGGCATTGACGCAGGCGAACCCGCCTTTGCGGACATGATCGAGCAAAACGGCCTTCTGCTCCGCCACTCCGGCCAGACTGCCCAGCCCTTCCAGATGACAGGCGCCGATGTTGACCAGAAGCGCCGCGTCGGGGGCCAGGATATATCCCAGCTCGTCCATGTCTCCAGGACGGCTGATGCCAAGCTCCAGAACCCAGAAATCCTCGTCGCCATCCATCTCCAGAATGGACAGGGGCAGGCCAATCTGGTTGTTCAGATTGCGAAAATTCTTGGCGGTGCGACCTGCCGCCGACAGCACCTGCGCCAGCATCTCCTTGACCGTGGTCTTGCCCGCCGATCCACTCACCCCGATAACCCTGGCGCGGGTCTTTTCCCGCCAGGCCCGGGCCAGCCGGCCCAGCGCCGATGTCGTATCCCGCACCAGCAGCACAGGTACGTCCAGATCGAGAGGTGCGCTGGCCACCACGGCGCAGGCGCCATTTTCCACTGCCTGGCGCGCGAATTCATGCCCGTCGAGCTTTTGCCCGACGATGCAGAAAAAGAGGTCGCCTTTGCGAACGGCCCGGCTATCGATGCAGACCCGGCCCACGGTCAGGTCATGGTCCTGTTCGATGCTTGAGGCCATGGCTGAGGCGATTTGCGTCAGGGTCATGTTCATGCCAGGCACTCCCGCACGACCTCGAAGTCCGAAAAATGACGCTTTTCCGTGCCGATGACCTGATAATCCTCATGGCCCTTGCCGGCGATGAGCAGGGCGTCTCCGGGCTGCATGCTCTGTACGGCCAGCGCGATGGCCTTGCGCCGATCGACCTCGCGCAGGACCAGACGCGCGCCGGCCAGGCCCGGTTCGATCTGGTCGAGGATGGACTCGGGATCCTCGGTGCGCGGGTTGTCCGAAGTGACCACGGCCACGTCGGCATGCCTCGCCACAGCGGCCCCCATGAGCGGCCTCTTGCTCGCATCGCGATCGCCGCCGCAACCGAACACCGTGATCAGACGCTTGAAACCCATGCTTTTGAGCGCCACGGATACTTTTTCCAGCGCGTCCGGAGTGTGGGCATAGTCAATAAAGATGTTCAGCTCGCGCGTGTTGGGCACCCTCTCCAGGCGTCCGGGAGCACCCAGAGCCTGACTCAGGCAAGCGCACTGCGCCGCGGTCAGCCCCAGCAGCAGCCCCGCGCCCACGGCCGAAAGCAGATTGTAGGCGTTGTGACGGCCCACCAGACTGGTGCGCAGTTCCCAGGCATTTCCGTCGTGACTGATGCCAAGGGTCATGCCCTCGGTCCCGGCGCCAAGGATCCGGCACCGCAGCTCGGCATCCTCGGAATCGAGTCCGAATCCCAGCAGATCGGGACGCATCATTTTCAGACGCCGCCCATACTCGTCGTCGACATTGACGAGGCCCCGGGCGCAACGCGCCGGGCCATCCAGAAACAGACGGCTCTTGGCCTCGAAATACCGCTCCATGTCCCCATGGTAGTCCAGGTGGTCCTGGGTCAGGTTGGAGAACACGCCCACGGCCATGGGCAACCCGGCGGTGCGTTCCTGATCCAGGGCGTGGGAGGAGACTTCCATGACCAGATCCTCCACGCCGTCGCGGACCATGCGGCCGATGATCCCGTGCAGGCTCAGGCAGTCCGGCGTGGTCATGGTCGCCGCAACCTTCGCTCCGGGCCAGGAACAGTGCACCGTGCCGATGAGACCCGTCATCAATCCATTGGCGCTGAGCAGAAAATGAATCAGATGCGCGGTCGTGGTCTTGCCGTTGGTGCCGGTCACGCCGACAATCCTCGGCAGACGGGACTCCGTCCCGCAGGCAGCGCGGGCCAGTACGCCAAGGGTCTGCGCGGGGTTCGGCACCGCGAGAGTGGAGACGCCTGCGGCCGGGGCGACAGCGACACCCTCTTTGTGCACCACGACCCGTGCGCCGCGAGCCACCGCATCCTCGATGAACCGCGCGCCGTCGACCCGCGTACCTGATAACGCAACGAAAACGTCGCCAGGCGTGACCGCACCCGAATGGGTGCGCAGCCCGGTTCCGCTTCGAAGCATTTCAAGCACGTTCTGTAGATTCATCTGGTTCATCCCTAACCCGGTTGCCCTGTCAGCCAGAGCTGACATTTCTTGTCCGCCGGCCATTTTTCGCCGGGGAGCGGCTTTTGCTTATCGATGATCACGCCCTGCCCCTTGACCACGGGAACAATCCCGCGCGCCACAAGGATCTCAAGCGCTTCGCGCACTGTCGCGCCCTGCAGATCCGGCATGAATTCCTGATCCACGCTGATATTTTCCATGCGTTGCACCGGGGCCCAAAACCGCTCCGGCGACACTTTCGCCATCTGCATCGTCTCCACCGGCTCGGCCAGCATGCCCGAAGAGTTGAGCAGCTGGACCCCTATATTGCGGACTTCGGGTGCGACCAGCACGCCGCCGTAGTGTCCGGCCTGGGGCTCATCAACCATCATGCAAACCAGATAGCGGGGCTTGTCGGCCGGAAAAATGGCCACAAACGATGCGACATATTCCCCACCATAACCACCGGTCGGACTCGCTTTCTGGGCCGTCCCGGTCTTGCCCGCGACCCTCACCCCCTCGATGCGCGCCTGGGTGCCGGTGCCGTCCTCCTGGACCACCTCTTCGAGCATGGCCATGACCATCCTGGCCACATTCGAATCAAAGATGCGTTTGCCTTCCACCGGTCTTCCGGCCTCGTGCACGAGACGCAGCGGCTGGCGGACCCCACCGTTGGCGATGCACAGATATGCATCGGCCATCTGCAGCATGGTCACGCCCAAACCCTGCCCAAAAGAAATATTGGCCAACTCGACATCTTTCCATTGATGGACGGGATTGAGCAGCCCCGCCGATTCTCCGGGCAGGGGCAGTCCGATCCTGCGTCCGAAGCCAAGCTCCTGCAAATACCGATGGAACTTGGCCGCGCCGAGCTCAAGGCCGATTTTTGCCGCGCCGATATTGCTCGAATAACGGATGATCTTGCTTACGGTCAGGTTTTCGTACTTGTGCGTATCCTTGACGCGGCGGCCTTTGACGCTCCATTTTCCGTTTTCGCAATAATACTCTTTCGTCGGGGTGCAGACCTTCTCCTGCAACGCCGCCGCGACCATGATCGGCTTCATGGTCGAACCCGGCTCGAAAATATCCACGGCCATGCGGTTCTTCCACTCGCCACGCGTCTTTTTGACCGCGTTGGGATTGAAGAACGGATAGTGCCCCCAGGCCAGGATCTCGCCGGTGGGCACCTCGACCACCAACGCCATCCCGGATTTGCCCTTGGCCCGGAGCACGCTGCGCGCCAGGGCTTCCTCGGTGGCCAGCTGGACCTGGCTGTCCAGAGTCAGGCGCAGGTCCTGGCCGTTGAACGAGCTTCTGTCCCCGCTTTCCAGCGACGACAGCCTTTTGCCGGCCGCGTCTTTTTGCACCGTGTACTTGGTGGACGAAGGCACAAGCAGGTCATTGAAACTTTTCTCCAGACCTTCGATGCCTTGCCCGTCCATGTTCACGAAGCCGAGCAACTGCCCGGCCATGTGCCCCTGCGGATACTGACGGGAATTCTCGGTTTCCAGATAGACCCCGGGGAGCATCTCGGCCTTGACCGCCTCCGCCTGCGCGTCGCTGATCTTGCGGGCCACCCACACGAAACGTTTCTTGGGACCCAGCATGGCCGCGAGGCTTTTGGGACTCATGCCCAGAATCGAACCAAGACGATGCGAGACCGCCCAGACGTCCTTGACCTCGTTGGGACGGACATAGACGGACGGAGTCGCGATGGTCTTGGCCAGCAGGAGTCCGTTGCGATCGAATATTTCACCGCGCTTTCCGGAAACGGTCTCCGAGGCCCAGTACTGACGGTTGGCCATCTTGGCGTACTCGGGCCCCTTGACCACCTGCACGAAGTAGGCCCGGGCCCAGAGCCCCAGAAGCGCCAAGGCGAAAAGAACCCCGGCAAAGAGTATCTTGCCGCGGCTTCTGTCCTTTGATGGCTTGCTTCCGGTTTTCGTCACTATTGAGCCCTACCCCGCCTATTGCTGCATGGTGCGTATCTGGTCCCGCCTGGGAGGCTGCAAACCCGCCTTTTGCGCCCGGTCGCGCAGCGTCGCCGGAGCGAGCAGATAATGCAGTTCCACCTGTAATTTTGAATGCTGGTCCTGCTTTTCCTGCAGTTCGCGTTCGAGTACTTTCAATTCATAAGCCAGATCGACCCGTTCGATATTGACCCATACCAAAGCCAATCCGAGAATAATGGTCACCAAAAACATGACTCCGATGGTCATATACCCCTGGCCGGTCTCGCTCACCGCGTCTCTCCGTCGACTCGCTCCGCCACGCGCAGCTTGGCGCTGCGACTACGGCTGTTGGCCCGCATCTCGTCCTCGGTGGGGATAAGGGGCTTGCGAAAGGGAAGCCTGAGCTTTTGCGTATGTCCGCACTGACACACGGGGTACTCCCGCGGACACAGGCAAGCGGAACTTTCCTTGCGAAAAGCCCTCTTCACAATGCGGTCTTCCAAAGAGTGGAAGGAAATGACGCAGATACGCGCTCCAGGCCGCAAATGATCAACAATCCGCTCCAGAAAAAATTCAACTTCCCGCAACTCCTGATTCACTTCCAGCCGCAGGGCCTGAAAGGTCTTGGTCGCGGGATGATTGCGCGACAATGCGCGCCGCTTGGCCGGATACGCCGCAGCCACGATGCGGGCCAACTCAAGGGTGGAGTCGATCCGGGCAGTTTCCCTGATCTTGACGATGGCGCCTGCGATGCGCCCGGCCATGGGCTCTTCGCCGTAGTCCCACAGCAGTTGACGCAGCCGCTCGAAAGAGGCTCCGTTGACGATGACCGATGCGGGTTCACCGCCTGACCCAGGGTCCATGCGCATGTCAAGAGGGCCGTCCTGCAAAAAGGAAAAGCCCCGCTCAGGGCTGTCCAGTTGCAGGGAAGACACGCCCAGATCGGCGATCACGCCGTCGAGCTTGTCCCAGCCCACTTCCCGAAGGGCCCGGGAAAAATGCTGAAACGAGGTATGGGCCAGCTGCACGTTCTCGCCGTACTGCGCCAGCCGCTCCCCAGCCTTGGCCAAGGCCTGTTCGTCCCGGTCCAGCCCCAAAAGCCGGGCCTGCCCATTGGTAAGCTCCATCAACCGGGCAGCATGTCCGCCCAGCCCAAGGGTCGCGTCCATGTAGAATCCGCCGGGACGCGGCGCGATCCAATGCATGACCTCTTCGAGCATGACCGGAATGTGATCGGAATATGCGTCCATGGCCCCTCCGATCAGAACCGCAGTTCAAATCCTTTTTCGGCCAGATCATCCATGACCTGGTCGACATTCTCCTGCAGGGCGTTGCGTCCTGCCTCAAAACGCTCCTGATCCCAAATCTCGAATTTCCGTCCCACCCCGGCCAGGACGATGTCTTTCTGCAGACCCGCGTAATTGCGCAGATGCGGTGGAATAAGAATCCGCCCCTGCTTGTCGAGGGTCACCTCGGCGGCGCCGGAGATAAAAAAGCGGTGGAAATCCCGGACCTTGCGATCGGCCATATTCAACTTTGAAAAACTCTGTTCAATGATTTCCCATTCTGGCAGTGGGTAGGCGGCGACACAATCATCGAAATTGGTCAGCACAAGCTTGCCGTCCGGAGAATTGGCGAACACCTCGTCGCGAAATTCCGGGGGCAGCATGAGCCGTCCCTTGGGATCTTGCGTACGTTGTGAATGCCCTCTGAACATGTTGTCTCCTCAGTCCTTTCCACTTTTTACCACTTTTTACCACTCTTACCCATGCATCTCTTGGGGAGTCAAGCCATTCCTCCACTTTTTACGGATTTGCTTCCTAAAAAAAACTTTGCGCTCACGCCAATCCCGCACCATCGAAAATCACTCCTACGCCCCGGACAACGCTAACCGAGGGCAGCTTTCACCCCCAACCGCGACGACCAAAAGACAACTCCTTGAAACGACATATCTTTGCCCTTATTCGCCACGCCCTTGCCAAAAAACAGGGCTTTTCTGAACAAAACATCGATACGCTCACAAACTTCATTTTGACGGCTTCATTTCCTTGACTCTCTATTTTGAGAGGCATATCCCCGGGAGTGGATACGATAACGTATAGCCTCCCAGCTTAATAACATGTAATTTTTGATATAGTTTTCAAATTTTTATCTATCATAAAATTTGAAAAACAGTATTGTCATGCAATTATTTCTGCATGATGAAACAATCATGATCTTTCTCAACGTACCATTTAAATAATGTAAAATAGAGAAAAAAAAGTGATTTCTTTCACTTTACCAGAAAAATGGAAATAGATTTATTACTGATATGCGCATTGGGAGCGACACTCATTGGCTTGGGCACAAGCCACGTATCTCCCCGCTGGTGGATCATTTCCATTCTGACAGCATCGACGTGCGCGTTTTGGACTGCCGCCAAAACCCTGTCCAGCGGTTCCGTCTGGGAATGGCACAGCGGCTGGACCCTTGGCGGTGAGCACGTATTCATGCGTCTGGATGCGATCAGCGCCTTTTTTCTGCTGCTCCTGGCCGTCGTTGGGGCCTCGGGAGCTTTTTACAGCCGGACATACTGGTCGCAAAAAAAACACCCCCGCTCCGCAAGGCAAAGCCGACTGTGGTGGAGCGCCATGCTGGCCAGCATGGGAATGGTGCTGACCCAGTCCAACGGGCTGCACTTTCTTTTTGCCTGGGAATCCTTTGCCTTAAGCGCCTATTTCCTGGTCACCCTGGAACGCGACAACCCCAAAGTCCGGGCTGCGGGCCGGCTCTACCTGGTCGCATCCCATGCCGGAACGCTGGCGCTTTTCGGTTTCTTCACGTCACTGGCCGCGCAAACGGGCAGCTGGGAACTTGGTCCCATGACATCGCAAACCTCCTTGGCCCCGCTCTTCTGGGTCGCCCTGCTGGGCTTCGGCATCAAGGCAGGCGTCTTCCCACTGCACATCTGGCTGCCCTCGGCGCACGCAAACGCCCCGAGCCATGTTTCGGCCATCATGTCCGGCGTGGCCATCAAAATGGGAATTTACGGTCTGGTTCGGTTCAGCTCCTGGCTTCCTCTGCCCGCAGGCGCGGGCTGGGTCGTGGCGGGCCTCGGCTGCGTCAGCGCGGTGCTGGGAGTCGCCTTCGCCCTGGGGCAGCATGACGTGAAGCGCCTGCTGGCCTACCACAGCGTGGAAAACATCGGCATCATACTCATCGGGCTGGGCTTCGCCATGATCGCTCTGGACCAGGGCCGCCCGGAGTGGGGACTGCTGGCACTGAGCGGCGGACTGCTGCATGTCTGGAATCACGGGCTCTTCAAGGCGCTGCTTTTCCTGGGCGCGGGAGCCGTGCTGCACTCCACCGGCACACGGGAGATGAGCCGCCTGGGGGGACTCTGGAAGACCATGCCCTGGACGGCCGCGCTCTTCACCCTCGGTGCCATGGCCATCAGCGGCCTGCCTCCGCTGAACGGATTCGTCAGCGAATGGCTCATCTTTTCCGGATTGTTCGACGCCGGCAGGCTGAGGACCGCCGCATCCCTGGGCGCGGTACCCGCCGCCATCCTGCTGGGCGTGACCGGAGCTCTGGCCCTGGCCTGTTTCGTCAAGGTCTGCGGCGTGGTCTTCCTGGGCGCTCCCCGTTCAGAGGCTGCAGCAAACGCCCGCGAATGCGGCACAGGCATGCGCGCGGCCATGGGAGTGCTGGCCTTGGGGTGCCTGATCATCGGCCTGGCTCCCGCGTTTTTCTGGCCGACGCTGCTGCGGGTTGCGGGCGTCTGGGCGCAGACGGCCCCGGACAGCGGCATTGCCAACCATCTCGCCCCCCTGGGAACAGCCCATGCGCTCCTGGCCCTGGCGATCCTGGCCACGGCAGCGGCCGCCATCGCCCTGCTACGCGGTCGGCAAACACGCCGCCAGACCTGGGATTGCGGCTACCGCGCGCCGACTGCGCGCATGCAGTACACCGCCGGTTCCTTTGCAGGCATCATCACCGCATGGTTCGGCTGGATTCTCCGGCCCTCCGTGCATGCCAGCCTGCCCGAAGACATATTTCCGGCCAGGTCCCGCCTGGAAAGCCACACCCCCGAGACGGTCCTGGAACAGGTGGTGACTCCGGCCGCCAATTCCATCCTCCGTCTTGCGGACTTTGCGCGAACGTTCCAACACGGCCGCGTCCAATCATATCTCTTGTATCTGTGCGCGGCCCTCGTCATGTTATCCATCGCCGCCATCCTTTGAACCGAGTAAACAGCCATGTCCTCAAAAAACCGGACCGCAAAAAATCCCATGTACATCAATCTTATTCAAATAGCCGAATCCTTTGGAGTTTCCGAGCACGTCATCATGGAATGGGTGCGCAAGGAAGACATGCCCCATGTCCATGACCGTGACCGCATCCTCTTCGAGCGCTCCCAAGTCATGGACTGGGCGGCCAGTCACGGGCTCGGCGGTCAGGGCGGATTCCTTTCGGAGCCTGCGCCCTCGCTGGCCAATTCCCGGGAATTGGTCACTCTTCTGCGCCGGGGAGGCATCTGGCGCGACGTGAACACGGCCGACCTTGACCGTGTGTTCGAACGCATCGTGCGCAATCTGCCCGGCCTGCCCGCGGCCGTATCGAACATGCTCGCGCAGCGCATCCTGGCCCCCGGCGGCATTACCGCTGCCCCCGTGGGCGCCGGGTTCGCCCTTCCCCATCCGGCCATGCGGGTCGCCCTGGGCGAGGCGTGCGCGCTGGTGGCGCTGATCCAGCTGAACACGGCCTGGAGCGCGGTCCAGCCCCCCGACGGCACGCCCGTCACCCGTCTGCTCTTTTTCATCTCGCCGACGCCCCGCCTGCATGTGAACATGCTCGGCCTTTTGGCGCGCAGCATCGCTTCCGGCATGCTGAATCAGGCGCTCGACAACGGCGCGGACGACGAAACGCTGCTGCGGATCTTTGCCGAATGTGCAGGCAAGGACGTCGCGCGAGCAGCTGGAGCGTCCCGATGATCGCCGCGTTCCTGGGCACTTCCGGTCTGAGCCTGCTCCTGGCCATGTGCATGGGCCGCACGTATCCGCGCATCTGGCTGGGACTCAGCGCCGTATCGGCCCTGAGCGGACTGTATGCGGCCCTGCTCGTACTGCTCACGACGCAGGCCTGGCTCTGGCACGGCGAGTTCGCCCTGGGCGGGGAAACTCCTTTTTTGCGCCTTGACGGGATCAGCGCTCTCTTTCTCGTTCTGGTCTGCCTGGTCGGCGGCCTGGGCGCGCTGTATTCCCATGAATACTGGTCCGGACAGCATCACCCTCGTTCAGCGCCGAAAGGACGCTGCTGGTGGAGTGCCCTGACGTTGAGCATGGGCCTGGTCCTGACCTGCGCCAACGGACTGCATTTTCTTTTCGCCTGGGAAGCCTTTGCCTTAAGCGCCTATTTTCTCATCACCCTGGACCACGACAGCACGGCAGGGCGCAAGGCGGGATGGCTTTATCTGGCGGCCTCCCACGCCGGAACCATGGCCCTCTTCGCCTTTTTCTCGGCGCTGGCCGCCCGCACCGGAACTTGGGAACTCGGACCGGTGCATGCCCAGGCCGGGCTGGCCCCGCTTTTCTGGCTCGTCCTGTTCGGATTCGGGGTCAAGGCGGGCATGTTTCCCCTGCACATCTGGCTGCCCTCGGCCCACGCGGGCGCCCCCAGCCACGTCTCGGCCATCATGTCCGCCGTGGCCATCAAGATGGGCGTCTACGGCATAGTGCGCTTCAGCGGCTGGCTGCCCATGCCCGCCAGCGCCGGCTGGGTGTTGCTCGGCATCGGTTGCGTGAGCGCGATCCTCGGCATCGCCTTCGCCCTGGCCCAAAACGACATCAAACGCCTGCTGGCCTACTGCTCGGTGGAAAACGTCGGCATCATCCTCATCGGCCTTGGCCTTGCCGTGCTGGCCGTTCAGCATGGTCAGCCCGTGTGGGGCAAGGCCGCCCTGGCCGGGACCTTCCTGCATATCATCAATCACGGCATCTTCAAATCCTTGATCTTTTTCGGCGCGGGGTCGGTGCTTCATGCCACAGGCACCCGGGACATGAGCCGACTGGGCGGATTGTGGAAAGTCATGCCTTGGACCGCGACCCTGTTCGCCATAGGCGCCATGGCCGTGTCCGGGCTGCCGCCCCTGAACGGATTTGTCGGCGAATGGGCGATCTACCAGGGCCTCTTGCGGGCAGTGGCCCAGAAAGGACCCGCTGTCGGAGCGCTGCCTGCGGTCATCGTGCTCGCCGGAGCCGGAGCCATGGCCCTGGCCGCCTTCGCCAAATCGGTCGGCATTGTCTTTCTCGGAGCGCCGCGAAGCAAACCCGCCGCGCACGCCGTCGAATGCGGCTGGTTCATGCGCGCGCCCATGCTGGTGCTGGTCACGATCATGATCGCCATCGGCCTGCTGCCGGGTCTTTTCTTCCGCCCGGCCATAGGCGTTGTCGCGGTCTGGGCCCCGCAATGGGCCATGACGGACCCTCTCCTTGCGACCCGGACCCTGGGTGCCACGCACACGCTCCTGCTCTGCGCCCTGCTCGCAGGCGGATTCCTGATACTGCACAAGGTCCGGGCCACCGGAACAAGGCCGGGACTCACCTGGGACTGCGGCTACGCGGCCCCGACCGCGCACATGCAGTACAGCAGCGGATCCTTTGCCGGCATCGCGCGCGGATGGTTTTCCTGGCTGCTTCAGCCCGAAATGGCGATTCAGCGGGTGCGGGGCTTTTTTCCAGGCAAAGCCCGGGTTCTGGAGCGCATTCCGGAAACGGTCCTGGAGAAAATCATCGGCCCGGGCGCGCAGGCAATCTCCTTCGCGGCCGACGGCGCCCGAAGAATGCAGCACGGACGCCTACATCTCTATATTCTGTATGTTTTCCTCGGAGTCACGGCTCTGGGACTCATGGTTCTTCTGGGAGGGATATAATGCCCCTGTACATTGACATTGCACTGCGCCTCCTGTGCTGGCTACTCCTTGCTCCGCTTCTCCCGGGCATCATCAACAAGGTCAAAGCCTGGGTGGCCGGGCGGCAAGGACCGCCCGTACTGCAATTGTATTACGATCTGGCGCGGCTGTGGCGCAAAGGCGTGGTCTTAAGCACCCTGGCCTCGCCCGGTTTCATCATTGCCCCGGCCGTAGCCTGGACCGCCGTGGTCACGGCGGCCCTGCTGCTGCCCCTGGCCGGTGCGGGCACGGCGTTCTCCTTTGACGGGGACGTTCTGCTGCTGGTCTACCTGCTGGCCCTGGCCCGCTTCTGCACGGCCTGGGGAGCGATGGAGACGGGCTCCGCCTTCGAGGGCATGGGCGCGGCCCGTGAGGTCAGCTTCGCCGTCCTGGCCGAAATCGGCATCATCACCGCGATCCTGACCCTGGTCGTACAATCGGGCAGCATCGCCCTCTCATCCATGTTCGAGCCTCTTTCGGGCCCGGGCGCGGCGCTTCTGGCGGTGGGACTTTTCATCATCCTGCTGGCCGAGAACTGCCGGGTCCCTTTTGACGACCCGAATACCCACCTCGAACTGACCATGATCCACGAAGTCATGGTCCTGGATCACAGCGGTCCGCCCCTGGCCATGATCCTGCACGGGGCGGCGGTCAAACTGCTGCTCTTCGCCGTCTTTCTGGCGCAGGCGGTGCTGCCGCTCTCGGAACTGCCGCTCCTGGCCTCGGTCACGGCTCTGGCGTTAAGCGTGCTGCTGGTCACCGTGGCCGTGGGGCTGATTGAATCCCTGACCGCGCGCCTGGCTTTTAAAAGAGTCCCGCTGCTCCTGACTATCGGCTTTCTGTTCTGCCTTTTCCCTCTGCTTTTGACCTGGATGGGTGATTTATGAACGATACGCTGAACCTTCTGATCGGCCTGGCCATGGGTTTCAACCTTCTGGCGCTGGGCACCAGCCGCCTGCCCGTCCTGATCCGGGCAGTGGCCATACAGGGCGTGCTGCTGGGCCTTTTGCCCCTGGTGCTTGAAGCGCACGCCCTGGACTGGCGCCTCGTCCTCATTACCCTGGCCACCGTGGCCGGCAAGGGCGTGCTCATTCCCTTCATGCTCATCCGCGCCATGCGCGCCGCCAACATTGCCCGGGAGCTTGAGCCCTACATCGGCTACATCCCGTCCCTGCTCCTCGGCGCGGCCGGAACCATCGCCGCCGTGGCCCTGACCCGCTACCTGCCGCTTTTGCCCGAACACGCCGGAAACCTGCATGTTCCAGGGGCCATGGCTCTCATTCTGACCGGCTTCATCCTGCTCATCGGACGGACCAAGGCCATCTCCCAGGTCTGCGGCTACCTGATCCTGGAAAACGGCATTTATCTCGCGGGCCTGCTGCTCATCAGGTCCACCCCGATCTTGGTGGAATTCGGCATCCTGCTCGACGTCACCGTCGGCATCTTCGTCATCGGCATCATCGTTGACCGCATCCAAAGGGCCTTCGATTCTCTGGACACCCGCAAACTCACGGCGCTGCACGAATGAACGCATACCTGCTCATCATCATCCCTCTGGTCGGGGCTCTGCTGGCCGCACTCTGGCCGTACACGAAAAGCCGCCCCTATTTCCTGCCCGCGGTCGGACTGGCCCACACCATCCTGTGTTTTCTGCTCCTGGCAAAGCCTGTAGCCGTGGACCCGGCGGCCTGGCTGGCCTTTGATCCTCTGGCGCGCGCCATTTTGCCCGGCGTGTCCCTGCTTTTCCTGCTCTGCGGCTGCTATGCGGTGAGCTATCTGCGGCTCAAGGATCAGGACAACCGGGTCTTCGTCCCGGCCCTGCTGCTGGTCCTTGGGCTCTTGAGCGCCGGGCATCAGGCCAGACATCTGGGCATATTGTGGATTGCGACCGAGGCCGTGACCCTGGCCTGCGTGCCTCTCATCCACTTCAACGGCACCCCGAAATCCTTCGAGGCAACCTGGAAATACCTGCTCGTTGGCGGCACGGGCATCGCGCTGTCCCTTTTAGGCTCCATTTGCCTTGGCTATGCGTCCCTGCATGGAGGCGGGAGCGGAGACATCACCTTTGCGGCGCTGCTTGAGCACGGACCAAGCCTCTCCCGCGTCTGGGTCCTGACCGCCTGGGTGCTGCTCCTGGTCGGCTACGGCACCAAGATGGGCCTGGCGCCCATGCACACCTGGAAACCCGACGCCTACGGGGAAAGCCCGGGCATCGTCGGCGCGCTGCTGGCCGGCGGGGTCACGTCCGTGGCCTTCATGGCCCTCTTGCGCATCAAATCCGTGGTCGACGCCGCCGGAGAAGGCGTTGTCGCCAGCCGCACCCTGCTCGCCATCGGCCTCTTCTCGACGCTGGTAGCGGCGCTTTTCCTGCTGCGCACCCGCGACTTCAAACGCATGCTCGCCTACTCCAGCATCGAACACATGGGCATCCTGTGCATCGCCACCTCCTTTGGCGGAGCCGGTGTCTGGGCGGCCCTTTTCCACGTCTGGAACAACGGTCTGACCAAGGGCGCGCTCTTCCTGAGCGCGGGAAACCTGCAACGGGTCGCGGACTCGTCCTCCATCGACGAAGTGCGCGGGATGTCCAAAATCATGCCACGTACCTCCATTCTTTTTGTGGTGGGCATGTTCGCCATCACCGCCTGCCCGCCCTTCGGACCGTTCTTCAGCGAACTGCTTGTCATCCGCACCGGCCTTAGCGCGGGACACGGATGGGCCATCGGCCTCTTTCTGACCTGCCTGCTGCTGGCCTTTTTCGGAATCTCGCGCATCGTTTTCGCCGTTGTCGACGGCCGTCCGCGGCTTTATAAACCGACCGCCGCACTACGCAAGGAATCGGCCGGGCTGATCCTGCCCCCGCTCATCCTGCTGGCCGCGTCGCTCTGGCTCGGACTTTTCACGCCGGACATCCTGAGGGATGCCTGGTCCGCCGCAGTCCTTCAACTCTCCCCAATGCCATGAACAAAATCGCTCCATTTTTCTCATTCACCAACGCGTCCAGAATCTCGTGGGCCTCGGTTCCGGTCTTTTCGGTTACCAAGCTCGTCCGCCTGACGGGCGAAATGCTTGAATCCGGAGCACGCCTGTGCTCGTGGTTCGGCGTGCCCGATCATGACGGCACGATCCTGGTCGCCGTACTGGCGCTGGATTCCGAAAGCATCCTGGGCGTGGCCCGTAGCGAACCCATCAGCGGCTCGTACCCGTCCCTCACCCCAAAACACCCCCAGGCTCATCTCTTCGAGCGCGAAGTCTGGGAACAGCACGGACTGGTTCCTGTCGGGCACCCGTGGCTCAAGCCCGTGCGCCACACATTCGAGAACGCCCCGGCCAACGCCCCGTTCTTCCGGGTCGAAGGCGGGGAGGTGCACGAGGTGGCCGTGGGACCGGTGCATGCCGGAGTCATCGAACCCGGGCATTTCCGCTTTCAGTGCGCTGGCGAAGAAGTTCTGCATCTGGAGATCGCGCTTGGCTACCAGCACCGGGGCATCGAGGACGCCTTGCAGAATGGTCCGCACCCGGCGACCATGAATCAGATTGAGACAGTCGCCGGCGACACGACCATTGCCCATGCCACGGCCCACGCATCGGTCCTGGAAGCTCTTGGCGGAGTGGAGACGCCCCTGCGGGCGCAGTGGCTGCGCGCCATGGCCCTGGAGCTCGAACGCCTGGCCAACCACACCGGCGACATGGGCGCCCTGGCCATGGATGTGGCCTTTTTGCCCACCTCGGCGGCATGCGGAAAAATCAGGGGGGATTTTCTGAACCTGACGGCGCTCTTGTGCGGCAACCGCTTTGGGCGGGGACTGATCCGCCCCGGCGGATGCAGGCATGATCTGGAAGAAGAGCGGCTGAAAACCCTGACCGAAAGGCTCAAAGCCCACATGGCCGACGTGGAACAGGCCATGGCCTGGTTCTGGGACGCGGCCTCGGTGCGGGTGCGTTTCCGCAATGTCGGCGTCGTGCATCCTTCCCAGGCCACCGACATCGGGCTGGTCGGTCCGGCGGCGCGGGCCTGCGGACTGGTTCGCGACGTGCGCTTCGACCATCCGGCGGGCTGGCACCGCTTCTCCCACTCACCGGTTGCGGTCTGGCCCAGCGGGGACATTTTCGCCCGCGCCCGGGTACGCTCCCTGGAAATCCAGCGTTCCGGCCGTTACCTCTTCGACCAACTGGCAGCGCCCGTGGACGGAGACATCACGGCCGCCCTGCCCGCTCCGCAGCCGGAGTCCTTGGCCGTGGCCCTGGTCGAAGGCTGGCGCGGCGAGGTCTGCCACGTCGCCCTGACCGACTATTTCGGCCGTTTTCGCAGCTACAAGATCACGGACCCGTCCTTCCACAACTGGACCGGACTGGCCCTGTCTCTGCGCGGCACGGCGGTCTCGGACTTTCCCATCTGCAACAAGAGCTTCAACCTGTCCTACTGCGGCTTTGACCTCTAAGGGGAACGCGCATGTATATATTCGACACCCTCATGAACCGGATGCGGCGCGGCTGCCAGACCATGCCGTACCCCAAAGGCCCGGCCCCGGCCCTGCCCGACCGCCATGGCGGAGCCTTGCGCCTGGACGCCTCCCTCTGCCCCGAAGGCTGCGCCCAGTGCCAAGGCGTCTGCCCCACCGGGGCCATCACCCTAGAGCCGGGCCGGAGAGCGCGCCTTGATCTGGGCCGCTGCCTGTTCTGCGGGGACTGCGTGGCGGCTTGTCCGCATGGAGCCATCACCACGACAAATGATCACCGTTTGGCCACGCGCCGCCGCGAGGACCTGATTCTTGGCGAAACGGGTGCGGAAGAATTGCGGTTGGCCGCTGCCCTGGACAAAAAGATGAAAAGTCTGCTCGGCCGGTCCCTGCGCCTGCGGCAGGTCAGCGCGGGCGGATGCGGCGCCTGCGAGGCTGACATCAACGTGCTCGGCACCATCGGCTGGGACCTGGGGCGTTTCGGCATCCAGTACGTGGCCTCGCCGCGCCATGCCGACGGCGTGCTCATCACCGGCCCCGTGACCAAAGGCATGGAGCTGGCCCTGCAGAAAACCTGGGCGGCCGTGCCCGAACCGCGCATCGCCATCGCGCTCGGGGCCTGCGCCATCAGCGGCGGCCCCTTTATCGGCCATCCCCAGCATAACGGCGGGGCGGACCCCATCATCCCCATCGACCTCTACATCCCCGGCTGCCCCCCGCATCCGCTGACCATCCTGGACGGCTTTCTGCGCCTGCTGGGACGGCTGCCCAAACACAACCTGTAGCAGGCCGCCCAAAAACGGCGATCTGCTGCGTCAGCGAAAAAATCCAGACCGCTTATGTATGCCAAATACACCGCGCGACCTGGATTTTTTCGCTTCCTTGCATCTCACCATTTTTGAACGGCCTGCGGATACTGACTGAAAAATTTGTAAGCCACCCAGAACGGGGGGCTGGCCAGTTCGCAGCCTGGGGCAAACGCAGGGCGCAAAAAAGGGCCGGAATCGCTTCCGGCCCTTTTATCATTCTGGGATCTGAACGGCTTAGTACATGCCGCCCATGCCGCCCATGCCGCCACCGGGCATGGCCGGGGCAGCCTCTTCCTTGGGCTTCTCGGCGATGGCGCACTCGGTGGTCAGCAGCAGGGACGCTACGGAAGCGGCATTCTGCAGGGCGATGCGGGTCACCTTCTTGGGATCGATGACGCCGGACTTGAGCAGATCTTCGTACTCGCCGGAAGCGGCGTTGTAACCGAAGTCTTCCTTGCCGTTGCGGACCTTGTCGATAACCACTGCGCCTTCAACACCTGCGTTGCCGCAGATCTGACGGATGGGCTCTTCGATGGCGCGACGGATAACCTGTACGCCTGCGGCCTCGTCGTCATCGGCGGGCTTGACGGAATCCAGGGCGGACTGGCAGCGCACCAGGGCGACGCCGCCGCCAGGCACGATGCCTTCTTCGACGGCAGCGCGGGTGGCGTTCAGGGCGTCTTCCACGCGGGCCTTCTTTTCCTTCATTTCAGTCTCGGTGGCCGCGCCAACGTTGATCACGGCAACGCCGCCAACGATCTTGGCCAGACGCTCCTGCAGCTTTTCGCGATCGTAATCGGAGGAGGTCTCCTCGATTTCGTTGCGGATCTGCTTCACGCGGGCCTTGATGGCTTCGGCTTCGCCGGAACCGTCAACGATGGTGGTGTTTTCCTTGTCGATGACAACGCGCTTGGCGGAACCGAGCTGGTTCAGGGCGATGCTTTCGAGCTTGACGCCCAGATCATCGGAAACAACTTCGCCACCGGTCAGGATGGCGATATCCTGCAGCATGGCCTTGCGACGCTCGCCAAAGCCGGGAGCCTTGACGGCCACGACCTGCAGGGTGCCACGCAGCTTGTTGACGACCAGAGTGGCCAGAGCTTCGCCTTCGATGTCTTCAGCGATGATGACCAGGGGCTTGCCCATCTTGGCGGCCTGCTCCAGAACGGGGAGCAGTTCCTTCATGTTGGAGATCTTCTTCTCGTTGATCAGAATCAGCGGAGAATCCATTTCGCAGACCATCTTGTCGGGGTTGGTCACGAAGTAGGGGGACAGGTAGCCGCGGTCGAACTGCATGCCTTCGACGACGTCCAGGTTGGTCTCCAGACCCTTGGCTTCTTCAACAGTGATGACGCCTTCTTTGCCGACTTTGCCCATGGCTTCGGCGATGATGTTCCCGATGGTGGCGTCGTTGTTGGCGGAAATGGTGCCGACCTGGGCAATTTCCTTCTGATCGCGGGTGGGCTTGGCCAGCTTGTCCAGGCTCGCGATGACGGCTTCGACAGCCTTGTCGATGCCGCGCTTGATGGACATGGGGTTACGACCGGCGGCAACCAGCTTGATGCCTTCGGTGAAAATGGCCTGGGCCAGGATGGTGGCGGTGGTGGTGCCGTCGCCGGCGATGTCGGAAGTCTTGGAGGCGACTTCCTTGACCATCTGGGCGCCCATGTTCTCGAACTTGTCTTCCAGTTCGATTTCCTTGGCCACGGTCACGCCGTCCTTGGTGATGATCGGGGAACCGAAAGATTTTTCGATGACGACGTTGCGGCCCTTGGGTCCGAGGGTGACCTTGACGGCATTGGCCAGGGTGTCCACGCCGATTTTCAGTTTTTCACGGGCCTTGGCATCAAACTTGATAATTTTAGCAGCCATGTGTGCGTCTCCTTGAATTCTTAAAAAATTAGGCTTCGATTACAGCGAGGATGTCGTCTTCACGCATGATGAGCAGTTCGTCACCATCGATCTTGATTTCAGTGCCGGCGTACTTGTTGAAGATCACCTTGTCGCCGGTCTTGACGCCCATGGGGATCTGCTTTCCGTCATCGGCGACCTTGCCGGGACCGGCGGCAACCACTTCACCCTTGATGGGCTTTTCCTTTGCGGAATCGGGGATGATGATGCCGCCTTTGGTTACCTGCTCCTCTTCGAGACGCTTGACCAGAATACGGTCGTGCAGTGGTCTGAGTTTCATGTTTTTTCCTCCAAGATGTTTAAGAATTTCTTCCGTGTAGATATTTTTTTTGGCGCTCGGCAATGGGGAGTGCCAAATCGCGGAACTGAAAACGCAGCAGCAGTTCCGCACGAGACAGAGGCCCAAATAATCCCTGGCGCAGTGAAGTCAAGGGCAAGGCCCAAAAAAAAATTCACTCCTCGCCAAATCGGGCGGCTTGTGATTCGAGTCAAGGCAGGCTATGCATTTCGCCTCACAACCGCCACCACCGCCCACTTTGGGACTGACCGCACGACCGCGACAAGGACATTTTCATGCTCGACATTAAATTTATCAGATCAAACCCGGACGAGGTCAAAGACGGCTTGCGCAAACGCCGCAGCAAGCTGGACCTTGAGCAGTTTCTGGCCATCGACCAAAAAAGGCGCGACCTGCTGCTGGAGGTCGAAGACCTCAAAGCCCGCCGCAACCAGGCCTCGGGTGAAATGGCCCGCATGAAAAAGGCCGGCGAAAACGCCGACGCCCTTTTGCTCGAGCTTGGGGGCATGTCCACGCGCATAAAAGCCCTGGATGAAGAACTCAAAGACATCGACCAGCAGACCGCCGACTGGGTGATGTCCATCCCCAATGTTCCGCATTCCTCCGTCCCCGAGGGCGTGGACGAGGCGGACAACCGGGAAGTCCGCAGCTGGGGCGAAAAACCGGCCATGCCTTTCAGCCCCAAAGAGCATTGGGAACTTGGCACGGCCCTGAACGGACTCGATTTCGAGACCGCCGCCAAGATCACGGGCAGCCGCTTCGTGATTTTAAAAGGCTGGGCCGCCAAGATGGAGCGGGCGCTGATCAGCTTCATGCTCGACGTGCAGACCATGCAGAACGGCTACGACGAGGTCATGCCCCCGGTCATCGTCAACCGCGAAAGCCTGATGGGCACGGGGCAGCTCCCGAAATTCGAGGAAGACCTCTTTCACCTCGAAAACACCAACTACTATCTCATCCCCACGGCCGAAGTCCCGGTGACCAACATCTACCGCGACACAACCCTGGCGCAGTCCGCGCTGCCCATCGCCCACTGTGCCTACACGGCCTGCTTCCGCTCCGAAGCCGGCTCCTACGGCAAGGACACCAAGGGCATGATCCGCCAGCACCAGTTCGACAAGGTGGAGCTGGTCCGCTTCGTCCACCCCGATACATCATATGATGAACTGGAAAAGCTCCTTGGCCACGCCGAGAGCATCCTGCAAAAACTGGGGCTGCACTACCGCGTGGTCACGCTCTGCGCCGGAGACCTGGGCTTCTCCTCGGCCAAGACCTACGACATCGAGGTCTGGCTGCCCGGCCAGGATAAATACCGGGAAATATCGTCCTGCTCCAACTTCGAGGATTTTCAGGCCCGCCGCGCGGGCATCCGCTTCAAGCCGACAGATTCCAAGAAGAGCCGGCTGGTCCACACCCTGAACGGATCAGGCCTGGCCGTGGGCCGGACCATGGTCGCCATCCTGGAGAATTACCAGCAGGCCGACGGGTCCGTCATCGTGCCAGAAGTCCTGCGCCCTTACATGAATGGGCTGGATAAAATTGAATTGAAAAAAGCCTGACTTTCCGGCTTGACAAGGTGGATACCCCCCTATAGAAGCGTCTTCTCTTTACGGGCCGTTAACTCAGACGGTAGAGTATCTGCCTTTTAAGCAGAGAGTCGAAGGTTCGATCCCTTCACGGCCCACCAAAATGCGTCCCCATCGTCTAGTGGCCTAGGACGGCGGCCTCTCACGCCGCTAACAGGGGTTCAAACCCCCTTGGGGACGCCACTTTTTTTCTTTGACGCGAAACTTGCGTCCCCATCGTCTAGCTCGGTCCAGGACACCGGCCTTTCACGCCGATAACAGGGGTTCAAATCCCCTTGGGGACGCCACTTTTTTCTGTTTTTGTTTTTTTGCTGGGTGATCGTTCAACGGTAGGACAGCGGACTCTGACTCCGTCAATCTTAGTTCGAATCTAAGTCACCCAGCCACCTGTCCCCATCGTCTAGCTCGGTCCAGGACACCGGCCTTTCACGCCGATAACAGGGGTTCAAATCCCCTTGGGGACGCCAGCGGAAATCAAGGCCGCGCATTGAAAAATGCGCGGCCTTTTTCTTTGGCGAGCGCTCCATCCCCACCGTTCATCCCCCTTCCCATCGCTCCACCTGTCTTTACGGTCCTGCGCAAGCAGTCCCTAGGGCGGATCCGTTTCAAATTTCCCCTTTCGCGAGCGGAAAAGGTAGGTTACATATTTTTACATCCAGCGGAGTCGCCATGACCGGCACGACTCCGGGCAAAGCCCTTGGTGCTCTTGGTGCCCTTGATGCGGTTGGTGCCCTTGGTGCGGCTGGTGCCCTTGATGCGGTTGGTGCCAGGCGCTCTTTTCACCCGGCACGCGTTAACAACCTCGCCATACACGCCACCGCGCATATTCGGAGGCTTCATGTTCGATCGCCTGTTGCATGGCTCCATCAAAAAAAAGCTCGCCATCCTCTTTCTCATGGCGGCGCTCCCCGCCATCGTCATCATTGTCTTTGCCGGGCTGGACAACCGGCGCCGGGCGGTCTCCAACGCCGAACAGGAATTGCAGGCTTTTTCCCGCCATCTGGCTGAAACCCAGATACAGACCACTCTGGCCACAAAAGCGTTCCTTGAAGGCCTGGCCATGCTGCCCGAAGTGCGCCAGGTCGACACAGAGGCATGCAATCGTCTCTTCGCCAACCTGCTCAAAATAAATCCGGGCTACGCCGCCCTCCACCTGGTTGACCCAAGCGGTAATCTTGTAGCATCCGGCAACGCGCGCAAACCTGCGAACTTCGCCCACACGAGGCATTTCAAGGACGCGCTCTCCACAACGGCCTTCGCCGCCGGCGAATATATCCTCGGCGTGACCCTGCACATTCCGGTCTTCACCTTCGGGTATCCCGTCCTGAACGACCGGGGCGAAACCAAGGGTATCCTCCTGACCTCGATCCGCCTCGACACGTATGGGGACTTGTTCAAGCACACCCGCTTTCCGGAAAATTCTTTCGTCGGAGTCTGCGACAGGAACGGGCTGCGGCTCTTCCGTTATCCCGAAAACTCCGCAAGCGGCCTTGGCGAACCAATCAAACCCTCGGTCTTTGCGCACGCCGTATCCGGGCCTTCGGAAGGATTGCTCCTGGAAACAGGCACGGACGGCGTCACGCGCATCCTCGCATTCCAGAAGCTGCGCCTAGCCCCGGACGCTCCCCCCTACATGTACTTCTTTGTCGGCGCGCCCAGCGCCATGTTCTACGCCAACGCGAAAAGCGGGATGCTGCGCGATTTCATCATCCTGTTTCTGACCATCGGCCTGACCATGCTGAGCGGCTGGTTTCTTGGCGGCAGGACGGTTGGAATGCGGCTTGAAGAATTGGCCAAGGCCTCAAAACAGATCGGCGAAGGCGATCTCTCGGTCAGAGTGGCGGCTGCGCCCGAAATCACCGAGGTTGACGTGCTCTCCAGCGCATTCAACAAAATGGCCGAATCCCTGACGCTCGACATTGCCAGGCGCACGCAGGCCGAAAAGGCCCTGCTGGAAAGCGAATCCCGGTTTCGCAAACTCTTTGAACAGGTCCCGGCAATCGCCGTTCAAGGCTACGGGATGGACGGCATCGCGCGTTACTGGAACCAGGCCTCGGAAAATCTTTACGGATACAGCGCGGACGAAGCGATCGGGGCAAAACTGACCGACCTGATCATCCCGCCTGAAATGCGCACGGACGTCGAAGCCGCCATGCGTTCCATGGGAGAAACAAAAATCCCCATCCCTGCCAGCGAACTGACTCTCATGCGCAAGGACGGCTCCCGGGTCGTGGTCTTTTCCAGCCATGCCATCGTCGAGAAGGCGGGAGGCGAACCGGAGCTCTTTTGCGTCGACATCGACCTGACCAGCAGAAAAGAGGCCGAGGAGGCCCTGCTCAAGCTTAAAGATGCCGCGGAAGCCGCCAACCAGGCCAAGAGCGAATTTCTGGCCAACATGAGCCACGAGATCCGCACCCCTATCAACGGGGTCATGGGCATGCTCCAGCTTCTGGAAACCACCCCCCTTGATGCCGAGCAGGCCAGCTACATCCACATGGCCGCAGAGGCCGCCAACCGCCTGACCAGACTCCTGACGGACATTCTCGATCTCTCCAGGGTGGAGGCGGGCAAGATGGAGATCCGCGAAGCTCCCTTCCACATCCAGGACATCATCGATTCCGTGACCGGACTTTTCGCCGTCACGGCCAGAAACAAAGGCCTGATTCTGGAATGCAGGCTTGCCCCGGACATGCCCGGAATTTTGCTCGGGGATGAAATGCGGATACGCCAGGTGCTCTTCAATCTGGTGGGCAACGCCCTCAAATTCACGGAACGCGGCAGGGTCGAGATGGATATCTCGGCTCTGTCCGCAAAGGACGAAGACACCTGCCGCGTGCATTTGTGCGTCACGGACACGGGCATCGGCATCGCCGAAGACAGGCTTGGCGAGATCTTCGAACCGTTCAGGCAGGTCGAAAATTCCTTCACCCGCAATTACCAGGGCGCAGGCCTGGGGCTGTCCATCGTGCACAGGCTGGTCGCCCTCATGGCTGGAACCATCAGCATAGAGAGCGCTCCGGGCGAAGGCACGAGCGTGCATGTCGTCCTGCCCTTGCGGGCGCTCAAGGTCGATGCGTCAAACCTCGTGAGCGCATCGACCGGCGACAGCGATGCCTGCTTACGAGTGCTTCTGGTCGAGGACGACCCGTCCAATCGAATTCCCACCCAAAAGCTGCTGGAGAAGGCCGGACATACGGTCATCCTGGCCGAAAACGGGCGGCAGGCCCTTGACCTGCTGGAGGCAAACGACATCGACTGCATACTCATGGACGTGCAGATGCCCGTCATGAGCGGAGTCGAGGCGACACGCATCATCCGCGGCTCCACCACGCTGGGCGCGAAAAGGGACATCCCCATCATCGCCCTGACCGCCTATGCCATGGCCGGTGACAAGGAAGCTTTTCTGGCCGCCGGAATGAACGGATATGTCGCCAAGCCGGCGACCCTTGAAGAAATGACGCAGGCCATGCGAAAAGCCATGGGCGTTGAGCCGGCGGGCGATGCCGCGTCTGCGGGGCATCCGGACTCCACTTTTGATTTGCCCTAACCGGGCTTCATATCTATGAAGCGACCCATGGCAAAAAAACTTTTCACATCCCTGCGCTCCCGGGCGATTGTCACGCTTACTGCGATTTTCATGGCCATGGGCGTCGGTTGCGTACTCATAGTCGGGCTGATCATCATCGACCGCCTCGACACCTTCGAGCGCGACCTGGCCGCCGCCAATATACGTCGTGCGCGGAACTCGCTGCAGCAAGACATGCAACGTGTCGACAACCTGCTCAAAGACTGGGCGTGGTGGGACGACACCTATCAATTCATGTCTACAGCCTCGGAGGAGTATGCGGAAAGCAACATCACTCCGGACGTGTTCCTCAACCAGGGCCTCAGCGTCATCGTTTTCGTGACAAAGGAAGGGGAGATCCTGCATGCCTCGCAGATGTCCCGCGACGGAGATGCGCTCCAAGCCCCCAGCAAGGCCCTGCTCAGCTATGTCAAAAGAATCAGCCTCTCCTCGCCCCCCGAAGATCTTTTCAGCGGCGCCCCCGCGCTGGTGAACGTCGACGGCTCATTATGGATCGCCGCAAACCGCGCGGTGCTGACATCCCAGCAGACCGGGCCGGCGCGCGGCCGGCTGTGGATGATCCAGAAAATCGACGCTGCCTACGTTGAAAAGCTGACCCTGCGCACGGAACTCGCGCTGCAAATCCACGTCACCGAAGACGGAACGCTGCCGCAAGCCATGCGCGTGCTGGAAACCGATCCTCCGGCGTCAGGCGAAGCCCTCGTTGTTCCCGAGCGCGCCCTCATCTGGAGCGCCCTGCTTCTTTCCGACGCTGCAGGCGGCCCGCCCGTAGCCATCATCGCCAATGCCCCCAGGGAACTGACCATCCTGGCCCGCTCGACAATGAAAACCAGCCTCGCGGTGCTCATTGTGTTCGGAGCGATCGGCTTCTTCAGCGGCTTCGCCTTTCTCGAAAAAAACATCCTGTCCCGTCTGTCGCTGCTGAGCTCGCGCGTCAAAAACGATGCTCCGGACGCGCAATTTTGCAGGCTGGATCAAAAATGCGACGAAATAGACCAGCTCTCGAATCTGGTGGACACAGCATTCGAGTCCATCCGTGAGAACGAGCGCTTTCTCAAGGAAATCCTGGGCGCGATCAAGGTCGGCGTCATGCTCATCCGCAAGGAAGACAAGGTCATCGTCAGCGCCAACCCATATGCGAGCGCCCTGGCCGGTCGGTCCGAAAAGGACATTGTGGGCAAGGTCTGCCATCAGTTCACCTGCGGCGCTGAAATCGGGAAATGCCCGGTCTGTGATTTCGGGCAGAACCTCGACAATTACAAATGCGAGTTTCTCGGCGGTGACGGTGAACGGATCGATATCCTCAAATCCGTGACCATCATCACCCGAAACGATCAGGAATATCTGCTTGAAACATTCTGGGACATCCGTGAGATCGAACGCACGCGGCGCCTCCTGGAGGAATCCGAGGAGCGTTATCGCGCGATTTTCTTAAACACCGGCACGCCAGGAATCCTCATCAACGAGGATACGTCCATCGACGTCGCCAACACGGAATTTCTCCACCTGGCCGGGGTCACACAGGACGACATGCGCCAGAGCCCCTCCTGGACGCGCTTTTTCCATACGGATGACGTGCAAAGGATGCTTCGTTACCACGCGCAAAGACGCCAGGACGAAGCCATTGCGCCCAGAACCTACGAAGCGCGGCTGATGGACTCCTCGGGAGAGCTGCATCATGTCAAGCTCACCGTGGCCATGATCCCGCGCACCCAGCAATCCATTGCGTTCCTGCTCGACATCACCGACATCAAGAACGCCGAATGGAAGCTGCATGAACTCGCCTACACGGATGCTCTGACCGGCCTGCCCAACCGCCTCAGCGCCATGGAGAGGCTGGACCGCACGGTGCAGGCCCTGTCCCCTGAAACCGGAAGCCTCGCCGTCTTCCTGCTCGACCTCGACGACTTCAAGGTCATCAACGACTCCTGGGGACATGCCGTGGGCGACGTCGTACTCATGGAGGCGGGGCAGCGGCTTGTTTCCATCCTCAAGACATCCGAGCTGGTGGGCCGCCTCGGCGGCGACGAGTTCATCATCGTATCCGATGCCAACAACTCCAAGGACGAGTACGCCCAGCTGGCCCAAAAACTCATCGACGTCCTTTCCGCGCCATTCCAGTTCGGAGATTCTGAAACATATCTCAGCGTGAGCGTCGGCGTAGCCATCTTCCCCGAAGACGGGAACACGGCCGGACAACTGATCCGGTGCGCGGATCTGGCCATGTATCAGGCCAAATCCCTCGGCAAGAACATCTACCGGTTCCATTCTCCGGAGCTGACTTTAAAAGCCCAGCGCCGGATGGAAATCGAGAGGGAGTTGCGCCTGGCCCTGGACTCCGGAGAAATTGTCGCCTTCTTCCAGCCGGTCATCGACCTCGAAACCCAGAAAATTGTTGGGGCCGAAGCCCTGGCGCGTTGGTGCAAACGGGACGGCACCCTTATCTCTCCAGTGGATTTCATACCCGTGGCAGAGCAGACAAGCCTCATCACCGACATCGACTTCAGCGTCCTGTCGCAGGCCTGCCACCAGGCCCGGGGCTGGGATGAAGCCGGATTGGGGCGGCTGCGCATCTCCTGCAATATCTCCGCGCGGCATTTCCAACGCGGAAACCTGCCCGGGGAAGTGAAGCGCGTCCTTGAGGCCAGCAAGCTGCCCCCAAGTCAGCTGACCCTTGAAGTCACCGAAACGGTATACATGGAAAACATCGAGCAGGTGCGCAGCATACTCGAGTCCATAGACGCCATGGGCGTTTCGAGCGCCCTCGACGACTTTGGGACCGGCTACTCATCCTTGTCGTACGTGCGGTCCCTTTCCTTCGATGTTTTGAAGATCGACAAGTCCTTCGTGAAAAACCTGCCGGAAGAGTCCTCGCTCGCACTCATTCGCGCCATGCTCGGCATCGCCATCAGCCTGGAGATAATCCCCTTGGCCGAAGGCATAGAAACCCGGGAACAATTCCTGCTGCTCAAATCACTGGGCTGCAAGCTTGGACAGGGCTACCTGTTTTCACCTCCGGTGCCCGCCGCGCAGTTTCAAGAACTGCTCAAAAAACAGAACACAACATGATTGCAACAATGCAGGAGCGAATATTTCGTAAGCACAGGCATGAAATAATGTCTGCAACTTTTGACGCCAAGCCCTGAATTGGATATATATCAGGTTCATAGGCAAGCGTTTCCCGGCAACCAGCACCCAAAAAACGGAGAAGTTCATGGACCCCACCCAGCTTATCCCGCACGCCCTCCCCATCCCGGTGGAATGGGGCTGGTTTTACTTCTTTCAGGTCCTTACGTTCATCCTGCACATTCTGGTCATGAACATCATGCTCGGCGCTTCCGTCATCGCCCTGGTCCACCATCTGCGCGGCAAGGCCGACACGGAAGCTCTGACCAAATCGATTTCCACCAAGCTGCCCTTCACCATCGCCTTCGCCGTCAACTTCGGCGTTGCGCCCCTGCTCTTCATGCAGGTTTTATACGGGCAATTCCTCTACACCAGCAGCGTGCTCATGGCCGTGTATTGGCTGGGTATCGTAGGGCTGGTCATCGTCGCGTACGCAAGCGCCTACATCTATGATTTCCGCTATGTGCCGCTGGGCAGCCTGCGCACGATCTTCATCGCCGTGACCACCCTGTGCCTCCTGGTCACCGCCTTCATCTTCACCAACAACATGACCTTCATGCTCAGCCCTGCCAGCTGGGCAACATACTTCGACAATCCATGGGGTACGCTGCTCAACCTGAGCGATCCGACCGTGCTACCGCGCTACCTGCACTTTGTCGCGTCATCCATTGCAGTGGCGGGTCTGGCGCTGGCCATTTTTTACAGAATAAAAGTCAAGAACGACCCCGCAGCGCAGCGTTGGGTCCGGCACGGCATGAACTGGTACGCCTACACGACCATGGTGCAGATGGCGCTCGGCCTGTGGTTCCTCTCCGCCCTGCCCGAACCCGTCAAACACCTCCTGCTGGGCGGATCCCTGCCCCACACCCTGATCTTCGCGTTCAGCGCGAGCCTGGGCATCTTCAGCATCAGCAACGCGCTGAGATACAATGTCGGCACGTCGACGGCCCTGTCGCTGACCACCGTAATCCTCATGATCCTGCTGCGCGACATGGTCCGGGACGCCTATCTGACCCCGTATTTTCAGGTCAATGACCGCGTCGTCACCGGCCAGTATCTCCCGCTTGCCCTTTTCATCCTGATCCTGGCGGCCGGTCTGTGCGTCGTAGCCTGGATGCTCCGCACCGCCGCCACGGACTCGGAGGTGCGCTCATGAACTTTCCAATCTGGGAACTCCACTGGGCCGGCGGCGGTCTGCTCATCGCGCTCATCGCCGTATTTCATGTCTATATCGCCCATTTTGCCGTGGGTGGCGGCCTCTTTCTCGTTCTCACCGAACATCTGGGATATCGCAGGCAGTCCCCGGCAATCCTTGATTACACAAAGCGCCACACCAAGTTCTTCCTGCTCGTGACCATGGTCCTGGGCGGAATCACCGGGGTGGGCATCTGGTTCATCATCTCGCTGGTCGCGCCTGCGGCCACGAGCCAGCTCATCCACACCTTTGTCTTTGCCTGGGCCATCGAATGGGTCTTTTTCCTGTGCGAAATCGTATCGTTGTTCATCTATTTCTACACCTTCGGAAAAATGGGGCGGCGCAACCATCTCACCATGGGCTGGCTCTATTTCTTCTTCGGCTGGATGTCGCTGTTCATGATCAACGGCATCATCGGCTTCATGTTGACCCCCGGCGACTGGTTGGAGACAAAAGACTTCTGGGACGGACTCTTCAACCCCTCCTTCTGGCCGGCACTGGCATTCAGGACGTTCATCGCCCTGATTCTGGCCGGACTTTACGGCTTCGTCACCGCCACCTGGGAAAAGGATCCCAAGACCCGCGAAACCCTGGTCCGCTACTGCGCGACATGGCTGCTGGCTCCCTTCGCCTTCCTGCTCCTGTCGGGGTGGTGGTATGTGCACGTGCTGCCCGAAGGGCCGCAGGCCATGGTCCTGGGCGCAAACCCGGAAATCGCCCCGTACCTACAGGGCTTTCTGTGGATATCAGTCGTTCTCTTTGCCGGCGGACTGATCATGGCCGTGCGCATGCCTGCCGCGATCAAGCGCCCCATGGCGCTGGTCCTGCTCGTCATCGGCCTGTTGTACATGGGCTGTTTTGAAACCATGCGCGAAGCCGGCCGCAGGCCCTACCTGATCCATGGCTACATGTATTCCAACGCCATTCTGGTCGGCACTGAAGACGCCATCGCCGCCGAAGGCTTTCTGCAGACCTCCGGCTGGAATCAGAACCAGGAGATCACTCCCGAAAACGCCATGGCCGCAGGCCGTGAGATCTTTCGCGGCCAGTGCGCCGCCTGCCACTCCATCGGCGGGCCGCTGCACAACATCAAACGCCTGAGCGCGCAGTTCGGAACCGTTGGTCTCGAAGCCCAGATCGCGGGCATGGGCAAGATATACTCGTATATGCCGCGTTTTGCCGGCACCGCGCAGGAGCGCAAGGCCCTGGCCGCCTACATCGTGCATGACCTGGTCGAAGCTCCCGTGACGGAGCAGCACGCCCGACCCCGCCCGGAAGTCGAACTTGAAGTCCCGGCCTTCAACGCGGATGAAGCCGAGTATGTGCTCCTGTCCTGGTGCACGCTGGGCGAAAAATGCCTCTCCGACAGCGACAGCCGCTTCTCCATTTTGCCCCCGGGCAGCACTCTCATGGCCCAGCTCATCCGGCGCGGCCCCCTGCCTGAACTGGTGACCGAGGACGTCGAAATCACGTACACCGCCCCCGCGGGCTTCGAAAATCCGGCCAACCATGTGGAGTTCTGGAAATACGCGCCGTCCCTGGTTGGCAAGGAGCTGCCCCAGAACGTCAGCGCCAAGGGGCTGGGCATGTCAGGCGTGATGAAGCTCGGCGAACAGGGCACGAACTTCGTGGCGGACGGCATCCCCGTGCTGCCCTACATGGACGACGGAACCATCAACCCCTACCCCGTCTTCACCATCGAAGCCAAGGACACGGCCAGCGGCGAGATCCTGGCCACCACCAAGGTTCTGGCTCCCGTCTCCACGGAAATCGGCTGCAAGAACTGCCATGGCGGCACCTGGCGGCATGAGGGGACCATGGGCATTTCCGTGACCACGGCCTCGGACGTGCTGGCCAGACACGATCGGCGTCACAAAACCCGGTTGCTGCCTGAGGCCGAGGCGGGCAAACCCGTGCTCTGCCAGAGCTGCCACCCTGATCCGCTGCTCAAAGCCACGGGCAATCCGGAGCTTTTGAACCTTCCGGCCGCCATCCACGGTTTCCACGCCAACTACCTGTCCGGCCAGCCCGCCGCGGAGCCCTGCCACTCCTGCCATCCCACCGGGCCGGACAGCTACACCTATTGCGCCAGGGGCGCGCACGCGAGCAAGGGCCTGACCTGCGTCAACTGCCACGGCACGCTGGAAGACCACTCCCTGTCGCTCTTGCGCGGGGAAAAAGAGGCGGGCAAGCCCAAGGCCGACCTGCTCATGCGCCACATCAAGCCCAGACTGGTCGGTTCTGTCGAAGAAATCGAACCGCGCGCGCCGTGGAACGATCAACCGGACTGCCTGAACTGCCATGTGGACTTCGAGCGCCCGCAAGACGCGGAGCCTTCGGCTTTCAACCAATGGGTGCGAGGACCGGAAGGGCTTTACCGCATGCGCACCGATGACGCGGGACTCATGTGCGAATCATGCCATGGTTCGACCCACGCCGAATATCCTGCCACAAACGCGTTTCATCCGGATCTCGACGCCATCCAGCCCCTGCAGTACCAGGGCCACCCGGGTCCCATCGGGAGCAAGGGCAACTGCGCGGTTTGCCACACCGAGGACATGTACGACGAATTCCATCATCCCAACATTCTCGGCGCACTCTAACTTACGACACCCGGACCGGGGCAGAAATGCCCCGGTCCTTCACATTCGCAGATATCCACATCCTGTTTCCCGCCGGGCAGTCTGCGACCACGCCCCGGTACGGACTCCCGCCAACGTTTTTTTCAGCCAGCTCGTCACGGTTACTCCTTAATGCCAGAATTCACTTTACCATCACATGCCCTTGAGCTAGCTTCCACAAAAGTTTCATAAGCTTTACGTTCCGGCACAGCCCCCTCAACACACGGAGAATCGCATGTCGTATCTGCCCTGTGTGGGCTGTGGTTGGTGCTGTCTGCATGACCAGTGCACGGATTCGTTGCGCCGCCATGGCTATCTGCCCCGCTGTCCCGAACTTTTCTGGAGCGACGAAGCACGGCGTTACCTGTGCCGGACCATGCTTAAAGGCGCATCCGGAGACGGAATCCGCCGCAATCAACATACCGGCGGGGGATGCTGCGCTCCCCTCAACTCCTGGCGACAGGACATTCGAAACCGGGACAAATGACCCGCATCTTTCGGACGGACCATGACCCAACCCTCTGAAGTCAAAGACCACGCGCCCCTGACAAACAAAGCCAAAACGTCTCCGCGCCTCATGAGCGGACAATTGACTGTCCTCTCCATATTGGTGGCCATGGTGCCGATCCTGTGCATCGCGACCCTGGGCTATGTCTTTTACGATACGGCGTTCCGGGAAAAAACCCACGCGCTCCTGGCGCAAAAAGCCATGAGTTCGGTTCAGAGCCTGGACAGCTTCCTCGAAGAAAAAATCTCCAACCTCCGGCAAGAGACAGGCGCCGCAACCATCCCGGAACTGTCGGACCCCGGCCATCTGCGCGCCCGCCTGCACTCGCTGCAAAACGCCTATCAAGGCGTTTTCATCGGCCTTGACCTCGTCGACGCAAGCGGCACGATCATCGCAGGTACCACCGACGACAAATCGCAGACAGTCCCCGTCGAAAAATCATGGTTTGCGCAGGCCATAAGCCGCCCGCAGTTTGTCAGCAATCTGGCCTTGCGCGAGACATCCTGCTTTCTTGCCGTACGCATCACCTCCGAACAGACCGCCTGGCTACTGCGGGCTCACCTCGATCCGGACCTGATTCAGGAAAAGATCCGCCTCTTTCATCCCGGAGGACCGGGAGGAGCGTTCTTCCTGGACCGCCAGGGCGCGTACAGCGCCGGCAGTGGCGCCGAACCGGGCAGCAGAGAGGCCGCGCACCTGCTGGCCCAGCAATTTTTCCCCGAAGGCAGGCCTGTCGTACTCGAAGCCAAGGGCGCAAACGGCCAGGTCAGTCTTTACGGCTGCGCCCCACTGCGATCCACAGGCAACATCTTGGCCATCCATCAGCCCAAGGCCCAGTTGCTGCGACCGCTGTTCAAGGCCCGCCTTCTGGCCCTGGCCATCATCATCGCCGGCTTCGCCGGCATCGTCGTCACCGCGCTGGCTCTGGCCAGACGGACGGAGCAACGCCTGCTCAAAGCCGAAATGGAACTGCAGCAGATGCAAAAACACGTCATGGATGCAGGCAAGCTGGCCGCCATTGGCGAACTTGCCGCCGGGGTCGCTCACGAGATCAACAATCCCCTGGCCATCATGATGGAGAACGCGGGCTGGATTCAGGATCTGCTCAAATCGGATGACCCGCACAGTGAAGAGAACACCGAAGAAATCTTCTCATCCCTGCAAACCATCACCACCCAGGGCCACCGCTGCCGGGAGATCACGCACAAGCTGCTCAGTTTCGCACGCAAGGCCGACAGCGCCACAAAGGCGGTGAACATCAACTCGCTGCTGGACGACATCGCCGGGTTCGCGCGGCAGAAGGCCAAATATCGGAACGTGGAAATCAGGCTGAGCCTCGACCCCAACGCGGGGGAAGTCGACAGCTCGCCTGCGGAAATCCAGCAGATCATACTGAACCTCGTCAACAACGCCATCGACGCCATCGAGCACGACGACGGAATGGTGCAGCTGCGTTCCTTCCGCGAGCACAGCTTCGTGCGCATCGATGTCGAGGACAACGGGCAAGGCATCCCCGCAGACATTCTGCCCCAGATTTTCGAGCCGTTCTTCACCACCAAGGACGCCGGCAAAGGTACGGGCCTGGGCCTGTCCATTTGCCGGGATCTTCTCTCCAAAATGGGCGGCTCCATCAGCGTGGACTCCGCCCCTGGCCAAGGATGCGTTTTTCATGTCCGCCTGCCTGCGAGTTCCCCGAAATGACTCTTTCGTCTGACAAGAGGGAGCCATCCTCTCAATTTGACTCCATAATTTTCTCTCTGTAAGACCTTTTCGCCACTGATCAACTCTCACCGTGGAGCCCCAATGCCCAAGGATAATCCCAATAACAGCGAGCCCGCCAGCCACGGCGAACTCATCGACATCCTTATCAAAGAAGGGTTGCTCTCGGAAAAACAGGCGCTCCATGCGGCGCGGCTACGTACAAAGCTCGTCCGCCCCAAACCTTTGCTCGAAATCGTCAAGGAACTCGGGTACGTCACCGCCGACCAGGTCACCGCTGCCATCCGCAAGAACAAGCTGTCCATGCGCATCGGAAGTTTGCTGCTGGAACTCGGACTGATCAGCGAGGCAGACCTTGAAGCCGCCTTCCAGATCCAGCGCACGAGCAAGACCCCGCAAAAGCTTGGCGAAGTCCTCGTCAACAACAATTTCATCAAGGAATTCAAGCTCCTTGAAGCGCTCTCCATGCAGCTTGGCTACCCCTTTGTCGATCCCAGATTCACCAACCTCGACGTCTCCCTTCTGCATCAGATTCCGGTCACGTACAGAAACAAGGCATCCTATGTGCCCATCGAGAGACAGGAGCATCAGGTCGTCGTGGCTTTTGCCAATGTGCTGGACATGGACGACCAGGAGGAGGCGCGCACCATTTTTCCCGAAGGGATTCTGCCGGCCATCGCCACGCGGGAGTCCATCATCGAGACCTACCAGCGCTTCGAACGCGGATCACAGACCAAGGAATCTCTTGATGACGATTCGGCCTCGGGCATCGTCGAACGCATCATCCTCGACGCCATCGAACTCGACGTCAGCGACATCCACATGGAACCCCTCCCCGACCGCCTGCGCATCCGCTTCCGCCGGGACGGGGTGCTTGAACCCTACAAGGACTTCCCGCGCGAGATAATCCCCAACATCTCAAGCCGCATCAAGATCATGTGCAAGGCGGATATCGCCGAGAAGCGCCGCCACCAGGGCGGACGCATCCTGTTCGAATACCCCGGCGGCGAACTCGACATGCGCGCCTCCTTTTACGTGACCATCCACGGCGAGGCCATCGTGCTGCGGTTGCTGAACCGGCAGGGCAACCTCATCGACATCGCAAGCGTCGGGATGTACCCGAAGATTCTCAAGCGCTTCCTTGAAGGTGCGCTGTCCAGACCCAGCGGCGTCGTGATCATCACCGGTCCCACCGGGTCGGGCAAGACGACTACGGTCTACAGCTGCATCCACCACCTGAACACGCCGCTCCTGTCCATCATCACGGCCGAAGAGCCCGTTGAATACGTCATACCGGGCATCTCCCAGTGTTCCATCGATCCCAAGATCAACCTGACCTTCGAGGAGACCCTGCGTCACATCGTGCGCCAGGACCCCGACGTCATCCTCATCGGCGAGATCCGCGACAATTATTCGGCGGAGGTGGCCGTGCAGGCGGCGCTGACCGGGCACAAGGTCCTGACCACCTTCCACACCGAAGACTCCATCGGCGGCCTGATCCGGCTCATGAACATGGACATCGAGGCCTTCCTCATCTCCTCCACCGTGGTCAGCGTGGTTGCACAGCGCCTGCTGCGGCGCATCTGCCCGGAGTGCTCCCAGCCGTACAAGCCAAGCCCCGGCGAGCTGCAGCTCTTCGGCTACACACAGGCCACGATCCAGGGCTCGAATTTTCGCAAGGGCACGGGCTGCGCCCACTGCCGCTACACAGGGTATCGAGGCCGCATCGCGGTGTTCGAACTGCTCATTCTCGATGAAATGGTCCGTGCCGCCATCCTGGAGCGGCGGACCAGCTTCGACATTCGCAAGATCGCCCTGGAGAGCGCGGGGCTTGTGACCTTGTTCGAGGAAGGTTTGGTCAAGGCCGCCGAAGGCCAGACCACTCTGGAAGAGGTCATGCGCTGCCTGCCTCTCGTTCTGAAACCACGCCCACTGGAAGAAACCCGCCGCCTGCTCGGAGTTTAGCAATGAACGAGGCCAAGTCTTTTATCGAAATCCTGAAGGAGCATGTGAATTCGGACAAGGCGCAGCTCCCGCCCTTCAATCGCACCGGCCTTGCCATCCAGCAGGAAATGGCGAGGCCCGACCCGGATATGCAGGTCATCGAAAAGCAGATTCTGCGGGACCCGGCCGTGGCCGGCCAGCTCCTCAAGGTCGCCAACTCATCCTTTTACCGGGGCATGATCGAAGTGACCACGGTCAGAAACGCCATGGTCCGCCTCGGCCTGGCCGAAGTCTCCAACCTGGTCACCCTGCTGACCCAGAAACAATCCTTCACCACTCCGGACCCCTTCATCCGCGAATACATGGATCAGCTCTGGATCCACTCCGTGGCCTGCGCCCTTGGCGCCAAATGGATCGCCAAGGAATGCCGGCTGCCAAGCAAGATGAATGAAGCCTTTTTCGCAGGGCTCCTGCACGACATCGGCAAGGCCTTTTTGCTCATGGCCATCGCCGACCTGAAACAAAGCGGACAGCTGGGCGAAGACGTTCCGCAGACTTTTATCGAGGAAGTTCTCGACACCCTGCACCAAAGCATCGGAGCGCAACTGCTCAAAAAATGGAACCTGCCGGAGATCTATTGCACGGTGGCTGAGCATCACCACGATGAAAGCATGGACGGCCAGGATGTCGTTCTGCTCATAGTCAGCCTGGCCAACAAGGTCCTGGCCAAGGCCGGAATCGGGATCATGCACACCCCCGATATCGATCTGGCGACCAGTCCCGAAGCGATTCAACTGGACCTCTCCGAGATCAAGGTCGCCGAACTGGAATTGACCATGGAGGATTACGTCGAATTTGTCGGGGAAGTGGGCTGATTATCCGGCGATCCTCTCCTGTTTGCCGTTTGAAAACAGCAGGGGCCGGTTCGCTTGAACCGGCCCCTGCTGTTTTTCATGTCACGAAATCACCATCCGCCCCCGCCGCCTCCACCGCCTCCGCCGCCGGACGAGCCGCCCCCGCCCATGCCCGAGGAACTGCCCGGCGCAGATGAGGCCGAGGACACGGCAGACTGCATGCCGCTCCCCAGGCTTGACGCGAAAACGCCTGGGTGCATCCGGTTCCAGTGACGGCCCTCATACCAGCCAGGCTCGTATCCTGCCTGATCCAGCAGGCGCGCGAACCTTTCGCCCCACTGGTTTTCAACGCCCAGCGCCATGGCGTAGGGCAGAAACTTCTCAAAAAGCTCGGGAGTCTCATCCGGAGGATGAATGAAATTAAGCCGGTCCTCCTCGGCCACGGAAAGATAGAGCTTAAAGCCTTCGATCTCGTCCAAAGTCTGACGCCCGATGCGCGTCGGCGCCTTCAGGAGTTCATAGAAAAGCGCGTTCATGGCGATCATGACCCCAAACCCGAACATGACCGCGAACCCAAGCTGGCTGGAGAGAAACCACAACCCAATCGCCTCAGCCGCCAGAAATGGGATCGCAAAGACGGACAGCACCAGGGCCGAGATCTTGCCCCGAACACCCCTGCCCTGCCACGCCGTGCCGACCTGACGCACCAGCGTGAAACAACCGAAAGTCCAGAACGTCAGCCACACGCAAAGGAAGAGCGCCTCGGGAGGAATAGAAGCTGCCCAGACCATGCCCGCCACCGAGGCCAGGGTGATGGCCAGCCCCGGCGCAAGCCAGCCCGTGTTGGACAGGAAGTAATTGGAGGACAGCTCCCTCTTCAGTTTGTCCTTTATGGCCTGCCTGGCGCCTCTGATGACCTTGTGGTTCACATTCTTGAGCTCGATGCTTGTACCGGCCTTGCGCAGTTCGTCCCAGGCCGCCCGCTCGCCCATGGAGAGGCTGACCGGGGCCTGGTCGGCCAATGTCAGGTGCATCTTCGCGTTGTCGCCGATCTTCAGCGCCCCCTTGACCGCCATGTTGACCACGGCCGCGGTGAAGGCTCCGTTGTCGAATTGCATGCGCCACAACATGCGGACCATGGCTGGAGAAAATCCGTGCGGCGGCGCAAAACGGGGTATGATCACGCCTTTGGCCGGATCGCGGCCGACCTTCATCCAGGCCAGGACATAATAGATGGCAAGCAAAGCGACTCCGATGCCCACGGGAAGCACCCCCCCTCCTCTGGCCAGGACCTGCGCCGCCTGTTCCGTGACCGGTGGCGGAGTGACGAAGCCCTTGGGCCAGGACACCGCGATGGTCAGCCCCTCGCCGGGGGCATACGGACGCGAAGAAACAAAGGTCACCTCCTGCTGTCCGCCGGCGGGAAAAGCGCGGCTGTCCGTGCTACCCATGGGTCCTTCGTAGGCCACGGCCTCAAGAGCCCGGGCCTCGCCCGGCAGCCGCACCTCGCAGCGAACCTGGTCAAAGGGCAGGCGCCAGCCATTGCCGTTCACGTTCCAATAGAGTTCGTCGTGATCGTCAAAAAAACCCAGCTGTCTGGTGGTGCGGTATATGAGGCTGTAGGAATAACGGCCCGGCTGCAAAAAGACATCCTTGCTGCCGACATAGACGGCCACCCCGTTGGACATGTTCTCGGTGTGGTACGGCTCGGTCACGCCGTCGCGCTTCACGTCCAGAAGCGTGAACCCGACGCGCACCCGACTCCCGTCGCGACCGGTGTAGAGCGTCGGGAACTCGCGCACGATGCCGCGTTTGATCTGCGCCCCCGTGGCCTGGACCGTGATCGTCTCGGTGACCACCATGGACCCGTCCGGATCAATGAGGACCAGGGAGGAAAAATCGAGGATTCGTTCGCTCTCGGCCAGCAGGGGCGCGCAGAAAAGCAGCGTGAACAGCGCGGCCAGAAATATGCGGATACGGATGCCCGCCATCCTAGAATTCCACCTTGGGCACGGCCCGCTCCGACGGACTTTCGAGCTCGAAGAATTCCGCCTTTTCAAAGCCGAAGCGTCCGGCGACCAGGTTGGACGGAAACGACTCCACCGCGATGTTCAGATTGCGCGCGGCCCCGTTGTAATAACGCCGGGCCAGCTGGATCTGTTCCTCGATCTCGCCCAGGGACGCCTGCAGCTGGGCGAAATTGGCGTTGGCTTTGAGTTCCGGATAGCTTTCGGCCAGGGCGAAGAGCTTGCCCAGCGCCGCCCCCAGGAGCCCCTGCGCCTGGGCCGTCTCACCCACGCCATGGGCGTTCTGGGCCAGGCCGCGCAGACGGATGACCTCTTCCAAGGTGCCCTTTTCGTGCTCGGCGTACCCCTTGACCGTGGACACGAGGTTGGGGATCAGGTCCGTGCGCCGTTTGAGCTGCACGTCGATCCCGCTCCAGGCCTCCTGTACCATGTTGCGCATGCGCACCAGGCCGTTATAGAGCAGGATGGCCCACAGCAAAATGGCGACCGCCAGGGCGAGCACGACAAGAAAAGCGATCATGATGCCTCCATGACAGAATGTTTGTGCCTTATCATGTAGAGCAAAGCCCGATCGTTGAAAAGCCGCCTCTTGCTTTTTGAGCCGGTCCTTGCCAGATCATGGGTTCCAAAACACAATTCTTCACGCGCGCGAGGTGCTCATGTCCAACCCCAAAAACTGGGTCATCGCCCTGCTCCTTCTGGTCATCGCGGGCCAGACATGGCTGCTCAAAGACCGCTTCTCAAGCGATGAACCGCAAGCCCTGACCGTAAGCGGGGTCAGTCTCGACAGCGCCATGCGCACCACCCTGGCCGTAGAGTTCGACCAGCCCGTCCCGGACTCCGTACGCGCGCAGGCGGCCCCGGCCGCCATCGAGCCCGCAGCCGCAGGGCAATGGGTCTGGACCAATCCCTACACCTTGAAATTTCTGGCCCAGACGCCCCTGCCGCTTGACATGCAGTACTCCCTGACCCTCAGCCCCGTGGTCTTTCCGGACAAGCTGCTGCGCGCCGAGCGCAGCAGGCTGATCCGCACCGGCAGCTTTGCCGTGCAGGAATTGACCGTGAACGAACTGGCCTCCGACGCCGGACCGGACATGGTCGAACTGGAGGGACGCGTCGTCTTCAATGCGCCCGTGGACCCGGAAAAGCTGCTGGCTGCCATGCGCCTGAGCGAAGCAGGCGGCGCATCGGTCGAACTTTCGCTCCTGACCCAGTGGCGCACGACCAGCTTCGGCTTCCGCAGCGCGCCCGTGCGCAAGGATACGGCCGGTCGCATCCTGACCCTGCGGCTGGCTCCGGAGCTGACCGTGGCCGAAAAGAGCCTGGCCCTTGGGCAGGAATTCAAGCGGGACATCGAGCTTCGCCTGGACCCGGTGCTGCGCATCGTTGCCGTCAGCCCCCAGGCCGACAAGGACCTTTCGCGCATCAACCTTGATTTTTCCGCGCCCGTCAGCGCCGCCGCCATCCGCGAACTGCTGCGCATCGAGCCCGAAGCCCGGATTTCGGTCTCGGCCCACGGCAAGACCGCCTCCCTGACCGGCAAACTCGCCCCCGGAGCCACCTACACAGTCCGCATCGCCAAGGGTCTTCTGGCCGAAGACAAAGCCGTGCTTGAAGCGCCTTTCGAGCAGACCCTGCGCATGCCGGACCTCCCGCCAAGCGTGGACTTCTCATCCGAGGGCATGTTCCTGCCGCGCCAGGGACAGGGCTTGCTTGGAGTCGAATACGTCAACGCCGACGCGGTCGAGCTGACCGTGAGCCGGGTCTTCCCCAACAACTTGAGCGTCCTCTTCCAGGATTACGGCTACTCCATCTTCGACAGCACCGCCGCCCGAGACTCGGTGCCGTATCATCTGGGCAGCGAAATCCACCGCGAGACCTTCAGCGTGACCTCCCCGCCGAACACGGTGCAGGAGCGAACCCTGTCCATGTCCAAGCTTATCCCCGACCAGCGCCCTGGCCTGTACAAGCTCGGTCTGAGCCTGCCTGCGGACTATCGCGGCGCAACGCGCTGGGTCCTGCGCACGGACATTGGCCTCGTGGCCAAACAGGACGCGGCGGGCTTTCTGGTCTGGGCCAATTCCCTGGGGGATCTGCGCGCTCTGGAAGGCGTGGAACTGACGCTCCTGAGCTTCAAGAACCAGGTACTGGGCACCACCCGCACCAACTCGGACGGCCTGGCCCGCATCCCCTCCGCCGGGAACGAGGGGGAACTGGGCTCGCCGGCCATGATCCTGGCCCGCCACGGAGAGGATTTCAGCTTCATCTTTCTGGACCGTTTCCGCATCGACACCACGGGGCTCGATGTCAGCGGCACCTCGATCAGCCAGACCGGCCTGCAGGCCTATCTTTACGGCAAACGCGACATCTACCGCCCCGGCGAAACCCTGGACGGCGCGATTCTGGTGCGCGACGGCCGTATCGGCACGCCCCCCGACCTGCCCGTGACCGTCGAACAACGCGACCCCGAAGGCCGCCTGCTGCGCACCATGAACCTGGTCCTGGACCGGGGCATGGCCGGTTTCAGCCTGGACATCCCGGATTGGTCCCTGACCGGGCACTATCTGCTGCAAGCCATGAGCGGCGGCCAGGTCATCGGCTCCTACTCCTATCAGGTCGAAGAATTCATCCCCGACCGCCTGAGCGTGGAGATCGCATCCACCGAAACCGGGGGCGAACCGGGCCGGAAGCTGACCTTTGACGTGATTTCACGCTACCTCTTCGGCCCGCCGGCCTCGAATCTGGCCGTCTCGGTCAAGGCGCGGCTGCTGGCCGCCGATTTCGCGCCCAAGGGCTTTGAGGCCTACAGCTTCGGCGATCCGGGCAAAAACTTCGAGCCCCTGCCGCTTTTGACCACGGATGGCCGCCTCGACGCCGACGGCCGGGCCGCCTTCGGGGTGGAAATCCCCAAGGATCTGACCCCGCCGCTGGCGCTCTGGGCCGAGTTCACCGGCCGTGTGCGCGAACAGGGCGGGCGCGGCGTGACCGCCAGAAAACGCATCCCGGTGCATGCCTACTCCTTGTATCCCGGCATCAAACGGCCCGGATCCATGGAGCTTGAGCCGCGCAAACGGGCCGTGTTCGAGTTCGTGACGCTAAGCCCCGAGGGCAAAAAAATCGCGCACCCGGAGCTCGTCGCGACCCTGTTTCAGGATCAGTGGCAGACGGTCATGCGCCGGACGCAGTCCGGGTTCAACTACGAATCGGTGCGAAATCCGGTGGAAATCTCGACCCAGCGCGTGAGCGCAGGCGACGGAGCAGGCTCCTTCTCCGTCACGCCGCCGGATTACGGCTCGTACCGGGTCCGTCTCGGCGACCCCAAGAGCGGGGCGGCCTCGGAGCTGGAATTCTACTGCGGCGGCTGGGGCTACTCGCCCTGGGCGGTCAAGAACCCGGCCCGCCTGGAACTGATCCCGGACAAGGCGGGCTATCAGGCAGGCGAAACGGCTTCCATCCAGATCCGCTCGCCTTTTGCGGGCAAGGCGCTGGTCACGGTTGAAGGATCACGCGTGGAGCACCTTGAAGTCGTCGAATTAATCGAAAACACGGGCCATATCCGCATTCCGGTGCGTGAAGAATGGCAACCCAATGTGCATCTCACGGCCACCCTGATCCGCCGGGCCACGGACATCGCCCCCGGCAGCGCAGGGCGCGCCTTCGGAGCCACGCCCATTTTCGTGGACAGCCTCATAAACCGCATGGGCCTGCAGGTTGACGCCCCGGACGAGGTCCGCCCGCAGACGGACCTTGAAATCCGGGTCCAGGCCCAGCCTCGCGCACGAGTGACCGTGGCCGTGGTCGACGAGGGCATCATGCAGCTGGCCGGGGGCAAAAATCCGGATCCCTTTGCCCATTTCTACGCCCCGCGCGCCCTGGATGTGATCAGCTACGACAATTTCGCCTTCATGTTCCCGCACGTCGGCGCGGCCAGACCTCTGGCCGGAGGCGGCGACGACCTGGGCGGGGCCTCGTCCTTCATGCGCACCGAAGGCATCCGCCGCGTAAGGCCCGTGACCTTCTGGTCCGGCGTGCTCGACGCCGACCAAAGCGGGACGGTGAGCCACCGCGTACGCCTGCCCGACTTCCAGGGCGCGCTGCGCATTGTCGCCGTCGGCAACCAGGGCAAAAGCTTTGGCGCGGGTACGGCCATGACCCGCGTGCGCACGCCCCTGGTCCTGACTCCGACCCTGCCTCGCTTCCTGGCGCTGGGCGACGAGATCGAGATCCCCCTGACCCTGCGGAACGACACGCCCTCCGCCGGGTCGTTCCGCATCAGCGCCAGCGTCAGCGGCCCGGCAACGCTTGGAACCATGCCCGCCCCCCTGACCCTGGAACCGGGGCGGGAAGACACCGTCTACCTGCCCCTGCGCTGCGGCATGGAGGAAGGCAAGGTCACGCTGTCCTTCACCGCCACAGGAGGCGGCGAGACCGCCACGGCCGGGGAAGAGCTTGATCAGCGATCCCCCTTGCCCGTGACCCGGATGATGGAAAGCACGGTCCTTGACGCGGCTTCGGGCCAGATCGGCGCGGCGCTGCCGGACACCTTCCTGCCGGGATCGGTCGAACGCACGGTGCGGCTTTCCACCCGCCCGCTGCTGCGCTACTCCGGGCACCTGGAGAACCTGCTCGGCTACCCGTACGGCTGCGCCGAGCAGACCGTGTCCAAGGCCTTCCCGCTCCTGCACTTCGGAGCCCTGGCCCGGGAACTGGCGCCGGGACGCTTCAATACCACCGGCCCGGCCGGACTGGTGCAAGCGGCCATCCGCCGCCTGCAGACCATGCAGACCGGACAGGGCGGCTATGCCTTCTGGCCTGGAGACACCGAGCCCGACCCGTGGGTTTCGGCCTATGTCTGCCACTTCCTGCTGGAGGCCCAGTTGGCCGGACACACCATACCCGAACGCATGCTCGACAGCGCATTCTATTATCTTGAATCACTGGCCAATCCTGAAGCCGGAAGTTCGGCGCAAAAGATCGAACAGGCCGCCTATGCGCTCTATGTCCTGGCGCTGGGCAAGAGGTCCAACCTGGGCAGCCAGGACTACCTGCGCACGACCTTCGAAAAATCCCTGAGCGGCGTGGCGCGGACCCTGCTGGCCGGGGCCTATCTGGAGACGAGCAACCAGTCCGCGGGCTTCACGCTGTTGCACGCGGCCCCGGCCATCGACGACAAACGTCGGGAAAGCGGCGGCAACCTGGGTTCGGGCCTGCGCGACAGGGCGCTCATCGCGCTCATTCTGCTCAAAAGCGTACCAGACGATCCGAGGCTGCCGGAACTCATCACCCGCCTTGGGTCGGAGCTTGGCCATGGCGGATGGCATTCGACCCAGGAGACAAGCCTGGCCTTCATGGCTCTGGGAAAATATCTGGCCGCCCTGGATGACAGCCGACCCTTCGCGGGCACGCTGACCTGGCCTGACGGGGCGCAGGTTTTCGAGGAGACAAAGCTCTTCATGCGCGAGAATATCCAGACCACGGGCGCGTTGACCCTGGAAAAAACGCCTGCGGACCGGGCCGTCTTCGCCACCGTGCTGACCTCGGCCACGCCCAAGGCTGATTCCCATACCCCGAGCAGTCAGGGGCTTGAAGTCGAGCAGACGTTGCTGCGCGAAAACGGGCTGCCCCTGGAGGGGGACAGCGTCGGCCAGGGGGCTCTGGTCATCATGCGCACCAGGGCGCGCAGCACCTCCGGGCCTATCGACAACGTGGTCGTGCAAAGTTTGCTACCTGCGGGTCTGGAAGTGGAAAACCCGCGTCTGGCGACCACGGAGCGGCTCGACTGGATGGAGGAAGGGGCGACGCTTGAAGGCCATCAGGACCTGCGTGACGACCGCATCCTTGTCTTCACCACCCTTGATGGGAACGGCTGGAAGACGCGTTTCAGCGTGCTGAGAGCCGTGACTCCGGGGCGATTCACGTTCCCACCGGTGCAGGCCGAGGCCATGTACCATCCCGGCCTGCGCGCCGGCGGGGCGCTTGGGGCCGTCACCGTCACGAGAGAAACGCCGGTCCCATGAACAGACTCCGCAGGATCGCGGCGACGCCATCGCGCAAGGCCGCCGCGATCCTTTTTTTGACCCTAGGGCTTGCGGCCTGCCTGGGCCTGCTGCTGGACCGCCTCTTCCCCTTTCCCGTGGAACGCCTTGAGGCTCCGGCCGCCACCCGCGTCCTGGACCGGGACGGCAAACCCTTGCGCTTTTTCCTGGCTGCCGACGGGATGTGGCGATTCCCGTTGACTCTGAAGGAAATTTCCCCGGACCTGACCGCCGCCCTGATCGATTCCGAAGACCGGCATTTCCTCCTTCATCCGGGCATCAACCCGCTGTCCGTATTACGTGCGCTGTGGGTCAACGTCCGGCATGGACGGGTCATAAGCGGAGCCTCGACCATCCCCATGCAGGTCGCCCGCCTGGCCGACCCGCGCCCGCGCACCCTTGGGGCCAAGGCCGTGGAAGCGCTGCGCGCCCTGCAGCTGTGCTGGCATTATCCCAAGGAAAAAATTCTGCTGTGGTACGTCAATCTGGCTCCGTTCGGCTCCAACATGGTCGGAGTCGGAGCCGCCGCCTGGTATTATTTCGGCAAGGCCCCGGACACCCTCTCCCTCGGGGAGATCGCCCTGCTCTCTGTCCTGCCGCGCTCGCCGACCCGCTACAACCCGCTCAGCAACCCAGAGCGTGCACGCGAAGTCCGCGACCGGGTCCTGGAGCGCTTTGCCGCGCATGGCGTCTTCGACCCGGCCCGTATCACCGAAAGCACGACCCGCCCGCTTCTGGCCCGCCGCGCTAGCGTGCCGCAGGGCGCGCCACACTTCAGCCGCTGGGTGCGTTCGCGGCTGCCCGAAGCGCCCGTAATCAGAAGCAGCCTGGACAGACGCGCCCAGAATATCGTCGAAGAGCTGCTCTCCGGCCGCATGGACAACTTGCGCCGTCAGGCCATCGGCAACGCGGCGGCGGTGGTGCTCGACATCAAAAGCCGCGCGATTCTGGCTTATGCCGGATCGGCGGATTTCTGGGATGATTCCCGGCAGGGGCAGGTCGACAACGCCCTGTCCAGGCGCTCTCCCGGATCGACGTTAAAACCCTTCCTCTACGCCCTGGCCTTTGACCAGGGGCATCTCGTGCCCGACTCCATGCTCCTTGACGTGCCCACGGATTTCGCGGGCTACGTCCCGGAAAACTACGGCCAGAATTTTCAGGGCCTCGTCAGCGCGCGCACGGCCCTGGCCACCTCCCTCAATGTTCCGGCCGCGCGCCTGCTGACCCGCTGCGGGCTTGTGCCCTTCCACGAACTGCTGCGCCGGGGCGGCCTTTCCACCCTGGACAGACCGGCCAGCCACTACGGGCTGTCCATGGCCCTGGGCGGCTGCGAGGTGCGGCTGCTGGAGCTGACCAACCTTTACGCCACCCTGGCCGACACAGGGGTGCACAGAGCCGTCCGCCCCCTGGCCGGAGGTAAAGACGAATACAGCAAGGGCGTGCAGCTTTTCTCCCCCGAAGCCTCGGCCATGATTCTTGGCATCCTGGCCACGACCAGAAGGCCCGACCTGCCCGACGCCTGGGAGTTCACCCTGTCCGCCCCCAAGGTGGCCTGGAAGACCGGGACGTCCTTCGGACACCGCGACGCCTGGGCCGTGGGCATAAGCCGCGACCTGGCCATCGGGGTCTGGGTCGGCAACCCCGACGGCTCGCAGTGCACGAACATCTCCGGAGCGCGCCACGCCGGTCCCCTGCTTTTTGATCTTTTCCGAGCGCTCTCTCCCCGCACAACGCAGCTGCCCTCGTTTCCCACGCCCGCGCTGCAACGGATCCAGCTCTGCGCCGTCAGCGGGGAGCGCCCCGGCCCCAGCTGCCCGGTCACCACGAGCACGGCCATCGCCGGGGTGACGAGCCTCCCGGTCTGCGGCATGCACAGACAGATCTTCGTAAATCCCGCCACGGGCCTGCGCCTGCACGGAGACTGTCTGCTCGCAAAGGAATCCACAGAAGAGGCCGCGCTGGTCTGGCCGGCCGAACTGGTGGCCTTTCGCCGTGCCCAGGGATCGGGCCTGCCGGGCCTGCCCGGCATCGACCCGGAGTGCCTTGACGTGCCGGAGGAAGGCGGCCCGGTCATCCAGTCCCCTTCAGCCACAACGCCCTACCATGTCCGCCCTGACGCGCCCTCGGAGTTTCAGCGCCTGTCCCTGTCCGCGGCCGGGGCGGCGGGCGCTTCGATACATTACTGGTACGTGGATGGCCGTCATGTGGGCCGGACCGCGCCCGAAACACCCTGCTTCATCCCTTTGGAGCGCGGGATGCACGAGGTCATCGTCACCGATGACCAGGGGCGCAGCGCCCGCACGACCTTCACGGTGCACGCCTGGACCGACGACGCCCTTGGCAGCCGGGTTCAGCCCTGATAGGCAACCTCATTCCGGAGGGCTCATGGCCATCAAGCTGCATCTCGTCTTTCAGGACCGCGTCGGCATCGTCGCCGACCTGTCCCGCCGCATCGCCGACCGCATGTTCAATATCGTGGCCATGGAAGTGGATCGCGTAGACGACCTGGCCCACGTCTATGTGGAAGCCGAAGACCGCAGAAGCGAGGGAACGCCCTCGGACCTGCCGCAAGCCCTAAGCGACATTCCCGGCCTGCTCACCTCCCGGGCCATAGACACCCTGCCGCAAGAAGAGCAGGCCCGGCGTCTGCGCGTGGTTCTGGACAACATCGCCGACGGGGTCGTGGCCGTGGACGCTGCCGGGCTGGTCACGACCATCAACGCCTCCGCCTGCCAGATCCTGAACCTGGATCAGGACAGCGTGACCGGCACGGACGTGCGCGAACTGGGCCTTGGCGACACGGCCATTCTGGACAGCCTGGCCGGACTGGAAAGCCCCGACGTGAAGCGCACCCTGGTCACGCCTTCGGGACGCTTCCAGTATTTCGCCACCTGCCGCCCCATCCGCGACGCCGAAGGACATATCATCGGGGCGGTGGAAATCGTAAGGGACATGCAGGAAATCCGCATGCTGGCGCGGAGCCTCTCCGAACCCGCCCAGATCAGCTTTTCGGACATCGTCGGCCAGAACCAGAACATCAACAACCTCATCGGCTACGCCCAGCTCATCGCGGCCACGGATTCCATCGTCTGCATCCGGGGCGCTTCCGGCACGGGCAAGGAACTCTTCGCCCGGGCCATGCACACGGCAAGTGGACGATCCGGGCCCTTCGTGCCCATCAACTGCGCGGCCCTGCCCGAACAGCTGCTGGAGAGCGAGCTCTTCGGCTACGTCGGCGGAGCCTTCACCGGCGGTCTGAGGGACGGCAAGCCCGGCCTGTTCGAGGTCGCGGGGGAAGGCACTGTCTTTCTTGACGAGATCGGCGACATGCCGCAGCCCTCCCAGGCCAAGATATTGCGGGTCATGCAGGATCACTGCGTGCGGCGCATCGGGGGCTCGCGGGAGATACCCATCCGGGCGCGAATCATCACCGCCACCAACGGAAATCTGGAGAAAATGGTCGAGGAGGGAACCTTCCGGCAAGACCTGTACTACCGCATCAACGTGCTGCCCATCCATATCCCGCCATTGCAGGAGCGCCTGGACGACATCGGCCTTTTGGCGGAGCATTTCCTTTTTACCCTGGCCTCGCGCATGGGGCGGCCGGTCAAGAGCATCACCCCGGAGGGCCTTGCCAAACTGCGCACCCACAGCTGGCCGGGCAACGTGCGCGAGCTCAAGAACGTGGTCGACCGCGCCGCCATCCTCTGCCCGGCGGAAAGCATCGACGAGCGTTTCCTGATCCTGGCCCACGAACTCGGCGACCGCATTCCGGGCCAGACCCGGCAGACCCAGGCTATCGAACCGGGAAAACCCCTTAGAGAGCAGCTCGACCGCCTGGAAAAGGACATCCTTGAAAACGTCCTGACCCGGGCCAAAAGCGTGCGCCAGGCCGCCCGGACCTTAAGCCTGTCCCACACCGCCATCCTGAACAAAATCAAGAAACACGGCCTGCGCGTGTCCAGAACCGTGCGCGTCGACTAGAAGAGACTCCTCACCAAAGTCACTGAAATATGCCGACAACGCCTCAAGGCCCGTTGGCGGCATAAGTTTGAGGCCGAAGAGGAAATTCCAGCGGGTTCCAAACCGAAGGATCATCTCTTCATCCCGGCATCGCGGCATATTGAACGACCACGGCTGCTATAAATCCCAATAGACGTATCTGGCGGAGAACAGCGCTCTTGGAGCCAATATTATCCGCTGGCATTCTGACCAAGACTTGCTTACGAAACCCAAAAGATAAAGATATTGCGTAACCACTCGGAAGACCCCCAACGCGAGCTCGGGCACACCCCGATCTCAACACGGCCAGGACAAACCACAATGCCAACGTGCTGGATAATCGCAGGACCAAACGGGGCAGGCAAAACAACCTTCGCCCTTGAATACTTGCCTACGGTTGCAGGCTGCACCACATTCATCAACGCCGACCTCATCGCTGCCGGTCTTTCGCCTTTGGCGCCTGAACGGGAAAGGATGGCAGCCAGCCGGATCTTCCTGAAGGAGCTCAAGGAACGCATCAGAATCCGAGAAAACTTTGCCTTTGAAACAACCTTGGCAGGAAGAACGTACCTGCGCTTAATCAGGGAACTCCGCCATGACGGATGGACCATCAAACTGATATTTTTGGGGCTGCCCAATGTTGAAATGTCAAAAATGAGAGTTGCCGAAAGAGTTGCTCACGGCGGTCACAACATCCCGGAAAAAGAAATCGAAAGGCGTTTTCCACGAAGCCTCTTAAATCTTTTTCAAAATTTCTGCTCAATTGTGGACAACTGCCTTTGTTTCATGAACGATAGAGGCACCCCCCTGCCCATTTTCGAGCAGCAGAGCGGACGCAGGATCATTCACCACTAGGACTTGTATAATTTGATGCTCAAGGAAGCAGGACTATCATGAAAGTAACCCAGGAAGCCCCCTCCAAAGAAAGCATGATCGTGCTGGAATCACTCCGAAAGGCTGTTGCACAGGCATTGGACAGGAAGAAACGCCTCGGACAGTATGCGGTCGTCTGGCAGGATGGACAGCCGACCATCATTGGCGATGACAAGCCGGAAACCAGCAGACAGAAGGACTGAACCTTTCCACAAATCCTTGTCGATTCAAGGCACGTCTAAGTCCTTGTTTTTCCTGGTTGAGACGGCCGAAATCAAACCAGCGCCCCTCGGTTCAATTCATGAAAACAACAGACCGCATACCGCCCCTGGCTCGAATCTGACGCTATAAACCTTGCCGAGAGTTACGCTCAAGCCCCCTCCCGCACACAAAGTCCACCTTTACGGTGATAAACCGCAATCAGCCTTCCCTCTTTTCCTTCAATCTTCTCGGTGATAGAAAAAATAATTATGGAATCCAGCAGCAAATCCAGACCGTCCCACCGATCCATCCTCATCATCGAGGACGAGGAATTCATCCGCCTGACCGTCGCCGACCATCTCAAGGATAATGGGCACAGCGCGGACGAGGCTGCAAGCGGAGCGGAGGGGCTGCGTCTGCTCGACGTTGACCGCCACGAAACAGTGCTGCTTGATTTGCGACTCGGCGACATGGACGGGCATTCCATCCTGGCCGGAATTCGGGAGAAATCCGCCGAAATCCCGGTCATCATCGTTTCTGGAGCCGGCGACATGCACGACGTCATCAAGGCCTTGCGCGCCGGAGCGTCGGATTTTCTGACCAAGCCGATCCTCGATTTCGCCCTGCTTGACCTGGCCCTGGAAAAGGCCTGGGAACGCCTCGACCTGCTTCAGGAACGCCGTGAATATGCCCATGAGCTGGAAAGACGGGTCCTTGAACGAACCGCCGAACTGGCCGAGACCAATAGCAAGCTGCAGGAAAGCGAAGCTCTTTTTCGTCAGCTCGTGGAAAATATAAACGAAATATTTTGGCTCCAGCAGCTTGATCCCCCGCGAATGCTGTATTTCAGCAAGGCCTGCGAAGGTATTCTCGGCGTGTCCAGGGATGTCGTAATGGATGACATCAGGAATCTGGTCAAACATATCCACCCCGATGACTATGCTCGCGCCCGGGACTTCTTCCAGCTCAAAACTCTTGAAAACCCTGTCGATGAATACTTCAAGTTCATAAGGCCCGACGGAGAGATTCGCTGGCTTCGCTCCAAGATATTCCCTATCGCGAGTGCCCACGGAATTTCCCCCCGCGTCGCGGGCATAACCGAAGACATAACCGAACGCATCGCTGCGGCCGAAAGGGACAAGGACAACCAGCGCAAGCTCATCCAGGCCGACAAGCTGATCTCGCTTGGTACCCTGGCGGCAGGGGTGGCTCACGAAATCAACAACCCCAATCACCTGTTGCGACTGAATGCCCAGGCCGTGGAACAAATCTGGAGCCAGCTCCGGGAACAGTTTGACGTGTCCCTTCCTGAAGCCTCCGCCATATCCATTGGCGGCATGACCATGGAACAGCTCGACACGGAAATCCCGCGCCTGCTGCGTGGCATGATCGGCGCTTCGGACCGCATCCGCGACATTGTCCAGCACATGAAGGATTTCGCCCGCACGGATACCCAGGACACCGACCAGCCGGTCAACGTGGAAGATGTCCTGCGTGCCGCCGTCTCCCTGCTGCACAACAAGCTCAAAAACGCGACCGACCGCCTTGAGATCAGCATCGAGAGCGGCGTTCCGCCAGTGAAGGGAAGCCACCAACGCCTGGAGCAGGTTTTCATCAACCTGCTGATGAACGCCGCCGAAGCCCTCCAGGACAAAAATGCAGGAATCCATGTTTGCCTGCGCAGACAGAGTCCGCATCAACTGGAGCTGACAATCCGCGACGAAGGGACAGGAATTACCGCGCAGGTGCTGGAACACATCTTCGACCCTTTCTTTACTACCAAACGCGACTGCGGCGGCCTCGGACTCGGACTTTCCATCAGCAAGACCATCATCGACGCCCACGGCGGGGAACTTAGCTTCGAGCCTGCGCAAAACGGAGGCACATTGGCTCGGGTGACGCTTCCGATAATGGAGACGAGGTCATGAATCTTTACCCCGCAAACCCCGTTCTGTTGGTGGATGATGAAGAGGAAATCCTGTCCAGCCTGAGGGTTACGCTGGCCCTGGCCGGGATCACGAACGCCGTCCTCTGCGCCAGTGGCGCTGCGGCGGTGGACATCGCCCAAAAACGGGAAGTCGAGGCCGTGTTGCTGGACATACTCATGCCCGGACGCAAGGGTGACGATATTCTCGAAGAGCTCCTGCATGCCCAGCCCGACCTGCCTGTCATCATGGTCACCGGCGTCGACGACGTGGACCTGGCCGTTTCCTGCATGCGTAAAGGGGCCTATGACTACATCCGCAAGCCCGCCGATTCGGAGCGCATCGTCTCGGCCCTGACCAGAGCCTTCGAACTGCGTACCATGCGAAGGGAACGCCGCAATCTTTCCGCCGGATTCCTGGTACCGCCTCCGCACAAATCCGAAGCCTTCAATGAACTCATCACCTACAGCCCGGCCATGCTGCGCATCTTTCAGTACTGCGAGGCCATCGCCGCAAGCCCGGAGCCGGTGCTCATCATGGGGGAAACGGGGGTCGGCAAGGAGCTTCTGGCCAAGGCCATCCACGGGGCAAGCGCTCGCAAGGGAGAGTTCGTGGCCGTCAATGTGGCCGGACTTGACGAACAGGCCTTTTCCGACACTCTTTTCGGTCATGTCCGGGGCGCCTTCACCGGCGCGGACCGAGCACGCGGCGGGTTCATGGAACGGGCATCCGGGGGCACGCTCTTTCTCGATGAGATCGGGGACCTGCCCCTGCAAGCCCAGATCAAACTGTTGCGAGTCCTGCAGGAAAGGGAATTCTACCCCATGGGCTCAGACCGGCCCAAGCCCCTGACCGCCAGAATTATTTCAGCGACCAATCGGGCAGTTGATGAATTGAAAGACGCTCAGCGCTTTCGCGCCGACTTTTACTTCCGCATCGCCACCCATTCCCTGACCATCCCCCCTTTGCGGCAACGGCCCGAAGACATTACCCCTCTGGCGGATCACTTTCTGGCACAAGCCGCCCGAACGTACGGGCGAGCCATCGAACACCCTTCCCAGGCGCTCGAACTCCTGCTCGGATACGCATTTCCGGGCAATATCCGGGAATTGCGGGGGCTAATCCTCGACATGGCAGGAAGATCCCAAAACGATCAACACTGCCTCGACGCCCTAAAGGAGCAACTGTCCCAAGCCCAGCCCGTCCTGCAAAGCTCCATGCCGGATCACTTGTTTTCAACCTTTCTGCGGCTGCCCACCCTGCAGGAAGGCTCCGAAGCCCTTGTCGCTGAAGCGCTGAAGCGCACCGAGGGCAATCAACGGCGCGCGGCCCAACTGCTGGGCATCACGCCGCAGGCCCTGAATTCACGCCTCAAACGCCGTTCGTCCTCATCCGCATAAAGATACATTGATCCCATTCCAAAATCTTGAGTTTCCTTTCCGCCCCTGGCCCACGCGGCCGTCTACTCCCTCGCCATGAGAAAAGATAAAGATACGTTGATTCCAAATGCTGTCCCCCACCCTGCTCCCTTCATACAACATACTGTTTTAATTCTTTTTTAGACTCTAAAACCGTGTGGCACGTCTCTTGGTTATCGCATTCCAGGAGGTGCCCCCATGGACACATCAAATCAAATAACAACGCCCACGGTCCTGCTCATCGACGATGAGCGAATGAACCGTCTGATCGTTGGCGACTACCTCCGCGACAGCGGATACGCCGTTCTCGAAGCGGAATCGTCATCCGAGGGGCTGCGCATTTTCGATAATGCCCGGCCCGATATCGTCATCACCGACCTGCGCATGCCGGGAGGCGACGGGAACCAGGTCGTCACGCGGTTACAGAATGTCGCGCCCGACACACCGGTCATCATCATATCCGGAACAGCAAGCCTGGAAGAGGCGCTGTGCACGCTGCGCGAAGGAGCCAGCGATTTCATCACCAAACCGGTGCGGGAAATGGACCGCATCAAGCACGCCATCGAGGCGGCCATGAAAAAAGCGCATCTGAATCGGGAAAACCGCCTCGTCAAAACCGCCCTGGAAGACGCAATTCAACAACATACGCATGACTTGCGGGATCTCAACGCGAAACTCAAGAATGCCCTTGAATCCACGGTCAACGCCCTGGGCGTCATCGTGGCCCAGAAGGACCCCTACACCGCCGGACACAACGATCGCGTGGCACGTATCGCCATGGCTCTGGGACATGCCATGGCCCTGCCCCAGAATCGCATCGAAACCCTGCGAGTAGCCGGGAACCTTCACGATATCGGCAAGATCAGCGTCCCGGAAGAAATTCTGAACAAGCCCGGCAGACTCACACCGGAAGAGTACGAACAGGTCAAGATCCATCCGGAAACAGGATTCGACATACTCAAAGACATCCCGTTCCATGGGCCGGTAGCTGAAATCGTACTCCAGCATCACGAGCGCTACGATGGCACGGGCTATCCGCGTGGACTCAAAGGGAACGAAACCCTGCTTGAAACCCGTATCCTCTCCGTGGCCGACATCTACGAAGCGCTCACCTCGGACCGCCCCTATCGACGAGGCCTTCCACACGAGCAGGTCGTGGCCCATATCGTCCGCGAAGCCGGGAAGCAGCTCTGTCCCCTCTGCGTATGCGCTTTCGTCGCCGCCAACAAATCCGGAGTCCTCTCCGCCATCGCTAATAGCGAACGCGCCGGACAATTCCCTGAGCGCCCATGAACGCCAGGGGATTCATGAAAACCTTATCACGCACATCCAGTTACGGAGCACAATCATGACTCTGCGCATCAAACTGTTTTCTATCGCCATCACAGCTATCATCGGTTTTTTGTGTGTTTTCTTCGTCAACGAATACGGGACCCAAAGAAAGGACAAAGCGGCCCTGCTGCTTGAAGAAGCCACACATGTGCAAATTGGGATGCTGGAGGCACGCCGATCGGAAAAGGATTTCCTGGCCCGGAAAGATATGAAATACGAGGCAATTGTCCGCGAAACGGTGGCAAGAACCCTGGAGGAACTTGGCCATTTAAGCGAGGAACCGTCCCTGCGCGACAAGGCTGCCGTCATCAAGGGATTGATGAATGAATACCTGACCCATTTCTCATCGGTCGTCCAAAACGAACAGTTACTGGGCCTGAATGAAAATGAAGGTCTGACCGGCGAATTGCGGTCAAGCATACACAAAGTCGAAAAACTGATTGCCGATCGGAATAGCGATGCCTTGAGCGTAAGGATGCTGATGCTACGCCGCCTGGAAAAGGATTTCATGCTGCGCGGCGACATTAAGTACGTAGAGTCATTTCAAAAAGAAATGCTGCGCATGCGCAGGACGGCAGAAGATGCATTGGCTGATGATCCCCAAGCCATGCAGAGCATTAATGATCTTCTGGCAGCCTATGACCAATCGTTCACGGCCTATGTCAAAGAAGCGGCGGTCATAAAGGAAACGCAGGAACAGTTCCGTAAGATTATCAGAAAGACAGAACCCCTTATCGAGGAGCTTGCCTCAACGACGCACCAACTCATTACGGATGAAAAAAAATCCATCCGCCAGCTCACCATTATCGGAGTGCTGATCTTTTCGACCCTGACACTGGGAGTCATCGCCCTGGTGATGCGATCCATCACGGCCCCCTTGAACCATCTGGCCGCCCAGAGCCTTAAAGTCGCCCAAGGGGACTACACGGTCATCATCTCCTACAAGGTCAAGGATCCCATCGGGCATCTGGCGGACTCCATGAACATCATGATCGAACGGACCAAGGCCATGCTCGCCGAAATATCCGCCGCTACCCAGACTTTGGCCGCTTCCTCTTCCGAACTCTCCGCCATCTCCGGGCAAATGACTGCGGGCGCCGGCCAGACCGCAGCCATGGCCTCCACCGTCAACACCTCCTCCGAAGAGGTCAGCGAAAGCATGAACTCGGTTTCCGCAGCCATGGAGCAGGCCACCAACAACATAGGCACGGTGGCTGCGGCCGCCGAGGAAATGTCCGCCACCATCCAGGAAATTGCCCAGAACTCCGAACGCGCCAGAGCCACAACATCCAGCGCCGTCGACAAGGCCCGAGAAACCTCTGGCAAAGTCAATGAACTGGGCCTTGCGGCCAAGGAAATTTCCACCGTCACCGCAACCATCGCGGCCATTTCATCCCAGACCAACCTGCTGGCCTTAAACGCCACCATCGAGGCGGCCAGGGCCGGAGAAGCCGGACGAGGATTCGCGGTGGTCGCCAACGAGATCAAGGAACTCGCTCAGCAGACAGCCCGCGCCACAGAGGACATCCGCGAAAAAATCACGGACGTTCAAGACGTAACCACCCGAACCGTGCTTGAGATCACGGACATAACAGGACTCATCCACGAAATGAACGACATCATCGGCACCATCGCCACTGCCGTTGAGGAGCAGTCCGTAACCACCCGCGACATCGCCGAAAATGTGGGCCAGGCCTCCATGGGCATCACGGAAATCAACGAAAGCATCGCTTCCAGCTCGGCCATGACCAAGTCCATCAGCTCCGACATCTCACAAGTTCGCATGGCTTCCGACGAGATGAGCGTCAGCAGCCGCACCGTGCAAGAAAGCTCCACGGAGTTATCGCAGCTCGCAGAGCGTCTGGCGGATTTGGTTTCACAGTTCAAAATATAATCAGTCACAGCAACAACAAGAAGACAGCACGATTTAAGGAGTATCCTCATGCAATGGTTCATCAACATGCGCATCATGAACAAGCTTTTGCTTTCATTCAGCATCATTCTGTCCATCATGGCAGGCCTGGGCTGGTTCGCGAGCACCCAGATGTCCCTCGTCAATGACAAATCGACTGAAATCAGCGCTACCTGGCTCCCTAGCGTCCAGGCTTGCGGAGAGCTTAATTCATTAATCCTTGAGGTTCGCAACACGGAATATGGACATGCCATTTCCGAGAGCGAAGAAGATATGGCTCAATACGAAAAGCGTATCGAGCAATACCAGGTTGAAATACAAAATGTCAGGATCGCGTATGAAAAACTTCCCAGCTTGGAAGAAGAGAGTCGCCTATACCAAGAATACAAGAATCATTGGGATCTCTATATAAAGGAAAACGCAGCAATAATAGCCCTTTCCCGAGCCAACAAGACTCAAGAAGCAGTCGAAAAGATGCGCGGAACATCGCGCACCGAATACTACGCAGCCAAGGAAGCCTTGGATAAAATCATTCAAATCCAAAAAAACGCATCCGATGCCGCCAGCGCCGAGGCCGACACGATATACGCCCACGCCCGCACATCCATCATCGTCGCCAATATCATCGCCATCCTAATAGGCCTCCTGGTGGCGTATCTCGTAGCCAGGGTCATCACTCGCCAATTGGGCACCGAACCCGGCGTCATCGCGTCTGTCGCGGAGCGGATATCAAGTGGAGACCTGACTATCTCCTTCAATGACACCACTCGCCATATCGGCGTCTATGCCGACATCAAACGGATGTGCGAACGCCTTCGCGAAATCGTGGCCGAGGTTCAGGGCGCATCTGAAAACGTAGCCTCGGGTTCCGAGGAAATGAGCGCCTCGGCCGAGCAGCTCTCCCAGGGTTCCACAGAGCAGGCCGCATCCGTGGAGGAAGTGTCCTCCAGCATGGAGCAGATGGCCTCCAATATTCGGCAAAACGCCGACAATGCCGCGCAGACGGAAAAGATCGCCCTCAAGGCCGCCCAGGACGCCGACAAGAGCGGCAAGACAGTGGTCCAGGCCGTGGACGCCATGAAGAAGATCGCCGAAAAAATCTCCATCGTCGAAGAGATCGCCCGGCAGACCAACCTCTTGGCCCTCAATGCCGCCATCGAGGCGGCCCGTGCCGGGGAACACGGCAAGGGCTTCGCCGTTGTCGCGGCCGAAGTCAGGAAGCTGGCCGAGCGCAGCGGCACGGCCGCGGCCGAGATCAGCGAGCTGTCTTCCTCCACCGTCAGCGTAGCCGATCAGGCCGGGCAGATGCTGGTCAAACTGGTCCCGGATATCCAGCGCACGGCCGAACTGGTGCAGGAGATCTCCGCCGCATCGAACGAACAGAATGCGGGCGCGGAACAGATCAACAAGGCCTTGCAGCAGCTTGACCAGGTCATTCAGCAGAACGCTTCGGCCTCCGAAGAAATGGCCTCCACCTCCGAAGAACTGTCCAGCCAGGCCGAACAGCTGCAGAGCACCATCGCTTTCTTCCGTCTCGGCACCGATACTGGCAAGACCGTCCGTCAAGTAGCTCGCCAGACCAGGCCGCAGCCTGCCCGCAAAGCCCCCAAGGCCCTGGTTTCCAGAGCTCCCGCCGGCGGGCTGGCCCTGGACATGGGACGCGACGATGAAGACGACGAATTCGAACGCTTCTAACCAGAGGACGGGATGACCAATGAATGACAACGCTATTCTGCAATATCTGACCTTCGCCCTGGGCGATGAGGTTTTCGCCCTGGAGACCGGTTTCGTGCGCGAAGTCATCGAACTCGTGCCCGTGACCCGCATCCCCAAGACTCCGCCATTCCTGCGCGGCGTCATCAACCTGCGCGGCCACGCCGTGCCCGTGGTCGACCTGCGCATAAAGTTTGGCATGCCTTCGGCCCAGGACACGGTGAGCACCTGCATCATCATCGTGGATGTGGAGATCGAAGGCGAGCAGTGCCACATGGGTGCCATCGTCGATTCCGTGCTCGAAGTCTTCGAGATGACAAACGACCAGATCACACCGCCGCCGCGCATGGGCACGTCCATCCGCGCCGACTTCATTCGGGGCATGGGCAAGCAGAACGAGGAATTCATCATGATCCTCGACATCGGCAAGGTCTTCTCCACCGAAGAGCTGTCCTTGCTGGAAGCCGCCCAATCCGGCGAAGCGGAAAATTGATATGGGCGCCCTTGCGGCGCCCCAGCCCGCGATATTGCGACCCTTCGCAAAGGCTTTCATCCAAACGGACTGCGGCACCGATGGATGAAAGCCCGCGCAAGCCAGGAGACATTCCATGTTTTCATGTACCATCAAAGGCGCTCCGGAGCATCCGGTCGCCAAACTCTCCGGCAGTCTGACCCTGGAACACTCCAGAAAGATTCACACCGAACTGCTGGCTCTCCTCTCCCAGGCCGAGGTCATGACCATTGATCTGGGCGAGTCGGACAAATCGGACCTGTCCTTTATCCAGATGCTGCTCGCCCTGCTCAAGGATCCGGATAAAAAGATCCGTTTCGCGAACCTACCCGCACACCTGCTCGACAACGCTGCACGCCTCGGCGCGGACGCGTTCATGGCTGAACTCTCGAATCGAACGGGGAAAAGCGCATGAGCACGATCATCATGACTGTCGACGACTCGGCAAGCATTCGCCAGATGGTCAGTCTGACCCTGAAGGACGCCGGCTATGCCGTCATCGAAGCCTGCGACGGCAGGGACGCGCTGTCCAAGCTGTCCGGACCCGTGAGCCTGATCCTGACCGATCTGAACATGCCGGGCATGAACGGCATCGAACTGATCCGCGCCGTGCGCGCCACGCCCCAGTACAAGTTCACGCCCATCGTCATGCTGACCACGGAATCGCAGGCCTCCTCCAAAGAGGAAGGAAAGGCGGCCGGGGCCACCGGCTGGATCGTCAAACCTTTCAAGCCCGATCAGCTTTTGGCAGTGGCCAAGAAACTGTTGCGATAACCCCCAGAACCGGAGCCGAAAATGTTCAGAGAAGAAATGCACCGCCAGGCGTTCAAGGAAGAAGCCTTGGAGCTGTTGGGCGAACTGGAAATCTCGCTATTGGAGCTAGAGGCGGCCCCGGCCAACGACGAGGTCATCAACCGAGTATTCCGCGCCATGCACACCATCAAGGGGTCCGGCGCCATGTTCGGTTTCGAGGACATCGCCTCCTTCACCCACGAGGTGGAAACGATCTTCGATCTGGCCCGCACTGGCCGGATTGCCGTGACCAGAGAACTCCTGAGCCTGACGCTTTTGGCCAGGGACCACATCCTGGCCATGGTCGAAGGAACCGACTCGGACACGCGGGCTGAAGAGGTCATCAAGGGGCTTAAGGCGCTCAACCCAAAATCCGTGTTTCCCGAGGCCACGCCCGTACGCGAACCGCTCACGTGCGCTCTGAACCCGGACCTGTGCACCTGGCGCATCCGCTTCGCTCCGCCCAAGAACGTGTTCATGAGCGGGACCAATCCGGCCTCTTTGCTGGAAGAGCTGTGCGAGATGGGCGAGCATCACGTCATCATGCACGTCAAAGATATCCCGGGCCTGCCCCGGCTCAATCCCGAGGAATGCCTAGTGTGGTGGGACGTCATCCTGACCACGGCCAGGGGCGAGGACGAGATCCGCGACGTTTTCATTTTCGTGGAGGAGGACAGCGCTCTGACCATCCAGATGGTCGGCAGCTGCCAGAACATCGACGACGAGTCCTACAAGCTCATCGGCCAGATCCTGGTCGAGAAGAACGACATCACCAAGGACGCCCTCGAACGCATCCTGATCGAACGCAAGCCCATCGGGCAGCTTTTGTCCGAAGCGGGCCTGGTCAGCGCCAGCCAGGTCGAGGCGGCCCTGGCCGAACAGCAGGAGGTCAAGCGCCTCAAACAATCGGCCGGCGCCGAGCCGCAGACGTCGAGTATCCGCGTTCCGGCCCAGAAGCTCGACTACCTGGTCGATCTGGTCGGGGAACTGGTCACGGCCCAGGCCCGGCTGACCCAGTTCGCCAGCGAACAAAACGACGCGCGCCTGCAGGGCATCTCCGAGGAAATCGAGCGCCTTTCGGACGAACTGCGCGACAACACCCTGGGCATCCGCATGCTGCCCATCGGCACCACCTTCACCCGCTTCAAGCGGCTGGTGCGCGACCTGTCCCAGGAACTGGGCAAGCGCATCACGCTCGAAACCCACGGCGAGGACACGGAGCTGGACAAGACCGTCATCGAGCGCCTGAACGACCCCCTGGTCCACCTGCTCCGGAACAGCATCGACCACGGCATCGAAAGCCCCGAGGAGCGCCAGGCCAAAGGCAAGAAGCCCGAGGGACGGATCGAGCTTTCGGCCGAGCATTCCGGAGGCGAGGTGCTCATCCGCATCATCGACGACGGCGCGGGCATAGACCCCGACCGCATCCGGGCCAAGGCCGTGGAAAAAGGCATCATCGCACCGGACGCGCTGATTTCCGATAAAGACGCGCTCATGCTCATCTTCGCGCCGGGATTCTCCACGGCCGAAAAGGTCACCAGCGTGTCGGGGCGGGGCGTTGGCATGGATGTGGTCAAGCGCAACATCGATGCCCTGCGCGGCCGCGTGTCCCTTGAGAGCGTCCCCGGACAGGGTACCACCATTTCCGTGCGCATCCCCCTGACCCTGGCCATCATCGACGGTTTGCAGGTCCAGGTCGAGGACAGCTATTTCATCATGCCCCTGTCCGCCGTGGAGGAATGCGTGGAACTGATCCGCAAGGATAGCGCCCGCGCCGATCTCATCAACCTGCGCGGCCAGATGGTGCCCTATGTCAGCCTGCGCGCCGGATTCGAAATTCCGGGACAAGCGCCGGAGATCGAGCAGATCGTGGTCTGCAACTCCCAGGGGCGGCGCGTCGGCATTGTCGTGGACCGGGTCATCGGCGAGCACCAGACCGTCATCAAGAGCCTGGGCAAGGTCTACCAGGATGTGCGCGGCATTTCCGGCGCGACCATCAAGGGCGACGGCAGCATGGCGCTCATCCTCGACATAACCGCCCTTGTGTCCTGAAGCTGCGCCAAGGAGTCGCTTGAAAAGTTTCCGCTCACGCGCCCGGGTTCAACGGCAGCGAAACGATGAACTTGCTTCCCCGCCCCTCGCACGTCGTCGCGGTGAGATGCCCGTGATGATTGTTGGTGATGATGAAGTAGGACACCGAAAGCCCGAGCCCCGTCCCTTCCCCGACCTTCTTGGTGGTGAAGAACGGTTCGAATATGCGGGAGAGGTCCTTTCTGGGAATGCCCGGCCCGTTGTCCTCCACCTCGATCACCGCCCAATCCCGCATCTTTCTTGTGCGCAGGGTCAGCGTCGGGTTCTCCGTTCCGGCCCGGACCATGGCCTGGGCGGCATTGCGCACAAGGTTCAAGAGCACCTGTTCGATTTCCGTGCCGACGCAGGGCACCAGCGGCAAATCGGGATCATACTCCCGGACAATATTCAATCTTCTGAAATCATAATGCTTCTTTAAATCAAAATCCTTGCCCGCCAACTCAAGGGCCTTGGACGCGATAGCATTCACGTCATTGGAGGAAAACGTCCGTTCGCTGCGCCGACTGAAGGACAACATGCTTGCCACGATAGCTGCAGCGCGCTCGCCCGCGTCGCGAATTCCCTGGAGATAGCGAAAAATGTTGCGTTCTTCGAGAAACATGGACAGCCGATGCAAGTCCAACTCGTACCGTTTGGCCGCCTCGATGTTGGGCCCCAAGTACGGATCGAGCCTGCGCACGATATTCTGCACGCCCTGCACGATGATGCCCAGGGGATTATTAATCTCGTGCGCCATCCCCGCCGCTAATCCACCCAGAGACTGCATCTTCTCCGTCTGGATCATGAACTGCTGCATGCGCTTCATCTCCCGCAGATCGCGAAGCACGGCAAAAACGAGTGACCTGCCATTGATGCCTATGACTTGGCATGAAAGCAGGCAGAGAATCTCTTCCCCGTCTTTCCTGTAGGCTGCGAACTCAAAGTCCCTGATTATTTGGTGTTCATTCATCAACGCATACAGACGATCTCTCAAGGCAGGAGACTGATAGAGCCCGAGTTCAAGAGACGTCTTGCCCAGAACCTCCTCACGGGAAAATCCGAAAAGAGCGACAAAGGCATCGTTGACGTCCTGAATGCGCTGCGTATCCATCTCAAAAAGCACGATGGCGTCCGGCGAGAGCCGAAATATGCTCGCGAACTTTTCCTCGGACTGCCGCAACATGTCCTCGGCGGCCTTGCGGATGGTGATGTCCTCAATGGTACCGTCGAGATAGGCGGGACGGCCGGATTCGTCGAATTGCAAGGACGCGTTGATGACGGCGTAAAAAGGAGCCCCATCCTTGCGCTTGAACTCGATGTCCCGGCGGACTCCTTGCGGCGAAACGAGCAACGATTCAATAAGCTCCTGGCGGGTGGAGGGATACGGGTAGAGATCCGTCTCCAGATTCCCCACCGAGGCAAGAAGATCGTTCCTGTCCCGGTATCCCAGCATATGGGCGAGGGTGGGGTTGGCTTCCAGAAAGCGCCCCGTGAAGCTGGTACGGAAAATCCCTATGGGTGCGTTATTGAAAATATCCCGGTACTTCTCCTCGCTTTGCAGCAAAGCCCTTTCCGTACGCTTTGCCTCGGACACATCCTGTATGATTCCGAGCACCCGCCGCGGCGCATCCTGCGTTCTGGCAAACATTCGCCCATATTCAAAAACATCGGCGTACGTTCCATCCTTGCGCCGCAGACGGTACTCGATGACATACCTTTTCTGTTGCGACAACGCCTCTTCGAAAAGAGCTATTGCTCTGTCTGCATCCTCTGGATGAAGCAACTCCGTCCAAACACTGAGGTTACCCTTCATCGCCTCCGGGTCATACCCCAGCACATCCAGCATGCTCCCACTCCAGGTGAGAACGTCATTTTCCACATCATATTCATAAAAGGTCAGCCTGGCGGCCGCCGTGGTCAGATCGAATTTTTCCCGCCAGCGTTTGATGTCCTTTTCCGCCTCTTTGAGCGAGGTGACGTCCACGGCAGTGGATAAAATGCTGGCCTGCCCCCCGGCGGAAACCATGGCTGAAGAGAACAGCAGGTGCCTCACATTTCCGTCAGGTCTGACCATCTGCGTTTCCATGTTGCTGAAACGGCCGTCCCGTTCAAGCATGTCCCTGAAGCGTTGTCTTTCGTCCTCAACTCCCGCAGCGAGTTCCGCCGCCGAAAGACTGAGCACCTCTTCACGCGAGAGCCCCCAACGGGACAAAAATGCTTTGTTGACATCCGCATACGTACCATCGAGTCGATTGAAGGCGATGGAATATGGTGAATTATCGAAAATGGCTTGAAACTTCTCCTCGAATTCACGTTTCTCGCGTGACAGAACCTCAATTTTCTCATGGGCGGACAGCAGTTCACGAGTTCGCGTGTCCAACGCATTCCTGGTTGACCGCAAACGGGTGCGGACAATCAAAAGCGCGGTCGCGCAAAATAGCGTAAGCACGGCAAGGAAAACAGGAAGAACGGCGTCAAAAAGCAGGGCAGGCGGGGAAACCGCGTTCATCGCGTTCACAGGCGAATCCTCCAATCTCAAAACATAATTGAAGGATCAGACGAAAACCGTGCCGGCACGAACAACACGATTCGTGTCGGTCCGCCGGTAAAGAGAATTTCATGTTTTGAGATGGTTACACATACACGATGATGCGAACGAAGAAAACGGCGAAATAGCGACTGAGACCATCGGCAAGACAAAAAGGAAGGGGCGGAGCGAGTCCGTCAGTCCCGAAATCGCGCCGCGCTTTCGCCCATGCGCGAGAGGATTTTCTGCACGGCCACGCGGGACAGGCCTGAGACGCGGGCGGCTTCGGACACGTTGCCCTTGGTCTGGGCCAGGAGTTCATTTACGTAGGATTGGGTGAAGACCGCCACCGCCTCGGCCTTGGCAACCTTGTACGGCCCAAGCGCAGTCCCGCCGCCGTTCATGTCCCCTCCCATGGGCACGGGCAGGCATCCGCCCTGCTGCACCATGCGCAGCAGATTCATGTCCACCCGCTCCGTGGTGGCAAAGACGGTCAGCCGGCGCACGAAATTCTGCAACTCGCGCACGTTGCCGGGCCAGGGGTGGGCGGCCATCCAGTGCATGACCTCGGGGTCGACCTCTTTTTCGGCCAGCCCCATTTCGCGGCAGGCCGCCCGGAAAAAATGCCCGGCCAGCAGGGGGATGTCCTCGGCCCTTTCGCGCAGGGGCGGCAGGGTGACGGTCAATACATTCAGACGATAGTACAGGTCTTCGCGAAAGGTCTTGGCCTGCATGAGGGCTTCGAGATCCTGGTTGGTGGAAGCGACCACGCGCACATTCACCCGCAAAGACTTGTTCGAGCCGACGGGCCGAACCTCCCCGTCCTGCATGACCCGCAGCAGCTTGGTCTGCACTGCCGGGGAAATATCACCGATTTCGTCCAGATGGATGGTGCCCTTGTCGGCCGCCGCGAAAAGGCCCTTGTGGTCACGGTCGGCCCCGGTGAAGGCGCCCTTGACGTGACCGAAGAGTTCGCTCTCCAGCAGGTTTTCGGGAATGGACGGACAGTTCACCGCCAGAAAGGGCCGGGAAGCGCGCACGCCAAGATGATGCACCATGCGGGCCACCAGCTCCTTGCCGGTGCCCGATTCGCCCCTGACCAGCACCGTGTACTCGGACTGGGCCACGGCCGCGATGGTGCGCTTGAGTTGCCGCATGGCCGCGCCTTCCCCGACCAGCTCCCCGCCGCATTCCTTGCTGGCCAGGATCTGACGCAGACGATTGTTTTCTTCGAGCAGCCTGCTCCGCTCCAGTCCTTTCTCCACCACGCGAAAAAGCTGTTCCGGCTCGATGGGCTTGGTCAGAAAATCATAGGCCCCGGCCCTCAGGGCCTCCACCGCGGTCTCGATGGTTCCATAGGCCGTGAGCACGACCATGCTCAGATCCGGCTGCAGGCCGAGCGCCTGGGACAGAAGCTGCAGCCCGGTCATTTCAGGCATGCGCAAATCCGTGATCATGAGCTGCGCCGATTTGGCGGACAGGGCGAGGAGGGCTTCTTTTGCGCTGTGCACGGCCACCACGTCCAGGTCAGGAAAATGTCCGCCGACAAGTCTGGCCAGACCACGCGCGAAATCCACCTCATCGTCGACAATGACGACCCGGGCCCCAGCGACAGTGCGGGGCGAACCTATGACATCCATGCTCATTCTTTCCTCAGCTGCGTTGTATCCGACTCCGGATTGGTCACGGACGGCAGGAGCACCACAAAACGCGCCCCGCCCAGGTCCGAATGCTCCACGCGGACCTCTCCGCCCACATCCCTGGCCATGCCGTAGACCACGGCCAGGCCCAATCCGGTACCGGCGCCGATGGCCTTGGTCGAATAAAAGGGGTCGAAAATATGCGGCGCATCCGCCGCCGAGACACCCGGCCCGTTATCTTCCACCACAATGGCCACCCGCCCGTCCATGGGCGCGACCCGCACCACGATCTCTCCATCCTCCTCGCCGACCGCGTCAAGGGCGTTGATGACCAGATTGCTCAGGACCTGCTCCAGCTCACCGATGCCCATGCGCACCAGCAAGGGCTCCGCAGGATGATCCACGCTCAGGCGCGCTCTCTTTTTGGCGGCCTGCACGGAAAAAACTTCGGAAACGGAAACCGCCACGCTGCAGGCATCGGCCGTGCCGGACCCTGCGGCCTTGGGGCGGGCAAAGTTGAGAAGTTCCTGCAGCACCCTCTGCGCCTGTCTGGTGTGACGCTCGATAATGTTCAGGTCGGATGCCTGCTGCGGATCGGAGATCGTCTGTCGCAGCAGTCCTGCGTAGCAGAGGATGACCCCGAGCGGGTTGTTGATCTCATGCGCCAGGCCCGCCGTGAGTTTGCCCACCGTGGCCATCTTCTCCGAATGCCAAACCTGGGAGCGCATGCGTTTCTCCATGGTCGTCTCGCGCACGTAGACGACCACGCGGTCCGTCTGTCCGTCGGAACTTCGCACCGGGTACATCGAAAGCGAAAAGGATCTGCCCGCGGGCAGTTCGACTTCGCGCAGATCCGGGGTTCCTCTGCGGATGGCTTCACCCATCGGACACCGCTGGGACTGCGGATCGAAAAAGATGGCCAGCATATTACCGTCCGTGCGTTCGCCGTCCGTCAATTCCGAGGTCAACTGACGGGCGGCCTGGTTCACGGTCAGCACGGCGCAGTTCGCATCCATGAGCGCCAGCGGATCGGTGATGCCTTCGACTATGGTCTCAAGCACGTTCATCTGCCGGAGCAGGCTGTCGATGGCCGTCAGATTTTCCGCCGCTGTGCCTAGCTGACGCCCGAGCGCCGTGAGCACCCGCTGGTCATGCCGTGCGGCCTCGGCTTCGGTGTCCCAGTAGAGGCAGAGAATGCCCTCGGCATTGCCGGAGCTCGACTCGACCGGCACGAAAACCCTGGCCCCCGATTGCAGGCAGGCACTGCCGGTCAAGACCTCCACCATGTTCTCCGGCAGCTCCGGACTGGGCGACGATTCCGGCCAGACATAATAATTCCGGGAGACCATGGTGCAGACATAGGCGATACTGCGCGCCCCGAAACGGGTGCAGATCTGGGGCAGGGCCAGACTCCAGAGCTCGGAACGAGAGCCGCTGCGGCGCATGTCCTCCAGCAGGCGCACAAAAAGATGCACGTCCGCCTGCCGGGCTTCGGCCTCGTGAGAGAGGGCCTCGGTGCGCTCATCGACCATCTTGCGCAGATTCTCCGCATAATCCTGCAGCTGCCGCCGGACCTCGAAGAGATGATTTCCCATCTGTTCCATGCCGTCGACCAGCTCCTCGATCTCGTCGCCCTGCTCCAGCCGGTGCAGGAGTTCAGAGCCTTCGGCATCGACCACGTTGCGCCTGAAAACACTGTTGAGCCGTTTCAGGTTATTGACCACCAGGACCCGAAACAAAAAATTTGTCGCGGAAAAGAAAAGCAGCGCGCCAAAGGCGAAAAATGCGAAATAGGTCAGAATGGTCTGCTGCACACGCCCGACGCTGCTCTGCACGGAGATACCCACGAAATCGACTCCGGCGATGGAGTTCTCCTCCTTGCCGAACCCCCGGCCCCCGTAAAGGGTCAGCAGTTCGGGCGGGGCGTCCTCGGGGCGGCCATGGCAATACATGCATCCGTCCTCGAAACGCACGGAGCGCACTTTCAGGAAATATCTTTCCCCGTCCATGGTCTTGTAGCCCTGCCACAGCTCCTGTTCGGGATTGGCCCGGAAATAGCGGATCAGCTCCCGTTCATGCGTGTTGGCTTCATAGGCGGGGTTGCGGGCGTCGATGGCCACGCGTCGATAGATGGTGCCACCTCGATCGTCGTTGATTGGCGACATGATGGTCCGCGAAATATAGGATGAGGACATGGCCTCGATCACAAACGAGGCCGGCAGGCGCTCGTACATCGCCGGGCGGAGGACGTCGCGCACGTAGTGCTGGATGGAATCGACGTGGGCGAAGATGAGCATGGCCTTGTCCCGGACTTCCTCCTCCAGCACGTTTTTCATGTGCAGGTAAAAGCCTATGGAGAAGACAATACCCAAAAAAATGGAAGCCGCCAAAAGTCCGGACACGAATTTGGTCTGTATTTTTGATGGCTTGAAGATGTGCATGGCTCGCCTGAAATTGATGCTTCCCGCAGTCAGGGGAAGATGAGCGGGGTGAACAGTGATGCGCCAGGGCTGGACCAGCCGGGAAAGCAGACAAAAAAGGGCCCGCATCGTAAACAGCGGGAATCGGCCATCCAATCAACACCCGGAAGGAAACGGAAACGTGTCGGGCCTGACGCATGAAGCGCCGACCGCTTTGTAGCTATTTCTCTTCCAGGGCGAAGCGCAAGTAGTTTTCCCCTTCCTTAACCTGCTCCACGTCCGTGTAGTAATAACGGCTCGGGTCGATGCCGTTCTTGTCCAGATATACGGACATGCGCTCCAGAACACCGCAGGAGTGGGTCAACAGGGGCAGGAAGAGGTAGACGAAGGCCAGGGCCACACCCAGACCAAGAGTGAAATTTTTCAGCCGTACCGGCAAACTTTTTTCCGTCATGACGTGGCGTCCTTGAGAGCCGGGAGGGAATCCCTCCCGGCTTGGAGATACTGTTTAGATCTTGGCCGTGATTTCCGGAAAAACCACATAGAACATGATGTAGGCCATGGTCAGAGTCAAGACCAAGTTGAAGCTCTGGCCGCAAACGTACAGGATAAGAGGCTTGCCGCCCTTGAAGTACTTGGCCAGCTCGCGGAAGTTGGTGGACAGGCCGATGGCCGCGAAGGACAGGGCGAAGAACCAGTCACGCAGCAGCGTGGTGCCACCCTTGACGATGCCGTTGGTCAACACCGCGGTGCTCAAATCCTTGTCCATGCCGGCGTCCATGATGGAGAAGATGATGGATGCGCCGATGAAGCCGAGTACGAACTTGGGGAAGCGATGCCAGATTTCTCCGGCGCCAACGCTGCGGCCTGTTTCCTGAACCTCAACCCTGGTGCACCAGTAGACGGCAACGCAGAAGGCAGTGACACCGATCATGACGTTCTGGATCATCTTGATGGTCGCGGCCACGTACATGGCCTTCTGGCCCAGGAACGCGCCGGCAGCGGCTACCGCGCCGGTGGAGTCGATGGTGCCGCCCATCCAGGCGCCGCCCAGAACTTCAGGAATGCCGACAGCCTTGATGAAGGCCGGCATGGCGATCATCATGATGGCGGTGAAGACCAGGGACAGACCGATGGACAGGGTAAGCTCTTCCTTCTTGGCCCGGCAGGCGGCTGCCGTGGCGATGGCGGCGGAGGTGCCGCACACGGACATGTCGGCGGAAATGACGATGTTCAGGGTCTTGGAGGGCATCTTCAGCACCCTCTGACCAAAGGTGTAGGTCACGACGACGACGATGGGCGTGACCACCCAGGCCACGAAGATGCCGGGGATGCCGATGGCCACGATCTTGTTGAAGAGCACTTCAGCGCCCAGAAGCACCAGGCCGGTTTTGATGAAGAATTCCACTTCGCAGGCAGGGAGCACCCATTTGGGCGTGCCCACGGTGTTGGCGATGAGCATGCCGAGCACGACGCCCCACGCCTCGGCGCCGAAGCCGTACTGCTTGGAGATGGCCTGTCCGCCGAGCAGATAGGCCAGGATGGCGACCAGGAACACGACCACAAAGCCCTGCATGAAGGCGGGCATGCTCTTGCCCATCATGGCGATGCCGACGCCGAAGATGGCGGCAAGGAAGACGCACAGGCCGATCAGGCTGGGAATTTTGTTATACGGCTTGTTTTCGACTTTTTTCTTGGCATCGCTGGCGGCCTTGTGCGCATCGCGCCAGGCGGAAATCTTGGAGGCAGCCTCGTCGTTCAAAGCCTGGTCCTGGAAGGAAGCGCCCGCGGCGGCCCCTTCGGCGGCAACGGCGGCGGCCAGAGCCATTTCCAGATTGCCCTTGGCCTCTTCGTACTTAGGCATGGCCTTCTCGTTCATCGCCTTGGCCTGAGCCTCGGTCCGGATCACCGCATCAAGGGGATTGGACTTCCAGGAACCGGGCTTGGTAACCCAGTGGGAGACAAACTTGCCGAAAGGCGTGCTGGTGCCCTTGAGCTTGCCCTTGTCGTCCTGGGCTTTGTGCCAGGCGATGGTCTTGAACGGAGCCTTGTCCAATTCAGCCTGCTGAACCTGGCTCAACCCGCTGATTTTTTCGGCGAACTCCGCCTTGGGGCCAAACGTGGTGTACGCCAGAATGGACACGGCGATGATGATGAAGCCAAGCCAAATGGCCAGATAGTCCTCTTTCTTCCACAAATCCGACCACTGACTTTTACCGTGATCGACAACTACGTTGCTTTCCTGAGCCATGTTTTTTTCTTCCTCCTCGATGATTATGAAGCGTTCTCTCGCCCATTATTTTGACGACAAAGACAAAGCAAAAGACCTGCCACAATCACAAAGAAAATAAACATTATTTATTTCAAATTATTAGAAAAATCGAGTCCGTCACAAATGCAATGTCGCGTTTACAGTGCAAACACGAGTTTGCATCTCGTTCTACGCCAAAATTACAAACGTGTCGCTTGATCGCGCCCCCAGGCTCCCCCAAAAAAAAGGCGCGACCGGCCCGCAGGAACCGTCACGCCTTTGCAACAGCCAAAAGAGGTCTACTTCTCGATGTCGAGCTCGCGTTTCTTGGAGTAGATGAAGCGCACCAACTGGTACTCGAAAGGACTCCCTGTCTCGTAGTAGCGAAACTTGACCTGATGACGCGCATCCACGGCTTTGAGCACATATACGCCGGTGGTCGCGGACTCGCGCGCGAACCAACTCATGTCCTGGAAGAGACCATACGACGGATTCAAGGTCATGGCCGCGTCCACGAACACGCCTCCCGTATCGCGCACCCCGGAAGGCCCGAGCACAGGGAGCACCAGATACGGACCGGCCGGAACGCCCCAGACGCCCAGGGTCTGTCCAAAATCCTCGTCTTCCTGCGGGATGCCCCCGTTGCCGAGCACATCGATAATCCCGCCCAGGCCAATGGTCGTGTTGAAGACAAAGCGGCCGAGCGAGACCGAAGCCTTCTTGGCCTTGCCTTGCAGGACAGAGTTCACAAAGATCGGTATTTCTTTCAAGTTGCTGAAAATATTCGAAACGCCCTGCTGCACGCTATCGGGCAGGATCGCTTCGTAGGTTCTGACCACCGGCAGATAGACATAGCGGTCCAGCTGCGCGTTGAAATGGTACATGTTGCGGTTGAACCCTTCCCAGGGGTCATGCACCAGGAAATGCCGCTCCAGGGTGGGATCCTCCGGCAGGCCGCGATGCACGGGAGCCTGAAAAGGCCCGGGCTGATGCTGTCCGTTGGTGGCGCATCCGGCGGAGACGAGAAGGATGAGGCAGAGTAGGAATATACGCATGATGTGTCTCACTTGCGGAAAAAATCGAGCATGGCCGCGACGTTGTCCCGATAACTCAGATTGCCGCAGTGTCCCCCTGCCGGATAGAGCGTCAGGCGGTCTTTGAACGTTTGTTCCAGGAAACTGAAGTTGCCTGGGGTCAGAATGGGGTCGTCCGCATTGGTCATGACCGCGATGTTCGCGGACTCGCGCAGAAAGGGGGCGATGGACTCAAGGCTGCTGGCCGCCACGGCCCGTTCCCGGGTCATGGCCGGGTCGGCGAAGGCCAGGAATGGCATGAGGTACTCGTCCACATAATCCTCGAAACTCACGCCCACGGCCGCATCCAGATAGGGCGACAGGGATTCGTCCTTCTCAATGACGTGGCCTCGGGGGGAAATATAACCGGCTCCCGTGCAGACATCGCTGGTAAAGACCATGGACGCCAGAGAGACGCGAAAGGCCACGCCGATGAGGATCTTGAGCTCCTTCTCGGAAATGGAGCTGCTCCCATGCAGCGCAAAAAGAAATTCGTCGCCGAAATTGACCTCGTCGCTGCTGCGATAGGCCGCCGACAGGTCAGAGACCAGATCGGCCACGACACGTGCGGCCTCGGTCCGGTCGACCACATTGTCGGAAAGCAGGTGGTCAAGGATGGTGGCGGAGGTCAAAAGGCTCACCGCCGGATTGAGCAGCATCACCTTGTCGAACCCGAAACGCTTCTCGCGCGTATCCAGCTCCGCCAGAAAGGCGGACTGCGTGCCGCCGAGGCTGTAGCCGGTCAGATTGTAGGAGGAGATCCTGTCGCGGCCGATTTCGTTCACGATGGCGTCCATGCTCTGGTACAGGTCGGCCACATCATGGGGAATGAAACCGGGAACCTGGGTCGTGGACGCGCTGACCACAAAGTTCGGGTACGTCGGCGAGGACAGACTGACCACGTGGTACCCGGCGCGATGAAAGACCGCCTGCAAAAAGCGGCAATTGCCCGAGTCGTAGGAAGAGCCTGTCCCGGCGATGATGAACAGCAGCGGCGCGACCTTGCGCTGCAGGGCCACGGAGTACTGCAGGGTGTCGTCATACCAGAGGATACTGGGCACCGGGCGGTCATGCAGCAGGAACTCGCGGGCGCGCACCGCCCCCAGATCGCTCAAGGGGTTGAGATCGCGCAGCGAGGCGGGACGCAGAGAGTCCAGCGCAAACCGGTCTTCGGGCGGAGTGCCCATGACCGTGGCCACATAAGGGTTCTTGAACGGATATTCATAGGCATTGGCCGGCGCGAAGGCGGCCAGAACAAGCAGGCTTAATAACAGGGCGCGATGCATGCGCAATCCTCCACGATGATGTATCGGGGTTCACTAGCCAGTTGCAGATATAAGCGCAAGTTTTTGCGCCGCAAATGAAAAGAGCGCCCGCAGGCGCCCTTTGAGAGTTGTATGAATAAAAAGCTCAGCGCTCGTCAAAATACAGTTTGTGTTTGATATTCACGCCCTTGGCGATGAACACGACGGATTCGGCGATATTGGTGGCCAGGTCCCCGATGCGTTCCAGCCGACGGATGAGAATGATGGTGTGCACGGAACGCTCGATGGCCGGGGTCTCGTGGATCATGTATTCTATGACCTGGCGCATGTTCTTGTGGTTCAGCACATCGACCTCGTTGTCCAGATGGCAGACCTGCAAGGCCGCCTCCACGTTGCCGGAGGAGAACGCCTGGGCCGCGTGCCGCAGCATGGCCAGGGCCTTGTTGCCCATTTCCAGCACGTCCTGATGAAAAGGCAGCGGCGGCCGCGAACTGAGCATGATGGACCGCTCGGCGATGTTCACGGCTTCGTCGGCGATGCGCTCAAGGTCGACGCTGATGCGCATGCACCCCAAAATAAAGCGCAGATCCCCGGCCACGGGCTGTTCCAGGGCCAGGAGCCTCAAGGCAAGTTCGTCGATCTCCACTTCCAGACGATTGACGTCCACGTCCCCGTCCTGAACCTCCTCGGCCAAATACAAATCCTTGTTCACATAGGCCTGGATCGATTTCTGGACCGCATCCTCGGTCAGGGACACCATCTTCAGCACTTTGAGCTTCAACGTTTCGATTTCTTCATGCAAATGCGTATACATCTTTCACTTCCTTTAAATATTTGGCGGACCGGTCATGAGAACATAAAGGCATCAACCGAAACGTCCGGTTATGTAGTCCTCGGTCTGCTTGTTCTCCGGCCTTGTGAACAGCTTGTCTGTCGGGCCGACCTCGATGAGCCGGCCCATGTAGAAAAAGGCGGTCCGATCGGAGACGCGGGCGGCCTGCTGCATGGAATGCGTGACAATGACGATGGTGAACTTGTTTTTGAGATCGTGGATGAGTTCCTCGATCTTCTGGGTGGCGATGGGATCCAGCGCCGAGGCGGGCTCGTCCATGAGCAGGACCTCGGGCTCCACGGCCATGGCCCGGGCGATGCACAGGCGCTGTTGCTGACCGCCGGAGAGGCTGAGGCCCGACTGGTCCATGCGGTCCTTGACCTCATCCCACAGGGCGGCAAGCTTCAGGCTTTCCTCCACCCGTGCGTCGATGAACTCGCGGTCCTTGACGCCGTTGACCCGCAGTCCATAGGCCACGTTCTCGTAGATGCTCTTGGGGAAGGGGTTGGGTTTCTGAAAGACCATGCCCACCCTGCGCCGGAGCACGACCACGTCATGGGAAGAATCGTTCAGATCCTGACCGTCCATGGTCAAAGCCCCCTCGATCCGGGTGCCGGCTATGAGATCGTTCATGCGATTTATGCAACGCAAGAACGTCGACTTGCCGCAGCCCGAAGGCCCGATCAGGGCCGTGGCCTGATGCTGCAGCATATCAAAGGAGATATCCTGCAGCGCGTGAAAGTCCGAATAATAAAAGTTGAGATTTCTGGACGAAATCTTGACCGTTTCTGTCATGTCTATTCCTCTGAGATCTGCCCGGCCAGGGGCAAGGTAATGATGAAGCGGGATCCGATCCCGGTTTCGGGCACAGGGCTCTGTACCGTGATCCGCCCTCCGTGGTTGGCCATGATGTGCCTACTGATAGCCAGGCCAAGGCCCGTGCCGCCGATGGAGCTGTTGCGGTCTTTTTCCACACGGTAGAACCGTTCAAAAATCCGGGTCTGGTCTTCGGCCGGAATGCCCGGCCCGTTGTCCTCGATAAAAACAACCAGCTCCGGTCCGCTCGTATGTCCGTGGACACGGATGACGGCAGTCTCCTCGGGCACATATTTGATGGCGTTTTCAAAGACATTGCGAAAAACCTGAACCAACTGCTCGAAATTGGCCCGCACCGCAGGGGTGGAGGCGTCCAGTTCGCTTGTGAACTCGATGTTCTTGCTCAATGGGTGACAGCTTTTCCAGGCCGAATACACCGCCGAAGCCGGTTCGACCGAGACCAGGTCAAGGCGCAGTTTGCCATGTTCCAGGCGCGAAAGCTGCAGCAGCTCGTCAAGCATGGTGTTCATGTGGTTGGCGTTGCGCAGAATGACCTCCAGAAATGAACGCGTCTGCTCGGGGTCGTATTTGTCGATGCCCACCAACGTTTCGGCATAGCCCTTGATCGATGTCAGCGGTGTACGCAGCTCGTGCGACACGTTGGCCACAAAATCACGACGGATCTGTTCCACGCGCTTGATCTCGGTGATGTCGTGAAAAACCATGATCACGCCGAGCTCGGCGTCGCCCTTGATAGGCACGATGGAGACATCGAAATTCCTGCCGCCGGCCAGGGACACCATCACGCCGACCTGGGAAAAATCCCCTTCCAGGCGTTTTTTCAGCGCTGCGTCGCAGGCGTCCTGCAGATCCTGGAGCAGTGACAGCTCCATGGGCTTGTGGCCCGCAAAGGTCGACAGGCCGGGAAAAATCTCCTGGGCGGCGTAGTTGCCGCGCAAGATTCGCCCGTTGCCGTCAAGAACGATGAGTCCGGCCTTCATTCCGTTCAACACGGCTTCGGACTCCATCTTCTGCTTGACGATGGTCTGCATGTTGGACTCGATGCGCTCGACCATGTTGTTGAAGGCCACAACCAGCGGGGTGAGCTCCGTGCTCGGGGAAAAACGAATGCGCTTGCCCGGTTCGCCCTGGCCGATGTCGGCGGCGGCCTGGGCCACGCTCGCGATGGCGCGGCCGACCTGGCGCGAAGTCAGGGAAACCAGCCCGAAGGCAAAAACCACGCCGAGCCCGTAAACCCAGCCAGCCTGCCCGTAGAGGCGGTCCAGGCTCTTGCGGATCTGGCTCTGGGGACGCGCGATGCGCACGACACCCTCCGGCAGGACCCCGCTCGCCTGCGTACGCATGGCCGCATAGAGCAGCTCCTGGCCCAGGGTGTCGCTGTAGCGCAGGCCGACCCCGACCTCCCCGCCCAGGGCCTGGGTCACCTCGGGACGGCCCAGGTGGTTCTCCAGGCTCTCCACCCGCTGCGCCGTCACGCCGGAATCGGTCAGCACCCGGCCGTCAAGAGTCATGAACGTGATGCGTATGTCCATGCGCGCGGCCAGTTCGCGCAGGGCCTCGTTGACCTGTTCAAGGTCGTGAAAAGAGCCGGAAGACAGCATCCATTCGACGGAACGCAGGTCGCGCACCGCGCCATCGCGGGCCTCGCGCTCGCTGGTCTGCCCGAGATTCTGGTGCAGATAGTAGGCAGGCACGCCCAGCGCCAAAAACAAAATGACCCCAAAGGCCAGAAACAGCCGCAGCCGCAAGGAAATCGTCGTAGTGGTCATGCTCTGCCCTAATCGACCTGGTTTTCACGTTTCATGCGATACCCGATGCCCCGGACAGTCTCCAGCCAGTCGGCATAGGGTCCGAGCTTCTTGCGCAGCCTGCGTACATGGGTATCCACGGTGCGCGAATAGCCTTCGAATTCATAGCCCCAGGCGTTGCTTAAGAGCTGCTCCCGGGAGAGCACCTTGCCTTCGTTGCGCACGAATTCGCCGAAGAGATTGAACTCCGTGGGGGTCAGATGCGCGTCCACGCCGTCGACCAAAAGCGTATAGGCCTCGAAATCGGCCGCCAGCCCGTCGCGCTGCCAGTGCGCGACCTTGGGCAGGATATTCACGTTGCGTCGCAGGACCGTCTTGATGCGCAGCATCAGCTCCCGGGGGCTGAAAGGCTTGATGACATAATCGTCCGCGCCAAGCTCGAAACCAAGAATGCGGTCGACTTCGTCACCCCGGGCGGTGAGCATAATGATTGGTATGTGAGCGCATTCAGGGCTGCCCTTGACCGCCTTGCACACATCCGTGCCGCTCATGCCGGGCAGCATGAGGTCAAGAAGCACCAGGTCCGGACGTTCGCTCTGAACCAGTTGCAGCCCCTTTTTACCGTCCCGGGCCACGAAACAGTCGTAGCCCCCGGATTTCAGATGAAAGGCCAGCAGGTTGGCAATATCGGGTTCGTCTTCGATGACGACAATCTTGTGAGCCATGTTTCCCCCTTGTTCACGAAAAGAGCCGCGTCACTTTCGGCATCAGCCCCTTCGTACCCAACATGGGCTACAGGGGTCGTGTGACAGCATTGTGACACCCATATGAATTTCCTGTAACATTCGCCCCAAAGGGACTCAATCACATCGCCTCGGTCTTGTCGCGAAACTGTCGCCAAAATGTCGCATCTGCCGGACAAAGAGCATCTAACTTAAATTGTACCAATTAAATGACTCGTATTTCATCCATCCGAGGAAAATATGTCCCACTCTCAAGCAGAAATCATGCACGCCGCAACCCCACCGATTTTCGAACTCAAAAAATTCCTGCACGCCCATAATTGGCTGAGCATTTTCATATTTCGTCTCAAAGACTTCGGGCTCTGCCGGGAACTCTACGGAGACCATGTCGCCGAAGAGTTGGAGAACCTGCTGATCAACGCATTGAACCAGCACGATCCGGGCAGTCCTATGCTCAACGCCAGGCACGCGTTACGAATCTCTTGCGGCGAGGCGGTGCTTATCCGTTGTCTGGGACAGGCCGGGGATTCTCAGCTCATGGACCAGGCCTTCAGCCTCAAGGTCAAGCTGCAGGCCATACTCAGAAAGCACACCATCTCATCCCTCGGCAGGGAATTCGAGATCGAGGTGGGATTCGCCATGCTGCCGGAATCCTCACTTTTCGAGCGGGAGCGGATTTTCCACGAGGCCATTCGCGATGCGCGACGCATGGCCCAGGGCGGAATCGATCTTGAAGCGGTCAAGCTCTCGTCGACCTTCCGCTCCATCATCCGCAACGGACAGATCCGCATGCTCTTCCAGCCCATCTACGACTTCAAGACCGGGGCGGTCATGGCCTGGGAAGCATTGGCACGCGGGCCGCGGGGGTCCGATTTCGAGTCGCCGTCGATCCTCTTTGATTTCGCCGAACAGTTCGGACAGCTCTTCGCCTTGGAGCAGGCCTGCCGTTCCAAGGCCATGGAAACGGTGGGAACCCTGGCGTCAGGTCAACGGCTGTTCCTGAACATTCATCCGCGCACCGTGGTCGACCCGACCTTCGCGCCCGGCAAGACCCTTGAAATTCTGGACAAGCATGGCCTGAGACCCGAGGATATTGTCTTTGAAATCACCGAACGCCATTCCATCAAGGACTTCACCTCGTTTCACAAAACCCTGGACCATTATCGCAGCCAGGGTTTCAAGATCGCCGTGGACGATGCCGGAACGGGCTACTCGGGCCTGTCCACCGTCGCGGCCCTGAAGCCGGACTTCATCAAGGTCGACATGTCGCTGGTGCGCGATGTGGACAAGGACCCTGTGCGCAGGGCGCTGATGGAGACCATGGTCACCCTGGCTGGCCGCATCGGCTCGGAGATCATCGCCGAAGGGATCGAAACCAAGGGCGAGGCCCGGACATTGACGGAGATCGGAGTCCATTTCGGCCAGGGGTATTACCTGAGCCGCCCGCATTTCCCCAAACCCGAGACCCCGCTGGACATGAAGGAGCTTACCCCGCTTCGTTCGGACAACTTCGGCAGGCTCTCCTGCTCGATCCCCATCGGACAGCTGGTGCAAAAGACGCTGACGGTCAGCCCGCGTACTCCGGTCCAATCAGTGCAGCGGATCTTTGCCACAAATCCGGCGCTCTCAAGCGTGGTCGTCGTCGAGGATGGGATACCCCGTGGGCTGGTCATGGGCTACAGCCTGGACCGGCACCTGGCCACTCTTTACGGGCGCGCGCTGTACGCGGAAAAGCCCGTGGCCGTGCTCATGGACACCACGCCCATGATCGTCGACGAGCGCGAACCCGTGGAATCCGTGGCCAAGGACGCCAACACCCGCGAAATGCTCAAAGCCTACGACGAGGTCATCGTCACCAGCGGCGGACAGTTTCTGGGCGTGGTAACGGTGCAGAAGATGCTGACCACCCTGGCGCAGGTGCAGGTCGAGATGGCCAAGGGTACCAACCCCCTGACAGGCATTCCGGGCAACGTGGCCCTGGAAAAGGAAATCGAGACACGGCTCAGAAGGGCCAAGCCCTTTTGCATGCTTTATGCGGACCTGGACAATTTCAAGGTGTACAATGACGTCTACGGCTTCAAGGACGGCGACTTTGTCATTCTGCTGCTGGGCCGCATCATGACCTGGGCCATCTCCCGGCATGGGCACAGCGGAGACTTTCTGGCCCACATCGGCGGGGATGACTTCGTGGCCATGGTCAATCCGGAAAAGGCGGAACGCATCTGCCAGGCCGTGACCCGCTGCTTCAAGAGGCTCATCCTGAACTGCTACCATACCCAGGACCGCGCCAGAGGATGGATCATGGGCAAGGGTCGCGACGGCAAGGAACAGCAGTTCCCGCTTGTCTCCGTCTCCATCGGCATCGTGGACTGCATGGCTCCGTGCAGTCTGCAGGCCCTGGGGGAAAAAGCGGCCCAGATCAAGGGCTACGCCAAGACCCTGCCCGGCAATGTCTATGTCCGTGACCGGCGTGGCAGCTCCGGATGCGGACAGGCGGCCTGAACCCTTCAGCCGCCCGGCTTCAGGCGGGCGGCCTTTTCTCCACCACCAGCATGTGCCGCCATTTCCCCTGTCTGAAGCGCCACCAGCCGACCAGGGACAACATGACCAGAAACGTACAGCTCACGGCCCAGAAATAATACAGTCCAAAGCCAAGCCTGGCTCCGGCCAGAAGCGGCCCGACCATGACCGTGATGACCAGCGCCAGGCGCGAGGTCATGACAAAGACCGTATCCCCCGCCCCTTTCAAAGCTCCGTAGACAATAAAACTAACCCCGTCGAAGAACAGGTAGGCGACCACAATCATGAGCAGAATCCGGCCCATGCCGACCACCGAGGCAAAGGCGGCCGGATCCATGTCGCGGGGCTGGAACAGCTGCAGGACCGCTTCCGGAGCGAACAGAAACACCGCCGACATGACTGCCAGATAGGCAAAGGTCAGCACCAGGCTGGCACGCACCACGACCGGCACGTCATCGGGCTTGCCCGCGCCCATGGCCTGCCCGACCAGGGTGCTGGTGCCCATGGCGAAACCGACCAACGGCATGAAGGCCAGGGCATTGATATTGAGGGCTATGTTGGTCGCGGCCAGCTCCATGGTCCCGAGCCGGCCGACCACGAAGATGAAGACCGTGAAGGCGAATATATCAAGAAAAAACTCCATCCCGCTCGGCAGGCCGTAGCGCATGAGCCGCAGCCACAGGTCAAGCCGCAGCCTTCGATCCGTGGTCAGGCGGAAACGGGCATTCTCGCGGCGGCGCATGGCCATCCAGAGAATGGCCGTAATGAGCCCCCAACTGATCACCGTGGCCAGACCCGCGCCAAAGATGCCCAGCTCCGGAAACGGCCCGATGCCGTTGATGAGGCAATAATCGAGGGGGATGTTCAGGAGCATTCCCGCCAGGTTGGCGAGCATGACAACGCGCGTGCGGCCCAGGCCGGTAAAGAATCCGGCAAAAGCGCCGCCGGCGAGATGAATCCCCGCCCCCATGCACAGGGTCCGAAAATATATGGATTCAAGGACCTGAATCTCCCTGGAATGACCTCCGAGAGCAAAAATGCCATCGGCGAGAAAGGCCATTCCCCCCAGCACGACCGCCCCCAACAGCGCCACGTAGATACCCTGCCAGACCGCCCTGCCGACCATCTCGGGTCGCCCCTGGCCGGTGTACTGGGCCACGAACACGGAAACATAGCTGGTGGTACCCAGAAAAATCGTCATGGCCAAAAGAGCCATGATCCCGGCGGGCAAGGCTGCGGCAATGGCGTCGAGGGAATAGCGGGCCAAAAAGAGGCGGTCCGTGAACTCCATGACCGTGGTCGCGCCGAGGCTGACGACCAGGGGCATGGAAACCTTGAAGATGCGGCGATATATGATGGCGGTGGCCGGGGAAATGTGGATCATGGGCTATGAGTGCCGCAAGAGCGGCCGACAGGCAAGAGCGCAGGAGGTCAGTGATCGAGTCGTAACATGAATCCGGATCGGACCTGAGTCGGTGCTTCTACGCGGAACGGCTCACCGGCCGTGGGTTTTCGCGCTGAGTCCGCACAGCAGGAACCCCAGAATCGGCCGACATTTTTCCGCGCAGGGCGCGAAAAACTGCCCGTGCCTGCGGGTGGCGGAACGATTTTCTCGGCCAACAAAAAATTCCGCGAGACCGAGCGGGGTCAGCCCGTGCAGGGCGGCGTGGTGCAAGAGCTTGGGCGCGCAGCATTCACCCGTGCCCGTGGGCATGGAAGTGCCCATGAACACGTCGGCCAGGGCCCTGGCCCGGCCGTGAAAATTGGTCAGTCGGTACAAGCCGAAGATGCGATCCATGAGATTTCGGGACAATTCGCGGCGCTGCGCCAGCATTGCCAGGCGACTCGGATCGTCCACGCCCAATCCCTGCATGCGGCGGGTCAAGTCCTTGATACGCGGCTCGTCGCGCTCGATTGTGCGTGCAAACTCCGCCGGCTCAAGAATGGGCGGGACCCAGCCCGGCACCTCCCAGATCCCGTTGTACTGTCCGGAAAAAGCCTTAAGCACGCCCTGCTTCCCGGCTTTGTCCGCATACAGGAGCACCCCGAACATCTGGCCCCTGGCCGGGCCGTACAGGTAGTCCAGGAAAAGACGCGAATCTTCCGTCTTTATCCCAAGCCCGATATGGCCGTGGCGTTCGAGCTGCCCCATCAGTTCCAAGGCGTGGGGCACGGCAGGCGCGGAGGGAAGGACGTGCTCACGTCCGCAGTCCCGGCAAAAGCCGGCGCAATCAAGGGCGGAATATTCCATGCCGAGCCTTCGCTCTACAACCCGTGACGCTTGATCTTGCGCCACAAAGAAGCCCGGTCGATGCCCAGCAGTTTGGCGGCCAGGGTGCGATTGTCCGCCGCATGCTCCAGAGTCCACTGGATCTGCTCGCGCTCGCACTCCTCCAAAGTCATGGGCTGCCTGTCCCCGGCGCGGCTGACATGCAGGGAGACTTCGCGCAGCTCCGGAGAAAGGTGGGCCGCGCGGATCTCATCCCCGTTGCAGAAGATTACGGCCCGCTCGATGACGTTCTGCAGCTCGCGGACATTGCCCGGAAAGGCATAGCGGCTCAGTATCTCCATCACTTCATCGGAAATGCCCGGAGCCGGGCGGTCCGTCTCCCGGCTGGCCTTTTCCGCGAAATAGCGGGCCAACAGCGGCAGATCTTCCCGTCGCTGCACCAACGGCGGCATGTTCAGCACCAGGACATGCAGACGGAAATACAGGTCCTGACGAAAGCGGCCCGCCTCCACCTCGGTTTTGAGGTTCTTGTTGGTCGCGGCCACAAGGCGCACGTCCACGGCGATGTCGGCGGTGCCGCCGACGCGGCGGATGGTCCGTTCCTGCACGGCGCGCAGCAGCTTGACCTGCATGGCCAGGGACATCTCCCCCACTTCGTCGAGAAAGAGCGTGCCGCCCTCCGCCGCCTCGAACAGGCCCTTCTTCTGCCGGGTCGCGCCGGAAAAAGCGCCCTGCTCGTGCCCGAAAAGCTCGCTTTCAAGAAGCTCCTCGTTGAACGCCCCGCAATTGATGGCCAGAAAACGGGCCTCGGAGCGACGGCTGAAGAGGTGCACCATGCGCGCCGCCACTTCCTTGCCCGTGCCCGTCTCCCCAAGGATCAGCACCGTGGCGTCGGAGGGCGCGACCTGCGCGATGGTGCGCTTGAGCTCCACCATGCACGGGGCCGCGCCGAGCATGGGTACGGGCAGGGTCCGCTCGCGCAACTGCTCGCGCAGCCGGGCCACCTCCAGCTTGAGCCGCCGCTTCTCCAGCGCCTTGTGCACCAGCAGCCGGGCCTCGTCGATGCGGTACGGCTTGGCCAGATAGTCATAGGCCCCGGCCCGCATGGCTTCCACCGCCGTATCCACCGTGGGGTAGCCGGTGATGACCACGACCTCGATGTCGGGATGGCGGGACTTGACCTCGCGCAAGAGGGCCAGACCGTCCATGCCTTCCATCATCAGGTCGGTCAGGACCATGTCGAAATCCGAATCCTGTAAAAGGCCAAGGGCCTCGGCCCCGCCTGATGCGGTCACCGTGTCGTGACCCTGCCTGGCCAGGGCCAGGGCCAGATTGTCGCGCGAGATGACCTCGTCGTCGACCACCAGAATCCTGGCCGCCGGGATGGCCGGGGACGCCTGCGCCATGGCGCTCATGCGGCCCCCGAAGTCATGCGCGGCAGCCGGATGGTGAAGGTCGTGCCTTCGCCCACGGCGCTTTCAACGCCGATGGTTCCCCCATGCTTCTTGATGATGCCGAAGACCACGGACAGACCCAGGCCCGTGCCCGTGTCCTTCAGCGTGAAAAAGGGGTCGAAGATGCGGCCCATGTGTTCGGGGGCGATGCCCGCCCCGGTGTCGGTGACCTGCAGCACCGCCTCCGTCGAACCGGGTTCGGACGTGGCGGAAAGCGAGATCACGCCGGGCGGGGTGATGGCGTGGATGGCGTTTATCATCAGGTTCAACAGCACCTCCTGAAAGCGCTGGTTGTCCAGGGGCAGCACGATGTCCGCCGGAATATCGGTCAGGATGCGCACCCCTGTCGGCACTTCGCTCGAAACCAGGGTCACCGCCCGCTGCACCACGGCCTGCAAGGGCACGGACTTCAGGCAAAAATCCGTCTCGCGGGCGAATTCGAGCAACCCTTTGACGATGTCGCGCGACCGGCTGACCTCCTGATAGATGTTGTCGAGCATCTGCCGGGTCAGGGCCGGATCGACGGGCAGGGCCGCTTCCAGGTCCTCCTGCAGGATCTGGCAGGAGGTGGAGATGTTGTTGAGCGGATTGTTGAGCTGGTGGGCGATGCCCGACGTGAGAACGCCGAGCGAGGCCAGCTTCTTTTCCTGCAGGAGCTGGCTTTGCCTGCGCTCAAGCTCCTCGATCATGTGATTGAAGGCCTCAACCACACCCCGCGTCTCGTCGCTGGTGTCCGGCAGGGGCAGGGGTTCGAAATTGCCCTGCACGATCTGGCGCGCGGAATGCTCGATGATGCCCAGGGCTCCGAAAATCCTGCGTCCGACCAGCCAGGAGAAAAATATGGCCACCCCGGTGAACGCGGCGATGGCCAGAGCCAGTTGGTGCTTCAAGGTGCCGACAATGCCCAAGATTTGTTCACGCTGGTAGATCACGAACTGCCTGACCACATCGACAAGATCCTTGCCCTGGTCGCGCAGTTCGATGCCCAGGGCGTCGTCCTCGCCATTGCCGGCCCGTCCCTGCGTGCCGAGGCTGGAAAAGAGCTCTTTGTAACGACGCAGATCGTCCCGCAGCCGCACCAGGGTCATCCTTCCTTTCAGATCGGCCCCGATCAGCCCCCCTTCCCGGGGCTCGATGCGCTCGATGATGGACAGGGCGGCATCGCAATAGCGCAAGGTCTCCTGGTAATCCTCCTGCAATGCGTAAAGAAGATAGTTCTTCTCGTAGCGGCGGATCTCCAGGATCTCGCTGCTCAGATCGTCCACGACCTCGGCCAGGGCCAGGGCATCCTCGATCTGTAGCAGATAGCGGTAGGAGATGCCTCCGAGCACGGAAAAACCCAGGATGGACAGCACCATGCCGAAAAGAACGATGCGGCGGATCTTGCCGCTGGCGAAACGCGAGATCATTCCATACATGGTGCGTCCTCCCGAGCGGCCAGGACCACGGCCAGGGCCTGTTCGACCCGTTCCACCAAGACCACCGGCGGCAGATCGGCCACACTTTCGCGCAAGACCGCCACATCGGCCGCGTTGGCGGCGGGCAGCACGACCGTGGCCGCCCCGCCGCGCAGAGCGGCCAAGATCTTTTCACGCACCCCGCTGACCGGCAAGACCCGGCCCACCAGCGACAGCTCGCCGGACAGGGCCACGTCCGAACGCGCCGGGCGGCCCGTCAAAAGGGATATCAGGGCCACGGCGATGGTCAGCCCGGCCGAGGGCCCATCCTTGGCGATGCCGCCGGCCGGAATGTGGATGTGGATGTCGTGACCTTCAAAGAAATCCGCAGCCACGCCCAGGGCCTGCGCGTTGCTGCGGATGAAGCTGAGCGCGATCTGGGCCGATTCCTTGAGCACACCGCCCAGGGAGCCGGTCAGGATGAGCTGGCCCGGGCCGGTCATGCGCGTAACTTCGACAAAAATGATCTCCCCGCCCGTCTCCGACCAGACCAGGCCCGTGGCCGTGCCGATTAACCCTCCCGCCTCCGCCGCATCATGCCGAAACCGCGCCGGTCCGAGCAAAACCGCCGCGCCCTCGCTGGCCACGGGCGCAGCCACGGCCTCGGCCCCGCCGTCCAGACGCAGGCGGGCCAGCTTGCGGCACAGCCGCGCGATCTCGCGCTCAAGGCCGCGCACGCCGGACTCGTTAGTGTATTCGCGGATGATGCGCACCAGGGCCTCGGGGAGAATCGTGGGATACGGATTGGTCAGACCGTGCCCCCGCAACTGGCGCGGCAGCAGGAAGCGGGTGGCGATATCGAGCTTCTCGGCCTCGGAGTATCCGGAAAACTGCACCACCTCCAGGCGGTCCAACAGCGGCCCGGCCAGGCGCTCGATCCCGTTGGCCGTGGCGATGAAGAGCACCTCGGACAGATCGAAGGGCATCTCCAGATAACGGTCCACATAGCGCGAATTCTGCTCCGGATCGAGGATTTCGAGCATGGCCATGGCCGGGTCACCCTTCACGTCCTGGCCGATCTTGTCCATCTCGTCGAGCATGAAGACCGGATTGCGCACCCCTACGCTTTTCAGCGCCTGGATGATGCGGCCGGGCATGGCCCCGACATAGGTCCGGCGATGCCCGCGCAGCTCGGCCTCGTCGCGCAGATCGGCCAGGGACATGCGGTAGAAACGCCGCCCCAGGGCCTCGGCGATGGCCTTGCCGACCGAGGTCTTGCCCACGCCCGGAGGCCCGACAAAACACAGGATCGGCGAGCGATTGGCGTAGCGGTGCGTGCGCGAAAGCAGGGCAGTTCGCACAGCCTCCCGCAATTCATTAAGATCTATGGGCTTTGAAAGATAATGCACGGCCCCGGTCTTCAAGGCCTGCACGGCGGTATCCACCGTGGCGTAGCCCGTGACCAGAATGAATTTCGTGTCCGGGGCCACGGCCCTGGCCGCTTCAAGGAGCTGCATGCCGTCCATGCGATCCATTTTGAGGTCAGTGACGATGCAGTCGAACTCCTGACGGGCAAGAAAGGCCATGGCCTCCTCACCGTTGGCCGCGACCTCCACCGCGTACCCCTCCCGCGCCAACACGTGGCGCAGGTTGGAACGGGCGATGGGCTCGTCGTCGACGATGAGCAGCGAGGCCTGCCGCTTGGAATGCAGCACCCTGGACGCCAGATGCTCCAGCACCCGCTCCCGGACCTGCCCCAGGCCCGCATGGCTGCCGTCGAAGACTTCCGCCGCCTGCGCCAGGTCGAGATTGTCCCGCGTCATGGCGTTCCACGGCAGCGAAAGCAACGTCTCCACGTAATTGAGCGCGATGGAATATTCCGCCACCGCCGCATCGGTCTTTTCCATGCGGCTGATTTCGGATTCAATGGCGCTTTGCACCGGCTCAGGCAGCTCCGCCTGCCGGCATTTTTCCCGCAACCCCGTAGGGTCCGCCGTCTGCACCGGCGCCTCGAGTTCCTGTTTGCGAAAAAACATCGATCGTCCCCTGTGCCCTGCCTGCTCCGTTTCCGGCTTTTTGTTGCGTTTTGCAACAGCGCTGCAATCTGCATCAACCCCGGCAAGCTGGACTTTGTTATGGTTTTCACGATCAGGCGCTGCAATCTGCAACATAGCCCGAAATCCCGCCCGTACTCCAGTCTTGATTAAAATCAATTATTTCAAACAAGTAGAATTTTTTCAAACATGGCACGCGCCTTGTTTAGGGGATCGCATCACATTTAACGCGAGGTTAGCAAAATGAGCACCATCCGTGAAACGATCGAGACGAATTATGCGGCCACTGCCTTTGCGGAACGAAACTTAAGCGAGGAAGCCACGCTGTTGCTCAAAGCAGAGCAGCCGCAGCCCAAAACCCAGGCCGAAGCGGTCAAGCAGGTGGAAAAACGTCCCCGTCCGACCTTGCAGGCCCGCTAGGCCAACCAGACAACACGAGCAGGAGCAGAACATGCCGCGCAATTGGTTACGAAATTCGATGCACACGCCCACCCCATCACTGCGCCGCGCCAAGTCCGTCCAGGACAGGCTCGCGGATTACAGCGAAGCGGTCGCCCTGGCCGAGGCCGGAGAGCAGATGCTCGCCGCCGACCTGGTCGCGCCGACGTCCACGGGCCGCAGGCGCATCCTGGTCATCGGGCATGGCTGCTCCTTTTCGCCCCGCCTGCGTGAATACGCCCTGAGCGTGGCCGAAAGAATGGGCAGCGACCTTTTGCTCCTGAGCATCGGCATGAAGGCGGGAGACGCGACGTGGAGGGAATCCTTCACCCAGCTCTCGGCTCAGGCGGCTTCCTCCTGGCATGAAAACGCCGCGCGGATGGGTCTGCACATCGCCCACGAGGTCCGTTTCGGAGGCATTGAAGAGGCTGTCAGCGAGCTTGTGCGGTCCTGCGGACGAATCGAATTCATCTTGAGCGAACCCGAGGAAGGCGAACAGGTCGTCGGCCAGACCGGGCTCGCCCTGTTCACGGTCAAATGATGCGGGCAATCACCTGCCATCTCATTTTCGCCCCTCCGCGAACCCGGGGCACTTCCGTCAGGCTCCGCACCTTGACGGGCAAGGAGACATCATGGGCACTCTAGTCTTGAGAATGATCCCGTTTTTCGGCTGGATCAAGACGTATTCCACCGAGCACCTGAAAATGGATTTCATGGCCGGACTGACCGTGGCCCTGGTGCTCATCCCGCAGAGCATGGCCTATGCCCAGCTCGCGGGGCTGCCTCCGTACTACGGCTTGTACGCGTCCTTCCTTCCCCCGCTCATCGCCGCGCTGTTCGGTTCCAGCCGACAGCTCTCCACCGGACCGGTGGCCGTGGTCTCGCTGATGACCGCCGCCAGCCTCGAACCCCTGGCCACGGCGGGCAGCGCCAGCTACATCGCCTACGCCGTGCTGCTGGCCCTGGCCGTCGGCATCTTCCAGTTGTCCCTTGGCGTGTTGCGACTGGGACTGGTGGTCAACTTTCTGTCCCATCCCGTGGTGGCCGGCTTCACCAACGCGGCGGCCATCATCATCGCCACCAGCCAGCTTTCCAAGATGTTCGGCGTGTCCGTGGACAGCGCCGAACATCATTATCAGACCATCCTGCGGGTCGCGCAGGCGGCCATGGAGTACACGCACTGGCCCACGCTGGCCCTGGGCGTCTTCGCCTTCGCGCTCATGTTCGTCCTGAAGCGCTTCAGTCCGAATGTGCCCAACGTGCTGGTGGCCGTGGCCTTGACCACGATCTTTTCCTGGGGCACCGGCTTTGAGCACAACGCCGTCACCAGCGTGAACTCCCTGGCCGCGCCCAAGGCGAGCCAGGCCCTGGCCGACTACAACAGGGCCATGCAGGCCCAAGTCGATCTGGCCACCAAGCGCACAGCCCTGACCACGGACATGGAAGAGGCCAAAAAAAGCGGCGAACTCTTTGCCCTGGTCGACGAGGAGCATGAACTGCGCCGCCTGTCCCTGGAAATGGAGATCGCCAAAAGCCAGGCCCAAAACCTCAAGGCCATGCTTCGCTCCATGCTCTTCCAGGCCGTGCCCGAGCCTGACGGAAGGCTGAAGTTCTACCCTCAGGACAGTACCGTCCCGGTCGGCGCGGCCAACGACGGACGGACATGGCGTCTGCGCATTGGCAATTCCCTGCTCGATCCCCTGGCCTTGACCATGATCGGAGGCGGAGCCGTGGTCGGCGCGGTGCCCAGCGGCCTGCCCGCCCTGAGCGTGCCGCATTTCGATCTCGGCGTGATGCTCAGGCTTCTCCCCAGCGCCATGATCATCGCCCTGCTGGGCTTCATGGAGGCCATCTCCATCGCCAAGGCCATGGCCGCAAAAACAGGCCAGAGCCTGGACCCGAATCAGGAACTGATCGGCCAGGGCCTCGCCAACATCCTGGGCGCGTTCAGCAAAAGCTACCCGGTGTCGGGGTCCTTTTCCCGCTCGGCGGTCAATCTGCAGGCCGGAGCAATGACCGGATTCTCCAGCGTGTTCACCAGTGCAGTGGTGCTCGCGGCCCTGCTCTTCCTCACCCCCCTTCTGTACCACCTGCCCCAGTGCACCCTGGCCGCGGTGATCATGATGGCGGTCATCGGGCTCATCCAGCCCGCAGGCTTCCTGCATTCCTGGAAGGTCGCCAAATACGACGGGGCCATCTCCGTGATCACGTTCATCGCCACCCTGGCCTTCGCGCCGCACCTGGACAAGGGCATCATGATCGGCGTGATCCTGTCCCTGGGCGTCTTCCTGTACCGCAACATGCGTCCCATGGTCAGCTCCCTGGCCCGGACCGAAGGAGGCGAACTGCGCGACGCGACCCGCTTCGGCCTCGATCTGTGCGCTCATGTGGACATGGTCCGTTTCAACGGCCCCCTCTTTTTCGCCAATGCCAGCTTTCTGGACGAAGCCATCACCGGGCGTCTGCAGTCCAAGAAGCGCTTGAAGCACATCGTGCTGGTGGCCAAGGGCATCAACGACATGGACGCCTCCGGCGAGGAGGCCCTGTCCCTGGTCATCGAACGCTGCCGCAGCCGGGGCGTGGACATCTCGCTCGCCGGAGTCAACGACACGGTCATGGCCATCATGGAACGCAGTGGTCTCCTGGACAAGATCGGCCGGGACCACATCTACGCCAACATGGAAAAGGCCCTGTGCACGGTGCACTTCGACGCGCATTGCGGCAGCGATGAAGCTCGGTGCCCCCTGACCACGGCCTGTCAGATAACTGCGCGGCCGCAGCCGCAACAACCACGGGCCCGCGCCTATGCCGCCGCAGGCTCCGCCCAGGCAGAACGACCGTAGGATTCCCCGCTCAAAACACCCGCTGCAAGCGGTAAACAACAACATGGAGAATACAATGGCCACTACTCAATCGAACAGCAAACCCTTCGGACGGACCATTCTCTTCGGAACGCTGACCGCCGCCTTCTACACGGGGTTCTTCGCTTACGGCGACACCATCGCCGCGCATTTCGCCCAGGGCTCCTTCTGGGCCGCCGGGCCCATCGCCACGGTCTTCGCCGTATCCTATCTGCACGGCGAGTTCGCAAGCAATCTGTGGTCCGTGCTCGGCATTTCCGCCATCCGCAAGGATACCCGCAAGACCGTCGAAGCTACCAAACGCCCGGCCCAGCGCCCTGTCCTCAACGCCTAAACGAAAGATACCGAGGAGACACCACCATGGATATTTTGAGCCTTGACCCCAGCAAATTCATAGATCTGAACGCAATGGCGATCACATTCCTGTTTCTGGTCGGATTCATCGGCGGACTGGTCAGCGGCTTTATCGGTTCGGGCGGAGCCTTCGTGCTCACTCCCGGCATGATGAGCCTGGGCGTGCCCGGCACGGTGGCCGTGGCCAGCAACATGTGTCACAAATTCCCCAAGGCCCTGGTCGGCGCCATCAAGCGCTTCCGCTACGGCCAGGTCGACGTAAAAATGGGCCTGATCATGGCCGCCTCGGCCGGCATCGGCGTGCAGATCGGCATCAAGATCCAGCAGGTGATCCTGGCCATGTGGGGCTCGGCCGGGTCCGATCTTTACGTCAGCACGTCATTTGTCCTGGTTCTGGTCCTGGTGGGCGGCTACGTCATGAAAGACGCCATCAAGTGCGCCCGCTGCGGCGGCGAGGAAGAGACCACTGCCCTGGCCAAGCGCCTGCAGAAGATCGAGCTGTGGCCCATGATCAACTTCCCGCGTTCGGGTCTGCGCATCTCCCTGTGGTTCACCCTGCCCGTGGGATTCGCCACCGGCATGCTGGCCGCGACCATCGCCGTGGGCGGCTTCATCGGCGTACCCGGCATGATCTACGTGCTCGGCGTGCCCGGCCTCATGGCCTCGGCCACCGAACTGGTCATCGCCTTCGCCATGGGCCTGGGTGGCTCCATCAACTGGGCCATGCACGGCATGGTCGACATCCGCCTCGTGCTCATCATCCTCGGCGGCTCGCTCCTGGGCGTGCAGCTCGGCGCCATCGGCACCACCTACGTCAAACCGCACATGATCAAGATGGTCATGGCCACCATCATGCTCATCGTCGCGGTCAGCCGCGGGCTGGCAATGCCCACCTACCTGACGAAGCTGGGCCTCATGAACGTCGGACCGGAGATGCTGGACCTCATGAACAAGGTCAGCTTCGCATCCATGTGCCTGGCGCTCCTGGTCGGCTCCGGCATCATCCTCGGCAGCATGTGGATCGGTCGCAGAACCCAGTTGGCCGAAGCCGCGTAACGCGCGCCAAGCCATCTCCCGGTTTACCCCTGTCCCAAACGACGAAACCCCGCGCTGCGGGGTTTCGTCGTTTGGTTCGAAATTCCGAACCAAAAGTAGCATTGGTGACGCAGGATACGGTCTGCTAGGCCAGCATCCGCACCACCCACCCCAGCGCCGCGCACCCGGCCAGGGTCGCGCCCATGCCGATCTTGAAGCGGGTCAGGGCCAGGAGCGCTCCCGCGCTGAGCATGAGTGCCCACACATCGAGGCTGCCAAGGCCCGGCACGGGCAGCTTGAGGCCCAGGGGGCCGTGCCAGGAGCCGACCTCGCCGAAAAGGGTGTGCAGCCCGAACCACAGGGACAGGTTCAGGATCACGCCGACCACGGCGGCCGTGACCCCGGCCAGGGCCGCGGACAGGTTGCGGTTGCCGCGAATAGCCTCCATGTAGGGCGCGCCCAGAAAAATCCACAGAAAGCAGGGCGTGAACGTGACCCAGACGGTCAGCGTTGCGCCAAGCGCTCCGGCCAGCAGGGGGTGCAGGGCTCCGGGGCTGGCGAAGGCGGCCATGAAGCCGACATATTCGAGCACCAGGATGAGCGGACCGGGGGTGGTCTCGGCCAGGGCCAGGCCGCTGATCATGTCCGCCGGGGAAAGCCAGCCATATCCCTCCACGGCCTGCTGGGCCACGTAACTCAGGACGGCGTAGGCCCCACCGAAGGTGACCACGGCCATCTTGCTGAAAAACACGGCCAGCCGGGCATAGACGTCATCCCACCCGAAGAGCAGGCCGATGACAAGGACCGGCCCGAGCCACAGCGGAACCCACGTCGCCAGCACGCGCAGACTGCGGGACGCACTGGGCCGGGCATGTTCGGGAACGTCCTCTTCCTCCTCGCAATGAACCGTGCAGGCCGGCTCCACCGTGCTCCTGGACTTGAGCCAGCCCAGCAGCGCGGCGCCAAAAACCACCAGCGGAAAGGGCACGTCGAACGCGAAGAGCGCCACAAAGGCGAAAGCGGCCAACCCCAGGGCGAACCTGGTCCTCATGGACTTGCCGCCTACCCGCAGCACCGCGCCAATGACAATGGCCAGCACGGCGGGCTTCAAGCCGTAAAAGAGCGCGTCCACCGCCGGAACCTGCCGGTAGGCCGCATACAGAGCGCTCAATGCCAGAATGACGAAAAATCCGGGCAGCACGAAGAGGGTCCCGGCCATGATCCCGCCCCAGGTGCCGTGCGTGAGCCAGCCGACGTAGGTGGCCAGCTGCTGAGCCTCGGGGCCGGGCAGGAAATGGCAATAGTTGAGGGCGTGCAGGAACCGGTCGTTCGAGATCCATTTTTTTTCCTCGACCAGGGTCTTGTGCATCATGGCGATCTGCCCGGCGGGACCGCCGAAGCTCAAGAGACCTATGCGCAGCCAGGTCCAGAAGGCTTCGGTCAGGGATGGGCGGGACGGCGAGTTGGTCATTGATTCACTCATGAGGGTTGATTTTGTCCTGGCTGCCGGCGCACCGTGCGCCGAAAATATTCCAACAGATCGTCGAAAACGCGCACCCCCTGCTCCAGCCGCTCCCAGTCCTGATCCGTGCGCAGGGTGATGCCGTTTATGAGCGCCCCGATCCCCGGAGATTCGGGACGCGCAGGCCTTGCCTCGTCCAGGTCCACATCATGGATGATGGCGGCGACGATCCCCAGGGCCGGGTCCGCGTCCAGACCAAAGCGGCGGACCATGACCTCGAAGGTGCACAGCTCGCCCTCGTGGGTGAACTCCGCACCAGGCATATCGAAGCGGAGGTCTTCGGCCGCCGCCGCTTCCCCGTCGAAACGGAACCGCGCCTGCGGGTCGATGAAGCGGCGGATGAGCCAGGCCGAGGCCATGCGGTCCACATGAATGCCGGGCCGGGTGACCCAGGTCCGCTTCACGTAGGCCGAGACATCAAGCAGCTCGGACCCGGACCCCATTCCATCACCGGACGTTCCGGCCAGTCGCAGCCAGCGCTGCGCGCCGTCCAGGATGCCTTCCACGGCCTCGCGGCCTGCGGCGCCGAAGAAATCGATGGCGCGCACCGCTTCGAAACGGGTTTGCATCTGATGCAGCCACCCGGCAACCTCTTCGCGCCGGGCAGCGTCCGCGTCACGGGCCTCGCCCAGATTCTCGAACACGGGCCGGGATTCGACCGCCAGCGCCCGATAGTCCTCGTCGCGGGCCTGAACGAAGAGCGACTCGATCTGGTCGTTGCCCATTCCTCCCGCCTGGACATCAAAGGACGCGGCGCAGACAAAGGCACGCCCGCCGCCGTCCTCGATCTCCTTGGCCAGCCACATCAGCCCATCCCGATGCGCCGCGTTGTCCGGCAGCACATAGACCGCATTCTTGATGGCCACCGCGCCCAGGGCCGCGAGCCTCCGCGCCACCTTGGCCCGCAGGTAAGGCGGCTTGGGCGGGATATTGTGGATGCATAAGATCCAGGGAGTCATTTCACTCTCCTTGCTCTTTCGCGCCCTGCGCTTCCCAGGCTACCAGGCCGCCTTCCAGAAAACGGACATCTATCCGCCTCCCCCGCAACGCGCCCTGCACGGACGTGCTGACCGAACCGCCCCGTACGCAATAGATGACCACCGGACGCTCGGGCGCAAGCTCCCCGGCCCACTGCTCGACCTGTTCCGGATCGCGCCACTGGGCGCCCCCGATCATGGGCCCTCCGCCATCACGGTCCGCAGCGCGGCGCACATCCAGAAGGGTCACCCGGCCCTGATCGAGCAAGGCTTTGAGTTCTGCGGGTGTTGTCGTGTCGGACATGGGATTCTCCTTGGTGTTTGTGTGTAAAAGAGCCGGGCAACCACCCGGAAGGTCTAGCCGCCGAAGTACTTCAGACAGTCGGCCATGGCCGCCTGATGGCTGGCCAGCTGCTTGCCGAAGCGGCATTTGAGGTCGTCCACGAGGTGCTCCACATATTCCTGGGCCGCCTCTTCGCCGTATTTCTCCCGGAACATGGCCGCATTGATCAGCACCTTGGAAAAATCATGGCGCTCGTACTTGGTCTCGGCGTTGTCGATCCACTCGTGCACCTCACGATATTCCTTGCCCGTTCTGGCCAAGCTGGATGCGATGTGTACGTTCAATTCAGGCATGATAAGTCTCCTTTTGTTGTCTGTATTTTGAATCTTCCGCTAGTGATCATTATGCTCAGGCACAGGCTCTTCCCGCACGCCGCGCAGAAAAACAGGGATGGCCAGGACAAGGACGAGCCCCATGGCCGAAAAGGCCGGGGCAAATCCGAACGTGGCCACCAGCAGGCCGCCCAGGATGGGTCCCGAGGCATGCCCCACGTCGAAAATGGTCCCGAAGGTGCCCATGGCCGCGCCGTAATGACGGGCCTGGCACATGTCGGCCACCAGGGCCGCTGACGAGGACGTCACGAAGGCTTCGCCGAACCCGAACAGGGCGCTGGCGAGCATCAGCGTCCAAAAACTCTGCAGGTGCCCCATGACCAGCATGGGCGCGGCGCACAGCAACAGCCCCGCGACGATAAGCGGCCTGCGCCCGAACCGATCCGAGACCCGTCCCATGACCGGCTTGGAAATGAGCGTCACCACCACCTGCGCGCCCCACAGCAGGCCGGCCTGAAAAACATTGAGCCCGGCCACGGTCACCGCATAAACGGGCAGAAAAGCTTCGAGCGCGCCCATGCTCATGTTCTGGAGCCCCTCCATGGACGAGGTCACCAGCACCCGCCTGTCGCCCAAAACCTGCCGCAAGCCGTTGGTAAATTGCCCGAACCGCTCGCCAAGGCTCCGGGTTTCGGCGGGCCGGTCGCCATCTTTAAGCGTGCGCAGACCAAGCAGCAACGCTCCCATGCCGAGCACCCCGCAGACCAGATACAGAATGCGGAAGTCACGGAGGACCGCCTCGCCCCCGCCGCTCAGGGCGTGCAGCAGCAATCCGCCCATGGGCGCGCCAAGAAGAGTGCCGAGAATGGTTACGGAGGAAAACCAGGACAACAGCTCGCCCTTGCGGCTCCCGGCCACGTCGGCCACCACGGCCATGGCTACAGGGCCGTATATGGCAGTGGCCAGGCCGTGCATGAAACGCACGACGACCAGGGCGGAATAGCTGGTGATGAAGAGATAGGCGAAAGGCAGCAGGCCGAAGACCACCAGCCCGGCGAGCATTGTCCGCTTGCGTCCGATGACATCGGACAGGGCTCCGGCAGGCATCTTGAACAAAATTCCCGTGACCGTGGAAATGCCTACGGCCAAACCGATAGCTTCGGGGCCTGCGCCCAGAAACATGGCAAAGAGCGGCAGGACCGGGTTGCGGGCCAGGGCGTAGGAGAAGCGGGCCAGGAAGGCCACCAGGCAAAGTTCGTGAAAGGTGCGCTCGTCATGTTTGGTCATGGGTTACCATCCGATGGATGCTTTCTCGGGCAGATCCGCAATCCGGCATAAGCCGCTGCTCCCGAGGTTGCTGAAAAAATAGTAACCACCGCCCAATATGTCAACTGTCATTTTTTAATTTTGTTAAAATATAGCAGTTGAAACACGAACAACTCCAAGCACTCATGCCTTAGGGTTTCAAGGCACGCGACGTCGCATCGAGCGGGCCACGAATGGCAGGAGCTTGCCATCAACACCGATATCCCGCCATGCTCCGACGCAGCTTCACTTCGGCCGGGCCGAACGCCAACATGCACCGCCCCACCTTGTCACACCTCTGTCACATTCGCCTCAACATCCTGTAACAAACTCCCCCTAGAAAGACCTCCAGCGCATGACGCAAACCTGAATCTGAAACACAAGCCAAGGAGGCACTCTCATGAACCGTTTTCTGAACAAAGCCATTTTTGCTCTGGCCCTGCTGCTGGTCGGCACGGGCATGGCCCATGCCCGCGATCAGGTCAAAATTTCCGGATCTTCCACGGTTTTCCCTTTTTCCAGCTACGTGGCTGAAGAGCTGGGCGCCACTACCAAATTCGCCGCGCCCGTGGTCGAGTCCACCGGTTCCGGCGGAGGCCACAAGCTTTTCGGCGCCGGCATGGGCGTGGGCACCCCCGACATCGCCAATTCCTCGCGCCGCATGAAGGACAGCGAGTTCGAGAACGCCGCCAAAAACGGCGTGACCGACATCACCGAAGCCAAGATCGGCTTTGACGGCATCGCCGTGGCCCAGAGCAAGGACAACGACCCCATGAGCATCTCCCTTGAAGAACTGGCTACCGCCGTGGCCGCCGACATCATGGTCGACGGCAAGCTCGTCCCCAACCCTTACAAGATGTGGAACGAGATCAACCCCCAGCTGCCCGCCCGCAAGATCGTCTTCTACGGCCCGCCCACCTCTTCCGGCACCCGTGATGCCTTCGAGGAAATGGTCGTCGAAAAGATCTTCGGCAAGAAGGAAGGCTATGAGAAGGGCTACCACGCGATCCGTCAGGACAACGCCTACGTGCCCGCCGGTGAGAACGACAACCTGATCGTACAGAAGCTGGCCAAGGACAAGGACGCATTCGGTATCTTCGGCTACAGCTTCCTGGAAGAAAACGCCGATTCCATACAGGGCGCGGCCATCAACGGCGTGACCCCGAATCCCGAGTCCGTCGCCTCCGGCCAGTACCCCATCTCCCGCTCCCTGTTCTTCTACGTCAAGAACGCCCACTACGACGCCATTCCCGGCCTGAAGGAATATGTGGAACTGTTCATGAGCGAGAAGATGATCGGCAAGGACGGCCTGCTGAAATCCATCGGCCTCATCCCGCTGCCCGATGCAGAGCGCGCAACGGCTCGCGAGAACGTGCTCTCCAAGAAGAAGCTGACCCTCGACGACCTGAAGAAATAGTCAAGAAAGAGAAACCTGCGAGGGGCCGAACCGTGAATGTGCGGATCGGCCCTTCGCCGCGCCCGACAACATGCGAGGAACCTCGTGACCACAACCTACCTGGCCCAATATCTGTTTACCGGGCTGTTGCCCCTGGCTCTGTTCGGCTATTTCCTTGGCCGCAGGAAAATTCGCAGCCAGCAGGACCCCAATGCCAGATACAAGGCATCGGAAAACCTGTTCGGCTGGTTCGCCGTCAGCAAGATGCTCATGCCCGCCGTGCTGATCAGCTTCATCGGCTCGGTTCTCGACCTCTTTGATCTGGTCGAAGTGCCCTGGCCCATGCTCGCGGCCTCAGCCCTGCTGCTGGGTGCCGGAAGCGTCTGGCTTGCGCTGAGGGCCATCCGTCCGAGTCTGCGGGTGCGCACGGCGCTGGAAAAGACCATCACCCGCATTCTGCTGGTGGCGTCGCTCATTTCCATCCTGACGACCATCGGCATCGTCATGTCCATCGTCTTCGAGGCGGTTCATTTTTTTCGCATCGTCAACTTCTGGGACTTCCTGACCGGAACGACCTGGAACCCCGACGCGGCGACCATTGACGATGACGGAAACATCCAGCCCCTCTTCGGGTCGGTACCACTTTTCGCGGGCACGTTCATGATCACGGCCATCGCCATGTGCGTGGCCATCCCCGTGGGCCTGTTGTCAGCCATCTGCATGTCCGAATACGCCTCGCTCACGGTCAGGCGGGTGGCCAAGCCCGCCCTGGAGATCCTGGCCGGAATCCCCACCGTTGTTTACGGATTCTTCGCGGCCATCACGGTCAGCCCCCTGATCGTGAGCCTGGCCGACAAGGTGGGCATCAGCGCCGACTACACCAACGCCCTCAGCCCTGGCCTGGTCATGGGCATCATGATCATCCCCCTGGTCTCGTCCCTGTCCGACGACGTGATCAGCTCCGTGCCGCAGAGCCTGCGCGAGGGGTCCCTGGCGCTCGGCGCCTATCCTTCCGAGACCATCAAGCGGGTGGTTCTGCCCGCCGCCCTGCCGGGCATCGTCTCGGCCTGCCTGCTGGCCGTGTCCCGCGCCGTCGGGGAAACCATGATCGTGGTCATGGCCGCGGGACTGCAGCCGAACCTGTCCTGGAACCCGCTGGTAGGCATGACCACGGTCAACGTACGCATCGTCGATGCCCTGACCGGCGATCAGGCCTTTGACAGCCCTGAGACGCTGTCCGCCTTCGGCCTTGGCCTGGTCCTCTTGGTCCTGACCCTGTGCCTGAATATCGTCTCCCTGACAGTCATTCGAAAGTTCCGCCAAAGGTACGAATAGGAGCCTCACATGAGCATGCCCATAGATCCGCGCAGCCTGCGCAAACGCAAAAACAAAGAGAGCCAGTTCAAAGCCCTCTCCTACATGGCCATTGCCGTTGCCGGAATTTTTCTGGTGGTCTTCTTCGCGGACATCATCCGTCAGGGATACACCGCCTTCATGCAAACGGAGATCCGAACCAACGTCACCTTTTCGCAATCGATCTTCGACGATCCCAGGTCCGCCCTGGACAGAAAGCTCATTCCCCTGGTCAGCCGCGGCGTGACCCGCATCCTGCCCATGCAGCTGCGCGAAAATCCGCAACTGCTGGGCACAACCTCCGAGGTCTGGGTGCTGGCCAACGCCGAGGTGGACCAATACATAAAGGGCAAGCCCAACCGTCTGAAGCCCAAGGAAATAGCCCAGGTAGACGAGCTTGTGGCCGAAGGCTCGATCAAGAAAGCCTTCAACGTCGGTTTCTTCACCAACGGCGACTCCAAGCTGGCGGAGATGGCGGGCATCCTGTCCGCGGCAGTGGGCACGCTCTACCTGCTGGGCATCACCTTCATCTTCAGCTTCCCGGCCGGAGTCATGGCCGCCATTTATCTGGAGGAGTTCGCTCCGGACAACCGGCTCATGCACATCGTCGAGGTCAACATCAACAACCTCGCCGCCATCCCGTCCATCCTCTTCGGTCTTTTGGGACTTGCGATCTTCATCAATTTCATGGGCTTGCCGCGCTCTTCCGCCCTGGTCGGCGGACTGACCCTTGCGCTCATGACCCTGCCGGTCATCATCATCTCCACCCGCGCGGCCATCCGGGCCATTCCGGACTCCATCCGCGAGGGCGCCCTGGCCCTGGGCGCAACCCACTGGCAGGTGGTCTGGGACCACATCCTGCCCCTGTCCCTGCCCGGCATCCTGACCGGAACCATCATCGGCCTGGCCCGCGCCATCGGCGAGACCGCGCCGCTCCTCATCATCGGCATGGTCGCCTACATCCAGGACATGCCGCGCGGGCTGACCAGCGCGGCCACCGTGCTTCCGGCCCAGATCTACGTCTGGTCCTCGGAATCCATCCGCGCCTTCACCGAGCGCACTTCCGCCGGCATCATCGTCCTTCTGGTCGTGCTCTTGTCCATGAACGCCCTGGCCATCCTGCTGCGCAACAAATACGAGCGCAAATGGTAGATTGCCCCGGCTAAAAAGCCACAGGGAAGGACTGCGGTTCTTCCCTTTTTTTGGCCCCCGCCCCGAGGCGTCCCAGGCCGCGCGGATCAACCCGGAGGCGTTGCCACTCTTCGGCCTTTGGGATAGCCCCTCTGGGGCCATGGAGGTCACAATGCCAACTCTTCCCGAAGACAAACTGGTCCGGGGGCAGGTCTATCTCTGCCAGACCGGGCCGTGCGTATCCTGCGGCAGCTGCTGCGGACTCTACAACATGGCGGATCTCTCACGAGAGCACCTGCGGGCCATTCTGGCCGAGCGCACGAACACCTTCGCCGGGGTCCCGCGCACCATCGACGACATCCTCGCCTTCGAACAAGAGCGCATGCGCGTAGAAGGCGCGGATGCGCCCATCGCGGATTTCCATCACTGCTTCTTTGTCGGGCTGATCCAGGATGGTGGGGAGCGGGTCGGCTGCCTGCTGCACCCGCTGGCTTCGGGAAACGGGGGGATTGATTGGCGGGGCCTCAGCTTTTACGGCGGGGCGGCCTGCAAACACTTCTTCTGCCCAAGCTATGACCAGCTTGCGGCGCGGTTCAAGCGCATCGCGCGCGAGGTGCTTGAGGATTGGTACGAATACGGACTGATCATCCCGGAGCACCGCTTTCTGGAGGCGGCCCTGGGAGCCGTCGAGAGTCGTCTGGGTTTCTCCCTTGATGCGGCCACGATGACCCCGGAAGAAAAAACGGCCTTGGCGGAGCTGCTGCGTCTCAAACTGCACTGGCCCTTCCGTGACACGAAGAGGGCGCTGGCCTGGAATTTTTTCAGCACCAGGGACACCAAGCGCACGGCGCTGCTGGAAAACAAACCAGCCGATGACCCACAAATCCATCAGATCCTGCATGAACTGGACACGCTGCCTGAACATGCGCAGGCGGCGGAGAAACTGCTGCACGAGCTGCTGAGCCGGGTCGCAAGAACCTTGAGCCCAAAATGAAAGGACCGGCGCGAAGGCCGGTCCTTGGGGTGAGCTGCGGCGGATTGTCCGCCAAGGTCTTTAGTCGACGTGAATGTCGATGGCCTTGGGTTCCGTCTTTTCGGTCTTGGGCAGGTGCAGGTGCAGCATGCCATCCTTGAAGACCGCCTTGATGGCTTCCGGATCGACATTCTCCGGTACGGTGAAACGGCGCATGAAGGTTCCCGTGAACCGCTCGACGCGGTGGAACTTCTTGTCCTTTTCTTCCTTCTCGGTCTTGCGCTCACCCTGAATGGTCAACACTCCGTTCTCCAGCGACACCTTGACATGGTCCTTTTCCACGCCGGGAATATCGGCCTTGATCAAAAACTCGGTTTCGGTCTCGGCTATATCCACCCGCGGGGTCCAGTCGCTGGGTGCGAGGGCCTCCTGGCCTCCGCGCGGCCATCCCACGGCCTTGGTGTACCGATCGAACATGTCCTCGATTTCCCGCCAGGGATCCCATTTCATCAGTGTCATGGCCAACCTCCTTCCGTGACCAGCTTGAATTGATTTCACGGTCCGTGACGCTCCCGGATCGCATAAAAAATAAAACGCTCAGGCCGTCAGTCAAGGGAGAAGGAGCCCGGAAATGACGGCTCTTAAAGGCCTCAAGCCAACGTTTCCCGTGTTGTCACATTGCTGTCCCGGCCAGGTATGCGGCCAGGGCCAGGGCGTAGAACTTGGAGCGGTCGGAGTCCCCGCGCGAGGGCACGACCAGGGGATAGCTCGCGCCGACCACGATCCCGGCCATGGGCAGGTCCATGAGGCTGGTCACGGCCTTGTAAAGCACGTTGCCGGTGACGATGTTGGGCGCGCAGAGAATGTCGGCCCGGCCCGCGGCGGGATGGTCAACGCCCTTGGCCCGCGCCTTGTCCGTGGAAACGGCGATATCCAGGGCAAAAGGCCCGCCGACCACCGCGTCGCCAAAGATGCCCATGCGGCAGAGCTTGGCCAGAATGTCGGCATCCTTGCTTGAGACCATGTCGTTGTAGGAGACTTTTTCCGTGGCCGAGAGCACGGCCACCTTGGGCGGATCCATGCCCAGCTTTTTGGCCACGGCGACGGCGTTGTTGATGATGTCGATCTTGCGCGTCAGCGAAGGCGCTATGTTGACGCCCGCGTCGGTCACGATCAGAAGCCGCTCCTCGCGCGGGTGCGGGAACACCCCGATATGGCTGAGGAGCCCATCGCTCCCGCGCTTGCGGCCCAGCACGGCCCGCAGCAGCACATCGGTCTTGACCCCGCCCTTCATCAGAAACTGGGCGCGGCCGTCTTGCAGCAGGTCGAGGCTCGCCGCAAGGGCTTTCTTGTCGTCCGGTTCGTGCAGACATTCGAAGGCGTCGACATTCTCGCTTGCCAGCTCCGGCAAACCGCGCATGCGCTCCACGTCCCCGACAAAAACCGGCTCGGCCAGCCCCTGCCGCGCGGCTTCAAGTCCGGCCAGCACCGCGTTGGCCTCGGCGCAGGCCGCGATGACAACGCGCACCGGCGTCTTGCGGGAACGGACCAGTTCCACCATCCGCTCCAGGGAGCGCACCGGCCCGGCCATCAGGCGTCTCCCCGAGACAGGGCGATGAGCCCGGTGCGGCTCAGGGACTGGATGCCGTGCGGAGCCAGGGTGCGGATGAGCCCGGCGACCTTGCCCTGGGGGGCGGCAAGCTCGGCGGAGATGGTCTCGTTGCCCATGTCGACGACGTTGGCCCGGAAGACCTCGAAGATCTGCAGGATCTGGCTGACGGTATCCTTCGTGATGCGGACCTTGATCATGACCAGCTCGCGGTCCATGAGATCCTGCCCCGAGAGGTCCTCCAGGCGCAGCACGAAATCCAGGGAGGCGATCTCGTCGGTCACGGCAGTGATCTTTCCTTCGTCCGGCTCGACGCAGATGATCATGCGCGAGACATCCTCGCGCTCGGTCTCCCCGCAGGAAATGGAGCGGATGTTGATGTCGTGGCGCTGAAAAGCCTGGGCCATGGCGGCCAGAACGCCGGGCTCATTCCGGACCAGGGTGGAGATGGTGTGACGCATGGGAGGCTCCTCGGTTTCGGGTTCGACGCGCGGAAGTATCACGGGCCGGATTGCCGGGCAACCCGGCCGTGATCCTAGGCGTTCCAGTCCAGAATGACCTTGCCCGACTTGCCTGTGCGCATGACGTCGAAGCCTTTCTGGAAATCCTCGGCCGCGAAGTTGTGGGTGATGACCGGGCTCATGTCCAGGCCGCTCTGCAGCATGGCCGTCATCTTGTACCAGGTCTCGAACATTTCGCGGCCATAAATGCCTTTGAGCTTGAGGCCCTTGAAGACGACCTGGCCCCAATCGATGGCCGTGTCGTCGGGCATGATGCCCAAAAGCGCAATGTGTCCGCCATGGTTCATCTGCGCGAGCATTTCCCGGAAGGCGTGGGGGTTGCCGGACATCTCCAGGCCCACGTCGAAGCCTTCGGCCATGTGCAGATCGGCCATGACCGAGGCCAGGGATTCGCTGCCGACGTTGACGGCGCGGCTAACGCCCATCTTGCGGGCCAGGTCCAGACGATAGTCGTTGACGTCGGTGATGACCACGTGGCGGGCTCCGCAGAAGCGGGCGATGCCGGCGGCCATGATGCCGATGGGCCCGGCCCCGGTGATGAGCACGTCCTCGCCGACCAGATCGAAGGACAGGGCCGTGTGCGTGGCGTTGCCCAGGGGATCGAGCATGGCCGCCACGTCGCCGGAGATGGTGTCCGGGACCTTGAAGGCGTTGACGGCCGGAACGCAGACGTACTCCGCGAAACAGCCGGGGCGGTTGACGCCCACGCCGATGGCGTTGCGGCAGAGGTGGCGCTTGCCCGCCTTGCAGTTGCGGCAATGGCCGCAGGTGATATGCCCTTCGGCAGAAACCCGGTCCCCGACTTTAAGCCCGCGGACCTCGGAGCCGACCTCCACGATGCGCCCCACGAATTCGTGGCCGACGACCATAGGCACGGGAATCGTCTTGGCGGCCCAGGCGTCCCAATTGTAGATATGGATGTCGGTGCCGCAGATGGCGGTCTTGCCGACCTTGATCAGGATATCGTTATGGCCGACCTCGGGCACGGGAATCTCTTCCATCCAGATCCCGACCTCGGCTTTGGCTTTAACCAATGCTTTCATTTTTTCCATTTTTCCTTGTCCTCTCTTCGTTCACTGAATGAAATACAAAATTTAGCGTTCCCCAGGGAGTGTCGGGGTGCCGGGATGGCGGCTCGTCAACTGTCTGACTGAATCTTGAAGATGGCTTGACTTCGGAAACAGTCCCTAGTGCCTCATTGAATAAAGCATTCATACTTTACGCGCCTGTCCGGGCAGCGTCGCTCAAGGCTTTGCGGGTTGCCGGGATGGCGGGGCGCCGACTGTCTGACCGAGCCAGGCATCGTTTGTCGCATTGTCGCGTTACGCCCGAAGTACAAGCCGCTGTTCGACAGCAGCGACAATGCGACTCTACGAGGCCGGCGAGGGAGTTTCGGCGGCTCGCCATCCCGGCAACCCGCAAAGCCTCCCCCGTCCTGCCCCGTCCCGTCTTTCAGCTCGCCCCTCAAATCACTCCCAGTTCCTTCCCGACTTTCACAAACGCCGCCACCGCCTGTTCCAGCTGCTCCCGCGTATGCGCCGCGCTCATCTGGGTGCGGATCCGGGCCTTGCCCTGGGGCACCACCGGGAAGCTGAAGCCGACCACGTAAATTCCCTCTTCCAGCATGCGCGCCGCCATGCGCTGGGCCAGCACCGCATCACCGAGCATGACCGGAATGATGGGATGCTCGCCCGGAGCCAGTGTGAATCCGGCCTTTGTCATGGCTTCCCGGAAGTATCGGCTGTTCTCTTCCAGTCTCACGCGCAGTTCCGGCTCTTCCCGGATCAGGTCGAGCACGGCCAAGGATGTGGCCGTGATGACCGGGGCCAGCGTATTGGAAAACAAATACGGCCGGGAGCGCTGCCGCAGCCACTCCACGATCTCCTTGCGCCCGGAGGTGTAGCCGCCGGAGGCCCCGCCCAGAGCCTTGCCCAGGGTGCCGGTGATGATGTCCACCCGGCCCATGACCCCGCAATGCTCGTGGCTGCCGCGCCCATTCTCGCCCATAAAGCCTACGGCGTGGGAATCGTCGACCATGACCAGGGCGTCGTATTTATCGGCCAGGTCACAGATGGCCTTCAAATTGGCGATGTGCCCATCCATGGAAAAAACGCCGTCGGTGACGATGAGCCTGTAGCGGCAATCCGCGGCATCTTTGAGCTGTGCTTCCAGGTCGGCCATGTCATTGCTCGCGTATCGATAGCGTTTGGCCTTGCACAGCCGCACCCCGTCGATGATGGAGGCATGATTCAAGGCGTCGCTGATGACCGCGTCCTCGGCCCCGAGCAGGGTCTCGAAGAGGCCGCCGTTGGCGTCGAAGCAGGAGCTGTACAGGATGGTGTCGTCGGTACCCAGAAACTCGGACAGCCTGTTTTCAAGCTCCTTGTGCACGTCCTGGGTGCCGCAGATGAAACGCACCGAGGACAGACCATAACCCCAGTGGTCCAGGGCATCGTGCGCGGCCGCAACCAGGCGTTTGTCGCCAGCCAGGCCGAGATAGTTGTTGGCGCAGAAATTGAGCACTTCGCCTCCACCGGCCACGGAGATGCGCGCCCCCTGGGGTGAGGTGATGACCCGTTCCGCCTTGAAGAGCCCCTTTTCCCGCAATTCCTCTGTCTGCCGCGCCAGATCTTCCAGTATTCGCTTCATGCCGCCTCCCCGTAAAATTTCGATTTCCGCAATTTTATCACCGTAAAATTTCTTGTCAACGAATTGAAAGGCAATATATTAACGAATAAATCAATTAGCAACCCTCTCCAGACCCGTCCGCCCGGATTTTGTCTTTCAGGCCGGACTGGGCTAAACGCTCACGCGGGAGCATAAACGTGAACGAAAAAGAAATCACCCTGGATCACACGGACCGCCAGATCATCGCCGCCTTGCAGGAAAACGGACGCGAATCCTACAAGAGCATCGCCCAGCGCCTGGGCGTGTCCGACGGCACGGTGCGGCTGCGCACGGAGCGGCTGCTGAAAAGCGGTTACCTGCGCATCTCGGCGTCGGTGAACCCGATGTTCTTCGAGGACGGCCTGACCGCCACCGTGGGAGTCAGTCTTGAGGGACGGGCCAATGCACAGATCATGCAGGCCATTGCGGATCTTGAGGGGGTGCAGTCCGTGTCCAACGTCTCGGGCCGCTTCGACCTCTTGGTCGAGATCCATGTGGCTTCCCGCAGCGATCTGCGCCGCTTTCTGGTCGACGACCTCTCGGCCCTCGGCGCGGTCCAGAACACCGAGACCTTCCTTTATCTGGAAACCATCAACAAATGGGTGCAGCAGCGCCAGGAAGACACCAAATGAGCCACATCCTGCACGGATTCACGGACCCCAACTATCTGGAAGCGTTGATCGCCAAGGCCGAAACCCAGTTGCGCGAAGCGGAAAACGAAGAGGACCGGCAGCGGTTCGCCGCCTATCTGGACGTGTTGAAAGGATGGAAGGAAAAAATCACGGCGAGCCAGGATGTCTGCTCGCCCGATGCAAACGAATCGAAATAAAGACTACGGAGCAGACAGCCGCTCCCGCATCAAAAGCCCAATCAGCTCCCCGCGATCGAGGCGCTGCGCGTAGCCCTTTTCCAAAATTCCTGAAGCAGTCCTGTTCTTTTCCTGTTCGGCCTGCGCCAGATACCCGGCCAGAATGGGTTCGACCTCGCGGCGCAACTGCGCGTCGGACTTTCCGTCCAGCGCCCTGAATAACGATTCCAGCTCTTCGGGCGCGGGCAGATCGGCCGCATGCAGAACCGCGCCGATCCGCTCCCGGTAGCGCTCCAGCGAAGCCTTTATATGGTTCTCCTTGATGACCGACAGACCCGACCAGCCCGCCCGCATCCATTGAAACACCCCGCTTTGCACCACCTCGCCCCCATCGAGATAGACCCCGATGGAGACGTTGGTCTGAATCCGGGACGAAACCCAGCCCAGCCCGGTCTTGGTCAGGCCTTGTTCATCCGAATAGACGTAGCGGCTGTCCTCGTCGCGTCCGACACGATACCCCTTGGTGCCCACTTCCGATGGTTCGGGCTGCACGCTCACGGACAAAAGCGCCTTCGCCTCCGGCAAGAAAACAAGCACCCGCTTCAAACGCATCGCGTAGCATCCGCCCGTGGACAGATCCGCAGTGGTGCGGTCGTATTGCTCACCCCGCACGACCACGGTCCTGGGCGGCGGCCAGGGATCGGCCCACAGCTGCCGCTGTGCCTCCGCGCTTTTCGGTGTGGTCCAGACCGAAGAACGGATCGAAAACGGCTTTATGAGCTCCTGGGGAATCTCGGGATTGTAGAGATAACGCAGCAGGCGCTGCATGGACTGGTTGACCGTAAATCCCTGATACGCGCCGGGAGCGTCGTCGTATCGGGGCAGGCCGCCGCCAGCGTCGCCCTGGGCCCGGACATGGGCGATGAGAGGCGCGATGCGGTCCGGGTCCGGGTCGTGGCCGAGGAGCACCTCATGGCACAGATGATCCACCGCCTGCTCAAGGCCCAGCAGCGACGAGTGGGGGCCGAGGGCAAGGGCCTGGCCCGCGCCAAGACCGAAAAAAAAGAGGATGAGTCCGCAGACCCACCCCCGCCGCGCACCAACGGGGACACTCACGTTATATTTCCCCTTCCTTGACGAAAAAGCGGACCTGCGACCCCGTGACCGAACTGCGGCCCGTGTAAAGAAAAACAAGCAGAAAAACGCCCTGCAGGAGCAGCAGCACCGGCACGCTCCACAGGGCGGCAAGCCCATGGCCAAGATTCACCGCGACTCCATGCGCAGACAGAAGCAAGGCAGGCGCAAGTCCGTAGAGAACGCCCACGGCGGCCATGATCTGATAGGCGGATATCTTCTGCTCTCCACGGTAGTCGGCGCGGAAGAATTCGGAAATCACCCGCCAGACCTGGGTCACAACCAGCGGTACGATCATGGCCGCCGAAAAACTCGCGGCCGCGAAGAAGACCATCCCCAGACAGGCGGCGGCGCAATACAGGTAGGCGGTCATGAGCTGCACGGGCACCAACTCGCGTCCGCAGAGCTCATGGGCGTAAGCCGCTTTCTTGGTCTGACCGTGGAAAACGATGTTCCAGCGGTTGAAAATTCCACGCCACGGTTCGGGCATGGTCTTTACAGGGCGACCGTAGCAGCAGCCGAAACTTAAGCACGCCAAGCGACCAACTCCTTCACCTACGGCGTAGGCGATGGCCAGGGCCGCAAGAGCCGGCAGCACGGCTCCCTGCCCGGTCAGCGCAACCACGGCCCAGGCTACAAAGGGGGCCACGACTATGCCCACGAAGGCGGCCCCGCCGACGCTCAAGGTGTTGGGCTTGCCTTCGACAAGGCGCGCCACGATCTTCGCCGCCGGAATGCACAACCCGAGCATGCCCGCGACCATGAGCACAAGTCCAAGGAGCCCCATGCCGACGGACCCCAGCAGCGCGACAGCAACGGCCGTGGCCAGCGTGTAGGCGAGGGCGCTCAAGGCCCCGTACCAGGTCAGATTCAACGCCTGCCACGCGCCGTCCGGATTCTTGAACAGGGGCACGCTGGCCATCATCTGCCAGCGTTCACCGGGAAGAGCCCGCCCGCCCCAGGCGATGAACGCGAAAAGCGCTGCCCCGAAACACAAAATCAGCACATACTCCATATTTTCTCCAGCCAGGCCGAGACGCCCGGGTTATGCGTTGGGTCCAAGGATGCGGCCGATGCTCTCGCGCACCCGCACGTCCGTTTCCACCCAGGGACGCCCCAGCCAGCTCGAAAAGCGGCTGCCGACGTCCCCGCGAAACTGATTGGCGACCAGGTCCGGGCTGAATTCAACCCGGCCCGGCTCAAAAATGAGCACATCAAGAGAACTCCCGGGCCGGTACAGGCTCTTGGGCTGCCCTTTGCGCAGGAAAAGGCCGGGACGCATCGGCTCGCACGGCTCGTAGCCGCTGCCGGCATAGGCCTGCACGATCTGCCCGATCATGAGCGCCGCGACCTCGACCATGGCCACCAGGCCGCAGCCGCTTCCGCCCGGCACGTCGGTGTCGATGACCGTGACCGCGCGGCGGTTGCGGGAAAACGGCGTGACCTCGCTGATGACGGCGGCCGGATTGCAGGAGTGAAACGCGCCTTCGATCTCGTAGAAATCGCGCACCACCCCGCTGACCGGAGCGTGATTGTAATGATACTTGTCCGGGGTGAGGCGAAAGATGGCAAAATCACCGCCCGTGAAGGTCCAGACCCAGTTCGGCCGCCCCAGAAACTCCGCAAAGGAGAAGAACTTGTCCTTGATGAAAAGAACGCTCTCCTGGCTCAGCGACCCCGCAAACATGCGCGAGTCGGCGGGTGAGACCACGGCCAGAGGGTCATCGCTCATGGGCCGAACCTCATCGTAGCGGATGCGACGCTCGAAAATGCGGCGAGCCGTGGTGTAATAGGATGCGTCCTCCACGCATTCCGAAAGATCGATGCCCAGACGCCGGATGAGCGAATTCGCGCCCGAAATGCGTGCGCCCAGCGGCAGGTCGTAGTTCATGAACCCCAGAAGGCTCGATGCGCGGCCCGATACCACGGCATCGAACAGGACCGGAGCCCGCTCCCTCACCCGCGAATACAGATAGCCGATGGCCCGGTCGCAGAAAAGTTCCTCATCCCGGATCCGCCCGGAATCTCTAGCTATATACTGATGCGTCATGTTTTTTTCCCATTTTTTGTCCACTCAAGCGGGCATTTTCGCTGTGCATGCCGATGACAAGAAGCAGGAGCTGGATCAGCACCGGCCGACACCCGCCCAGCTCGCCCGTGCGTTTCAATTCCGTGCGGGCTTCGCGCGCGAACTCCATGATGTCCCGTCCGCCGAGCAGCGCGGGGAGCCCGGTACGGCAGAACTGCGCGGGCAGACACCCGAAATTCTTGACCGTCTCGCAGTCTTCCAGAAGGTAATCGAGGGCTTCGGCAAGATGCGAGCGTCTCAATTCCCCTCTATAGACCTCCTCGGCCCCCATGTTGAATTCCTGCGCGCGCAGGGCCAGCGGGGTGCGCGCTCCGGCATGCTCCAGAATGCGCCGGGTCAGCTTTCCCCCGGCGCCACGTTCCGGATCCGTGATGCGGGCGCGCAGATCGCGCAGAAGATCACCCGCCCCGAAAAGTTCGATCACGTCCCGGCCCTCGGATTCGATGAAATCGAGCAGCGCCATGCGGTACTCCTGCACATGCACGCGCAGGGTGCCCGGATAGCGATGACTGCCACGGACGCGGGACGCCCTGGATACGAGGTCGAGCAGCAAGGCGTTGCCCGAATCCCGGCGCACGAAAAAGGTGGGCAGGTTGATGGCCGTGGCAAAAAATATCTGTCGCCGCTCGCTCTCCACTTCCGGACTGTCGGGAATCGAAGACCGGCTGACGCGGCCGCCGAGCACCAGCTTGCAGGCCAGCGCGCTCAGAAACTGCTGCAGGCGCGCCGCAGGCCGCATGTCCTCTTCCAAAGAATCAAAGAGGCTGTAAAAACGGCCCTCGAACCCGGAAAACCCCATCACTTCGAACGAGCGCTGCTTGTAGAGCAGGTAGGTCGACATGGACTCGTGAAAAACGCCCATGGCCGCAAGGTCGCGCTTCAGCCGCAGGTCGTTGCCGACCTCGCCGTCCAGGGCCGCGCAACGATGGGTGCTCATGAGCGTGGTCATGTAGTCGAGCAGGCGAAAATCCGGGATGAAGTCGCCGCGCAGGCCAAAAATCCGGGCAATGGTCCTGTCCATCAGCGGCGGGCCGAAGGGGGTCAGGGGGCGGCCACAGACTTTGAGCTTGGCCTTCTTCTTCCAGCGCCGCCAGATCATGCGCAGGTGGGTGTAATCAAGCTCGTGCGGCAGGAAACCGAGCGCTTTTTCCGGATGGAAATCCTCGAAATCCATGCGCATGGGAGCTGCGCTGTAGGTGCCGACAAAAAGCGGCAGAAAATGTTCCACGATCTTGATGACCAGGTCGCCCAGATATTTTTCGTCGGCCGCGCCGAAATCGCCGCCGCGCATGAGTTCTCCCAAACGCTTGCTGCCAAGGGAGATATGCGTCCCGTTGTTGGCCAGGCAGGTGTTGGAGGTGTTGGGCAGAACGACCAGATTGTTGGTCAGGATGCCGGATTCGCGCAGCTTGGCGATGGTGTTCAGCTGACTGCGCGAGAGCATGCGGTGGCACAGGCCCATGTATTCCTTCTTGGCCTCGCCCCGGTCCCAGCCCGACAGGCACGGGTTCATGAACAGCTCGCGGTAATGGGCGTCGGGGATGATCTCGTTCAGCCGCTTCTGCCGGGCCGGAGGCAGCGGGGCGAAATAGATCATGGCCCGCTGGCCGTGATCCAGCAGCCCGAACCGTTCATTGGCATGGTCGAGGAGCAGTTGGGACAGCAGGAAACGCTGGCTGGTTTCCCGGGCGATGCCGCGCCCGCCCTCGAACGCCTCGTTCATGGGCGCGGGATAAAAGGAAAAGGTCTCGGGGGAGGTGTTGTCGTTCAGGAAATGGCCGAGAAAGGATTCCGCCAGCTTGCGCACCTCGGCGCTCACCCCGGACCCGGCCAGATCGGCCAGGGAGAGCTTCAAAAGATAACTGATGGGGATGCGCAGCCAGTCTTCGCCGTCTTTGGCAAAGAAGAAATCCGCGCTGTCTTTCCTGCGCCCGGAGGCCGGATCGCTCTTGTCCGCCAGCAGGTCCCGCTCCAGGGTGTGGCGGGCAAAGGAGTTCAGCCGGGTCAAGGGAAAGCGCACCCAGCTGTTTTCCCAGACCGCGTCAGGCCCGGCCTGCAGATAGCGTTCAAGCTCAAGCAGGGTGTGGCTCGAGGTATCCCCGGCCACGGTGCGCCGGGCCACATTCTGGTAGAAACTCGAATCGCGGATGCGCAGCGGCAGATCGACGGATTCCGGGCTGCCCATGACCGCGACCTGCAATTCGCTCTCGCTTCCGGCCGTGGCGTCGTCAGGGCCAAAAGGGAGCAGGTCCACCAGGCGGTCGTTCCAGACACCTTCGAATCCCATCTTCCCGGCCAACCGCCCTTCCATGCCCGCCTGCATCATTGTCGTATCGAATAACATGCACACCACCTTGTTTCACTGCCTTGAACAGATATATATGAAGGGGATGCGAAGAATCCGTGACCGCACCGTGACAACTTTGCCAGCCCTTCGGGGTGGACGACCAGGACTGTCACCCAAACGTCACCGCGCTGTCACGGACATGCGCGAGGCTCACGGCAAGGAAGGGTCATGGAGATGAACACCATTGCCCAATACGGTCCTTTGGCCATCGCGCTGGGCGCTTTCGTGGAAGGGGAGACGGCGGTGCTTCTGGGCGGGGCGGGCCTGGCGCTGGGGCTGTTCGATTTCTGGACCGTGGTGGGGGCGGCCTTTGCAGGCAGCATGGCCGGAGATCAATTCTTTTTCTGGCTCGGCAGGCTCAAAGGGGCCGCCTATCTTGCGGGGCATCCGCGCTTCGGGGCCAAGGTCGCCCGCGTCGGCAGCCTGCTGCTGCGCCACCGCCTGCCGCTCCTTGGCACCTACCGGTTCATCTACGGCATGCGCGGGGTCATCCCCTTTGCCTTTGGCGTGTCGGACCTCTGCTGGCGCTTCTTTCTTGCCGCCAACCTGTTCACGGCAACGCTATGGTCGCTCCTCATCACCCTGCTCGGGCTTCATGCCGGAAAATTCCTGACCGATCCGACTGTCGTCGCAAGGCTGCCCCTGTTCGGCGCGGGCGCTGCCCTGCTTTTCGGGCTGGGGATGCTGGTGCGCGGACGCTTCAAGGCCCGGCCCTGAACGCGGCGGGTCTGCCGGGTTCCGGGCCATCGACGCAGGATGGAGGTTCAGGACGCGACCTCCGGGGAGACAACAAGCGCGGGCGCGGCCTGCGGTGGCGCGAAGCGCGCCAGTTTTTCCGTACGCATGGGCTTGGTGCCGTCAAAGAAATCGCAGGCCATGTAGTAGCGCAGGTCGGAAAACCAGATGCCGGGCAGATCCGGGCGGGACGAGAACCTGCGCATAACCTCCAGCGGGTTGGAGAGTGCCATCCCGAAAGGACCGAGCAACTCGGACGGGTCGCGGAAGCATTCCCATTCGCAGCGCCGACAGACCGGCTCGCCGCCCGGCAAATCCGTAAGCTCCCAGAAAGGGCCGAGGTCCTCCGCACTGCGGTAGCCGCACGGATAGGCATGCCCGGCCGTGGCATCCACGAAAAAGAAGTCCAGACCTCCGCGACAGGCGTACGTTTGCCCGGCTTCCCCTTCGGTCTGCCGCACAAGGGCGTCCAGTGAGGACAGCGGCGTGAAGAGGCGAATGCGCGACCTGAAGTCCGGCACGACATCCTTGAGCGCCAGCAACATGGCCCTTTTCTCCTCGGGGCTGAAACGGATGAAGGAGTCCGAGGATGTGGCCTGGTAAACGGCACGATCTTCGTCACTCATGGGATAGCAACAATTGGCGATGGTGAAGCCAAGGTTCGTCGCAAACGTGAAAAAGCGCGTAAAGGCCTCGAAAAAGCCCTGCCGAAATCCGTGCGTATCAAAAGGACCGTGCAAGGCCGGAATGTGGCCACCGCAAAGGCGGTTGATACCCAGGTTGACCGAAGGGTAAAGGCCGCTGTTGTGAAAAATGGGCAACGCCTTGGCCATGCCCCTCACCACGCCGGGCAGGCCCCGGTTTGTCTCGTGGATGTCCGGGTCGCTGGAATCGAGGCTGATCCAGAAATTGCGGATGCCGCTCTCAAGCAATTCATCGGCCGTGCGGCGCATGCGGTCCTCAAAATCCGGGGCCTCGTGGCGCTGAAAGATAAAGCCGTTGGTGCCGGTGCGAATGTACGGAATACCGAGTTTTTTGGCGCTGCGGATCATGCCGGTCAGGCGCGGCAGGTCAAGCAGAGGCTCCCCGCCGGTGAACGAAACGGCCTGCATGCCAAGCCTGGCCACAGTATCGAGAATACGGTCCACGACCTCCGGGTCGAGACTGTGACGGGCAAAGGAATGATCGACGCTCATGCCGCATTGCACGCACCGCGCATTGCAGCGGGTCGTGATCTGAATCACGGCCTGGCCGGGCAGACGGCCACGGAACAGGGCGCGGCAGGTGGAAAGAAACTTCATATACAAACTCCTGTGACCCTAAAGCCCTTTACATTCCGGACCCGGGCTCACGGATTGAGAAGCTCCCGGAGCCCCTTGCACGTCTTGAAATGAATCCTCCGGCGAGCCGGAATGGCGATGGTTTCCCCGGTGCGCGGGTTCCGCCCCATGCGCGCGGCATGGAGCATCACGGAAAAGGAACCAAGTCCAGGCAAAGAGATTCCCTGGCCTTTGGCCAGGGCTTCGCGGATCACCGCGTAGAAGGCCTTTTGGGGGGAAGAATGGGTCGTTTGGGACGTATGGGCTACAGGGAGCTCCGCATTTCCATAGGTCCCATTCTTCTCATCTTCTTCCACCCCCACCTCTTCCGTCAGCTCATTTTTTTTTTGCTTCGTCACCCAGCGGACTCGAAGGCAAAACCGGGGCTTCCAGTTGCGTCGCCACCGGGGTCAGCGGCTGCATTTTGTTCGGGACCCAGGAAAGCTTGAGCTCAAGCTTCTCCTTGTCGCTTTTCTGTTTTATTTCGAGCTCCGCCTCGATGCTGTCCGAAGGCCGCAGGATGAGGGGCCGCTCTTCGTTGTCGAGAATGAGTGTGCCCTGCCTTAGGCCCGCGAGCACGGTTTCCAGATACGCGACCAGATCATCCCTGGTCATGATGTTCCTTGATTTGAGCTTGTCTTTTCCCATAAAATCCTCCTTTTAAGTATCACGCCAGGGATATGAGGGCCTGGCAGAGCAGATGCGGATCGATGACGCCGGTGTTCGTGTCGGTCAGGGGAGTTTTGATGATCTGGATGCCCAGCGAAGCCAGCTCCCGCTGCGGATTCTTCGTGTCCGGATAGTTCACGGACGGATCAAGCAGGACAAAATCGAGAACATCGCTGATGGCGATGCTGTCCGGGGCGTCGGCCCGCAGATGACGCAGCAGGGTCCGGACCTGACCCGCCAGAGACAGCCCGATCGATTCGGGGTCTTCGAACGTGTTGGGGATGAACACCTTGGGACAGGGCGTCTGACTCACGGCCTGCCCGACTCCGCGGGGCAGCAGGTTGGCGACGACGGAGCTGTAAAAGCTGCCCACCGGGTAGCAGATGAGGTCCGCGCCCTGAATGGCCCTTCGGATCTTGTCGCGGATGAGCGGACGCACCGGGGCGTTGCCCTTGGCCGGATCGACAAGGGACAGCTCGGACACGGCGCGGGTCAGAGGGGGAGTGTCCTTGCCGGTCAGCAGATGCTGTCCGACGAGATGCCCCCCGCCCTCCAGCACGGCCCGGAGTTGCAGGTTGGAATTGATCAGCAGGCGAACTTCCCCTCGCACCTGAACCAGTTTGGAATAGATGTAGACAATGGGGTCGATGTGCCGCCTGTTCTCAAGATACCCGGCGGTCAGGATGAGGTTGCCGACGCTCGCCCCGCGCAGGTCGAAATCCGGGCCAATGGATTTCTCGAAGAGCTGCAGATGATGGCGGATGATCTTGCGCATGGGATCCGACACCCGGGTGATCAGCGGGTGACTGCCCCCGACCAGGGCGGAGAGTTCGTCCTGCAGCTGTTCCGGACTGGCGGTCCTCGGCAGGCGGTGGGCAAAAAGCTCGAAAATTTCCGGGTATCCGTGCAGGGTGCGGTCTGCCAGGGCCATGAGCCGATTGCGCAGGTCGCCCACGGCCGGCATGTCGAAATAGCGGCGCAGCACGGCCGAACTGCCGCCGGAATCAAACGGCGTGACCAGATGCACGGAGTTGTGGGTGTATCCGACCAGGGCCTGGCTGGTTTCCTTCAGGGCCGTGCCGCCGGTGAAAAACAGGATTCGCGGCCCGAGGTCGGGGCTGCGTTGCGCCCTGGCCACGCGCACCGGATCAGGGACATTGACCTCCCGGGTGACCCGTATCGCCGTCATGCGCCCTCCAGCAGACGCAGGCAGCCGGCGGCGGCCTGGTCAAAGTCCACGCCCCCGCTGATCTCGAAAACCCTGCACCCGCGCAGCGCCCTGGCATAGTCCTCGGCCGTTGGCGCATAGCCGTTTTCGGCGGCGAAAAAAAGGCCGGTATCCTTCATGAAGGCTTCCAGCAGATCGTGCCGCTCGTTTATGTCGATTTCCCCGATGCGCGTGGGCGAGCCGTCCCGGTGCCAGTTCAGCAGCACCAGATAGCGCATGGGACACTGCAGGATGAATCGGTCCGGACCAAAGAGCTGGTCGATGAGCGCGTCGTATTTATGCTCCAGGCTCCAGAGCTCCTCCGGGGACAGGCTTTGGAACCGCGCCGTGTCCTCGGGAGAGATTATGCCTGTCAGATCGGGATTGTGCAGCGCGGTGCCGGGATTGATGCGCGGATGCTTGGCCACGCCGAACATGACCGGACCGGGCGTTCCCGGGCTGATCATCAAACGGTCGTTGCTGACAAAGGTCACGCCCTTGCTGACCAGATGCAGGGCCAGGGTGGACTTGCCCATGCCCGAAAACCCGGCCATGGCCATGCCGGTCTCGCACACGGCCACGCCGGCGGCGTGGGCGAGGAGGCAGCCGTCGTTCAGCTTGCGCTCGATGAAGCGGTTGTTGATGAAATTGACGACCTGGTTGGGATTGGCTTCGCAGTCGCCCACGGCCAGATTCTCTCCTTTCCCGAACAGAAAGTGCATGCCGGTCAGGCGCTTGCGGATGACCCGCCCGCCTTCGATGTCGACCCACTCCTCCTTGATCTTGGTCTTGCCCGGATCCGGCTGTTTGACCTGAAAGGAAAGCCCCAGATCCGGGACCTTAGCCTGCAAAGCCGTGATGGTGATGTCCGCGTTTGCCGCCGACCTCAGAAAGGGCGCAAAATACGTGGTCAGTTCCCGGGCCAGATTCGCGGAGTTGGTCATGACCCGAAAGCGGCAGTCGCCCATGCTCAGAAAGACCTGATGCGGTGTCGCGATTCCGGCGCTCAAGAGACTCACGAGCTTGGCCAGACTGGTATCATCGTTCACGAATCTTCTCCATGACGTAATCGGTGTACATGGCCGCCGCATCGAGCCCGCAGGCATCCTGGATGCCGCGGAACCCGCCGAAGGCGGAAACCTCGAAGACAACCGGGCCAGTGGCCGCTTCCACCACATCGACGCAGGTGAAATCCAGGTCGAAAAGGGCCTGGGCCTGTTCGGCCGTGCGCAGGGCCTCGGGCGAAGGCGTCGCCGGAGCGTATTTGCCACCCGACTCGGTGGTCGTGTTCCAGGCCCCGGTGCCGCAGCGGGCGTAGGTGGTCAGATATTTGCCGCCGAGAAAAACAATGCCCAGATCCTGCCCAGGCAGCTCGATCTTCCGCTGCATGTACATGATGGGATTTTCCGCGTGGAAAGCCTCAATGGCGAGGCGTGCCCCGGCGCCATGTTCAATGACCGTCATGCCCCGGGCCTTTGACGTGAAAAGCGGTTTGAAAACGGCCGCGCCGTAGCGCTGCACCGCGCCCAGCGCCTCGTCCACGGATTCGGTGATGGTCGTGGGCGGCATGGGAATGTCTCCCAGGCGCAGGGTCACGGTGCAGCTCAGCCGGTCCAGGACCCGCATGATGGACATGGGCGAAGAGAAAATGGGCAGCCCGCGCTGCGCCAGAAAGCGCAGCACCTCAAGCCTGTCGAGAAGATCCGGGGAATAGCGCGCTCCGATCTTCTTGATGATCAGGCCGTCAAGCCCGCCCAGATCGACTCCCTCGGTCCAAACCTTGCCCGCGTCCAGATCCATGCAGACCTGCTCCATATCCACCAGCAGGCGGAATCCGGTCTTGGCGGCCACCGTGTCCGCAAGAAGTTCCGAAGACCACCCGCCGCGCGTACCGACCACTCCTATCTTCATAAGCGATTCCTAATAGTTAAGTATTTCCAAAGGGAAAGAAAACTGTGCCGGATCCTCCAGTCTGTGCTCCGTGAGCCGCTCCATGAGGAAGAGGCAACGGTTGTACATGGCGTGGGCAAAGGCCCGGTTCAGCTCGAAGCGGGTCGAGGTGTAGAACGATCTGGCCACCCCGAGTCCAAGACGGATGTCGAAGCTCTCGTCACCATGGGCCTTGGCGAACGCCTTGCTGAACTCGTAAAAGCTTCTGATCGTCGCGGTGATCCGTGCGCGCGACTCCCGGTCAAAGGCGGGCAGCCGGAAATTGGAGACAAGAAACACCGAGACGTCCTGCACGTAGTCGGAATGCTGCGAACGGTGCAGATCAATAAAATACACCTTCTGATCCAGATGGTTGTAGATGACGTTGTTGATGTTGAAGTCGCCGTGGATGAACACCGAGAATGGCGCGGGATATCTGACTTCGATATCCATGCAACTCCTGATCAGTCCACCGGCCGAAGGGATGGCCACCGAACCAATGCCCATGGCGGGACGCATCAGGTCCGGATGGACCTGCAGGATGGAGGACATGCGGTCCAGGGCCTGGCGCATCATGTTCGTCGGCAGGGAGTGCCGGCTCATGGTCTGTTCCCAGACATGCTGAACAGTCTGCTCGAAAATGAACAGGGCGTTCTTGAGAATCTCCTCGTCCGAATTGAAGATGGCTTCGTCCAGGGTGCAGCCGGACAAGAATTCGGTCAAAAGCGACGCGTTCTCGCCCTCCTCCTGATAGCTGAACACTTTCGGGACCAGTCCGGGAATGATTTCATTCCAGCATTCCAGATTGATTTTCTCCTGACGGATCTTGCGCAGGTTGCCTTCCTTGAAAATGGAGTCCCGCGCCTGGGGAGTCTTCTTCCCCTCCACGCGGGCGATGCGGCAGCCCGAGCGCGAGCCCCAGATGCCCTGGAAATCCACATCCGTGACATCCCCCTGCAGGCCCGATTTGTTCAGGTTGCGCTGCAGGGCCTTGAACTGCTGGATCTTGATGCGCTCGCCGATGATGACGAAAAGCAGGGCCTCCCCGATGTTGAGCAGGCTATCCCCGATGCGCTCCATGTAGCGGATGATGAAAAGCGAGGTGATATGGTCCTCCACGTTGCGGCCGATGCGCAAGTGGATCATGATCTTGTCGAAATTCTCCTTGTACATGAGGTCGAGCTCGTCCTCCATGCGGCAGATGGACAACGCCCCGGACAGATTGGCCTTTTGCAGGACAGGGAGGATCTCGCTGACCGTTTCGTGGATTTTGAGAAAACTGTCCTTGTAATCGAAATTTTCCAGAAACCTGTGCGTGGTGAGGTAGCCCATCTGCTTGGCTATGTTCACGCAATAATCGCCGATACGCTCCAGATTGATGGTGATGATGTGCACGGCGCGCAGATACTTCATTTGATCCTGACCGAGCCGGGTCTGATTGAGCGTCGTGAAGCATTTGTTTTCAATGACGTTCTTCAGATTGTCTATGTAATCGTCCTTGCTGAATATCTTGTCATAGGTGGAGGGCGTCGGCTCCAGCAGAAATTCGAACGTGGCCTTGATCTGGTTTTGAACTTCCATGATCAGGAACCGGAAATTCTCATCGAGCCCTTCAAAACTTTTGAGCATGGCGTGTCCTAGGAGGTGATGGAAATTGTGCCGGACGCCGGGGATTCATCGCTTTTGTCTTTCCAGCCGACCTTGATGGCCAGCTTGTTCTCCGAGCCCTTCTTCTTCACCGACACCTCGAATTTCATGTACCCGCCCGGATGCAGGCAGATTTCAGACCCCTCGGATTTGAGCACGATCCGCCCCTCGGCAAATCCATCCTGCAAGGCCTGCAGATATTTCTGGATGGTCCGGCTGTCCTGTACGGACTCGAATTCGAATTTATCGTCTTGAGACATGAGTATTCCTTTTTTTCAGCCCAGCAGGCGTTCGCGATATTCGCGGATGACGATTTCCCGGCTCATGCCCGAAAGGATGAGCCGCTTGGAGATCTCCAGGTCATCCCAGGCCGGTTGATAGCCAATCTCCCGATTCGCCTTTTCCACATTTTGCGACGTGATGGTTTTGACTTTCTCACCCATGTGGGTGTCGTCGCCCATGAAGACCAGTTTGCGGCGTGTGGACGGACCCGCGCAGGCATTGGCCCGGCCCACGGCCGCAATCAGAAAATCCGTGTAACGCTGCGACTGGGGGTTCCAGACCTCGTACCCGTCGACGTCGTAGTCGGCCAGCAGGATGGGCCAGAACTGCTCCGGGTGGGGGATGATGATTCCTCCGCCAAGAGCCCGGGCTTCCTCGATGACCTCGGAAGTGCGATAGAAATAGCGCAGGGAAAAGTGGGTTTTGACAATGGCCTTGACCGCCGACAGATAGGTCTGGATACGGTCGATGAGTTCGCCGTCATAGAACGGACGCAGGGCGTCGAAATAGTTGCGCAGCAGCTTGTTCTTGAGAGCGTCCGGGGACAGGCCGGCGTGTCTGTCCTCGACCATGCGCCGCACCTTGGTCACATGGTGCCGCACGAATTCGACCAGATCCAGATCCGCCCCGGTCTCCCGCGCAGCCTGTTCGATGCGGTCTTCCAGCGGAGCGGTGATGGCGTGCATGAAATCGAAAAGCTGCGACGCCCGGTAGGTCTGGGTATGGCGAAGCATGGCGCGCAACGTATGGGCGTGCTCCAGGCGGGATGTCTGGAAATGGAGCAGCAACTGCACCTTCTGGTTGAAGCCGTGGGAGTAGCAGTCCACCTCCACGCCGCTGAAATTTCCGTACTCCAGGATCTCGTTGTGCTGGGTCGGGATGATCAAATTCTCGGTCATGCCTGGGAACATGTTGTGAACGCGTTGCGTAATGACCGGCATGGGCACGAATTCCGGATGCCAGTGTACGGCCATGACGCTTTGCTGGTCGGGGAGGACACGCTGCGGGGAGGCCAGCGCCGCCAACGTTTCTTCGCTGAGATTCGTGCTGGTCACGGATTCGAACACGGCGAGATCCCGCTCGTTGATAGCCGGATCCCAGGCCGCGGGATTCATTGGGTCGGATGAACGCATTGGCAAAACCTATTTGTAGCGGTCGTGGCAGGATTTCTTGGCCTGGGCCAGTTCTTCGACCACCGCGGCCGTTGCGGCCTGGTCCTCGTGGTCGAAGGACGCGCGCAGACGCTCGCAAATTTCCGCATACGCAGGATAAAAGTCGTCACCGTATCCATGATACGAAATCATCTTTTCGGAATCCGAGAGGAAAACCGAGACTATTTCACGCGAAGGCATCTCGCCGCGGGCAACGCTTTCACGGATGGCCTTGAAATAGATCTGCATCCTCTTCTTGAGCTTCGAATAACTCTCGCACACGACGCCCGACCCGCACGGATCGTCGGCTCCGCAGACTTTCAGGCCCTTGCCCGTGAATTTCACTTCCAGCGCATCGTCCTGTCCCAGATCAACCTTGACCTTGAACTTGACCAGTTCCGCAAGGCTGATCCCGTATTCGCTTAGGTCATCGGACTCCTGCTCCAGGGTATCCGCCAATTTGCGCAACAGGTCCGCGGCTTCGGCGCGTGAGAGCAGCCAATTGTGTTTCAGTTTCGATGCCATGCAATCTTCCTTGGTGAAAAGTAATATGGAAATGCTGATTTTCTCTGTTAACAGGGCCGCAAAGTCAATTCTCTTACTGTGACATTTGCGTCACAGTTCCGTGACAGACTACTCCTGGACCAACATGATTCCAAAATATTTATGAAATTGCCATGCAAGCGTAACAGTAATGACGCCAGCGCGGGATAGCGTGCGCAAACCACAAAGAGGTATGCACATGATCACACAACGCAAAGCGGACATGCATGTCCATTCCAAATTTTCCAGCAGACCATCGCAATGGATTTTGCAAAAACTTGGCTGTCCGGAAAGCTTCACGGAACCCGCATTCATTTATGAACAGGCCAAAGCGGCGGGCATGGATTTTGTCACCATCACCGATCACAACGTCATCGATGGAGGACTGCGCATTGCCCACCTGCCGGGAGTTTTTTTAAGCGAGGAGGTGACCACCTACTTCCCGGAGGACCGCTGCAAGCTGCATGTCCTGGTCTACGGCATCACCGAGACGCAGCACGGGGAAATTCAGCGCCTGCGCGAAAATGTCTATGATCTGTGCGGCTACCTGCGCAGGGAAGGTTTGGTGCATGCGCTGGCCCATCCTCTGTTCGCGGTCAACGACAAGCTCGGCATCGACCATTTCGAACAGAGCCTGCTCCTCTTTGACGTCTTTGAATTGAACGGCTGTCGTGACGAAATGCAGAACACGGTCCTACGGTCGATCCTGGCGGATCTGGACCGGATCACGATGGAAATCCTGGCCGATCGGCACGGACTGGAACCGCTGGGGTGCACGCCCTGGAAAAAAGGATTGATCGGGGGCTCCGACGACCATTCCAGCCTCAACATCGCAAGCATGCACACCCTGGCCGAAGCGAACGGTCTGGATGATTTTCTCGGTGCGGTGCGCGGTGGGCGGGCGCTGCCGTCCGGTCGCGCGGCCACCGGACATGCCCTGGCGCGAAATCTCTACGCCATAGCCTACCAATTCTACCGCGCCAGGACCAAACGTTCGCGCTCCAAAATGCTCTGCATGCAGTTCGCCGACCACATGCTCGGTGCCGGTGAAACGTCCGGAGACGGCATTCTGGCCCGCCTGCACGCGGCCATCGGCACGCGCAAAAGCAGCACCTATCTGCGCCTGGCCGACGCCGACGGGATCAAGGCCGCACTCTTGAAAGAGGTGACCCGCATCATCGAGAACGACCCCACATTCACGGCCATCGCCAAGGGAGAACCGGGCGCGGACTTTGACCAGGAGTGGTTCCGCTGCGTCGGCCAGGCCTCGGACAAGCTCATCGCCACATTTCTGGACCGGCTGCTCACCAGCGCCATCGGCGCGGACATCTTCGACATTTTCAGCACCATCGGCACTGCCGGGTCGCTGTACGCCCTCTTGGCCCCGTACTTCGTGTCTTTCGGGCTCTTTGCCCGTGAACGGTCATTCAGCCGAAAATGCGCCAGAGCTTTCGGACAGGCGAGGCCAAGGCCGCTTACGCTCCTGCATTTCACAGATACGTTCGAAGACGTGAACGGCGTCTCACGGACCATCCGGCAGCAACTGGACATGGCTTTGGAGCACGGCAAAGACATGACCGTGATCACCTGCGGACAAGGAGATAACGCACCGGGGATCAAGGTCTTCGACCCCATTGGCACGTTCGCCATGCCCGAGTATCCGGAGCTTTCCATATCGTACCCACCCTTCTTGCGCATGCTTGAGTACGCCCTGGAAACGGACGCAAAGCTCATTCTGGCCGCCACGCCCGGACCTGTCGGCCTCGCCGCGCTGGCCATCAGCAAGATTCTGCAGATCCCCATCCACGGCACCTACCACACCGCCTTCCCCCAGTATGTCGCGTCCCTGACCGGCGATTCTGGCCTGACAGACCTGACCCGCAAGTTCATGGCATGGTATTACAAGCAGATGGACGTGGTTTATGCCCCCTCCTCGGCCATCGCCGAGGAATTGACGACCTTCGGCGTGGACCGCAAGGCCATCCGGGTATACCCGCGCGGGGTGGACACAGCGCGCTTTGATCCGATCAAACGAAACGGCTTTTACAAACCCTGGTCAGGCATGGACTCTTTCAAGCTGATCTATGTTGGACGGGTTTCCAGGGAAAAGGACCTGGACATCCTGGCAGCGGCCTACAAAAGCGCGATCTCGCGGATGAACGGACACGACGTGCAACTCGTCATTGTCGGAGATGGCCCGTACCGGACGGAAATGGAGAACGAGCTCCTCGGATTGCCCGCGCTCTTCACCGGAGTGCTGCATGGCGAAGCATTGGCAGCGGCCTATGCCTCGGCGGATCTTTTTGTCTTTCCGTCGACCACGGACACATTCGGCAATGTGGTGCTGGAGGCCCAGGCATCGGGGCTACCGGTTATTGTCAGCGACAGGGGCGGACCCATGGAAAACATCGATCCCGGCAAAACGGGCCTCGTCGTTCCCGGCCGGGACGCGGACAGTCTGGCCCAGGCCATGATCGAGCTGTGCGCCGATCCGCGCCGCGTCAAGCACATGGGTGAAGCGGCACGCGTTTTTGCCGAAGAGCGCAGCTTCGGCTCCGCGTTTCTGGCCACCTGGGAACTCTACAAAGACGCCGCCCCGCCCGCCGCGTGAGGGAACGCACGGCAGACGGGGCGGACACGTTGGCAGGAAAAAAAATCCGGACCATGCGGCCCGGTCATGGATCAAAGCCCGGTCTTGATGACCATGTCCGTGATCGGGCCGCGCGAGCGTTCGCCCTTGAGCACGATGTGGCCGTAGCCCGGAAGGCCTTTGAGCATTTTGACGGTCCAGTTCAGGCCGTTGTTGGACTCGTTCAGGTAGGGGTTGTCGACCTGACGCGTGTCGCCGAGGCAGATGCATTTCACGTTCTCGCCCATGCGGGTCAAAAGCGCCCTTGTTTCGGCGCGTGAGAGGTTCTGCATCTCGTCGATGATGACCACGGCGTTTTCGAGGTTCATGCCACGGATAAAGGCGATGGGCAGGATCTCGAAGCGTTTGGGATTGAAGCGGAAATTGCCGCTCTCGCTGTCGGCGAAGATGCGGTTGGCCGGGCGCAGGTCGTGCAGTTTCATGAGCAGGTCCCCGACGTAGCGCACATAGGGGGCCATCTTCTCCTCCAGATCGCCGGGCAGGTAGCCGAGCTTGGCGCCAATCTCGATGACCGGCTTGACGAGGTAGATCTTGCGGTACGGGTTGTCCTTCTTCTCCAGGGCCATGAACAGGGCGGCGGCCAGGGCCAGGAAGGTCTTGCCGTAGCCTGCCTCGGACTGGATGGTGACCAGGTTCACGGCATCGTCGAGCAGAAGCTCCAGAGCCAGGTTCTGATAGACATTGCGCGGACGCACGTTCCAGACGTTGTGCTGAAAGTCGATGACGCGGGGCCCGGAGGTGGCGTGCATGTATGGCTGGCCGCCGATCCAGGCGAAACTGTTGGGGATGGGCTCCTCGCCTTCGCGCACAAAGCCGGTGTAGGACTGGGATTCGGAGCGGAACGGGTTGGAATCGCGGAACCCTTCGCTGGCGATGGCGTGGATGCGGGCCTTGAGCTGCAGGATGCGGTCGTTGGTGACCAGAATGGGCGCATCCACGCCGCTGTCTTTGAGTTCATCAAGGATCAGTTCGTCGCCGTTCTTGCTCTCCGCGTCCGTGAAAATCCGGGGCGGAAGGAACTGGATATCCGGGTCGTCCTGCAGCGCAGCAATGGCCTGGGCCACGATATGGGCCACGCGCGGCTCGCGCTTGAGCTTGTCCAGCTCCCGCAGGACGGTGTACGGCAGGATGACCCGGTTCTCCTGGCCGTTGCGCAGAGCGCGGATGCATTGAGGGTTGTCAATGAGCACATTGGTGTCGAGTACGTAATTCTTCTGCATGGACGGCTCAATCCTTAGGGGCTCATGCCCCGGTCCGGACCATTGACGGGAGAGGGCGGCCGATCAGACTGCTGCCAAAACCCCGTCCCCAAGTCCGGTGCGCCCGAATTCTCCGGGAAGCCTGTCTATCATCTCCTGGCACTCTATGCAGAAGAGCGCGCTCGGTATGGCCAGGAGCCTGCGGTCGGCAATATGCTCGCCGCACATTTCACAGATCCCGTAGGAATCGTTGTCGATGGCCTTGAGGGCGACGGTGATGTCTTTGAGCAGTTTAACGTTACGATTGTAGCGTATCACATTCCAGTCCCGTGAGGAAGCGCTGCAGGCCTGGTCCGCCAGATCCGGCTCAAGCTCCCTGTTCTGGCTCATGACGTCCCGCAGGGACTCGTTTTCCTCTTCGATCTTCCTGAATTTTTCCCGTAATTGCAGCTCGATTCCCTGATGAACATGGCAAACACTCGACATAGGCACCTCCGTTATGTGTGGCCGTCGGTCCACCCGGAACACCCGGACCCAAACCTTTTGCCGTTGAAGCACCCTAGATCCGGCGTGTTGCGGGTCAGAGACGAAGGCGAGGAGGTTTCATGACAGAGTCATTCGCCTCCGTCCGCAAGAAGACGATCGACGAGGAGACGCTCCAGAGCTGGATCGTCCTGCAAGGTCGGCTGGATCACGAATTCGACTCCGGGAAATTCCTCGCGCAGCGCGGCGATCATCTGCGGGATGTCCTGTTCGATATGCACCCCGTTGTAGAGAAAATACTGCATGACCACGATCCTCGTGCAGCCCCGCACGACGAGTTCGCGCACCTGATCGGCCAGGGTCGGCTCGCCCAGGGAAAAAAAGGCAGGCAGGACCTGCGCCTCTGCGATTCGGCTTGCGACCCGCCCGACCATGGCCGTGAACTGCAAGGCAACCTCCTTGCGCCTGCTGCCGTGCCCAAGCACGATCATTCCCGTTTTATGCACACATCCTCCTCAAATGATGAAAAAAGGCCACCCACTCACTGCAGGCGGCCCTTGAACCGACGTTACCCGTCCCGTCCTAGTGCTTGTGATCCTCATGAGCCTCGGCAGGCTGCTCATCGTGGGCATGGTCGTGATCGTGATCATGGGGATGGCTGTGGGTCAGATCCCCGTGGGTGTGTTCATGATCATGCTTGACCACGGTCGTAGTGGCCTTGCCCCTCAAACATCCGCAACCTTTGCACATATGGACCTCCTTGAGCCTTGAAACAGGCTGTTTGCGATAAATATGGGGTTCAAAGTAATCCTTTCCTTGCCGATGGCAATACCGAACTCAATGCAGCATTTTGCACATCTACACATCTTGTGCAACAGGCGGTACACAAACCGCCCGCAGAGGACGCACACCGACAACTCAACATCTTGAAATAAAGCAATTTCATCTATTGGCACGGCGTCTGCTAAGCCAGAATCAACCAACGACATTCCACTACCTCCAGAATGTAATTGTAAAGGGAGCCTTCAAATGCACGTGAAACACCTCATAATCACCCTCACGCTGGTCCTGGCCCTCGCAGCCGGAGCCCAGGCCTACAGGGGCGGCTGTCCGGGACAGGGACACTACCAGGACTTCATGTCCGGCCTGCCCCCCGAGCAGCAGCAAAAAGTCCAGGCGCTGACTGACGAACACCACAAGGAACTCTTTGCCCTCCACAAGGAGCTCCTGGCCAGGCACGAAGCCATGGAAGCACTGTTCGCGGCAACCCCCACCGACAAGTCAGCCATCGACAAGGCCGTGGCCGAAGTGAGCGAACTGCAGGCGAAAAAAGCGCAACTCAACGCAGACTATCGCGTGGAGTTGACTGAAATCGCCGGAAAGCCCGTTCCCATCGAATCCGGCAAAGGCTGCGGACGCATGTCCGGGTGCGGAGCAAACTCCAGCGGCGCCACCCCAGGCGCCGGTTCCGCCCCCGGGTGCCCAGCCGCACAAACCATGTAAACCCTCTCTCTCCCTCCCTTGAAAAAGGCAAAGGCCGTACCCCCTGCGGCCTTTGCCTTTTCCTTGAGAAAGGCAGGCCATGGAACTCGTTCTCCCATCCCGCAGCGATCGCACCATCATGATGGCCACCATGGCCGTGTTCATGCTCGGCCTGGCGCTGAGCTTCTCCACATGGCGCAACCTGCGCCAGCAGCAGGACTCCTTTCATGAGCACGCCCTGGTCACGGCCCGCGCCATCGCCGCCGGAATCGAGATCAATCTGCGCCGTGAATTGCGATTGCCTGCGACTCCCGAGCACACCAACACGCTCCTGCATCTCCATCGCACCCTGGCCAAGGAATTGCTCCAGGACTACATAAAACGCACCGACGCCCGCTTCATCGGCCTCTACAACCCCCTCGGGCACATCCTGCTCTCCTCGCACAACGATCCAAAGGCGATCCAGGGCCAATTGCCGACCATCGCCTGGGCGAGCATCGGCAACGCAGGGGAATGGAGCGGCGAAATGAATTTCGAAGGCCAGCCCATCATGGTCCTGGGTCGCATCTCGCACCTGACCTCGGCCCCCGCCTGCCCCGACGGCCAGTGTCCGCCGGACAAGCAGCCCCCCCTTCTGCTCGTCGGCGTCGACATGACCCATCACCTGGCGGCCTTTGGCAAGTACAAGCGCACGGCCATCCTGCAAACCGGGTACATCCTGGCGGTGACCATCGTCTTCTGGATTCTGCTCCTGGGCTTTCTGCAACGCAACGAGCAGCACAGACGCCTGCAACGCCTGGAGTCCTTCAACGCCCGCCTGCTGGACAACATGCCCGACGGCCTGCTGACCCTCTCTGCGGACGGCACGGTCGTGGCGGCCAATCCGGCGGCCATCAGCCTCATGGGCGGCCTGAGCCTCGTCGGCCAGCCGCTTTCAAGTATTTTCTCGAACCTGGGCCTGACCCCGGACAAGCAGCCGGGCCAGGACTGGAGCACTCTCAAGACTGCCGATCGGCATCTGGAGATTCTGCAACTGCCCTTGAAGGATGGATCGGAGCAACGCCTCGTGCTGATTCGCGACCGCACGGAACTGGCCGGCCTTGAGCGGGAACTGCACCGCAATGAAAAGCTGGCCGCCATCGGCCGCATGGCGGCGGGCGTGGCCCACGAGATCCGCAACCCGCTCTCGGCCCTGCGCGGGTTCGCCCAGTTCTTCGCCAAGAAGCTGGCCGGCCGGGACCCTGAAGAACTGTATGCGCGAACCATGGTCCAGGAAGCGGACCGCCTGAACCGCGTCATCACCGACCTGCTCTTCCTGGCCCGTCCCCGGCAGCTGAGCTTCGCCCAGGTGCCCCTTGCAGAGATTTTCCGGGAAGTGCATACTCTCTTGTCCATGGACGCAGGCGCCAGGAACGGCCGTCTGGAACATTGGACAGACACCGAAACCGTGCAGGCCGACCGGGACGCCCTGAAGCAGGCCGTCATCAACCTGCTCATGAACAGCGTGGAGGCCCTGCCCGGGGAAGAGGGTTTGATAGAACTCTGGGCCGAAGGGAATGACGACGGGACCTGGATTCGCGTCCGGGACAACGGCGCGGGCATGAGCCCGGAAGAGCGCGAACACGCCCTGGAGCCGTTCTTCACCACCCGCGACAAGGGCACCGGCCTTGGGCTGGCCATCGTCCACACCATCATGCAGGAGCATGGCGGCCTTATCCAGATAGAAACGCCGACGGCCGGAGGCACGGTCGTCTCCCTTTTCTTTCCCGCAAACCCCACCGGGAGCGCTACATGACTCAGCAATCCACTGTCCTTGTCATCGATGACGAACCCGCGCACCGGCTCATGGTCCGCGTCGTCCTCGGCGACGCCGGCTTCAAGGTGCTGGAGGCGGACAACGGCTCGTCCGGCCTGACCACATTGCGCGCCAAGCCTGTGGACGTCGTCCTGCTGGACATGCGCATGCCGGGCATGAGCGGTCTTGATGTGCTGCAAAAGATGCACGAGGAAGGGATCGCGACGCCGGTGATCATGCTGACCGCGTTCGGCAATGTGAGCAGCGCCGTGGAATCCATGAAAATTGGAGCCTGGGATTATCTGACCAAGCCGACGGACAACGACGAACTCCTGGCGGTGGTCAAAAAAGCGGCGGAACATGTGCGCCTGACCCGCGAAAACCGCGATCTCAAAAAACAGATCGGCCAACTGCGCGAGACCAGGATCATCGGCAACAGCCCGGAAATACGCAAGGTCGTGGAGCTCATCGAACAGGTGGGGCCCAGTGAAGCCAACGTGCTCGTCCTCGGCGAATCGGGCACGGGCAAGGAGCTTGTCGCCCAGCAACTGCACGAACAGAGCGCGCGCTGCAAAGGCCCGCTGGTCAAGGTCAACTGCGCGGCCCTGCCCGAAAACCTGCTCGAAAGCGAACTCTTCGGCTACGTGCGCGGCGCCTTCACCGGCGCGGCCCAGGACAAACCCGGCCGCTTCCAGCTGGCCGGGGGCGGGACCCTCTTTCTGGATGAAATCGGCGAACTGCCCCTGACCCTGCAGGCCAAGATCCTGCGCGCCCTGCAGGAACGCATCGTCGAACCCCTCGGCGGCGTGACCCCGGTCAGCATCGACGTGCGCTTCATCGCGGCCACAAACCGCGACCTCCCGGCCATGATCGCCGCAGGCACATTCCGCGAAGACCTTTATTACCGGCTCAATGTGCTCGAAATACGCATTCCGCCCCTGCGCGAACGCAGCGAAGACATCCCCCTTTTGGTCGACTACCTTCTTGACAAGCTCGGCCGCAAAAACAACCGCCCGATCCGCACCGTCACCCGCGAATTCCTGGACGCCCTCGGCCGGCACGAATGGCGGGGCAATGTGCGCGAACTTGAAAACGTCCTGGAGCGTGCCCTTATCCTCTGCCGCGCGGACACGCTGGACCTGCGGGACCTCCCGGATCATCTGCTGGCTTCCGGCCCGGCGTCCCGCCCTGCGCACCAGGCCCAGCCCGGCGAAAGCCCGCTGGAAGCGGCCGAGCGTCAGGCCCTGGAAGAAACCCTGCGCAAATACGCCGGACACCGCGAACGCACCGCCCAGGCCCTCGGGATCAGCCGCCGCACGCTGCAATACCGCCTCAAGAAATACGGATTGACCACCAGATAAAAAAGGCCGGCCCCTTTGCGGGAGCCGGCCTCTTCAATTTCATGCACGAGGAAATCAGATGCCGCAGGCATCCTTCAGATACTTCACGCGCAGGTTGCGCGTGACCAGCACCGGGCACGACGCCCCTTCAAGCACGCGCGTGACCACGCTGCCCATGATCACATTCTCGAGTACCGAAAGTCCGCGCGATCCGATGACAATGAGGTCACAGTCCAGTTCGTCCTGCACATTCAGGATCTCGTAGTCCGGACGACCGCTGCGCGAAATCAGTTCCACTTCCATGCTGCAAGGTTCCAGCATCGTTTTATACTCTTCCAGAATCGCCATGGACTTGGCCTCGGCGCCGGCGCGCAACTTCTCGGCCATCTCGCCGCCGATGGTCATGGTGATGGGCTCCCAGACATTGAGCAGATAAATCTTGGGATTTCTGGAATTGACCAGCTGCGTGCCGTACTTGGCCGCATTTCTGGAAGAATCCGAACCATCCACCGGTATCAAAACACGTTCAACCTTTATCATGGCAGTATCTCCACGGCGGCAGGGCCGCCTCTTTGCTTGCGATTAACGGAAGAAAAGAAAGGTCATGAGCACGAAACAGGGAACCAGAATGCCCACGGACCAGGCCATGTAGCCGAAGAAGCTGGGCATCTTGATCCCGCTCGACTCCGCGATGGACCGGACCATGAAGTTGGGGGCGTTGCCGATATAGGTGTTGGCGCCCATGAACACCGCACCCGCCGAGATGGCCATGAGGGTATGCACGTGTTCCATCAGGAAGTGCGCGTCGCCACCGGCGGTGTTGAAGAAGACCAGATAGGTCGGAGCATTGTCCAGGAAGCTCGACAGAGCGCCGGTCAGCCAGAAGTACATGGCGTTGTTGGCCACGCCGTCGACGGAGACCAGGGCAATGAGGCTCGACAAGGCGCCGTCCATGCCCGCGCGCAGGATGGAGATGGCCGGGATCATGGTCAGGAAGATGCCGGCGAATAGCTTGGCCACCTCGACAATGGGCTCCCAGTTGAACTCGTTGCGGCGGCGGATCTCGGCGGCCGTGGTCTTGAGACTCACACCGGCCAGGATCAGAAGCAGCACGTCGCGAGCGATGTTCTGCAGTTCCATGTGCACGTGATAAACAACCACGCCGCCCTCGGGCTTCCACATGCCGCTCATGAGCACGCCGCCGACCACGCCGGCCAGCAGGAGCAGGTTGAAGGTGCCTTCCAGGCGCAGTTTGCCGTCCTGGCCCGCGTCAGGAGACTCGGGGCGGCCCTCCTTGTTGAAAAGCATTGTGTCGATGACGAAATACAGGCTCAGCAGAATGACCGACATGACCGCGAAGGGAACAAAAAGATGCTGCGTGGTCCAGAAAAAGGACACGCCCTTCAAGAAGCCCAGAAACAGCGGCGGATCGCCCAAGGGGGTCAGACTGCCACCGATGTTGGCCACCAGAAAGATGAAGAACACGATGGTGTGCACCTTGTATTTGCGATGCGAGATGGCCCGCATGAGCGGACGGATGAGCAGCATGGCCGCGCCGGTGGTGCCCATCCAGCTGGCCAGCAAGGTGCCGATCAGCAGAATGACCGTGTTGACCACGGGCTTCCCCACCAGGGAGCCGCGCAGACACACTCCGCCGGCGATGGTGAACAGCGAAAAAAGCAGGATCAGAAACGAAACGTACTCCAGGGCAATGGTGTGCACCACGGAATACAGCGCCAGTTCGTAACCATGGAACAGGGCGAAGGGCACGAGGAAAGCCACGCTCCAGAAAGCCGCCACCTTGCCGTAATGATGATGCCAGAAATGCGGTACGGCCAAAGGCATGACGGCGATGGAAAGAAGCATGCACGCAAAGGGAACCACCCAAAGCACGCTCAGATGTTTGCCGATCTCCTCGGCCTCATGGTGCAAATCCCCTGCGGAAGCCCAAACATCCGGCAAGACGCCAAGAACCCCCAGGCCTATGGCCGCCAGGCAAAAAAACCAGACAGAACTTTTTCGCATCCGATGTTCTCCTTATAGGCTGCCACCCGTAGTGACAGTCAGCTCACGTGCACGTTGGAGCGTCTTGCGGACGCCCGGCCTTCCTCCCGATCACCTCGTGACCCCCAAAAAAAACAGGCCACTCATTGGGCATCCATGAACGCAACACGGCTTCATGCCCGCCAAACGGCCCAAAGTACGAACCCGGACTTTCCATCGAAACAGTCCGGGCGACATGTGCGCCGACGCGATGATCCCCCACCTCTTGTGCCGGATTTCACACACGGGTGGGTGCATATGCCATATCCTTTTCCAGAGCAATACCCCCTGAAAAAGGGCCGTGTGCCTTGCTTACCGGGCGCGATAGGCGAACGGGCCCGGATCGGAACGCGTCGTGCTGATTTTTCTTGTAATTTCGTACTGAAACGATTCGAAAACCTGTTCCCCAAAAAAAGCGGCCGCCTCCCTTCCGGAGACGGCCGCATTATTCAGAGGCGAACCTCTGGTTGCCGGATTACAACCCGCAGGCGTCCTGCAGGTACTTCACACGCAGGTTGCGCGTGACCAGCACGGGGCAGGTCGCGCCTTCAAGCACGCGCGTGACCACGCTGCCCATGATCACGTTCTCAAGCACCGACAGGCCGCGCGAGCCGATGACGATGAGATCGCAATCAAGCTCGTCCTGCACGTTCAGAATCACATAATCCGGGCGGCCGCTCCGCGCGATCAGTTCCACTTCCAGGCCGCAGGGCTCAAGCAGGCTCTTGTATTCCTCCAGCATCTCCATGGCCTTGGCATGGGCCCGCTCGCGCAGTTTCTCCGCCTTTTCGCCGCCGATGGTCATGTTGATGGGCTCCCAGACGTTGAGCAGATAAAGCTTGGCGCTGCGGGGGCTGACCAGATGCGCGGCATACTTGGCCGCGTTCCTGGAAGAGTCCGAACCGTCGACAGGTATGAGTACACGTTCGATTTTGATCATAAAAGTATCTCCACAGGCGGCGATGCCGCCTTCTCGCTTTCGATTAATGGAAAAAGAGGTAGTTCATCAATACGAAGCTGGGCACCAGGATGCCTGCGGACCAGGCCATGTAGCCGAAGAAGCTGGGCATCTTGATGCCGCCCGTTTCAGCGATGGACCGGACCATGAAGTTGGGAGCGTTGCCGATGTAGGTACATGCTCCGAAGAAGACCGCGCCTGCGGAAATGGCAAGCAGCGTGCCCACCTCCGTCATCAGGCGCTGCGCGTCGCCGCCGGCCGTGTTGAAGAACACGACATAGGTCGGGGCGTTGTCCAGGAAGGCGGACAGGGCTCCGGTCAGCCAGAAGTACATGGTGTGATTGTCGAGCCCCTCGGCAGTCTTGACCATGGAAATGATGCCGTTCAAGGCGCCGTCCATGCCTGCGCGCAGGATGGAGATGGCCGGAATCATGGAGATGAAGATGCCGGAGAAGAGCTTGGCGACCTCGCGGATGGGCTCCCAGTCGAACTCGTTGCGACGGCGGATTTCCGGAGCCGTGATCTTGAGGCTGACAAAAGCCAGGGCCACAAGCAGCACGTCGCGCAGGATGTTCTGCAACTCCACGTGGACTTCGTAGACGGTGATCTCGACACCGGGCTTCCACATGCCGCTCATGAGCACGCCGCCGACCACGCCGGCCAGCAGGAGCAGGTTGGCGGTGCCTTCCAGGCGCAGCTTGCCGTCCTGGCCCGCGTCAGGAGACTCGGGACGGCCTTCCTTATTGAAGAGCACCGTGTCGATGGCAAAATACAGCGCGAGCAGAATGGTCGAAATGACCGCAAACGGCACGAACATGTGCACCGTGGTCCAGAAGAAGGACACGCCCTTCAAAAAGCCCAGAAACAGCGGTGGATCACCCAGAGGCGTGAGGCTGCCGCCGATGTTGGCCACCAGGAAAATGAAAAAGACGATGGTATGGACCTTGTACTTGCGGTGCGCGATGGCGCGCATGAGCGGCCGGATCAGCAGCATGGCCGCGCCGGTGGTGCCCATCCAGCTGGCCAGCAGGGTGCCGATCAGCAGGATGACCACGTTGACCTGCGGCTTGCCCACCAGAGAGCCGCGCAGGCACACGCCGCCGGCGATGGTGAACAGGGAAAAGAGCAGGATGATGAAGGAGATGTACTCCAGAAACAGGACATGCAGCACATTGTAGACGGCCAGATCGAAACCGTACACCAGGGCGTACGGCACGATAAAGGCCGCGCCCCAGAAGGCCGCGACCTTGCCGTAATTGTGATGCCAGAAATGAGGAATCGCCAGCGGCATGATGGCAATGGACAAAAGCAGACCCGCAAAGGGCACGACCCAGAGCACGCCCATCTGCTTGCCTATTTCATCCGCAGCATGGTGCAGCCCCCCGGCGGCCCAGACTTCAAGCGACATGCCAAGCACTCCCAGGCCCATGACTGCCAGGCAAAAAAACCACACAGAACTTTTCCGCATCCGATGTTCTCCTTCTTGTGTTGCCGCCAACGCGGCAGCCGGTCGTTTGTGATCAAGGCCAAGGGGCATCAACGAAAATGCTCCGCCACGACCTTGACCAAGGATTTGGTCAAAAAGGCCAGGTCCTGGTCATCCGTGATGTATGGCGGCATCACGTACACCAAACGGCCAAAGGGACGAACCCAGACGCCCTGTTCGACAAAAGCGTTCTGAATTTCGGCCATGCGCACCGGTTCCTCCAGCTCCACCACTCCGATGGCGCCAAGGATGCGCACGTCTGAAATGTAGGACAAATTTCGGCACGGGGCAAGGCCGATTGTCAGGGAACGCCCGATTCGCGCCACTTGCGCGGCCCAGTCGGTTTCGACAAGCAGGCGCAGGGACGCGCGTGCCACAGCGCAGGCCAAAGGGTTGCCCATGAAGGTCGGTCCGTGCATGAACACCCCGGGATCTCCCGTGCAGACGCCCTCTGCCACGCGATCCGTGGCCAGGGTCGCGGCCAGGGTCATGTAGCCTCCGGTCAGGGCCTTGCCCAGGCACATGATGTCCGGACTGATGCCGGCGTGCTCGCAGGCGAAAAGCGTGCCCGTGCGGCCGAAGCCGGTGGCGATCTCGTCGGCGATGAGCAGCACGTCAAAGGCATCGCAGAGTTCTCGCACGCGTTTTACGTACATGGGATGATAAAAGTACATGCCCCCCGCGCCCTGCACCACGGGCTCAAGGATCACGGCCGCGATTTCATGGTGATGGCGTTCAAGCGCCTCGCGCATGGGGGTGATGTCGTTGTCGTCCCACTCGTCACCGAAGCGGCAGCCGGGCCGTGGCACGAAATGATGCCTGGACAGGACGCCTGAAAAGCTCTCGTGCATTCCGTTCACAGGGTCGCACACGCTCATGGCTGCAAACGTGTCGCCGTGGTAGCCGCCCCGGATGGTCAAAAGACGATTCTTTGTGCTCTGCCCCCGGCAAATCCAATACTGGAAGGCCATCTTGATGGCGACCTCCACGGCCACGGAACCGGAATCGGCCAGAAAAACCTTGGTCAGGGGCGCGGGCGTGAGGTCCACCAGCGCCCGGCACAACTCCACTGCCGGCTCATGGGTCAGGCCGCCGAACATGACGTGGGCCATGCGGGAGAGCTGATCGGTTACGGCGGCGTTCAGGATCGGATGATTGTAGCCGTGGATGGCCGCCCACCAGGAGGCCATGCCGTCGACGAGTTCCCGGCCACCTTTGAGCTTCAGGCGCACGCCGTGTGCGGAAACCACCTCGCGCACGGGCAGGGGGTTGGTCGTCGATGTGTAGGGGTGCCAGATGTGCTGGCGGTCAAAATCCAGGATGTCGCGTGTCATGGGTTCGCCGGTGAGGTTGCTGTTCGGAAGAATTGCGCTTCGCCGAGGCTTGGGCTAGCAGCACGTGGACATGAGGACAAACATGACTGCTATTGACCCGGAATTCAATCTTCAATCGTACGATTTCGACCTGCCCGAGGCCCAGATCGCCCAGGACCCGACCGCAAAGCGCGGCGCCTCGCGGCTGCTGGTGCTGGACCGGAAAAGCGGGACGGTGCGCGACGCCATGTTCGCAGACATCCCAGAGCTTCTCCCCACTGGCGCGCTGCTGGTCGTCAACAACACCAAGGTCCTGCCCGCCCGGCTCATCGGACGCAAGGAGTCCGGCGGCAAGGTCGAGTTCCTGCTGCTCACGCCCCTGACGCTGATCGAGGCGAAGACCGCAGCGGACGGCACGAAAACAGCCACGGCCGAAGGCTTGCTCAAGGCATCGAAAGGCCCCAGGCAAGGCGATCTGCTCCTTTTCCCGGGCATTGAACTGCGCGTGCTCGAAAAGGGCGAGTTCGGAAGGGCGCGGGTTACGCTGCGCTGGACCGGCGACCTGGCCGAACATTTCCTGAGCCAGGGGCACATCCCCCTGCCCCCCTACATCCACCGCGAGGACAAGAGCGAGGACCGCACCCGCTACCAGACCGTCTATTCGCGGGAAGACAAGCTCGGTTCCGTGGCCGCGCCCACGGCCGGGCTGCACTTCACCCCGGAGATCATGGCTTCCCTGGCGCAGCAAGGCATCCAGCTCGCCGAGGTCACCCTCTATGTCGGCTACGGCACCTTCAGTCCGGTTCGCTGCGATGATATCCGCGAACATGTCATGCACGCCGAATATGCCGAAGTACCCGAAGAGACTGCCCGCGCCATCGCCAAGGCCAAAAGCGAGGGACGGCCTGTAATCGCCGTGGGCACGACCACCTCCCGGACACTGGAGAGCATGGCCTCGGCCCTGGGAGAGATCGGCCCGTTCAAGGGCTGGACCGACATATTCATCCACCCCGGGTACGAGTTCAAGGTCGTGGACCAGCTCATCACCAACTTCCACTTGCCCCGCTCTTCCCTAATCATTATGGTCTGCACACTCGCGGGCAGGCAACAGATTATCGATGCCTACAACCATGCGATTAAGCAGGGTTTTCGCTTTTTTTCCTACGGCGACGCCATGCTCATCCGTTGATCCGCCTGACAAGAAATTCTTTATTATCAACACTATCCCCCCCGTGGAGGTATTCCATGCCAAGCAGAGTCGAGTTCCGGGAAGACCGCTGCAAGGGCTGCCTGCTCTGCACCGAAGTCTGCCCGACCGGCATCATCCAGCAATCGAGTCGATTCAATCAGAAGGGATACAAGGTGACCGAAATCACCCCCGACATGATGAGCGAGTGCAAGGGCTGCGCCTTTTGCGCCATGATGTGTCCGGATTATGCCATCAACGTCTACACGACGAAGTCGGCCAAAGGAGGAGGAAAATGAGCACTCCCAAACGCATCTTCGTCAAGGGCAATGAAGCCATCTCCCGCGGCGCCCTGGCCGCGGGCATGAAATGTTTTTTCGGCTACCCCATCACGCCCCAGAACGACATCCCCGAGTTCCTGTCCCAGGCCCTGCCCGACGCGGGCGGCCAGTTCGTGCAGGCCGAGAGCGAAGTGGCCGCGGCCAACATGCTGCTCGGCGCGGCGGGTTGCGGCATCCGCGCCATGACCTCCTCGTCGAGTCCGGGCATGTCGCTGAAGCAGGAAGCCATCTCGTACATGGCCGGCAGCGAGCTCCCCGGCGTGCTGGTCAACGTCAGTCGCGGAGGCCCGGGCCTTGGCGATATCGGCCCTTCCCAGGGCGACTATTTCCAGTCCGTCAAGGGCGGCGGCCACGGCGACTACAAACTGCTGGTGCTGGCGCCGGGCACGGTGCAGGAAGCCTACGATCTGACCATCAAGGCCTTTGACCTGGCCTTCAAGTACCGCAACCCGGTTTTGGTCCTGGCCGACGCCATCATCGGCCAGATGAAGGAACCCGTGGTGCCGTGGGTCCCCGAAAATCTGGACCCGGACGAGGGACAGGACTGGGGGCTGCAGGGCGCCACGAATCGCGGTCCGCGCCTTTTGAAATCCCTCTTCCTCGATGACGGCGCGCTGGCGGGACAGAACCTGAAACTGCAGGCCAAATACCAGGCCATGCAGGCCGAAGTGGATCAGGAACTCTTCCTGACCGAGGACGCCGAGCTCATCGTGGTGGCCTTCGGCTCCATCGGCCGCATCGTCAAGAGCACGATCCGCAAGCTGCGCGCCCAGGGCCATAAAGTCGGCCTAGTACGGCCCATCACGCTCTTCCCCTTCCCCTCGGAAGTGCTCCTGAACCTGGCCAAAGAGGGCAAGCGTTTCCTGACCATCGAGCACAACATGGGCCAGATGGTGGAAGATGTGCGCCTTTCTATCCGGACCGTGGCGGACTCGGCGTTCCATGGCCAGCTGCCCGGCAACCTGCCCACGCCGGATGATTTCGAAGAACCCATTCTGAAGGCGCTGGAGGGATAAGCATGACCCAGGAAATTCGCGTCACAAGCTACCCGGAAGTTTTGACCGACCGGGCCTCGCATTACTGTCCGGGCTGCCACCACGGCACAGCCCACCGCCTGGTGGCCGAGGCCATCACGGATCTGGGCCTGGTCGACAAGACCATCCTCGTCGGATCCATCGGCTGCTCGGTCTTCATTTACAATTACCTGACCCTGGACGCCATCGAGTCTCCTCACGGCCGCGCTCCGGCGGTGGCCACGGGCGTGAAGCGCGCGCGTCCCGACAAGATCGTCTTCACCTATCAGGGCGACGGCGACCTGGCCTCCATCGGCATGGCCGAGATCATGCATTGCGCCAACCGGGGCGAGAACATCACCACGATCTTCGTCAACAACACCGTCTACGGCATGACCGGCGGACAGATGGCTCCCACCACCCTGGTCGGCCAGAAAACCACCACCTGTCCCGGCGGACGTTGCCGCGAAAACGAGGGCATGCCCATCCGCATGACCGAGATCATCGCCTCTCTTGGCGGCGTGGCTTTTGCCGAGCGGGTCGCGGTCAACAACATCAAGAACATCAAGAAAGCCAGAAAGGCCGTGACCAAGGCTTTTGAGTACCAGACAAAAGAGGTCGGCTTCTCCTTTGTGGAGATTCTGGCCACCTGCCCGACCAACTGGCGCATGACCCCGCTGCAGGCCAACAAGCGCATTGAGACGGAAATGATCCCCTACTTCCCTCTGGGCAACTTCAAAGACGTGCTGGCAAAGGAGGAGAAATGAGCATTTACCAGGATGCAATCATCGCCGGATTCGGCGGCCAGGGCGTCATGCTCATCGGCAATCTCCTGGCCTACGCGGGCATGAACGCAGGGCTCAACGTGACCTACATCCCCGTCTACGGGCCTGAAATGCGCGGCGGCACGGCCAACTGCACCGTGGTGGTCTCGGATGACGTCATCGGCTCGCCCATCATCCGCTCGCCCGTGAGCCTCATCATCATGAACGGCCCGTCCCTGGACAAGTTCCAGCCGCAACTGCAGGACGGCGGAATCCTGATCCTGAACTCCTCGCTCATTGATCCGGCCCAGACCGACAAGGACCGGGTCAAGGTCTACGCCGTGCCGGTCAACGAGATCGCCGACGGCCTCGGCAACACGCGCATGGCCAACATGGTCGCCATCGGCGCGTACGTGCAGGCCACGGGCGTCATGCCGGTCAAGCAGGTGCAGGACAGCCTTGATTCGGTCATCTCCGCGCACTACAGCCACATGATCCCCAAGAACGCGGCGGCCATCCAGGCCGGCGCCGATTACGTCATCGCCAACGGCCAATACGCCTGACGATCCCCGGGGCCCGCGAGGGCCCCGTTTTTTCCGCACCCATCCTTCACCTGAACCGTCCGAGGTGCGACCATGCTTCTCCTAGGCATCATCGGCCACCCGCTCTCGCACACCTTGAGCCCCATCCTGCACAACTGGGGGTTCCGGGAAATGGGCATCAAGGCCTCCTACCACGTCTGGGACACCCCGCCCGAAAAGCTCCTCTCCTTCATGGCCGCCCTGCGCACTCTGCCCATCCACGGGACCAGCGTGACCATCCCGCACAAGGAGACGGTCATGCCCCTGGTCGACAAGCTGACGCAAAGCGCCCGCGACATCGGTGCCGTAAACACCCTCTACTGGCACGACAAGGTGCTGTGGGGCGACAACACGGATGTGACCGGGTTCATGGCCCCGCTCCTGGAGCGCGGGACGCAGCCGGGCACGGTGCTGGTCCTGGGCGCAGGCGGGGCCGCCCGCGCGGCGGTCTGCGGCCTGCACAGCGCAGGATGGAAGGTGCTTCTTTCCGCGCGCACGGGAGGCCGGGCCGACCGCCTGGCCCAATCATTCCAGGCCGAGCATGTGCCCTGGGCCGACCGGCACGAAGTGCGGCCGCACCTGCTGGTCAACACCACCCCGCTTGGCATGTCCGGGCCCTTCCAGGCCCTCTCGCCCTGGAAATCGTCCCTGGCGGGCATATCCCTGGTCTACGACCTGGTCTACAACCCCAAGGAAACCCAGCTGCTGGCCCAGGCCCGGCGTGAAGGCGTGGAGATCATTCCCGGCTTGCCCATGTTCGTGCATCAGGGGCTGGCCCAATTCGAACGCTGGACCGGACAGCGCTTCCCCCTGGCCCGCGCCATCTCCCTGCTTGAAGAAACACTGGCCGGCCGGAGCAAGGCATGATCCGCTGTCCCTGGCTGGATATCTCCAAGCCGGACTATGTCCGCTACCACGACGAGGAATGGGGAGTCCCGGTCCACGACGACCGCGTTCTTTTCGAGTTCCTGCTTCTCGAATCGGCACAGGCAGGACTGTCCTGGTACACGGTGCTGCGCAAACGGGCGGGGTATCGGGCCGCCTTTGCCGGGTTCGATCATGTGGCGGTGGCGCGGTTCACTCCGCTTGACGTGGACCGCTTGCTGCTTGATCCCGGCATCATCCGCCACCGCCGCAAAATCGAAGCCGCCATCGTCAACGCCCGGGCATTCCTTGCCGTGCAGGCCAGCCATGGCTCTTTTGATGCCTATCTGTGGAATTTTGTCGACGGTCGTCCGATCATGCATGATATCAAAAGCCTGAGCGAATATCCCATCACCATCCCCCAGTCCGAGGCCCTGGCCAAAGATCTCAAGCAACGCGGATTCGCATTCCTCGGGGCCACCACCTGCTATGCATTGATGCAGGCCGTTGGCATGGTCAACGACCACAGCCTGGACTGTTTCCGAAGACATGAAATCCCATAGCGCCGACACGTTTCCGCACTGCAAATTTCCACGCTGCGGGGAGTATTGAACAAGTAATCCTGGCACTTCAATGCACAACGTGCTAAATTTCAAATTATGTCTTTTTCTCAATACGGCCCAGGAGAATCTGCATGAACTTCACCGATCTGCGTAAATTCGTCGCTCCTGAAACCATTTTCGGAGTCGGCGCGGTGGACCTGGCCGGACAGTACGCAGGCAAATTCGGCATCAGCAAACCCCTTGTCGTCACCGACCCCGGCGTGCTCGCCGCCGGTTGGGCCACACGGGTCATGGAGAGCCTGGCCGCTTTTGACATCGAGGGCGTAATTTTTTCAGAGATCACCCCCAACCCAAAGGCAGCGGAAGTCATGGCCGGCGTCGCGGCCTACGAAGCGGGCGAATGCGACGGCCTCGTCGCCGTGGGCGGGGGCAGCCCCATGGACTGCGCCAAGGGCATCGGCATCGTCGTCTCCAACGGCGGGCATATCCTGGACTACGAAGGCGTGGACAAGATCATCATTCCCATGCCGCCGCTCATCTGCATTCCCACCACGGCGGGCACTTCGGCCGACGTGTCCCAGTTTGCCATCATCAACGACACGGATCGCAAGACCAAGATCGCCATCATCAGCAAGACCATCATCCCCGATGTGGCCCTGATCGACCCGCAAACCCTGATGACCAAAAGCCCGTACCTCATCGCCTGCACGGGCATGGACGCCCTGGCCCACGCCATCGAGGCCTTTGTCTCCAGCGCCCATTCGCCCATGACCGATTTGCACGCTCTGGAAGCCATCCGTCTGGTTCACGGCAATCTGTTGGAGTCGTTCCTGCACCCCGAGGACATGGAACTCAAGGCCAAAACCATGCTGGGCAGCATGCAGGCCGGGCTGGCCTTTTCCAACGCAAGCCTTGGCGCAGTGCATGCGCTGGCCCACAGCCTGGGCGGGTACAAGGACCTGCCCCACGGCGAATGCAACGCCCTCTTGCTGCCGCATGTGGTGGACTATAATTTTTCGGCCGCGCCCGACAGATTCCGGACCATCGCCGAAACCATGGGGCTTGATTCACGCGGCATGAGCACCTCGGAAATACGCGCATGGCTCATCGAATCCATGACAAGCCTGCGCAGTTCCCTGGGCATAAAGGATCGACTGGCCTCCAAGGGCATTCGCGCCAGCGACATCCCCGTCCTTTCGGACAAGGCCGTCCTTGACCCCTGCCTGGTCACCAACCCCAAATCCGCGAACAGGCGCGACATTCAAGTCATCTATGAAGAAGCAACCTGAGGAGAGCGCGCCAAGCGCCACATCGCTGCGCGACAAGATCGTGGGGCTGAGCGAATCTTCAGGAAGAAAAAGCTACTACCCCATGCTGCAGCAAAAGATCCGGGAGCTGCAAAGCGAGATCGCCGAGCGGCACCGGGCCGAAGACGCCCTGCGCAAAACCCTCCAACGCATCGAACGGCAGCAGGCCGTCATCGCCGAAATTTCCACGCATCCGAGCGTCTTTCATGGCCGCCTGCAAGAAGCCGCGCCCATGATAACGACCAGAATGACCCACGCCATGGACGTGACCCGGGCCAGCTTGTGGATAATGCGCGCGGGCAGCCTCTGCTGCATGGACAAGTTCGACGCGCAGGGAGCGGTTCACACCTCCGGAACCTGCCTGGAGTGCGACAGATTCGACGCCTACTTCAAGGCGATCAGCAAAGGTCCGGTCATCGTGACCGACGCCCGCCAGGACCCGCGCACCCGCGATTTTGTCCCGAACTACCTCGAACCAAGCGGAATCGCGTCCATGCTCGACGTACCGGTGCTCATCGACGCGGAACTGACCGCCGTCATCTGCTTCGAGCATGTCGGGGAACAGCGCGTCTGGCAGCCCGATGAAATCACCTTCGCCAGCCGCATCGCCGATCAGGTGGCCCTGATCCTGGCCAGCAAACGCCGACGCATCACGGAGGAGCAGTTGCAGAGCGCCCACGCCGAACTGACGCGCAACCTGCGCTTCACGGAAGTGTTGCTTGACGCCATCCCCATCCCGATCTTCTACAAGGACTCGGAACTGCGCTATCTGGGCTGCAACCAGACGTTCACCGACATCATGGGCATTACTTCCGAAGAAATCCGAGGCAGGACAGCCCACGAGTTGTGGCCGGACCTGGCCAAACCCTATGACGAAAATGACCGCAGCCTGCGCCAGGACACCCGCAAAAGCACCTACGAATCGAAAATACGAAACAAAAATGGCGAATTACGCGAAGTCATCTTTGCCAAGCAGATTTTTTTTGACGAATTCAAGCACGCAGAAGGCATCATCGGCTCCTTCGTGGATATCACGGAGCGCAACCGCGCCGCCAAGGAAACGTCGCGCTTGCGCACCCTGCTCGCCAACATAATCAACTCCATGCCGTCCATGCTGATCGGGGTCGATGCCGACGGGCGCATCGCGCAATGGAACCAGCAGGCAGCCCTGGTGACCGGCGTGAACGAGGCGCAGGCGCAAGGCAGGCCCCTTGCGCAGGTCGTGCCCTGGCTTGGCTCCGAGATGAAGAAGATCCGCCAGTCCATCGCCAGCAAAAAACCCTTTTTCGAGGGCAAGCTGAGCAGAGTGGAAAATGGCGAAACCATGTTCGAAGACGTGACCATCTATCCCTTGATCACCAACGGAGTGGAAGGGGCGGTCATCCGCATTGACGACGTGACCGACAAGGTCCGCATCGAAGAAATCCTGATCCAGTCCGAAAAAATGCTCTCCGTCGGCGGTCTGGCCGCGGGCATGGCCCACGAAATCAACAATCCTTTGGCCTCCATCATGGGCAATACCCAGGTCCTGGAAACCAGGCTCCTCTTGCCGCTGCCGCAGAACGAGCAGGCGGCTCGGGAAGCAGGCATCACCCTTGAAGCCCTGCATGCGTATCTGGAGAGGCGGGGGATTCCGAAGATGCTGAGCTCCGTTCGCAGCTCGGGAGCGCAAGCCGCGCAGATTGTCAGCAACATGCTGAGTTTCAGCCGCAAGAGCGAGCCGGTTCTGACTCCGGAAAGCATCACGGAACTGCTCGAAAAAACGCTGGACCTTGCCAGTACGGACTATGACCTGAAAAAAAACTACGACTTCAAGAAAATCCAGATCGTGCGCGAATATGAAGACAATCTCCCCAAGATCCACGGATCGGCAAGCAAGCTGCAACAGGTTTTCCTGAATCTGCTGCGCAATGGCGCCGAGGCCATGGGCGAAAAAATCTACCCTGAAGGCCGAGGTCCGCAATTCACACTGCGCGTGAGAGGGAATGCGCCGTGGGTGCGCGTCGAACTCGAAGACAACGGACCGGGGCTTGAAGAGTCTGTGCGCAAACGCGTGTTCGAGCCGTTTTTCACCACGAAGTCCGTGGGCAAGGGCACGGGGCTCGGGCTGTCCGTCTCCTATTTCATCGTCACCGAGGAACACGCAGGCATGATGGCCGTGCAGACGGCCAGGGGAGAATGGACCAGATTCGTCATCGACCTGCCGGTCGCGGCGTCATCAGAATGAAAATGGCAGGCCCGGGGGCCTGCCATTTGTGTGTGAAGGGATCAGCGGTAGACCTTGAGCTGGTCTCCCGGGCGGATATGGCCGTTCTTGGCCAGATTGTTCCAGGACAGCAACTCGGAGGGGGTCACTCCAAAGCGCTTGGCAATGCCCCACAGGCTATCCCCCGGGCGAACCTTGTAGTTGACCAGCTCCCTGCGCACGGCATCGGCATGGGCCTTGGCGACCTTAACATCGGCGCTGCCCGCATCGGGCACATAGAGCTTCTGGCCGATCTTCAGCACCGAGGAACTCTTAAGGCCATTGGCTTTAAGCAATGAAGACGGGTCGGTCTTGAACTGCTTGGCAATGGACCAGAGCGTGTCGCCCTGACGGACCAGATAATTGGCTCTCTTGGAGGCCCATTTCCTGGCATCCGCCACTGAGCCCGACTCGGACGCCAAACCCCGACCGGGTATGCGCAGCGATTGCCCAACCCTTAAGGTCTTGGTTCTGCTGCCGTTGTTGGCTTTCTGCAAGTCCGCCACCGAAACTTTATACTCTTTGGAAATCCCCCACCAGGTGTCTCCGGGCTTGACCCTGTGGGATGCGTACTGGGTCTGTCTTTGAACTACGGGACGCTTCAGGAAATCTTCGGCCTTGGCCACCAGCTGACCGGGGACGGCGACCTTGACGGAGCGCGCGGGAGGAGCTTCCTGCTTGCGAAAAGAAGGGTTCAGCTCCCGGAAGGACTTCCAGTCCATGCCCAGGCTCTGGGCCAAAGCCAGCAGGTCCGTTCCAGGCTTGGCTTTCAGCTGGACGGGTGCGATGGGGCGCTTCTCCAGATCAAGAGGTTCAAAACCGAGCTTCTCCAGGTTCCGGGCCACCTTGACCAGGGCCAGGAACTTGGGGACGTACAGTTTGGTTTCCTTTTTCAAATCCTCGGAAGCCTCGCAAAGACTGAAAAAATCCTCCGTGCCCGTCTTTTTCAAGGCGCGTCCAATGGTGCCCTCGCCTGCATTGTAGGCGGCCAGAGCCAAGGACCAATCACCAAAATCCGCATACAATTTTTTCAGATAGGCAATGGCGGCCTCGGTGGACTTGTGGGGATCGCGACGCTCGTCCACCCATTTGTCCACGGTCAATCCGTAATTGAGAGCGGTCCGGGGCATGAATTGCCACACACCGCAGGCACCGGAACGGGATTGGGCAAAGGGGTTGAAACCGCTCTCGGCGAAGGGCAGATAGATCAGGTCCTCGGGCAGCCCCTCGGCCAGAAATCGCTCCCGGATATGCGGCAGATAGCGCTGGGCCCGCTTGAGCCAGCCCTCCATGGTGCCACGGTGGCCATGGGTGTAGTACTGAAAATAGCGCTGGACATCCGCGTTTTCCTCGGTATCCAGACCGACATGGAAGGATATCTGCGTATCGAGGATTTTTTGTTCCTCGGGAGACAAGGACTCCGCATCGGGGAGGTCATCTCCATCCTGCAGGACATCAAGCGGGTCGACATCCTCGTCCGGGCCGTAGGCCTCCGGGGCGTCGTACCCGGACGCGACCGACGCATCCTGCGTCAGTTCAGTTCCGGCGTTCCGACTCGCCGCGCTAGGGGCTCCAAGGTCCGACGGGCCCTGAGCCTTCTTGGCGGGCATACACCCAGCCAAGACCAGCATGATAAGGAGCAGAACTCCACGTATATCAAATGTCAAAACAATCTCCTGGTCACACGTTGGCCACTGGCCCGAAAAAAATCGGGCGAGCGAGATCGAGCATTTTGACCTGCTACAGAAAAAAAAATCAAATTGCAAACCCGAACCAGGGACTCATCATGGATCAACAACACAACGAAAAGTCCGACAACTCCCATCTCACCCCCGGCCGCAAGCCGGTTCTCGAACTTCTCGCCTCCAGGCCGCACGCACTGGACACGGTTTTTCTCTCCGAAGACGCGACCGGCCTCGGCGAAGTGATCGGCAAATGCCGTGAACTGGGGGTGCGCTTTCGCAAGGTGCGGCGCCCGGATCTGGACCGCATGTTTCCCGGAAATCATCAGGGCGTGGTGGCTCGCCTGCGCGGCCGGCAGCTGATCGAACTGGACCGGCTCATCACGCAGGTCTGTCAGAGCCCCTTCCCCCTCATCCTGGCCCTGGACCAGGTACAGGACCCGGGAAACGTAGGAACCCTGGCCCGCACCCTGCTGGCCCTCGGCGGGGCAGGCCTGCTCTTTCCCAAGGACCGCACGGCCTTCATCGGCCCTGCGGCCGCCAAGGCCGCAGCCGGGGCCCTGGACAGCCTGCCCCTGTGTCAGGTGGTCAACCTGGCCCGGGCGCTCGATACATGCGCCGAGGCCGGTCTTGCGATCTACGGTTCAGGCACCGGGCCTGACAGTCGGAACCTTTTTCAGGCCCGCCTGAATTTCCCTGCGGTGCTGGTGCTCGGCAATGAGGACAAGGGAATGCGCCCCAATGTGGGCAAACGCTGCACGGAAATGCTGTCCATCCCCATGCAGGGTGGTTTTGATTCACTGAACGTGGCTCAGGCCGGAGCCATGATCATGACGGAGATGTTGCGGCAAAGACTTTAGCGGGACGGGCTATTTGATGTATTGCGGAAAATTCAGGAAAATCTCCTGCGTGTACGTGATCATCTTGTCCATGATCCAGGGAAAGGAGATGAGCAGCGCCAAAAAAACGGCGATGATCTTGGGCACAAACGTCAGGGTCATTTCCTGGATCTGCGTCGCGGCCTGCAAGATGCTGACAAAAACGCCCACGCCCAGGCCCACGCCGAGCATGGGCAAGGCGATGATCAGGGTCAGCTCGATGGACTGCCGTGCGAAACCGATCACGAATTCAGGGGTCATGTTCCACTCCTGGTCGAAGACTAGACAAAACTGTTGACAAGAGAGCCTATTATCAGATTCCAGCCATCCACCATGACAAAGAGAAGAATCTTGAACGGCAGGGACACCATGACTGGCGGCAGCATCATCATACCCATGGAAAGAAGGATACTCGCTACGACCATGTCCAAAATAAGAAATGGGATGTAAATCAAGAATCCGATCTGAAATCCTGTCTTGAGCTCGCTGATCAAATAGGCAGGCACAAGAATCATGGTCGGCACTTCATCCTTGTTCTGCGGTCGCTCAAGTCCGGTGATCGAAAAAAACACGGAAAGGTCCTTTTCCCTGGTATGCTTGAAAAGGAACGTCCTGAGCGGCGTCTCGGCCCGCTCCAGAGCTTCCCCATAGCCGATTTCTTCGTTCAGATACGGCTGCAGAGCCGTGTCGTTGATGGTGCGGCCCGTCGGCATCATGATGACCACAGTCATAAAAATGGCCAGCGAGGCCAGCACCTGGTTGGGCGGCATCTGCTGGGTCCCCATGGCCTGACGCAGAAAGTGAAAGACGATGATTATCCGGGTGAAGGAGGTGACCGTCAGCACAAAGGCCGGAGCCATGGACAGCATTGTGAGCAGCGCCATGATCTCAAGGGCCACGGCCACTTTTTGCGGTTCCGCCGGCCCACTGGAAAGCTGCATGGAAAGAGAAGGAAGATTGGGCCCGTCGGCGGCCATGAGCAAAAACGGGAAAAAACAGAAAAACAGGCTAGGAAGGAGGATTCTCCCTAGCTTCCTGGTCCAAAGTCGTCTGAAAATCGGGGGTCGGTTCATTGTCTGCCTGGTGCTCCGCTATCAAGTTGATTCCGCTGTCGGTAACGCCCAACACCAGAAGCTTATTCAAGAAGCGGACCACCACCAGCTGTTTGCGCGGGCCCAAGGCGACTCGCTCCTCGACCCGCAGGGCGCCTGAAGTTCTGCCTTGCAGCCGGGCCGCCAGCCCGTAGCGTTTCATGAGCGCAAGCGCCAGGAAGATGAGCCCCAAAATAAGCAGCAAAGCCGCCGCCATTTTGACCGAAGCAAGACCAAGCCCCGCACCGGCACCTGTCAAAGTCGCGTTATCCAAGCTGCTTCACCCTCTCGATGGGGCTGATGATATCGGTCAGCCGCACCCCGAACTTTTCATTGATGACCACGGCCTCTCCTCGCGCCACGAGCTTGCCGTTGACCAGTATCTCCAGGGGCTCACCGGCCAGCTTGTTCAGTTCTATGACCGACCCCTGCCCGAGCTGCAGCAGCTCATTGATGAGCAGCTTGGTGCTTCCGAGCTGGGCCGAGACCTCAAGCGGGATGTCGAGGATGAAATCAAGATCCTTGCGCAGAGCTTCGGGCCTGGGCGCCTTGGCTTCCGCCGTCAAATCTTTGTACTCGAAATCCTTGCTCTGGGCGGCGAGCTGCTTCTGCTTTTTTTCATGCTGAATCTTGGTCTCTTCCTCATCAGCCAACGCCTTGGCCCATTCATCGGCCAGGGCCTGATCGGAGCCGCCGGAATCCTGTTCCTGCAGCGCCGAGCTCCAGGCATCGGCCAAATCCTTCTCGCCCCCGCCGCCTTCGGCCTCTGCCTCACCTTGCTGCTCTAGGGCCGCGGCCCATTCCGCCGCCAACTTGTCCTGATCTTCGACCATACCGTTCCCCTAGTAATTGAGTTCCTGTTCTTTAATGATCTTGAACGCCTTGTTTCCCTTGACAAAACCCGGAAGTCCAAAAAATTTGAGAATCCCGTGAATGCGGCCCGAAAGCATGTCGTCCTCGTCCTGATCCAGCATGAGTATGTCGCCGACCTTCATGTCGAGGAGCTGGCGTCCGGTGATCTGCGTCGTGCCGAACGTGACGTTCATGTCAACGGGCGTCTCCATGAGCCGATCCCGAAAACGGGAAATCCAGGCATGGTCAATTTCCAGTCGCTCGGTCTGGAAGGCGGCATAAAGCTTCGACCTGATGGGTTCTATGGTTGCGTATGGCAGCGCCAGAACCATGGACCCCAGGGCGTTTTCCAGTTCCACCTCGAAAGAGATGACCACCACCACGTCGCTGGGAGGGACAATGGTGGCAAACTGGGGATTGATCTCGGAGCGCAGCAGCTCGATGCTGACCTCGTGCACCGGACGCCAGGCGTCTTCCAGATTGGCCAGGATGATCTTGACCACCTTGACGATGATGGACTGTTCGATGGGCGTGAAATCACGGCCCTCGATTTTAGGCTGGCTGCCCGCACCGCCAAAAAAATTCTCCACCAGGGAAAACACCAGCCGGGTATCGACCACCAGCAGGGCATTGCCGCGCAGGGGATCGATCTTGAAAATATTGATGCTCGTCGGCACGGGCAGGGAACGCATGAAATCACCGAACTTGGACATATCGATGGAGATCGGATTCACGTCCACCCGTTTACGCATGGTATTGGCCAATGCACTGGTGCAAAGTCGTGAAAAGCGATCATTTATGATCTCAAGCACCGGCATGCGGCCGCGAATGATCCGGTCCTGGTTGGCCAGATCAAAAGCCACGAAGCCTTTCGTATCAGCGGCCACCTCTTCTTCGGTCTCGATCTCCCCGCCCGAAATTCCCCGGAGCAGGGCATCGACCTCATCCTGATTCAGGATCTTACTCATATGCTGCCCACCAGTCGCTTATTGGACCACGAATTCCGTAAAATAGACATTGCGCACCTTGTTCTTGCCGATAATCTGGTTCAGACGGCTGACGATGTCGTTTTTCAGCTCGATCTTCTTGTCCATGCTGCTGATATCGGCGAAAGATTTGCTGGAAAGCAGGAGCAGCAGCGTATCCTTGACCTTGGGCATGGCCGCGGTCAATTCCGCCGCTGCGGCAGCGCTCGCCACTTCCACGTCCAGCGTGGTTTTCAGATATCTGCGTCCCATGGGGTCGGAGAGATTGACCACGAAAGAATCCAGAGTCACCAATTGTCCCCCGGGCTCGACCTCGGCCTTCTGCTCACCGGCGCCCTCGGCAGTGGCGTTTGCGGCCGCATCGCCTGCCGTCTTCGGCTGCAGAAAGAACTTCCACGCCGCAAAACCGCCCCCACCCAGAACGCCAAGCACAACGAGCGCTATGATAATGAGCTTGAGCTTGCCGCCCTTTTTCTTTTCCGCCTTTTCCGGTGCAGGCGCTTTTTTTTCGGCCATATATTCCTCCTTTTTGATCCTTGCGAAAAACGGGCCTAAAGATACGTTCTGCCCGTGGTTTTCAATAAAATCTCCACTCTTCTGTTCTTGGCCCGACCCTCAGGCGTGGCATTGTCGCCCAAGGGAAATGCCTCGCCGTAAGCGGAGACGGAAAAACGCCTGGGATCAAAACCCTGCTGCAAAAAGAAGGTCAGCACTGACATGGCCCGCTCCGAGGACAGCATATAGTTGTCCTTTTGACCCGCAGGGATATTGTCCGTGTACCCCGCCACATTGACCGGCATGGTCACGGAGGCCAGAAACTGGGCGAACTCCGACAGGAGCTTGCGGCTATCCTCCGTCAGAGCGCTTTCGCCGACGCCAAAGAGCATCCCGTCGGAGAGGACAAGGGCTATGCCCTCGGGACGCACCAGGATCTGCAGGTTCTCGTTGAGGGTGCTCCTGGCCATACCCTCGGGCAAGACCTCATCCGGAAAAAGCAAATCCTTGATGCGTTGCGGATCGTGCAGCGCCTCCGCCGGATTCTCGATGATCCTGTTCATGAACTCGAACTTGGTCGTCAGCCTGCCCGCCCCTTTTTTCGGAGCCAGCCCCATGTCGCCCACGAAATGGGAAACCACATCGCGCAGGATGGACTTGTCCATGGACGACATGGACAAAAGCAGCACAAAAAAACTCAGCAGCAGGGTCATGAGGTCCGCGAAGGTGACCATCCAGGACGCACCCGGCGACTCCAACTCGGCGCGTTTTTTCCTGCGGGCCATCAGGGTTCTCCCGGCAGGTCGAAACGGAACAGAAAATCCTTCACCCGGTAGCTGTCCCCGGGCTTTTGGGTAGATTCTTCGCGAACGGCCTGGGCCGCCATTTCGTGGCTCCAGCTGCCGACACGCCGGTCGAGGGTGATTTCAACCCGCCGGTTGGTCTGCCTCTCACCGGGGGCCTCGGTGGTCAAGCGCGGCCGGAATCGTCCAAATGCCTCCAAGCGTAATTTTTCAGGCTCGACGCCGGTCTCAATGAAATATTTGTACACGGCCATGACCCGCGCCAGAGACAGCTCCCAGGAAAAATCGACCTTTATCCACGGCTTGGCCAAATAATCCGGGCCAAACTCGTCCATGCCCTCAGAGGTGTGCCCCGACAACCCTAAAGGATGCGAGCTTTCCATGACCACGGGACGCAAGCGGTCCAGAAGCGACCGCCCGCCCGCCGTGAGGTCTGCGGAACCGGGGGCGAAAAGGGCATCGGCCCCAATGGACAGCCGCTGCATGAAGCGGTTGGATTCAAAGCGCAGGTCCTTGTCCGGGTCTTCCCAGAGATGGTCCCTGACCGGGGAGAGGTCCTTGAAAACGTTGATGGGCCCGGGATCGACCTGAGTCCTGGTGTCCACCGTGGTCAGGTCGTTCATGCTGGGCGCGCCGGTGCCGAAGGTGCCGGAAACGGAGCCGATGGCGACTTTGCGCTTGTAGATGTCCGTAAGCGAGGCCATGGACACGAGCACAATGAAAAAGGTCATCATCAGGGTGACCAGGTCCGAAAAGGTGATCATCCAGGACGGAAGCCCTGGTTTCGATTGCTCGATTCGTGCCCTTTTTCTGATCACGCGTATCCCCTTTCCAGGCTCAGGACCTGACCTTGCGCTCCTTGGGAGGCAGATAGCTGTTCAGCTTTTCTTCGAGAATGCGCGGGTTCTCGCCCCGGGAAATGGACATGATCCCTTCCACGATCATGGAACGGACCAGAACTTCCTCCCGGCTGCGCGCGCGCAGCTTGCCGGCCATGGGAATGAAAATCAGATTGGCCATGACGGCTCCGTAAAAGGTGGTCAAGAGGGCCACGGCCATGGCCGGGCCGATGGTGGAGGGGTCGTTCATGCGCTTGAGCATGAGCACAAGCCCGATGACCGTCCCGATCATGCCCATTGCCGGAGCCAGATTTCCAAAGGTCTGCAGAATTTCGGCCCCCTTCAGGTGCCGCTCCTCAAGACATGAAATCTCGGTCTCCATGATTTCCTGGATCAGCTGCGGATCAAGACCGTCCACGGTCAGTTGCAGGCCTTTGCGCAGAAAATCATCCGGGATGTTCTTCAGATGCGCTTCCAGGGACAGGATTCCCTCGCGCCGAACCCGGGTGGCGTAGTCGGAAAACTGGGCGATCAGGGCCGTCGGATCGTCGGCCTTGGACATGAACGTCTTCTTGATGATGCGGGCCACGCCGAGAACGCTCTCCAAAGGATAGGTCACCAGCACCGCGCCTATGGTTCCGCCAATGACGATGAGCAGCGAGGAAAAATCCAGAAACAAAAAGCCGTCCCCGCCAAGGGCGGCGATGACCAGCCCGAAGGCGACCAAGATTCCGATGATTGTGGCCAGATCCATAAAAACATCCGTCCCCAGTGGCCGTTAGTTTGAGCCGCGTTCTCCAAATATTCTGGTGCCGATGCGCACCAAGGTGGCCCCTTCCTCGATTGCCGCCTCGAAATCCCCGGTCATGCCCATGGACAATTCCGGCAAGGCAAGGCCGAAGCCTGTGCGCAAGGTATCGGCAAGCTCCCGCAAGCGGGCGAAATAGGGGCGCGCCCGATCAGGATCATCAAAAAAAGGAGGCATGAGCATGAGTCCCCGCCAGCGCAAGAACGAACTTCCGGCCAGAAACTCAGCCAAAGGAGGCAGGTCCGCCTCGAATATACCGCTCTTTTGTTTTTCTGCGGCCAAGTTGACCTGCACCAGCACGTCCTGCGTCAGATCCATGGCTTCGGCCTGACAATGCAACGAGCGGGCCAGTTTCAGAGAATCCACCCCGTGAATCAGGGCAAAGCGCCCGACCACGCTCTTGACCTTGTTGGTCTGCAGATGTCCGATAAGATGCCAGGATATCTCGCGCGGCAGGACCGCCATCTTGCCGAGGGCCTCCTGCACGTAATTCTCACCGAACATCGGCTGACCGGCCTCGAAAAGCGCCCGGATGTCGTGCGCCGGATGCAGCTTTGAAACGGCCAGCAGACGCGCGCTGTCCGGCGCCCGCCCGGCCCTGCGGGCAGCTGCGGCCATCTGCTCCAGGACTTTTAGCCAACGGTCGGTGATGCTTGATTGATCCATGGACGCTCCCTTCTTTTCCTAGGACCCAAGGCCCAGGGAAGTCATGAACTGACCGTCCTCGGTCCATCCTTCGCGCACCTTGACCCAAAGTTCCAGATGCACCTTTGTGCCGAGCAGCGCTTTGAGTTCCTGGCGGGCCTGTTGGCCGATAACCTTCAAATTCTGCCCCTGCTTGCCCACGATCATTCCTTTGTGACTGTTTTTTGACGTATAGATCATGGCCCCGATCATGGTCATGTTCTGCTCCGGCAATTCTTCCCAAGTCTCGATTTCAACGGCCACGTTGTAGGGCAGTTCCTGGTCCAGAGCCAGGAAAAGCTTTTCGCGGACGATCTCCGAGGCCATGAAACGCACGGAAGCCGTGCTCAACTGATCTTCGGGAAAAAGCGCCGGGCTCAGGGGCAAGAATTCGCGGACCACGGCCAGAAGACCGTCAACGCCTACGCCGGTGCGGGCCGAGATGGGCACCAGCTCCACTCCGGGCCAACGCTCGGCGCAATCGGCCAGCAGTCCGAGCAAGCGTTCTTTGGGCTTGATCTGATCGACCTTGTTCAAGGCCACGGCCATGGGCACGCCAAGAGAACCGATGCGACTGGCCAGAGGACGCAGGTCGCGCTCCAGGGCCTTTTCGTTGCCCGCATACCGAGAGCCGTCAAGAAACAGGATGACGCCGTTGGCCTCCTGCAAGGCACCCCAGGCGGCATCGACCAGAAAACGGTTCAGCTTGCCGCGCGCGGTGTGCACGCCGGGCGTATCCAGAAAAATGATCTGCTCTTCGGCGGTGGTGTGAATCCCGGTGATGCTGGTACGGGTGGTCTGGGGCTTGGGAGAGACAATGGCGATCTTTTCGCCAAGGACCTTGTTCAGAAAAGTGGACTTTCCTGCATTGGGGGGCCCGACTAGGGCGATGAATCCTGCTCGATAGGTAGGGGACATGGGTTCCATTATGATCTTTGTAAAAGGATACCGACGGGTTGAAAATCAACCGCGGGAAAGCTTTCGGGATTTACGGGAATTACCCCTTGCCCTGCGCTTCGGAATCTGGATATAGCCCCCAAACATTATGGGCAAGGACTTAATCATCGTCGAATCACCCGCCAAAATCAAAACCATCAAAAAGTTTCTGGGCGGCGGGTATGAAGTGGAAGCATCCGTGGGACACGTGCGTGACCTGCCGACCAAAACCCTGGGCGTGGACGAGGGCAATGACTTTGCCCCGGACTATCAGATCATCCCCGGCAAGGCCAAGGTCGTCAGCAAACTCAAATCCGCGGCCAAGGCTGCGGACACGGTCTATCTGGCACCCGACCCGGACCGTGAAGGGGAGGCCATCGCTTGGCACGTGGCCGAAGTCATCCGGACTTCCAATCCGAATGTGAAACGCATTCAGTTCAACGAGATCACGGCCAAGGCGGTCAAAGAAGCCTTGGCCAACCCCACGGAACTGCGCAAGCCCCTCTTCGATTCCCAGCAGGCCAGACGCATTCTGGATCGCCTGGTGGGCTACAAAATTTCTCCGCTGCTCTGGAAAAAGGTCAAACGCGGCCTGTCCGCCGGCCGGGTCCAATCCGTGGCCCTGCGTCTCATCGTGGACCGCGAACGTGAACGCCAGGCCTTTGTTTCCGAAGAATACTGGGTTTTCAAGATCACGGTCCAGGGCGAGACCCCTCCGCCCTTTGACGCCGACCTGTGGAAAGTGGACGGGGAAAAACCCGTCATCGGCGACGAAAAGACGGCCCTGGCCCTGGAAAGCCGCGTCGACGGACAGTCTTATGTGGTACGGGACATCGTCGAGAAGGAACGCCAGCGCCACCCTCGTCCGCCGTTCATCACCTCCACCCTGCAGCAGGATGCCAGCAACAAGCTCGGCTTCAACGCCAAACGGACCATGTCCGTGGCTCAGCGCCTCTACGAGGGCGTAGAGCTTGGCGAACGCGGAACCACGGCACTCATCACCTACATGCGTACCGACTCGGTGCGCATTTCTGATGAGGCCAAGGACGGCGCCCGCGAGTGGATCACCCGCACCCTGGGGCCGGAATTCTATCCCAAGGAGCCCCGGGTCTACAAAAGCAAGGGCAGCGCCCAGGACGCGCACGAAGCCATTCGCCCCGTCGATCCGAGCCTGACTCCCGATTCCATCAAAAACAACCTGCCGCCCGAACAGTACAAGCTCTACCGGCTCATCTGGGAGCGCTTCATGGCCTCGCAGATGGCTTCCGCCCGCTTCTGGGATACCGTGGCCACCATTGAAAGCGGCCCGGCCCAATGGCGCGCCAAAGGCGAGAGACTCGTCTTCCCCGGTTTTCTGCAGATCTGGCCGCAATCCTCGGACAACCAGAGCGCCTTGCTGCCGAAACTTGTGACCGGACAGGAACTGCGTCTGGAGAAGCTGCACAAGGAACAGAAATTCACCCAGCCCCCGGCTCGCTTCTCGGAAGCGTCCCTGGTGCACAAGCTCGAAGAGCTGGGCATCGGCCGACCCTCGACCTATGCGGCCATCATCTCCACCCTGACAGAGCGCGACTACGTCCACATCGAGGAAAAACATTTCCAGCCCACGGACCTGGGCGTCATTGTCTGCGACCTTCTGGTGGAACATTTCGCCCACCTCATGGACGCCGGCTTCACGGCGCGCATGGAAGAAAGCCTCGACCATGTCGCCGAGGGCGAAACCGACTGGGTCGCCCTGCTCCGGGATTTCACCCTGGACTTCAACCCGACCCTGGACAAGGCGCGGGAAAACATGACCCAGGTCAAGGCCGGCATGGACACGGGACTGTCCTGTCCCCAATGCGAGGATGGCAGGCTTGTGGTCAAATTCGGCAAGAACGGAACTTTTCTGGGCTGCGCCAACTATCCGGCCTGTTCCTTTACCAGCAACTACATCCGCAACAACGCCGGGGAAATCGAGCTGGTCAAGGAAGAAGCGCCCGAAGAGCTCGGGCCCTGCCCCAAATGCGAAGACGGTCGGTTGGTGGTCAAAAAGACCAAGACCGGCGGCAGATTTGTAGCCTGCTCCAATTATCCCGCCTGCCGCCACACCAAATCCGTGAGTACCGGCGTGGCCTGCCCCAAGGACGGCTGCGACGGCGAACTGGTCGAAAAAACCAGCCGCCGCGGGAAGCCCTTCTATTCCTGCAGCAAATATCCCAAATGCGATTACGCGGTCTGGGATTTCCCCGTGGCCAAGCCCTGTCCGCTGTGCGAATCAAAAATCCTGGTGCGCAAAGAGACCAAGGCCAGGGGAGCGCACCTGGCCTGTCCGGTCAAGGATTGCGGATACTGGGAAAAATTGGACTAGACCAACCCGCCCCGCATACAGACCCTGTATTTCTTCAGAAACGCCACCGGGTTGTAGCTGAGCTTGGCTTTGCGCAACCCTTCGTCGCCAAGGTCCTGCTCACGGTTGACGATTTGGAAGCCCTGGCAGCACTGCTCCAGAAAAATCTGGTTGATGGCCTGGTACACGCCCTTGAAATTGGGACACCCTTTTTCAAAATGGATCACGACGGTCGTATCGTCCAAGGCTTCCGCAATGGTGTAGGCGATCATCTTTTCATCGACCACCAGCCCCCCTCCGATAAGCCCCCCCAGCCTGGACCAGTCATGCATGACCTTGACGATGGCCAGGTTTTCCGCGTCCAGAGTCTGGTCGTTCTCGCTGTTGCGCCACAAAAACCAATCCGTCTGCAAGGCTAAGGCGCATTCCACCGTTTTTTCATCCAGTGTCACGAATTTTGCGTCATGGTCGCGCATGAACTGATTGAGCAGATTTTTCTTGTTGTGAAATTTCCGCCCTTTCAGCTCGGTCAACTCACCAACATCATAGAGATAATCCCAGTGTTCCCTGCACTCCTCGACTTCGACCCCGCTCAATCGTTGTTCCCAGATGAGCTTCAATTCCTCGGGGATGCGGATAAAGCAGGTGCTCTCAGGCAGGGAGTCCTGCAAGGCCCCCCAGTCGGCCTTTTCCCAATCCCCGACAGGAGCCCAGTACAAGGTCTGCGGAAAGGTTTGCCGAATCAGTACATAATCGTCCCTGAAGGACCATTCCAGGCCGTATTCCCGGCCCCAGCCCCAGAGGTTGATAAAGCTGTAATCCGACGGTTTTTGGCTGCACTGTGCCAGGCGCCGGTTATATTCTTCCTGCCCGTCAAGGGTGATGGGGCGAAACGTTGTTTCCATAGGCCCTTCCGATATAAGTTACGCAACAATTACGGTCATTTTGATCAGATTTAAAAACTCAAGAAATCAAAGCTCTTGCAGTTGAGGCAAAAACAATTATACTTTGTAACCCGTGGATGTCAAAGCACGTAACCCCATTTTTCCGGAAGCATGAACCTTATGTCAGATACCCAGGCCGACTGGAAACTAAAAACTCCTGCCCCCGAAGCAGAACTCAGCGTTGCTCAGCAAAGAGGCATCGCCGAACGGCTTGAAGTGAGCCCCCTGCTGGTTCACTTGATGTCCCTGCGCGGTCTGGCCTGTGAATCCGACATGGACAAATTCCTGAGCCCCGGGCTTCGCTACCTGCATCCGCTGGACAAATGGCCCGGCATCGAAGCAGGTGCGGCCCTGATCTGCGCCGCGGTGAAGGAAAACCGCAGGATCGCGGTCTGGGGCGACTACGATGTGGACGGAATTACCGCCACGACGCTGGTCATAGACTTCATGGCCCGCCGGGGCGTCGAGGTGAGCCATTACATCCCCGACAGGCTTGACTTCGGTTACGGGCTGCATGTCGACGGCATCCGCGAACTGGCGGCCCAGGGTGTCGGTCTCCTGCTGACCGTCGATTGCGGCATCGCCAACATCGAAGAGATTCGAGAAGCCAAGGCGCTGGGGATGCACGTCATCATCACCGACCATCACCTGCCCGGCCAGGACCTGCCCGAGGCCGAGGTCATCATCAACCCCAAGCTCGAGGGCTGGCCCACTCCCAACCTCGCCGGGGTCGGAGTGGCTTTTCTGCTCATGGGCGCGGTAAACCGTCTCCTCCCCGGGGCCGCGGTGGACATCCGCGATTTCCTGGACCTGGTCGCCCTGGGCACAGTCGCCGACGTTGTCCCCCTGGATGAACAGAACAGAATCCTGGTCAAAAACGGGCTTCTGCTGATCAAGGAAGGCCGCCGTCCCGGCATCCAGGCCCTCAAGGAAATCAGCGGACTTGGACCTGACGACAACGTGGGTACAGGCTCCATCGGCTTCGCCCTGGCGCCCCGCATCAATGCCGCCGGCCGCATCGGCGACCCGGACCTCGCCGTACGCATGCTCTTGGCGACAGACCCGGAGGAAGCACGGCAGCTGGCCACGAAACTCGACAAACTCAACGCCAAACGCAAACTCGAAGAGCAGCGCATCCTGGAAGAAGCCATCACCCAGGCCGAGTCACAGCTTCACCTGCCCGGCCTCGTGCTGCATTCCGAACACTGGCACTCAGGCATCATCGGCATCGTGGCCTCGCGCATCGTGGAGCGCTTTCATCGCCCGTGTCTGATCCTGACCAAAGAAAACGGAATCTTCAAAGGCTCGGGCCGCTCCACCCCCACCTTCGACTTGTATCAGGCCCTCCTGTCCTGCAAACAGTGCCTCTACAAATTCGGTGGCCACCGGCAGGCCGCAGGGCTGAAACTCGAACCATTCCAACTGGCCAATTTGAAAAATCTTTTTGCCTGGGCCGTGGAAGAGCAACTGGGCGCAAACCCGGCCCCGCCAGTCCTGGAACTGGACGCGGAACTGCCCTTTGCCTTGATCACGGCCACGTTGCTCAAAGAACTTGAACTCCTGCAGCCCTACGGCCAAGGAAACCCGAGGCCCATTTTCCTTTCCCCGCCGCTAAGCATCCTCAAACATCGTTTTTTCAGTCAAAAGAAACACTTGGAGCTGCATTTGTCCGACTCCAGCGACGGAACGAACATGCGCGCCGTGGCCTGGAGACAGGGAGAACGCTGGCAGGATGCATCTTTTACGGGCAAACAGATCAAGATCGCCTACACTCCGCGGCTGTCGAAATTCAATGGACTGCAACAGATCGAGCTGGCCGTGCAGGACATCCTGTCTTTGGAATAACCGCACTTTTCTTTATCGCTGAAATCACGTAGATAGCACCGAAAATATTGGAGGAATATATGAAAAGCCTCAAGAATTTGATGATTCTTCTCGTGCTGCTCAGCACCGGATGCGCGGCGCTGGTGGTCGGAGGCGCGGCAGCGGTGGGAACGTACACTTATGTTGCCGGGCAGCTGCAGCGAACCTACAACGCCAATCTCGACGCCACGTACCAGGCCACGTTAGCCGGATGCGAAGCGCTTGGGCTGCCCGTGCAGGACAAGCAAAAGCAGCTCAGCAAGGCATCGGTCAAGGTGCTGGACGGGGACCGGGAAGCCTGGATATCGCTGACGGCCCAAAGCTCAACGACCACCGAAGTCTCCATCCGGGTGGGGTATCTTGGCGACGAACTGGCATCGCGGCGCATCCACGAAGCAATCCAGGCCCGGTTGTAACGGCCAAGGCCCCCGCGCACCGGGGGCTTTTTTGCTGCTGCGCCTTTCAAACCCAGACAAAGCGCATGGCCTGCATGAACGCGGCGCCGAAATTCTCCTTTTCCACCAGGCTTTCCACGACCACCCGGCGAGGCAGGTCGGCCAGCCAATCGCGGATCTCTTCCCGCTCCAGAGCCAGTAACGTTCCGGCCAGGGCTGTGTTTCCGACCACGTGTATTTTTTCCCGCCACGCCTCGGGCAAGAAACCCAGCGTGATCAAGTCTGAAGGGTCTGCATGCTCTCCCAGCGCCCCGGCCAGATAAATCCGCAGCACGTCTCCTTCCAGCAGTCCCGCACGCCGGACCAGGCTTCGCAAGGCCACGTTGACCCCGGCCTTTGCTTTGAGGAATTCTTCGACATCACGTTCCGCCACAAAAACCCCCGGTTCAAGGTCGAATATATGACCGAGCCGGTGATCGCGTATCTGCTGCGCTATCTTGCGGGCCAATGGCATCGTCACAACCTGAAAATGCCCCGCCTCATCGAGAACGTCGAGACGGCGTAGCAACGCCAACAGGGATGCATACCCGGTCCCGGATATGCCGCTCAAAGGCGCCCCGCTCCATTGCAGGCCTTTTGGACCCAGATTGACACGGCTGAGCACCCCCACTCCCGCCATGGCTCCGCAGCACAGGCCCACGCCTTCGATGGCCGGTCCCATGGGCACGCTGCAGGCAAAAAAATGTTCCGCATCCAGTGCCAGCACAAACTCCCCGTTAGTGCCCAGGTCGGCGAGAAGAAAGGGGTACTGCGGCTCAAGAGTTGAAATATAGGCCAAACCCGCGCTGATATCGGCACCGATAAAAGGGCCGAGCAGCGGCGGAATATAGGCTTCAGGCAACGCGACATCAATGCAGACCGTCTCGCCGCCGCGCCAGGGCAGGCTATACGGGGCGTAGGCCAAACCGCCCAGCGGGGCATCCAGGAGGGTTGCGATCATGGTGCTGTTCCCGCAGACGGCCAGGGAAACGGCGCCGCTTTGGCGCACCAAATCCTTGAGCACCGTGATGACAGATTGGCGCAGGTGATCGCGCGCCGCATCCGAAGAAAGCGCATATCGCAGCCTGGACATGACCTCGCTGCCAACGCCCATCTGCGGATTGACCATGGCGAATTCCGGGCTATGCCCAACACGGGAACACAGTGACCACTTGATGCGGGTTGTACCGATATCCACGGCCAAGCCCTCGCCACGAGCACCGGCCAACGTGCGTGGGTCAAAAGCGGGTACTTCAATGTCGCACGACTGAAGCACCAGGTGCTTGCAGCCAAGCCGCCAACCGGCCGCCAATTCTTCGGCACTCAGCCTGACCTGATCATCAGCGCACGGCGCGGGGGCGTCATCCAGAAACCGGATTCTGCATTTGCCGCACAGTCCCGTGCCCGCGCACAAGTCACGTCCACGGCCGATGCCGGCCTCAAAAAGCAGGTACAGAAACGGCTTTCCTGGCTTCGCCATGACAGTTTGCCGGGCGGCCCCGGCCTGATGGATGTCGATTCTCAGCACAGCAGCAGCCGCTTCCCATCAGCGCGAGGAGGCTCGACAACGCCTATCTCTGCGACCATCTCACCTCCTTCTCGCAGCCACGCCCGAACATCGTCCAGCAGATCAGGCGTCACGCCAAGGAGCATACCCCCGGAAGTCTGCGCATCATACATGAGGTCCAAAAGAACGGGATCAAGCCCGGCGGATGCCTCAACGGTTTTGTTGCAAAAATGTTTGTTGGCGTGACTGCCGAGGGGTAAAAGACCGATGCGGGCCAGCTCAAGGGCGTGATCCATGATGGGCACGGAAGAAACATCAAGAGATATGCAGCAATCCGAGGCTGTCGCCATTTCAAGCGCATGTCCCCCCAGGCCGAAACCCGTGATGTCCGTGGCGGCCTTGAGTCCGAATCTGGCAACAGCTTCGCCCGGAACGCGGTTCAGTCGCGCGGCCCAGCGATACACGTCCTCTTCAAAGGCGTCGCTCCCCTCCCACTGCCCCTTGATGGCCGTAGCCAGGACGCCTGTGCCTACAGGTTTGGTCAAAAGAAGAACATCCCCGGGGCGCAGCCCCGCATTCGTGGCATATCTGTCCGGGTCGATAATGCCCGATACGGACAATCCGTACTTGATCTCTTTGTCCTGAACGCTGTGCCCACCGACCAGCAGGGCTCCCGCCTCCTGAATTTTGAGCAAGCCTCCGCGAAGGATTTCCCGCAACACGCTGATATCCATGGTCGCTATGGGAAAACACACAATGTTCATGGCCACATACGGCACCCCGCCCATGGCATAGACATCGGACAATGAATTGGCGGCGGCGATCTGACCGAATTTAAAGGGATCGTTGACGATGGGTGTAAAGAAATCCAGAGTCTGGACCAAAGCTTTTCCTGCGGGGAAACGCACGATTGCCGCGTCCTCGCTGTTTCCCATCCCCGTCAGGATGCGATCATCATCCTCAAAATGCAGCCCGAGCAATGCCTGCTCCAAGTCCCCTGGAGCCAATTTGGCAGCTCAACCGGCGGCGCTTACCGTTTGAACCAATGGCGTATTTTTCACGATCCAGACCTCGCAGCGATATTTTGAGCGTTGTTTTTGAAAAATTCTATCAGCTTGAGAGCCGCCGGAAAAAGGGATCTCTTCTTGTTGAAGACGATATGAAAGGATCGTTCCAGGTGCAGGCCGGGAAGATCGACAGCCACTAATGCTCCCTTCTCAAGCTCGTGGTGGACACTGATGGCGGAAGTGATGGACGCACCCATGCCGGCCGAAAGACACCGTGCCATGGCCCCGGCATTGCGCACCATGATGACGGTCCGCAGAGAATGGATGTCAATGTCGAACCGAGACAGACTCTCGGCCATGGCCACGCGTGTTCCCGAGCCATCCTCGCGCAAAACCCATGGCAGGGCTTGCAAAAGGTCTCCCACAGCCAGGTGCCGATATTTTTCAAACAGCTGAGGAGTCATGACAAGGACGAGTGAATCGCTTGCGATTTTTTCGTAATGCAAATCAGGCGATTCAAAGACAGCTCCGACCACACCAAGCATAAGCTCGTTGTTTCGAACCTGCGTTACAATATCCTCGGAGTCCCCTATGTGCAAATCCATCATCACTTCCGGGTACTTCTTCCAAAATTGCGCCAGGATTTCCGGCATGATATAGTTTGCGGGAATCGTGCTGCCGCCGAGATCGAGTTTGCCCGTAATCCGGTCCTGCAGCTTTCTGAGTTCGGAAATCGCAAGTTCCGAAGCCTCAAAGATTTTCTTGGCATGCCCGTAAAGGACCTCGCCGGCCTTGGTCGGCACAACCGTCCTTCCAATGCGGTCAAAGAGCTGGACTTCGAGTTCCTGCTCCAAGGAAGCCACATGAGCGCTGATCGTCGGCTGCGAGAGATACAGCGCCTTTCCCGCTTTCGAAAAACTACAGTGCTCATACACTTTGGAAAAAGCTTCGATCTTCCGAATATCCATATATATCCATTCCTGGTATAGACGAAAACGATACATTGGGACAAAAAAAATGAGGCAGCCAGGCTGCCTCATTTTGCGTGCTATCTATGCTTCTTCTGTAGCTTCAGGAGCTGCAGCATCAGTTGTTTCGGCAAACTTGTCGCTCAAACGGGTGAACTCGATAAGTGCCATGGAGGCACTGTCACCAACGCGAGGAATACCAAACTTGACGACTCTGGTGTACCCGCCGGGAACTTCCTTGAAGCGGGGACCAATTTCATCAAACAATTTTTTAACACTGTGATGGCTTCCCAGAACCGTGAAGGCCTGCCTGCGAGCATGCAGGGTATCCTGAAGCGCCATCGTGATGAGCTTGTCAGCAAAGATGCTCAGTTCCTTGGCCTTGGCTTCAGTCGTGCGGATACGCTCATGTTCGACCAGGGAGCGAGCCATATTCTTCATCAGGGCCTTGCGGTGTTCCCACGTACGCCCCAGTTTTCGACCAGCTTTTCTATGCCTCATCTTCTTCGTTCCTCTTTAACCAATCCTGGTACAATTCGTCAAAATTATCGACTCTGATTCCGAAATCAAGTCCCATGCTCTCAAGAACCCGGCGAATGTCTTCCAAAGACTTCCGACCAAAATTCTTGGTCTTCAGCAAATCAGCCTCGGTCTTTTGGACCAGTTCGCCAACGATATGAATGCCGGCGCTTTTAAGGCAGTTGCTTGCTCTCACGGGAAGTTCAAGATCTTCGATGTTCTTGAAGAGATTTTCGTTGATCTTGTCCTGGGGCTTGGATTTGGCCTTCTCGATATCCGCCGAGCCTTCATCGAAGTTGATGAAGACAGTGAGCTGCTCTTTCAGAATTTTGGCGCTGAAAGCCAAGGCATCGTCCGGAGTGATGGATCCGTCGGTCCAAACCTCGATGATCAATTTGTCATAATTGGTCATCTGGCCAACTCGAGCCTGCTCGACCGCATAAGCAACCTTGCGGATGGGAGAAAAACTTGAGTCCAGGGTGATAACGCCGATCTCGTTGTCCAAATCTTCGTGCATCTCGGCAGGGACATAGCCCTTGCCCATGCGAAACTCGAGATTCATGACCAAATCGATATCTTCAGAGAGAGTCGCGATATGCAACTCAGGATTGAGAATCTTAATATGCTGATTTTCAACAATTGCAGATGCCGTTACTTCGCCTTTGGCATTGGCGATCAACTGCACCCGCTGTGGCTCAGGAGTATTCATGGCCACGCGCAATTGCTTCAAGTTCAGAACAATGTCCGTGATATCTTCAGTGACTCCGGGGATGGTCGTAAATTCATGCTGAATGCCCTGAATATTGACCGAGACCGGTGCCGCGCCCTGAAGAGATGAAAGAAGAACCCGGCGCAACGCATTTCCGATCGTGGTGCCAAAACCTCTTTCCAGAGGTTCGCACACAAACCGCCCGTACATGTCATTGCACTTCGGATCTTTCTCAAGTTGTTCCGGCCTGACAAGCTCTGCCCAATTTCGGACGTAAACTTTTTTGTCTCCGCTATACGTAGAACTCATGTTTACCGCCCTTTATTTGGAGTAGAGTTCAACAATCAACTGCTCAGTCATGGGGAACGTGATATCTTCCCTGGTGGGAAGAGCCTTTACAGATCCCTTGAAGGCAGGAGCATCGATCTCGAGCCATGCAGGTACGCCGCGACGAGCGACAACTTCCAAAGCCTCGGTGATAACAAGGTTCTTCTTGGTGCGATCCCGCACCTCAAGAACGTCACCCGATTTCATCTGAATCGAAGGCACATTGACGCGACGGCCATTGAGGCTGAACAAACCGTGGCGAACCATCTGGCGAGCCTGGCTGCGCGAATTGGCAAAACCAAGTTTATACGCCACGTTGTCGATGCGGGTTTCAAGCAGCATCAGAAGATTTGTGCCGGTAATTCCCTTGCGACGTTCAGCTTCTTCGAAATATCTGCGGAACTGACCTTCAAGGATACCATACATCTTTCTTACTTTCTGCTTCTCGCGAAGCTGCAAGGCGTAATCGCTGGGCTTTTTGCGAGCCTTCCCGTGATCGCCAGGCGCATAGGCACGACGCTCGAAAGCACACTTATCAGTATAACATCTATCGCCTTTGAGAAAAAGCTTTCCGCCTTCTCTACGGCATATTCTGCACTTAGGGCCTGTATATCTAGCCAAGGTAAATTCCCCCTATACTCTACGACGTTTGGGCGGACGGCAGCCGTTATGCGGAATGGGTGTCACGTCGCGGATAAAAGCGACGCGCAAACCGACAGCATTGATTGCACGCATTGCGGACTCGCGTCCAGAGCCAGGTCCCTTCACAAGAATACCTACAGAGCGCATTCCGCACTCCATCGCCTTACGGGCAGCGGTTTCCGCGGCCTTCTGAGCAGCAAAGGGGGTGTTCTTACGGGAACCCTTGAAACCGGAAGCGCCTGAGCTCGCCCAGCTGATTACGTTACCCGTCGGATCTGTGAAGGTAATAATCGTATTATTGAAGGTGCTGTTCACATGAGCAATACCCGTGGGGATATTTCTCTTTTCCTTTTTCTTGATTACTCTCTGCGGTCTTGCCATTTGTCTGTCTCCACCCAGTTACTTTTTCTTCTTACCAACAATGGCTCTGCGTGGGCCTTTGCGCGTGCGCGCATTGGTATGCGTACGCTGACCACGACATGGCAAGCCGCGCCTATGTCTCAAACCTCTGTAGCAACCGATATCCATAAGACGCTTGATATTGGCCACGATCTCACGGCGTAAATCGCCTTCGACCTTATGACTGGCTTCCAATTCTTTACGAAGCGTGTTGATATCGTCACTAGTGAGATCGTCACTGTTTTTGGTCCAATCAATACCTGTAGCATCAAGGATTTTAAGAGCTGTAGCTCGGCCGATGCCATAAATATATGTCAATGCAATATCTAGCCTTTTGTTTCTCGGCAAATCTACACCAACTAATCTTGCCACAATATCCCCCTATCCTTAACCCTGTCTTTGTTTATGCCGCGTATTGTCACAAATCACTCTAAGCACGCCTTTGCGCTTGATAACTTTGCATTTGGGACAAATTTTGCGAACTGAAGGTCTAACTTTCATTGAATCCCCCGAAGATTTTCAATTGAAACTCAAGCCAAATTACATTTGGCTGAGAATAAATGGTCCGTCCTTGGTAATAGCCACCGAATGTTCAAAATGAGCAGATAGGCTTCGATCTTTGGTCACTGCGGTCCAACCGTCGGAGAGGATTTCGACCTGGTCGGTACCCATTGCAACCATTGGCTCAATGGCAATCACCATTCCCGGCTTCAAAGGCAATCTTGAGCTATTCTTGGGCACGAAATTGGGGACTTCCGGCTTCTCATGAAGCATCCTGCCTATCCCATGACCAACAAATCGCTTGATAACGGAAAACCCTTGAGCCTCAACCCGTTCCTGTACAGCCCGTGAAACATCGTAAAGGTCATTTCCTGGAACGGCCTGCTCGATTCCCAGCTTAAGAGAATCCAAGGTGACGTCCAGTAAATGGGCCGCGCCCTCACTGATGCTTCCTACAGGAAAGGTCCTTGCGGTATCTCCGTAAAAACCCTGAAACTTAACTCCAAAATCAATGGAGACTATGTCACCATCAACCAGTTCACGCTTAGATGGAAATCCATGCACGATCTCTTCGTTGACGGAACAGCATAGAGCATATGGAAAACCCAGGTAGCCCTTGAATGCTGGAATAACATCACATGAAGCACAAAGCTCTATAGCTTTTTCTTCCAACTCCCAGGTAGTTACTCCGGGGGCAACCAAGCAGCCAACTTCATTGAGAATATTGGCCGCTATAAGATTGGCTTCTCGCATAACGGCAATTTCCTGCGTATTTTTCAGGAAAATGCCTCTGTGTTTTTTCAACCTTGCCTGCCCTTGATTTTCGCCTTGGCAAGCAGGCCGTCATATCTGCCGGAAATAAGATGCGACTGCACCTGGGACATGGTGTCCATGGCTACGCCGACAACGATCAGCAGGGAAGTGCCTCCGTAATAAAACGGGACATTGAACTGCTTCATCAGGAGCATGGGCAAAACACAGACGAGCGAGATATACAAAGCGCCCCACAAAGTCAAACGGGTCAGAACCTTGTCAATGTACTCGTTTGTTTTGAAGCCAGGGCGGATGCCGGGGACAAAAGCCCCTTGTTTCTTTAGGTTTTCCGAAATTTCCTTGGGGTCAAAAACGATGGCCGTATAGAAAAAACAGAAAAATACGATGAATGCCACAAAACAAATATTGTAAATAATGGAATCTGGCCTGAAATAATCAGACATCTTGTTCAATATTTCAACATTTGAAAAATTGGCTATCGTCGCAGGAAACATCAGGATCGACGATGCGAAAATGGGCGGGATGACACCGGCCGTATTTATGCGCAACGGCAGATGACTTGTCTGCCCACCATACATTTTCCGTCCGACCATACGCTTGGCGTAATGGATGGGAATCCTTCGCTGAGCACGCTCCATGAAGGTGATGCCGACCAGAACCCCAGCCATGACGACCACTACCAGCAGCACAGTGAAAAGGGAAACGTCACCGGCAGTGAAAAGCCGGTACGATTTTCCGATACCGCTGGGCAGACCGGAAATGATACCCGCGCAGATAATCAGGCTGATACCGTTACCAATCCCTTTTTCCGTGATTTTCTCACCAAGCCACATGATAAACACGGTGCCGGCAGTGAGAGTCAGAACGGTGATGAACCGGAAGCCCCAGCCTGGCATATAGACAATGGAAGCCCCAGTGGGGCTTGTCATAGTCTCAACACCAATGGCTATTCCAAGGCCCTGGATCACGGATATCAGCACCGTTCCATAACGCGTATACTGGGTGATCTTCTTCTTCCCTGCAGCGCCTTCTTCCTTGCTCAGCCTTTTGAGTTCAGGACTGACCACAGTCAAAAGCTGCAGGATGATCGAAGCGGAAATGTAAGGCATAATCCCAAGTGCAAAAATGGACAGATTCATCAAGCCGCCGCCCGAAAACATATCGAACAGCCCAAAAAGGGTGTTTTGTGCGTTGGCAAAAAAATCTGCTAGAGCATTCCCGTCAACACCTGGTATCGGCAGATGTACACCTACGCGGAAAACAGCCAACAGGAGAAAAGTCCAAATAAACTTGCTTTTCAGCTCTGACATACCCGTGTTTGCGCCTTTGGATATACTCACAATGCTATCCTTCGATCGAAATGGCTTCGCCACCCGCTGCAGTGATTTTTTCTACAGCCTGTTTGCTGAACTTGTGTGCAGTAATCTTAAGCGCCTTGACGGCGTCGCCGTCGCCAAGAATCTTGATCGGCTGATCGCGATCAACCAAACCGGACAGATACAAATCCTCGATCAGTACTTCAGCCTTGTCAGCAAAGACGGAATAGACTGTCGAAAGATTAAGAGTCTGGTAGGTAACGCGAAAAGGGTTCTTGAAGCCACGTTTCGGCAGTCGGCGATAAAGGGGCATCTGGCCGCCTTCAAACCCTGCACGTACACCGCCGCCAGCGCGGGCATTTTGACCCTTGTGACCTTTGCCTGAAGTTCCGCCCTGGCCCGATGCAGTACCGCGGCCCAGTCTTTTCACCTTGGCGCGTTCCTCGGGATATGGATACAATTCATGCAGGTTCATTATTGAATAACCTCTACAAGATGCTTGACTTTATTGATCATCCCTCGAACACAATCATTGTCGGGAAGAGTGCGGACCTGGTTGAGCTTGGTAAAACCAAGAGCCTTTACAGTTCTTTTCTGCACAGGACTCTGGGTAATCAGGCTCTTAGTCAGTTTGATCTTAATCATAACTTCACCTATTTTCTCTTGATGGTGAGAGTTTTGCCTCTCATCCGTCCGACGAGCTCGGCGCTGCGAAGGGAACGAAGTCCTGCAAATGTAGCACGAAGCACATTGTGAGGATTGTTCGTGCCGATGGCCTTGGTCAGGATGTCATGAACGCCGGCGGCTTCCATGACGGCACGGACGGGACCGCCGGCAATGATTCCGGTACCCGCGGAAGCAGGCTTGAGCATGACATGACCGGCACCAAAATTCCCCAAAACTTCGTAAGGGATGGTCCCATCGAGAAGTTCAACCTTCTGCATGTCCTTGCGAGCCCTGTCAGTAGCCTTCTTGATGGCATCGGGAACCTGATTCGCCTTACCCAGGCCAAACCCTACGGTTCCCTTTCCATCACCAACCACAACTAATGCGCTGAAGCTGAATCGACGGCCACCCTTGACAACTTTGGCGACGCGATTGAGATAGACAATTTTCTCAATGAGTTCAAATTCGTTTTGTTGCATGGATGTCCTCGATTAAAAATTTAAGCCGCCTTCTCTGGCTCCATCGGCAACGGCTTTGATCCGGCCATGGTATACGAAGCCGTTGCGATCAAAGACCACGGAAGTGATGCTCTTCTTGATCGCTTCTTCGGCAACCTTCTTTCCTACCAACTTTGCATTCTCGACAGTCAGGCGAATATTGTCACCTTCAAGGCTCAGCGTTGATGCGGAAGCCAATGTTGCGCCAGCCAAATCGTCGATTATCTGCGCGTAAATATGCTTGCTGGAACGAAAAACAACCAGTCTTGGCCTTTCAGGCGTACCGTTGATCTTTTTACGAATCCGCATCTTGCGTTTTTTACGGGCTTCATCTCTTGATAATTTCATAGCTTATCCTATTTCTTGCCGCCGGATTTGCCGGCCTTGCGACGGATAGTCTCATCGGTGTATTTGATTCCCTTGCCCTTGTACGGCTCAGGCGGACGTACCCGACGAATCTGAGACGCAACTTCACCCACAGCCTGCTTGTCGCATCCGGAGATGGTGACCTTGTTGCCTTCGGCCTTGGCCAGGATTCCGGCGGGCAGCGCGAAGTTGACCGGATGAGAAAAGCCGACGTTCAGCACAACGGTATTGCCCTGAACATTGACCTTGTAACCAACGCCGATGACTTCGAGAGTTTTTTCGAAACCCTTGGTGACGCCGGTAACGGCATTAGCAAGCAGAGTCCTGCGCAAGCCGTGCTGCTGGCGTGCGATCCTGCTGTCATCAACAGGATTTACGGAAACCGTATTGTTATCGACACTGACTGCGATGGCAGGATGAGTGGCAAGAGTAAGAACCCCCTTGGGTCCTTTCACTTCTATCCCGCTTTCTGCGATTTTAAGATCAACACCACTCGGGATGCTGATCGGCATTTTTCCTACTCGAGACATAGCGATCTCCTACCAAATCTCACAAAGAAGTTCGCCGCCAACGCCGATTTCGGCAGCCTGTTTTCCCTCGAGCACACCCTTGGATGTGGACAAAATGCAAATTCCAAGACCATTTTGCACAGAAGGAATGCTCTTCGCACCCACATAAATACGACGACCTGGCTTGCTGATTCTCTTCAAGCCGGCAACGACAGCCTTATTTTCATGGTATTTCAAATTAACCAGTAAGGCATCATTCTCAAGGGCATATCCATTGATATAGCCCTCTTCGTTCAATATTTTGAGCAGCGCCTCGCGGGTGCGGCTGGGAGTAATGGAAACAGTTGAATGCATCGCTTTGTATGCATTACGAATTCGAGTCAATAAATCTGCAATAGGATCTATGACAGACATGAGCGTACCTCATTTACCAGCTAGATTTTCTTACGCCAGGCAGTTCACCGGCAAGGGCCATATTCCTGAAGCAGATTCTGCAAATGCCGAACTTACGCATGAAGGCTCTGGGCCGACCGCAAATAGGGCATCTGTTGTACTGGCGTGTGGAAAATTTGGGCTTCCGCTGAGCCTTGACCATCAAAGATGTACGAGTCAAGTTACACTCCTCCTTACTTCTTGAAGGGCATTCCAAGAAGCTTCAACAGCATCTTGCCTTCTTTGTCAGTCTGGGCAGTAGTTATAACAGAAATATTCATACCCACTGCTTTTTCAATCCTATCGATCTCGATTTCGGGAAAGATAGTATGTTCCTTTATGCCAAGGGTATAATTTCCGCGGCCATCAAAACCTCTGTCCGGTACGCCCCGGAAGTCGCGGACTCTGGGAAGCGCAATCGTAAGCAACTTCTCCAGAAAAGCCCACATCCTGTCTCCTCGAAGCGATACCCGGCAGCCTACAGGCATTCCCTCACGCAGCTTAAATGCGGCGATGGATTTCTTTGCCCGAGTTACAACGGCCCGCTGACCAGCAATCAGAGACAAATCGCGTACAGAATCCTGTATGATTTTGTTATTCTGGCTACCTTCACCCAGTCCCATATTCAATGAGACACATTTGATCGACGGAATCTGCATCACAGAAGTGTAGCTGAATTCCTTCGAGAGTTCAGGAGCGACTTTATCTTTGTAGATCTTTTCGAGACTACTCATTGCTGCACCTTAACTGATCGTTTCATTGCATTTTTTGCAATAACGAACTTTCTTGTTATCGTCAGTAAACTTATAACCCACTCTTGTCGGCTTTGAGCAAGCGTTGCACACCAGCTGAACGTTAGATACGTTCACGGGCATTTCCTTCTCAACTATTCCGCCAGGCTGGTTGTTATAAGGATTAGGCTTGGTGTGTTTTTTCACCATATTAGCCTTCTCGACAATAACCTGCTTTTTGCTGCGAAGAATTTTGACAACCTTGCCGATCTTACCTTTGTCTTTTCCGACAAGAATCATCACATTGTCGTCTTTGTGAATTTTCCAGACATGAGTAGACATAGATTACAACACCTCTGGGGCTAAAGATACAATCTTCATAAAGTTCTTTGCCCGCAATTCACGTGCAACAGGCCCAAAAATACGAGTGCCCATCGGCTCAAGGTTCTTATTCAGCATAACTGCCGAATTATTGTCGAAACGGATAAAAGTACCATCGGGTCGGCCGATCTCTTTTGTTGTTCTTACAACTACTGCCTGGAGAACATCGCCCTTTTTTACTTTACCATGAGGGATCGCTTCTTTGACGGACACCATGATGATGTCGCCAACACGAGCATATCGTCTCTTGCTTCCGCCTAGCACCTTGATGCAGGCAACCTTCTTGGCTCCGGAATTGTCTGCGACATCCAAAGTCGTCTGCATTTGAATCATTTTACAATCCCCTACAAAGCTCTTTCAATGATTTTCATCAGATGCCAATTTTTCCGCGCACTCAAAGGGCGGGACTCGACGATCTGAACTTTATCCCCAATGTGACATTCGTTGTTGGGGTCATGAGCCATGAATTTCTTTCTGCGGCGGATATATTTTTTAAGAACAGGATGTTTGACCAGTGTTTCGACACGCACGACAATGGTCTTGTCGTTCTTATCGCTCACTACGAAGCCAACAAGAGTTCTCTTGTTTGATGTCTTTCCGCTGTTACTCATCACCTGTCTCCATGTCCTTCGCTTTCAAAATCGTCAAAATCCGAGCTATGGATTTCTTAACAAGCGGTATTCTCTGACTATTTTCAAGCTGCGCGGTTGCATGCTGAAAACGAAGATTCATCAATTCCTTACGAAATTCACCAAGTTTCACCTGGAGCTTCTCAGGACCCAATTCCCGTAATTGTTGAGCATTCATCCTGTCTTACTCCTTTTCGACTATGGTAGTCTTTATAGGCAGCTTGTAGGCAGCTCTCTGCAATGCTTCTTTAGCCAGCTCAAAGTCAACACCCTTTATTTCGTAAAGGATACGACCTCTTTGAACCGGAGCGCACCAACCGACCGGCGAGCCCTTGCCTTTACCCTGACGAACTTCCAAGGGTTTGGCCGTGATCGTCTTATCGGGAAAAATACGAATGAAAACCTTGCCGCCTCTTTTAATGTGCCGCATCATCGCGATACGGGCGGCTTCAATTTGCTGACTCGTGAGTTTTCCGCATTCCATAGCCTTCAAACCGATTTCACCAAAAGCAACCGTGGTCGCGCGTCCTGCAAGACCGCGAATACGACCTTTCTGCTGCTTCCGAAATTTGACCTTTTTAGGACTCAGCATCAGCTATCTACCTCGCTCAGGATCTCTCCCTTGAACACCCAAACCTTTACGCCAATGATGCCGTAAGTGGTCTTTGCAAGCGCAACACCGTAATCAATGTCGGCACGCAGGGTATGCAGGGGCACACGACCCTCTCTCGCCCATTCTGTACGAGCGATTTCCGCTCCACCAAGACGTCCGCCGCACTGGACTTTGATACCAAGTGCGCCAAACTTCTGAGCCATGCCCAGAGTCTTCTTGATGGCTCGACGAAAAGCTACCCGACGCTCGAGCTGCTGCGCAATGGATTCCGCAACGAGCTGTGCATCTGTTTCCGGGCGGCGAATTTCGTTTACCTCAATCACAAACTCACGAGCAAACTTGCCTTTGAGTTCGGCCCGCAGCTTTTCAATTTCAACGCCCTTTCGTCCGATAACAATACCGGGGCGTGCAGTGAAAAGAATCAAACGAACCTTATCGGCAGCTCTCTCGATTTCAATCTTGGAAATACCGGCGTGGAACAGCTTTTCCTTTACATACTTCCGAAGTCTACTGTCTTCGAAAACATACTCAGCATATTTCTTGTCGCTGAACCAACGGGACTTCCAGTTTTTATTGTATCCCAGACGGAATCCGTAAGGATGAACTTTATGACCCAAAGCACTGCCCTCCTAGAGTTCATCGACAACCACAGTAATGTGGCTGCTGCGCTTGATAATTCTGTAAGCCCGGCCCATTGCCCTGGACTGAATCCGCTTCCAGCTCGGGCCGCCATCGATGCGAACTTCTTTCACATAGAGGTTATCGACGTTGAGCTTGGAGTTGTGTTCAGCGTTAGCAATTGCAGTCGTCAGAACCTTCTCAATCAGACGGGCAGCTTTCTTGGGGGTGAATTTCAGGACATTCAACGCATCTTCCACGTGTTTACCGGTCACGTTACGTGCGACCAACCTGGCTTTCTGCGGGGAAACGCGTATAAACTTGGCAACTGATCTTGTTTCCATTTGAAACTTCCTGTCTATTTCTTCTTCTTATCAGCAGCGTGGCCAAAAAAAGTCCTGGTGGGTGCAAATTCACCAAGTTTGTGTCCGACCATATTCTCAGAGACAAACACCGGGATAAATTTCTTTCCATTATGCACTGCAAAGGTAAGTCCGACCATCTCGGGTAAAATCGTAGACCGGCGAGACCAAGTCTTGATCACCTGACGGCTTCTATCAGCGTGGGATTTTTCCACCTTGTTAAGCAGATGGCCATCCACGAAAGGGCCTTTTTTCAGAGACCTAGGCATAGAAACTCCTACTTACTTCCACGGCGTTTTACGATTAACTTGGACGAAGGCTTCTTCGGCGAACGAGTCTTGTATCCCTTGGTCGGCTTACCCCAGGGGGTAACGGGATGACGTCCACCAGAGCTTCTGCCTTCGCCACCACCCAACGGGTGATCGACGGGGTTCATCGCTACGCCACGAACCTTGGGACGATTGCCCAGCCAACGGTTACGTCCGGCTTTACCGATAGAGACATTCTCATGCTCGATATTGCCGACCTGACCGACGGTCGCGATGTTCACGGCCAAAACCTTGCGAACTTCGCCCGAAGGCAATCTGAGCAGTGCGTACTTGTCTTCCTTGGCGATCACCTGGGCGTATGCACCGGCAGAGCGGGCCAACTGGCCTCCGCGTCCGGGGTACAGCTCAATGTTGTGCACCAGGGTTCCAAGGGGAATGCGGGCCAACGCCAGAGCATTGCCCGGCTTGATGTCGGCCTTGTCGCCGGCCAGGATCTGATCGCCGACATTGAGGCCAAGCGGACAAATTATGTAGCGCTTCTCGCCGTCAGCATAATGCAGCAAGGCGATACGGGCGCTTCTGTTCGGATCGTACTCGATAGTGGCGACCTTTGCCGGGACGTCAATTTTGTTCCGCTTAAAATCAATCAGGCGATACAAAGACTTGTTTCCACCGCCACGGCGGCGCATGGTGACACGACCGTTATTGTTGCGGCCGCTTTTTTTATTCAAACCCTTGGTCAGGGACTTTTCAGGAGTTGTGCAAGTGATCTCATCAAACGTGAGAACAGTCTGCGACCTGCGTCCGGCAGATGTGGGTTTAAGCTTTCGAATTGCCATGATTACACCCCTTCAAAGAAATCAATCTTTTCGCCGGCGGCAAGAGATACGTACGCCTTCTTGTATCCGCTGATCTTGCCAACCACGCGACCGAACTTCTTTCTTGTACGCGGACGATAATTGACAATGTTCACGGCGGTGACTTTCACGTTGAATACGTTCTCCACTGCACGCTGCACATCGATTTTGTTCGCGGCAGAATGAACAAAAAAAGCAACTTGATTCCCAAGTTCCTTGAGGCCCGTAGATTTTTCAGAAATCAACGGCCTGAGTAATACTTGCGTGCTTTCCATTATTTCAACCTCTCCTGCAGGGCCAAAACAGCACCCTGATCCAGGACCATCTGGGGATACTTGAGGATTTCGTAAACATTGATCGACTGCGGATCCAACACGAGAATACCAGGAACGTTCCTGGCCGAAAGAGCAAGGTTGGTATCTTTTTCAGCAACAACAATCAAGGCTTTTTTCAACCCGAGGGTATCCTTGCAGGCCACAAAGTTCTTGGTTTTGATCTCATCGAACTGCAGCTTGTTGACGACAAGCATATTCTCAGAGGTAAACCGCGAGGAGATGGCCATCTTCAGAGCAAGCTTGCGGATCTGCTTGTTAATCTTGAAACTGTAGTCACGAGCCTGAGGACCGTGAATCACCGCGCCGCTTCTCCAAAGAGGGGACCGGCTAGATCCTGCACGGGCCCGTCCAGTGCCCTTCTGGCGCCATGGCTTTTTGCCACCGCCCCGTACGAGACCGCGGGTCTTGACGCCGACGGTTCCGGAGCGAAGCTTCGCCAAGTGAGACTTGACAGCCAGATGAAGCACTTCGGGTCTTACTTCGACCTGGAAGATGTCATCGGCCAGGGAAATCTCGCCGACTTCCTTCCTGTTTTGATCGTATACTTTCGCGTTTGCCATTATCTATACCCCTTTACTTCATCTTGCTGAGGACGACGATCCCCTGCTTGGGTCCTGGAACTTGGCCGCGTACAAGCACGACATTATCTTCCGGGCGGACGTCGACAATCTCAAGATTGAGCATTGTGGCGGTCTTGTTTCCAAGCTGACCCGGCATTTTCTTTCCCTTGAAAACCTTGCTCGGCCAGGCGCACTGACCGATCGAGCCGGGCTTTCTGTGGACCTTTTCGTGTCCGTGTGAAGCAGGAGCTCCGCTGAAATTCCAGCGGCGGATGACGCCTGCGAACCCGCGACCCTTGGATGTGCCGGTAACGCGAATCTTTTCGCCGGGAGTGAACATTTCGACGGTCAGCTTCTGACCGATTTCATATTCATCAACGCTTCCAAGACGGATTTCCTTCAGCATTTTGTAAAAGCCACAATTTGCCTTTTGCTGATGGCCCTGCTCGGGTTTGGTCAGTCGATGTGCAGCCACTTCTTCAAAACCAACCTGTATCGCAGTGTACCCGTCTTTTTCGCTGACCTTTTTTTCAATAACTGGGCAGGGACCGGCCTGAATAACCGTTACGGGGATGACGTTTCCGTCAGCTCCGTAAATTCTGGTCATGCCGATCTTGCGCCCAACGATTCCCAAAGTCTTTTTCATGATAGCCTCTCGTTATCCCTACAGCTTGATTTCTACATCAACGCCAGCGGGAAGATTCAGCTTACCCAGAGCATCAACCGTCTGTTGGGTGGGTTCAAGAATGTCCAAAAGGCGTTTGTGTACACGCATTTCAAACTGTTCCCGAGATTTTTTGTCCACGTGCACAGACTTCTGAACTGTCTGCTTGTGGATACGGGTCGGCAACGGAATAGGGCCGGCAATGGATGCACCGGTATTACGTGCTGAATCGACAATCTCGGCTACAGCTTTATCCAGAATGCGGTAGTCGTACGCTCTCAATTTTATGCGAATTTTGTCACTGTTCATGATGACCTTGCCTCATTACTCCTGAATTTCGGAAACAACACCAGCGCCAACTGTACGTCCACCTTCGCGGATTGCGAAGCGTACACCCTTTTCCATGGCGATCGGGTTGATCAAATGCACATGGAAAGTCGTGTTGTCACCTGGCATGATCATTTCAATGCCTTCATCCAGAGTCACCACACCGGTGATGTCTGTCGTACGGAAATAGAACTGAGGACGGTAGCCGGAGAAGAAAGGTGTGTGACGGCCTCCTTCTTCCTTGCTCAGAACATACACTTCCGCAGAGAACTTCGTGTGCGGGGTGATGCTGCCCGGCTTGGCAAGTACCTGGCCGCGCTCAACATCGTCACGCTTCACGCCGCGAAGCAGGGCGCCGATGTTGTCGCCGGCCTGACCTTCGTCAAGAAGCTTGCGGAACATTTCAACACCCGTGCAGGTCGTCTTGCGGGTATCGGTGATACCGACGATCTCAACTTCCTCGCCAACACGCACGATCCCGCGTTCAACGCGACCGGTCACGACGGTGCCTCGACCGGAAATAGAGAACACGTCTTCGATGGGCATCAGGAACGGCTTATCCGTTTCGCGGATCGGATTCGGAATATAGGAGTCGCAGGCGGCCAGAAGCTCAAGAATGCACTTGGCGTCCTCTGCGTCGGCGCTGTCGCATTCAAGAGCCTTGAGCGCGGAACCGCGGATGACCGGGACGTCGTCGCCGGGGAACTCGTACTTGGACAAAAGCTCGCGCACTTCCATGTCTACCAGTTCGATCAATTCTTCATCGTCAACAAGGTCGACCTTGTTCAGGAACACCACGACATAAGGAACGCCGACCTGACGGGCGAGCAGGATGTGCTCACGAGTCTGGGGCATGGGACCGTCGGTGGCCGCAACAACGATGATCGCGCCGTCCATCTGGGCCGCGCCGGTGATCATGTTCTTGATGTAGTCGGCGTGACCGGGGCAATCCACGTGGGCATAGTGACGATTGGCGGTCTCGTACTCGACGTGCGCAGTTGCAATGGTGATACCGCGTTCCTTCTCTTCTGGAGCCTTGTCGATCTCATCGAACGCTACAAAGGATCCGCCGCCCTTGAGGCTCGCAATCTTCGTGATTGCTGCGGTCAACGTCGTCTTGCCGTGGTCGATATGACCAATCGTACCGATATTGACGTGCGGCTTCTTTCTTTCAAATTTTTGCTTGGCCATTCTTCATCTCCATTCTCATTTCTTGGTCAATTCTTCAGCAAGACTTGCAGGGACGCGATCATAATGATCAAACAACATGGTGTACGTTGCACGACCTTGAGTTTTAGAGCGCAGATCCGTTGCATAACCAAACATGCTACTTAGCGGCACGTTTGCGCGGATGATCTGCATCCCGTGTCGCATTTCAAGACTGACGATTCGACCACGACGTCCATTCAGGTCGCCCATGACATCGCCCATATAGTCATCCGGGGTCAGTACTTCCACAAACATAATCGGTTCAAGAAGCACTGCGGCCGCTTTCTGACACGCCTCTTTCACTGCCATGGAACCGGCAATGTAGAAAGCCTGTTCGGAAGAATCCACTTCATGATACGAGCCATGAACCAATTCGACCTTGATATCGACCATGGGAAAACCGGCCAGAATACCATTGAGCAGAGCATCGCGGATACCCTTGTCAACTGCGGGAATGTATTCCTTGGGAATGACGCCGCCGACAATGCCGTTTACGAATTCGTATCCGCCACCCGGTTCCTGAGGCGTGACCTTGATGACGATATGAGCATACTGACCGCGACCACCAGACTGCTTGGCGTACTTGAGATCCTTTTCTGCCGGCTTGGAAATGGTCTCGCGGTATGCAACCTGAGGCTTGCCAACGTTAGCGTCGACCTTGAACTCACGAGTGAGGCGGTCAACAATGATCTCAAGATGCAGTTCGCCCATTCCGGCGATAAGCGTCTGTCCTGTTTCTTCGTTTGTCTTAACCCGGAAAGAAGGATCTTCCTTGACCAATTTCTGCAAGGCCTGCCCCAGGGCGTCCCTGTCGGTCTTGGTCTTGGGCTCGATGGCGACTTCGATTACCGGCTCCGGAAAATCCATGGATTCAAGGAGAATTGCCCGCTTGAGATCGCACAAAGTCTCGCCCGTGCTGGTCTGCTTCAGCCCAACAGCGGCGACAATGTCGCCGGCATGGGCTTCCTTGATGTCTTCACGTTTGTTCGCATGCATCTTCAGCAAGCGGCCAACACGTTCCTTCTTGCCGGAAGCGGCGTTCAGAACCGTGGAACCGGTGACGAGCACGCCCGAATATACCCTGATGAAGGTCAGATGCCCGAAGAAAGGATCGGCCATGAGCTTGAACGCCAGAGCGCTCAGCGGCAGATCGTCGGAACATTCGCATGTGACCTCTTCCTTGGTGTCGGGGTCGATTCCGACCATGGCCGGAACTTCCACCGGGGAAGGCAGATAATCCACCACGCAATCCAGCAGTGCCTGCACACCCTTGTTCTTGAACGCAGAACCGCAAATCACCGGGCAAATTTTCATGCCGATGGTCGCGGAACGAATTCCTGCCATGATCTCTTCAGGCTGAAGTTCTTCCCCGCCCAAATACTTTTCAAGCAGGGTCTCGTCTTCCTCGGCGATAGCTTCAACGAGATTCATGCGCCATTCGTCAACCTGATCCACCATTTCAGCGGGGATCTCGCGCTCGATAATCGTTTCGCCCTTGGAATCTGCGTCGTAGTAGAGAGCGACCTTGCGTACAAGGTCGATCTGTCCCAAAAAGTTCTCCTCTGCGCCGATGGGCAGGTGCAGCGGAACAGGCTTCGCCTTGAGACGATCCTTGATCATGTCGACAACCCGGTAGAAATCTGCTCCCGAGCGGTCCATCTTGTTAACAAAGGCGATCCGGGGAACCCGGTATCTGTCCGCCTGCCGCCATACAGTCTCAGACTGCGGCTCGACTCCACCAACAGCGCAAAAAACAGCAACAGCGCCATCAAGCACGCGCAGCGAACGCTCGACTTCTACGGTGAAATCAACATGGCCGGGAGTGTCGATGATGTTAATGCGGCAATCGCGCCAGTAACAGGTTGTCGCAGCAGAGGTGATCGTGATGCCACGCTCCTGCTCCTGCTCCATCCAGTCCATGGTCGCCTGACCGTCATGAACCTCTCCAAGCCTGTGGGATACACCCGTATAAAATAAAATACGTTCGGTAGTCGTGGTCTTGCCCGCATCGATGTGGGCCATGATACCGATATTGCGCTGATCTTTTATGGGAACACGTTTAGACACGGAAAGAACCTCTTTTACCAGCGGTAATGAGCAAAAGCTTTATTGGCCTCTGCCATTCGATGGGTGTCTTCACGCTTCTTGATGGCACCACCGCGATCGTTATAAGCATCCAGAAATTCAGCCGCCAAACGCAGAACCATGCCTTTCTCTCCGCGAGAACGGGCATAGTTGACCAGCCAACGGATAGCCAAGGCTTCCTGTCTTGCCGGGCGGACTTCCATGGGAACCTGGTAGGTAGCGCCACCGACTCGACGGGATTTCACTTCCATCTGCGGCTTTACCTTTTCAATGAGCTGCTCGAACGCTCTGAGCGGCTCGCTGTCGGTGCGTTTTCCAAGTTCTTCGATGGCGTCATAGAATATCGTTTCGGCAACGCTTTTCTTGCCGTCATACATCATCTGGTTCACAAACTTTGTGACCACCCGGCTTCCGTACTTCGGATCCGGCAGCACTTCACGCTTTGGCGTGGCTCCCTTGCGAGGCATACGTCAATCTCCTTGTACCTATTTAGGACGTTTGGCTCCGTACTTGGAGCGGCTCTTCCGGCGATCCTGAACACCGGCCGCATCCAACGTACCTCTGATAATCGTGTAACGGACACCGGGCAAATCCTTGACACGACCACCACGGATCATGACCACGGAGTGTTCCTGCAGATTATGCCCTTCACCGGGTATGTAGGATGTCACTTCAATTCCGTTGGTCAGTCGCACTCTGGCCACTTTTCGAAGAGCGGAGTTAGGCTTCTTGGGCGTCGTGGTATATACGCGCACGCAAACTCCCCGGCGCTGCGGGCATTCCTGCAACGCGGCTCTTTTTTTGCCTTTCACCTGGATGACCCGCGCTTTACGGACCAACTGATTAATAGTGGGCATTTCAAACTCCATTAATAAACATTTTGAGAAGGGGGTTCATAATTGAACTCCCCTCCCCTGTCAACTCAACTGCCAGGACAATAAAAAATTATTGTCCCATGAAAAACGGATCTTTCTCCAGATCTTCCAGGAACTTATCAGGGCTTTCCGGCTGATCCGGGACCACAATGTCATTTTCAATATACGATCTGAAACCCGTTCCGGCATTAACCAATCTGCCGACAATAACATTTTCCTTGAGTCCGTAGAGATAATCTTTTTTACCGATCAGCGCGGCTTCGGTCAGCACCTTCGTCGTCTCCTGGAAGGACGCCGCGGAGATGAACGATTCCGTGGACAAGGAAGCCTGCGTAATTCCGAGCACCAGCGGTTCTGCAACAGCAGGCTGCATGCCCGTGCCTACGCACTTGGCATTGATCTTGGCGAACTTGGCCTTGTCGACCTGTTCGCCCATAAGCAGTCCGGTCTCACCCGGATCGATGACCAGCAACTTCTTGAGCATCTGGCGGACGATGATCTCGATGTGCTTGTCATTGATGTAAACACCCTGGAAACGGTACACGTCCTGCACACCCTCGACCAGGTAGAAGGCCAGGAATTTTTCACCCTTGACCTTGAGCAGGTCATGAAGATCCGGCGTGCCCTCGGTCAGGAGCTCGCCGCTCTCCACGAAGTCACCCTCGCCGACGCTGATATGCTTTCCTTTGGGAATCAGGTAGACGCGGGCATCTCCGACTTCAGGCTCCACAATCAGTTTGCGCTTGCCTTTTGAATCGGGACCAAAGCTCACGATGCCGTCGATTTCGGACAGAATCGCCTGGTCCTTGGGCTTGCGCACTTCGAAGAGTTCGGCAACACGCGGCAAACCGCCGACGATGTCCTTGGTCTTCATGGTTTCGCGAGGCTTACGTGCGATAATGTCGCCCGGCTGGACCACGTCACCGTCGTTGACCATGACGATGGCGCCGACCGGCAGGGCATAGGACGTCTGGGTCCCTGTGTCCGGCTTCGTCTTGCAGACGCCGTTCTCGTCACAAATGGAGATTCCGGGACGGAAGCTCGAAGATCTGAATTCAATAACCGTCAGAGTCGACTTGCCCGTGGCCTCGTCTATGCGCTCCTGGGCGGTGCGGCCTTCAATGATGTCCGTGAAATGGACCACGCCCTCGACATCCGTGACGAAGGGCTCGTTGAAGGGATCCCATTCCGCAAGACGATCACCTTTTTTGACCTCGGCGCCGTTTTCAAAATACAGCTTGGCTCCGGAAGGCAACGCGTATTTCTCGCGTTCCACGCCTTGGTCATCGACGATGCGCAGCTGGCCGCTCTTGCCGAGAACCATACGCTCTCCACGGTTATTGGTAACCGTGCGCACGCGGGAAAGCACGATCCGGCCCTTGTTTAGAGCCTCATACCTGCTCTGCTCGATTTCCTTGGAAGCGGTGCCACCGATGTGGAACGTTCTCATGGTCAGCTGCGTTCCAGGCTCGCCGATGGACTGGGCGGCGATAATGCCCACAGCCTCACCGACGTTGACCAGATGGCCTCGCGCCAGGTCGCGACCATAACACAGGGCGCATACGCCGTGCTTGGCCTTGCAGGTCAGCGCGGAGCGAATGGTGATGGTCGAGATGTTGCGTCGCTCGATCTGGGCGACAAGTTCCTCGTTGATCATGGCATTGGCGGGGATGAAAACCTCGCCGGTTTCCGGATCAAGGATATCGTACATGGCTGTTCGGCCAAGAACGCGCTCACTCAGACGCACGGTGATTTCACCGCTCTTGGTGACGTGGGTCAGCTCGATGCCGTCTACCGTCTTGCAATCATGCTCGCTGACAATGACGTCCTGCACAACGTCGACCAGGCGGCGTGTCAGGTAGCCCGAGTTCGCGGTTTTAAGCGCGGTATCGGCCAGACCTTTACGAGCACCGTGTGTGGACGTGAAGTACTGCAGAATGGTCAACCCTTCACGGAATGAAGAGGTGATGGGCGTCTCGATGATTTCACCGGAAGGCTTGGCCATCAGACCACGCATGCCTGCCAACTGGCGCATCTGATCCTGGTTGCCTCGCGCACCGGAGTTGGCCATCATGAAGACCGAGTTAAAGCTGTTGCAGCGCTCTTCCTTGAGCTTGGAAACTTCCCAGCGAAGCGCATGCTTCACGTGCGGGGAATCATCCTGCTTTGGGTTGGGCACGGTGTCGTACTTCAGCTCCAGCATCATGGCGTCGGCCACGTCATTGGTTGCCTTGGTCCAGACGTCAACGACCTTGTTATATTTTTCCGTACGGGTGATGATACCTTCGCGGTACTGCTGCTCGATATCCGAAACCTCGGTGTGGGAGCGATCCAGAATGCCGGACTTGGCCGGCGGGATGGTCAGATCCTTCACGCCGACGGTGATCCCGGCCTGCGTCGAGTACTCGAATCCCAAATCCTTCAGCTTGTCGCACAGAATGACCGTGGCCTTGGTACCGGCCAAGCGGTAGGCTTCGCCCACCAGACGTCCGATAACCTTCTTGCTCATCTCGCGGTTATAGACCTCGAAAGGAACTTCCGTCGGCACGATCTCGCGGATGATGATCCTGCCGGGAGTGGTGGCGACTAGTTCCCCGTCGATGCGGACCTTGATCCGCGCGTGGAGTTCCACGTGACCCGAGTCAAAGGCGCAAATGACCTCATCGGGGTCGGAAAAGATCATGCCTTCGCCGCGCTCGAAAGGACGCTCCACGGTCAGGAAGTACAGGCCAAGAACAATATCCTGCGAAGGCACGATGATCGGAGAGCCGTTAGCCGGGGACAGAATGTTGTTCGTGGACATCATGAGCACGCGGCATTCAATCTGAGCCTCCACCGAAAGAGGCACGTGCACGGCCATCTGGTCACCGTCAAAGTCGGCGTTGAAAGCAGTACATACCAGGGGATGCAGCCGTATCGCCTTTCCTTCGACCAAAATGGGTTCAAAAGCCTGGATGCCCAGACGATGCAGCGTCGGCGCGCGGTTCAGCAGGATGGGGTACTCGCGCACAACTTCTTCGAGAATATCCCAAACAGCGATTTCTTCACGCTCGACCATCTTCTTCGCGCTCTTGATGGTGCTGGCATAACCCCGCTCCTCAAGCTTGGAATAGATGAAGGGCTTGAACAGTTCGAGCGCCATCTTCTTGGGCAGGCCGCACTGATGCAATTTCAGATACGGACCGACCACGATTACGGAACGGCCGGAATAGTCGACACGCTTGCCGAGAAGGTTCTGACGGAAGCGGCCCTGCTTGCCCTTGATCATGTCGTACAAGGATTTGAGCGGACGGCCGTTGGTGCCGGTTATGGCACGACCACGCCGGCCGTTGTCGAAGAGGGCGTCCACGGACTCCTGCAACATGCGCTTTTCATTGCGGATGATGATGTCCGGAGCGCCAAGCTCCAAGAGCCGCTTCAAACGATTGTTGCGATTGATGACCCGGCGATAGAGGTCGTTCAGGTCGGACGTGGCGAACCGGCCGCCGTCGAGAGGAACCAGGGGACGCAGCTCGGGCGGGATGATCGGGATCACGTCCATGACCATCCACTCGGGCTTGTTCCCGGATTCCAGGAAAGCCTCGACGATTTTCAGGCGCTTGGCCAACTTCTTTTTCTTGGTCTGGGAACGGGTGGATTGGGACTCTTCGCGCAGTTCCACCCGCAGACTCGCCAAATCAATCTCCTGCAACAGGATCTTGATAGATTCGGCGCCCATGCCCACCGTTATGGCGTTGTCGTCATAGTGATCAAGAATTTGAAAATACTGTTCCTCTGAAATGACCTGCTTCTTGAGCAAGGTCGTCTCGCCTGGATCCAGTATGATATATGAATCAAAGTAAAGCACCTTTTCCAGATCGGCCATGGTCATATCGAGCAAGGTACCGATCTTGGAGGGCAAGGATTTCAGGAACCAGATATGAGCAACGGGGGCGGCAAGTTCAATATGCCCCATTCTCTCGCGTCTGACCTTGGATGCGATTACTTCAACACCGCACTTTTCGCAGACAATGCCGCGATGCTTCATGCGCTTGTATTTTCCGCAGTTGCACTCGTAATCCTTGACCGGGCCAAAAATCTTGGCGCAGAAAAGGCCGTCCCGTTCCGGCTTGAATGTGCGATAGTTAATCGTTTCGGGTTTTTTTACTTCACCGAAAGACCATTCGCGAATCTTCTCCGGAGAAGCGACGTTGATTCCGATCGCTTTGAGATTCTGGCTATTGAAAGAGCTGGATGCACTGCCCCGTTGTGTAAAAAGATCATCAAGACTCATCGTGTATTCCTCTTGCTTTGGTCGAATTGCAATGCTGTGGCCGGTTTTGCCGAGGGATCATCTTTTCCTCGGGCGCTTCTTGTCGTCTTCCAAAAGGGTGACTTCAAGACCCAGCGCCATCATTTCCTTGACCAATACGTTGAATGATTCGGGCATTCCGCTTTCGAGGAAATTGGATCCCTTCACAATCTTTTCATACATCTTCACACGACCGTTCACATCATCGGATTTGACCGTCAAAAACTCCTGCAGCAGATAAGCGGCGCCGTATGCTTCCAGGGCCCAGACTTCCATTTCACCGAGACGCTGTCCGCCGAACTGGGCCTTGCCGCCGAGGGGCTGCTGGGTGACCAGGGAGTAAGGACCCGTCGAGCGGGCATGAATTTTCTCGTCAACCAGATGGTGCAGCTTCAGGTAATACATGTAGCCCACCGTGACACGGTTGTGGAACGGAACGCCGGTACGACCGTCAAAGAGCAGCGCCTTGCCGTCTTCGGGCAGCCCTGCTCTCTTGAGCAGCGCCCAGATCTCGCTCTCGTCGGCGCCGTCAAAAACGGGAGTCTTCATGATTATGCCGCGATTGAGATCCCGGGCGGCTTCAATGACTTCGTCATCCGTCATGGTATCCAGCAACGCCGAAGTCTCGGGTGAATCGAAAATGTCCTTGATTTCGCTGCGCACCTTGGCCACGCCTTCATCGACCATGGCCGCGATCTGCTGACCAAGGGACTTTGCCGCCCAACCCAAATGCGTCTCCATGATCTGGCCGATGTTCATACGCGAAGGTACGCCCAGAGGATTCAGAACCACGTCCATGGACGTTCCGTCAGCAAAGAACGGCATGTCCTCTTCGGGCAGGATGTTGGAAACAACACCCTTGTTGCCGTGACGACCGGCCATCTTATCGCCGACATTGAGCTTACGCTTCACGGCAACATAGACCTTCGCCATTTTGATGACGCCCGGAGGCAGATCGTCCCCTTCGGTGACCTTGCCGCGCTTGCTTTCATACACGTCCTTGACGAATTTGAGCTGCAGATCGAAATAGTCGAGCTGCACCTTCACGGCTTCGTTGACGTCCTTGGCAGCAAAAGCACCGACAAGCTTCTTGAGCGGAATTTCAGCAAAAACATCTTCTTTTATGGGCTGGTTGGCCTCAAGGAGCACTTCTCCCTTGCGCTTGCCCATGATGGTCTTGGCAACGCTTTTACCCTTGCAGACATCCCAGATCTTGCGCCGGGTGGTTTCGGTCAGGGCTGCGGCGTGCTGTCTTTCACGCACGTCGATGCGTTCAAGCTCGTAATTCTCGATCAGGTGCGTACGCTCGTCCTTGTCTCCGGAGCGGCGGTTGAAAACCTTGACGTCGATGACCGTGCCCTCGATTCCCGGCGGAACCTTGAGGGACGTATTCTTCACGTCACGCGCCTTGTCTCCGAAGATGGCCCGCAGGAGCCGCTCTTCCGGTGTCAGCTGCGTCTCGCCCTTGGGCGTGATCTTGCCGACCAGAATGTCGTCCGGCTTAACCCGAGCGCCGATGCGAATAATGCCGCTCTCGTCGAGATTGCGCAGCATTTCTTCGCCGACGTTGGGAATGTCGCGGGTGACTTCCTCGGGTCCGAGCTTGGTGTCGCGGGCGAATACGTCGAACTCCTCGATGTGGATGGAGGTGTAGACATCTTCTTTCACGACCCGCTCTGAAATCAGGATGGAGTCTTCGTAGTTGTAACCACACCAGGGCATGAAGGCCACAAGCAGGTTCTTGCCCAGGGCCAGCTCTCCGTTATGGATGGCCGGGCCATCCGCCAGGACCGCGCCCTTCTTGACCTTGTCCCCGATCTTGACCCGAGGTTTCTGGCCAAAGCAGCTGTTCTGGTTGGACTTGTGGTATTTCTGCACCTCGTAAAAACGCACGCCGCCGGCTTCGGGGTACAGGTCGTCAGAATAGGCGACAATGACCCGGTCCGCGTCAACGTACATGATCTCGCCGTCACCCTCGGCCAAAAGGCAGCTTCCGGAATCCTGGGCGACCTTGCCCTCGATGCCGGTACCGATCAGCGGCTCCTCGGTCACCAGAAGCGGGACCGACTGACGCTGCATGTTCGAACCCATGAGCGCGCGGTTGGCGTCATCGTGCTCCAGAAAGGGAATCAGCGCGGAAGAAATGGACACGATCTGCCCCGGAGAAATGTCCATGAGCGTCACTTCTTCGCGTGGCACGATGGCGAACTCGCCCTCGACCCGGGCCTCGACCTGAGCGTTGATGAACTGACGGTCATCGCCGAAAAGAGCATTGGCCTGGGCGATGATGTGCCCGCTTTCGGTGGACGCTTCCATGTACTGGATTTCATCGGTGACGATCGCATCCTTGACCACGCGATACGGGGTCTCGATGAAACCGTAATCGTTGACCAGCCCGTGCGTGGTCAGAGAAACGATAAGGCCGATGTTCGGGCCTTCGGGAGTTTCAATGGGACAGATACGTCCGTAATGGCTAAGATGAACGTCGCGCACCTCGAACCCTGCACGTTCACGAGTCAGGCCGCCGGGTCCGAGAGCGGACAGACGCCGCTTGTGCGTAACCTCGGACAAGGGGTTGGTCTGGTCCATGAACTGCGACAGCTGCGATGTGCCGAAAAATTCCTTTAGCACGGCGGTGACCGGCTTGGGATTGACCAGGTCGTGCGGCATCAGCGTTGCGACTTCCTGCAGGCTCATGCGTTCCTTGATTGCGCGCTCCATGCGCACCAGGCCGATGCGGTACTGATTCTCCACCAACTCGCCGACGGGCCTGACACGACGGTTGCCAAGATGATCGATGTCATCGGCGGGACCGTGAGAGTCCTTGAGCTGAATGAGCTTCTTGACCGACCGGAAGATGTCGTCGTTGGACAACGTGCGGTGATCAATGGGCAGGCTCAGGTTCAAACGGGAATTGAGCTTGTAGCGTCCGACAGGAGAGAGATCGTAATAATCGGCATTCCTGAACAAATTGTCGAAGAAGCTGGCTGAAATCTCGGCTGTGGGCGGAGAACTGGGACGCAGACGCTTGTAGATGTCGATCTGCGCGCTTTCCAAATCTTCGCACTTGTCCATGGCCAGGGTATCGCGCAGACACGCGGAGGCCTCGGCACCAGTAGAGAATATCGCACCCATTTCGGTGATGCCCGCAGCCAGGCATTTTTCCACGGCTCCGGCGGTAAAGGGATCTCCTGCGCGCAGGATGACCTCTCCGGTCCCGGGGTCGACAATGTCCTTGGCGGCATATTCCGTCTCGAGCGTATCGGGGCGAACCTCGTAATACTCGATCCCGGCCTTGATCATCCGCTTCCACATGCCCTTGGTCAGGGCCTTGCCGGCAGCGACAATCACGGTTCCGTCGGGAGCGACGACATCGGAATGAGCCAGTTCCTTGCGGAAGTTGTACTCTTCCACGCGCCGCAGGACAGAGGTGCCTTCAAGGCGAAAAGTCTCTTTGGCGTAGTAATAGTCGAGAATATCCTCGCTGGTCATGCCCATGGCCTTGAGCAAAATCGTGGCGGGCATTTTGCGGCGGCGGTCGATGCGCACGTAAAGGATGTCTTTGTGGTCGAAATCAAAATCCAGCCAGGACCCGCGCATGGGAATTATGCGGCAGCTGTACAGGATTTTACGGCTTGAATGCGTCTTGCCGGAATCGTGCTCAAAGATGATGCCGGGCGATCGCTGCAGCTGGTTAACAATGACACGCTCGGTGCCATTGATCAAAAACGTTCCCTTCTGGGTAATGAGCGGGATCGTTCCGAAATATATGTCTTGCTCCTTGATGTCATGGATGGTGCGACTGCCGGACGCCTCATCGACGTCGTACACGGCGAGACGCACCTTGATGCGCAAGGGAGCTTCAAAGGTTAAACCCTTGGCGATGCACTCATCGACATCGTATTTGGGCTTGCCGATATCGTAACTGACGTATTCCAAGGTGGCCGTCTTATTGAAATCATGAATCGGAAAAACAGAACGAAAAACGCCTTCGAGACCGATATCCGTGCGCATGCTGGGCGGAACATCAGTCTGCAGAAATTTATTATACGAATCAAGCTGAAGGCTTAAAAGATGAGGGATATCAATGGAATCTTTAATTCGTCCGAATTTCTTGATCAGTTTGTTCATCGTTTCCCCTCAGGAAATGGGATGTTGCTGGGCAGGCAAAGCGTTCTGGGACCAAAGGGAGAGTAGCTATGGTGAAGTATCACTCAGTCGCATATGCTGACGCTTAAGGCGTGGTGTTACACAAAAAGGCGTAAAGAGTGTAAGAGGTTTTTTTCCCCTTACACTCTTTACAAAAAGTCAAACAGAAAGCAAAAAACTACTTAATTTCAACCTTTGCACCAGCTTCTTCAAGCTGCTTCTTGGCGTCGTTGGCGGCATCCTTGGCAGCGGCTTCCAGGATCACGGAAGGAGTCTCGTCGACCTTGGCCTTGGCTTCTTTCAGGCCCAGGCTGGTCAGAGCGCGCACAACCTTGATGACGCCGATCTTGTTGGCGCCGGCTTCAGTCAGGACGACGTCGAATTCGGTCTTCTCTTCTTCAGCTTCCGCTGCGGCGACAGGAGCGGCGGCGGCAAAAGCGGCTACGGGAGCAGCGGCGGATACGCCGAACTTCTCTTCCAACTCCTTGATGAAGACGGAGAGTTCCAACACAGTCATGTTAGCGATGAATTCGACAACCTGTTCTTTGGTGATATCAGACATTTTATCCTCCTAAATATTAGCTTTGGCTCAAACTTCTTTTTTGTCTTTGAGCGCGGTCAGTACGTTGACCATGCCTCTAACAACATTGGCAAAGAGAGAAACGAAATTCTGCGGTACCGCGTTCATGGTGCCCAGAAGAGATCCGAGCAACTGTTCGCGGCCGGGAAGTTCGGAGAGCGCCTTGATGGACGCCTCTTCAAGAAACTTGCCTTCCAGACTTGCGTAACGCACGGAAAACTTATCGTTCTTCTTTGCAAACTCAACCAGGACCTTTGCAGCGACGACAGGGTCGTCATAACCGAAAGCCACGGCACAGTTGTACTTCAAATGTTCATTGAGTACTACGTGTGGTCCTTCCATGAAAGCTTTCCGTGCCAGAGTATTCTTCACGACCTGATAGTCGCACCCCGCTTCATGCAATTTTGCACGCAAGGGAGTAAGCTCTGCCACTTTGAGCCCATGGAAATCCGTGACAATGGCGATGCTCGCCTTGTCAGCCCTCTCCTTCAGGCCATCGATGATTTTTGCTTTTTCTGCCCTATTCACCACATACCTCTCTATAGCTAGGCAGACTGAGCCAAAGCAGTCTCAGCAGGATATTAAGGAAGATCCACCTGCATTCTCTGACTCATCTACTTGTTTTGAAACTTATTCGCCCGCTTTGCGCAGGGAAGCAGCGTCAACCTTGACGCCCGGTCCCATGGTGGAGGACAGGGACACTGCCTTCACATACGTACCCTTGGCGGTGGAGGGTTTGAGCTTGATCAGTGCATCGACTACCGTGCGCAGGTTGCCGAGCAGCTTCTCGGAGCCGAAGGATACCTTGCCGATGGGGGCATGGATAACGCCGGCCTTGTCCACACGGAACTCCACCTTGCCCGCGAGCAGTTCCTGAATGGCTTTCTCCAGCTCGACGGTGACCGTACCGGTCTTGGCATTGGGCATGAGTCCACGGGGGCCGAGGATCTTGCCGATTTTGCCGACGTGTCCCATCATATCGGGAGTGGCTACGGCATTGTCGAAATCGAGCCAGCCGCCCTTGATCTTCTCGACCAGCTCATCGCCGCCAGCCGCAATGGCACCGGCGCTCAGAGCCTTTTCCTCGTTTTCACCCTTGCAGAAGGCGACCACGCGGACAGTCTTGCCCAAGCCGTGAGGCATGGACACAGCACCGCGCACCATCTGATCGGAGTACTTGGGATTGACTCCAAGATTTACCGCGATATCAACGGTCTCATCAAACTTGGCATACGAGCTTTTGAGAACCAACTCGACAGCTTCAGCCACATCGTACATCTTGAGACCATCAATGGCCTCAAATACTTTCTGAAATTTTTTTCCGTGCTTGGGCATAGCTCGCTTACTCCCTTATTCCACTTCAATTCCCATGCTGCTTGCAGTGCCCATGATGGTCTTACATGCCGCATTCAGATCATAAGCCGAAAGGTCGGGCATCTTGATCTTCGCAATTTCCTCAATTTGAGCCATGCTCACCTTCCCAACTTTTTTCTTGTTGGGCTCACCGGATCCCTTTTGCAATTTGGCAGCCTTGACCAAAAGCACTGCAGCCGGAGGAGTCTTGGTGATGAAGGTGAAAGAACGGTCGGAAAAGACCGTGATCTCAACCGGAATGATCGTACCCTTATCATTGAGAGTCTTGGCGTTATACGCCTTGCAGAACTCCATGATATTCACACCATGCTGACCCAAGGCAGGACCAACTGGGGGTGAAGGGTTCGCAGCTCCTGCGGGAAGTTGCAGTTTGATTATTGCATTAATTTTTTTGGCCATAACACTACCTCATATCTAAAAATTATCAGCCTTTAGTCACCTGAACAAAGTCAAGCTCAACCGGCGTTTGTCTTCCAAAAATAGATACCGAGACACGCAATTTGCCTTTATCATAATTCACATCTTCAACCGTGGCATTGAAATTTGCAAAAGGCCCGTCAATCACGCGGACATCATCACCACGTTCAAAATGAAATTTTGGTCTTGGCTGCTCTTTCCTGGTTTCAATCGTTGCCAGAATTCTCTGCGCTTCTTTATCCGTAAGCGGCACCGGGCGGCTTTTGCCGCCAATAAATCCGGTAACTTTCGGAATGGACTGAATCATGTGCCAGGAATCATCCGTAAACACCATCTTGACCATTGCATAACCAGGATAAAATTTACGCGTGGATGTGCGTTTCTGGCCCTTGATCAGTTCAACAACCTTTTCCGTCGGAACAATCACTTCCTCAACCAGGCCTTTGGCCTGTCCGGTACGGATCATCTCTTTGATCGTCTGCTCCACCCGCTGTTCAAATCCCGAATATGTGTGAATTATGTACCAGCGTGCCTTAGGTTCGTCGCTCATGATGGCCTCGCCTTAGGACAGAACGGCGGCAATGATTTTGGTCAATACCAAATCCACAACGCCCAGAAAGAGTGCCATTACGACTACCAACAACAAAACCGCCGAACTGGTACTGATGGTCTCCTGCTTGTCAGGCCAAACAACTTTCTTCAGTTCCACTTTTGCTTGGTCAAAGAATATACGCAGATCTGTTATCTTCTGCATGATTCCTTGTTTTTGCAATTCTGCTTCGGCATTCTTTTTCATTTTGTCCATCGCTAGTAAATGTATGGCAGGCCAGGAGGGATTCGAACCCCCAGCCCTCGGATTTGGAGTCCGATGCTCTACCGTTAGAGCTACTGGCCTGCGTGAGGGAAATTTTCAATGCAGATGCCGCATTGGCAGCATCTGCATTACACTATTTAGATTCGCGATGCTTTGTGTGCTTTCCGCAAAAAGGACAAAACTTGCTCAGTTCGAGCTTTGTGGTAGTGTTCTTTTTGTTTTTCTGAGTTGCGTAGTTTCTACGCTTGCAATCACCACAAGCAAGAAGGATATTAATGCGCATTATTTACTCCACGATTTCGGAAACAACACCAGCGCCAACGGTACGTCCACCTTCGCGGATTGCGAAGCGAAGACCCTTTTCCATGGCGATCGGATTGATCAGATGCACATGGAAAGTCGTGTTGTCACCAGGCATGATCATTTCTATGCCTTCATCCAGAGTCACCACACCGGTGATGTCTGTCGTACGGAAATAGAACTGAGGACGATAGCCGGAGAAGAAAGGTGTATGACGACCGCCTTCTTCCTTGCTCAGGACGTACACTTCCGCAGAGAACTTCGTGTGCGGGGTGATGCTGCCCGGCTTGGCAAGTACCTGGCCGCGCTCAACATCGTCACGCTTCACGCCGCGAAGCAGGGCGCCGATGTTGTCGCCGGCCTGACCTTCGTCAAGAAGCTTGCGGAACATTTCAACGCCGGTGCAGGTCGTCTTGCGGGTATCGGTGATACCGACGATCTCGACTTCCTCGCCAACGCGCACGATGCCGCGCTCGACACGACCGGTGACGACAGTGCCGCGACCGGAAATGGAGAACACGTCTTCGATAGGCATCAGGAAGGGCTTATCGGTCTCGCGAATCGGAGCGGGAATGTAAGAGTCGCAAGCGTCCAACAGCTCAAGAATGCACTTGGCGTCTTCGCTGTCGGCAGTGTCGCTTTCCAGCGCCTTCAAGGCGGAACCGCGGATGACCGGAACGTCGTCGCCGGGGAACTCGTACTTGGACAGCAGTTCGCGCACTTCCATGTCTACCAGTTCGATCAATTCTTCATCGTCAACAAGGTCGACCTTGTTCAGGAACACCACGACATAAGGAACGCCAACCTGACGGGCGAGCAGGATGTGCTCACGAGTCTGGGGCATGGGACCGTCGGTGGCCGCAACAACGATGATCGCGCCGTCCATCTGGGCCGCGCCGGTGATCATGTTCTTGATGTAGTCGGCGTGACCGGGGCAATCCACGTGGGCATAGTGACGATTGGCGGTCTCGTACTCGACGTGCGCGGTTGCAATGGTGATACCGCGTTCCTTCTCTTCAGGAGCCTTGTCGATCTCATCGAACGCTACAAAGGATCCGCCGCCCTTGAGGCTCGCAATCTTCGTGATTGCGGCGGTCAACGTCGTCTTGCCGTGGTCGATATGACCAATCGTACCGATATTGACGTGCGGCTTTTTTCTTTCAAATTTTTGCTTGGCCATACATTACCCCCTAATAAAATTACGAATTACTATATATGTATAAGTGAGTGCTTCTTGAGACAAGGTGAGGAGAAATGGAGGCGCAAGACTGGTGAGACGAGGAAATGGAGCGGGAAACGGGACTCGAACCCGCAACCCTCAGCTTGGAAGGCTGATGCTCTAGCCATTGAGCTACTCCCGCATTTCATCTCAGTAGTCAGGCGACAGCATGATCTCTGTCTCCTACTGGTTTTCACGGCTTCTACTTGGTGGAGGGGGGAGGATTTGAACCTCCGAAGGCGTACGCCGACAGATTTACAGTCTGTTCCCTTTGGCCACTCGGGAACCCCTCCATCACCTGGAGCTGGCGATGGGACTTGAACCCGCAACCTGCTGATTACAAGTCAGCTGCTCTACCAGTTGAGCTACGCCAGCCCGTGAGAACGAAGTCATTATGAGCATTCAATCTCAAAGGCAAGCATTATTTTCGAGAAATTAAAAAAAGCGCCTTGCGGCGCTTTTGGCTCAAGCCCAGGCAGGCACCCCGGCAGGCAAAAGCACGGGGTCGGGACAGCTGGAGACGCTCGCAGGCTCTTCAAGAGCGACAAAGTCCAGATATTCCGACTGGTTATCAAAAATATAACGCATGAATTTATTATTGAAGTCATGCCCGGAGCAGGAGACTTCAAAATGGCCCCACAAGCGATGACTGCCGACAGCGATGTCGCCCATGAAATCCAAAATTTTGTGACGCACCATTTCGTCCGCAAAACGCAACCCCTCGGGGTTGACCACACCGTAGTCATCGAAAACAACCGCATTTTCAAGCGACCCGCCAAGGGCCAGGCCATTTTTCTGCAACCACTCAACATCCTTCATGAAACCAAATGTTCTGGCGCGGGCGATGCGGTGGGAGAATGTCAGCGGAGTCGACTCGAAACAAAAATTCTGCGTACCGATCTGCGGATGGGGGAAACTTATGCGGTAGTCGATCTTCAAGCCGTTATATGGCTTGGCCACGACACGCTTTCCCTCCTGCTCGAAGACAAGGGACCGCTTGATCCTGGCGATCTCGCGCGGACGATCGAGCACCCGGATTCCGGCGGAATTGATCAGATACACGTATACGGAAGCGCTCCCGTCAAGAATGGGGATTTCTTCTCCATCAACTTCGACCAGAACATTGTCTATTTCCAAACCGACCAAGGCGGCCAGGAGGTGCTCCACCGTGGAAACCTTGGCCCTTTCGGTACCCAAAGTCGTAGCCAGTCCTGTGCCCACAACCCGTCCAGGTTCCGGCACCACGACCTGACGGCCACTTTTGGTCAACAGCGAAAAAATAACTCCCGTATCGGCAGGCGCGGGCTTGAGCACCATCTCAACCTTCTGGCCGCTATGCAAACCGACACCGGAGCATCGAACTTCTTTTCGTAGTGTAGTCTGTTTCATGACCACCCATTATCAAACTTCATGCCAGAAGTGACTCAAACATACCTGCCTGTAATTACAGGTTTTAATATCTCGAACACTCCTTCGTCCCCAAAAAGTTTCCTTCAAACAACACGACAAGTGCTAAAAAACAACAATAGCTAGCCGATCAAGCCCTGCATAATCCTTCAAAATCCGCACATTCTGCGCAATCCCTGAAAACAGGTCGATCACGGCCAAACCCTGGCTATGATCAATTTCGCACAGCAGCAAGGCCCCAGGCTTCATGGCACCGCTGAGCGAGCGGGCCAGCGCACGGTAACAATCAAGGCCGTCGAGCCCGGAAAAGAGCGCGCTATGCGGTTCGTGACAGAGGACTTCCCTACTAAGCGTTTTCTTAGTTGTCAGCGGCACATAAGGCAGGTTTGCCAAAACAACGTCAAAAGAATCAATGCGCAAGGATTCAAGCAGGTCGCCCTGCAAGAACACAATCCGGTCCTGGACATCATGAAGCAGCGCATTTTTGCAGGCGACCTTGAGCGCTTCAAAGGAGATGTCCACCGCCGCGACACAAGAATAAGGGAAAAGATTGGCGCACGATACGGCCAGAGCACCGCTGCCGGTGCCGATATCCAGGACCTGCAAACGTGCATTCGTGTCTAGCGATTCCAGCAGATGGTCGAGGATAAGCTCAGTTTCGGGCCGGGGGATGAGCACTCCGGGGCCAACGCGAAAGGTAAAACCGTAAAATTCCTTTTCACCCACAAGGTAGGCCACGGGTTCGCCTTTCATCCGCCGCACGCCGAGCTCGTCCATCCGCAAACGGCAGGGCTCGTCCACAGGCGCGCCAACATCAAGGAGCATGTCGAGCCGCTCCATGCCGAGGATGTGTGCAAGCAGAACCTGCGCGGAAAGACGGGGAGAGTCGACACCGCTTTGCTGCAGCAATCGCTCCCAGTGCTCGAGTAGTGTTTTGCGGGACGGCATGGACAAGAAAAAAGCCGAGTCTCCTCAGCTTTCTTTCATGGCTTCTGCTTGATAATGCTGAACCAGGCCATCGATGATATCATCAATGTGACCTTCCATGGCCTGATCAAGATTATAAAGCGTAAGGTTGATGCGGTGGTCGGTCACTCGCCCCTGCGGGTAATTGTAGGTCCGGATACGTTCCGATCGATCGCCGGAACCAACCTGCGACTTGCGATTATCATCATAGGCCTTTTTCGTCTCATCCTGGGCGGCCTGCAGCAGCCTGGACCTGAGCACTTTGAGTGCTTTGGCCTTGTTCTTGTGCTGCGACTTCTCGTCCTGGCAGATGACGACCAAGCCTGTGGCGAGATGGGTGATGCGGATGGCCGAATCTGTCGTGTTGACCGACTGCCCGCCAGGGCCGGAAGAGCGGAACACATCCACGCGAATATCGTTCGGATCGATCTTCACATCGACCTCTTCCGCTTCCGGCAGGATCGCAACGGTGATGGCCGAAGTATGAATCCGGCCCTGGCTTTCCGTTGCGGGGACGCGCTGTACACGATGCGCGCCCGATTCGTACTTGAGCTTGCTGTAAACGTTGGTACCCGAGACGGAAGCGATAATTTCCTTAAAGCCGCCAGTCCCGGTATCGCTGCTGCTCAAAACTTCCACGCGCCAAGAATGCAACTCCGCGTAGCGGGAATACATCCTGAAAATATCGGCGACAAAGAGAGCTGCTTCTTCACCGCCGGTGCCGGCTCGGATCTCAAGGATGATGTTTTTCTCATCCAAGGGATCTTTGGGGGTCAAAAGCTGTTTGAGCACCTTCTCCTGCTCCCCGATTGCGGCTTTGAGCAGGACGATCTCCGCCTGGGCCATTTCGCAAAGTTCCGGGTCGGAGTCCTTGGCCAGTTCCTGATTTTCAGCCATCTCGCGGAGCAATGTCTTGTACAGCTCAAAAGCCTTGACGATTTCGTCAAGCTCAGCATGCTTCTTGGCGATTTTCCGATAGCGCTCCTGATCCTGAAATATCTCAGGAGTGCTCATCTCGCGCTCAAGTTCGCGGTACTTTGCCGCAAGACTTTCTAATTTATCGACCATTGTGATTGCTGTGCTCGACGAAGGCTAATTATCAGTCAATTATTTTGCCAAGCTGGCGTATTTCTTTCTGAACCTGTCGATACGACCGGCCGAATCGATAAACCGCTGCTCACCAGTAAAAAAGGGATGGCAATGCGAGCAAATTTCAACACTGAGTTCCGCGCCAACAGTGGACTTGGTGGTGAACTCGTATCCGCAGGCACAACGTACCGCGGTTTCATAAACTTTGGGATGCAAATCTTTCTTCATGGGAAACCTCCAGTTTCAAAAGAGAGAGGACAACTAAACCACTCGCAGACGAATGGCAAGTCGAAATTCACGCAACCTGATTTTGGAAAAAAGGGAATTAGGAAAGACCCTTGGATTGATTGATCGAAATATTGAAGGCCACGGAAAAAATATGGTGCATGAAGTCGACGTATTCAACCGCAACATTTTCCGGGACAGAAATTCTGGCTGGCGCGAAATTCACGATGCCCCGCACACCTGCTTCAATCAGATAATTGGCGGCACGCTGGGCTCGTTCGGGAGGTGTGGTGATGATGCCTATTTCAATCTCGAGTTCGCTGACTTTTTCCTTGAGTCGGCGCGAACAGACAACCTCCAGACCGGCGACTTCCTCGCCAATCTTGAAGGGATCACAATCAAAGGCACCCACAAGAATAAACCCTCGGCGCCTGAAAATACCATGCCTGAGTAATGCCCGCCCCAAATTCCCGACTCCGACCAATGCGACATTCCATGTCCGGTCGATACCCAGAGACTGTTTGATGGCGGTCAATAAATCCTGAACATAGTATCCGACGCCTCGCACGCCGAATTCACCAAAATAAGCCAGATCTTTTCGAATCTGCGAAGGGTTCACGCCGCAGGCACGGGCCAGGCCGTCTGAAGAAATGACGGAATCCCCCTCTTGAAGGAGCGTCTCCAGAACTTGTACGTAAACAGCCAATCGCTGAATCGTGGCGCGAGGTATATGGGCGCTTTTCAAAATGACTCCAAACAATAACTTCGTGAGTTATTTCACTAAAATAGCAAAAAAAGAGGGAGGCTGGGCCTCCCCCTTTTTCGATCAGAGTTAGCCAACGAAGGGGTTGGCGAACAGCAGGATCAGGTTAACAACCAGAGCGTAAATGGCCAGAGATTCGATCAGAGCAAGACCGATCAGCATGGTAACAGTGATTTTGCCGGAAGCTTCGGGGTTGCGGGCGGTGCCTTCGCAAGCAGCCTTGACGGCAAGACCCTGGGCGATGCCACAACCAGCAGCGGCGATGGCCATTCCCAAGGAAGCGGCCCAAGCGATGGTGGAGATGACTTCAGGAGCAGCTTCAGCGGCGAATGCGGAAGAAGCGACAGCTACCAGAGCGACAGTGGCCAGTACGGACAGAAAACCTTTACGCATGATTCAAAAACCTCCTAAAACGTATAATGATTAGTGGTCGAAAAGACCATTTCCCCCAAATTAATGCGCTTCTTCGAATGCTCCCTTCAGGTACAGCATGGAGAGCATGAAGAAGACCAAAGCCTGAATGACTTTCAGCAACATGAACAGGAAGTAAATCGGAACGGTGGAAACGACCGGAGCCAGCATGAAGAGCAGCACCAGAACGATTTCCTCACCCTTGATGTTTCCGAAAAGTCGCAAAGAGAGTGAAAGCATGCGAGCGAAATGCCCGATTACCTCAATGGGAAAGATAAGCGGAGCAAGCCACGGCACCGGACCGGTGAAATGATGGATGTAGTGGAATCCATGCAGCTTGAAGCCCCAATACTGGTAGTACACGAACACGAACACGGCCATGGCCAGCGTGGTGTTGATATTCGCCGTGGGAGCATCCAGACCGGGCACCAAACCTTCATAGTTGCTGAACAGAATGAAGATGAAAAGGGTCGCAAGCACCGGGAAGACCTTTCGACCGTCTTCGCCCATGTTGGCGACAACAAAATTCTCAAGTGATTCGATGAGCAGTTCAAAAAAATTCTGCAACCCTTTAGGAACAAGGGAGAGTTTTTTCGTGGCCAATATGCCAAGAGCGATGAGCACACCCATGACCACCCACGCGTGGAGGACCTGGCCCGGTATCAAGCTGTGGCCATGAGCATCCACGAGACCAATGGCTTTTACTACTTCCTCTACTAAGAAAATTGGATGTAAATCCCCTGCCATTTTCACGCCTCCTTAGAAGTTTTCCCCAAAAATTGTGACATTCCCCAAAGCAAAATATTGATCAGCACGGTGGAAAAACCCATCAGCAGCCAGACACCAGAAGAATCCAGATGGGCGATCAGCACATAAAAAGCCAATGCTGTGATCATCATGCGCCCATAAAAGCTGAAAATCTGAACCACCACCGCACTTTTTTGCAAATAGACCAATTCCTGAATCAACTTGGCCAGCGCCAGAAAGTTAAGGGTTCCGAGCAGCACGCCGGTAACCAGATCCACCCCTTTCCAGCCAAAGGCCAATGCCGGCAAGACGCCTAGCAGAATATAGAGTTGACGCGACGCCATCTTGCGCACCTCCGGGACATGAAATCCCCGGGTGTAAAGAACGCGTTCAATCTTTTTCTGTATCATTGCGAGCATCGGCTTCCGCTTCTTTCTTTTGGATACGCTGCATTTCGCGGAACATGTTCCTGTATCCGGCGATGATCCCGAACACCAAGAAAATCAGCGTCAACCACGGTTTCGTTTCGAAATATTTGTCGAGGTAATAGCCCATGGCAAAGCCAACGATTACCCCGGACACCAGCTGAAGCCCCATCACCGAAGCAATACCCAGCGACTCGAAATGTTTAGAATTTTTCTTGTTAAAGAGCATATGTTCGTCTCGATGGGTTTTCGCTGTCCCAAATCGTTCGTGCAATAAATCACAAATCGAAGTCGGGGCTACCACACCCCCCAACTTCGCGTCAACCAAAGTTTTTCACCTGATCAATTATAAAGGCCCTCCGCCTATGTCCCGTGCGCATTCCTTAAAATCAAAGCGCATGCGTGTCCGGACCGGTCGGCTTGCCAGCCGCACCTATTCGCACTATGCCCGGACACGAAATCAACAACCCTGGCGCAAAAGCCAGCAGCACGAGAATCAATGAAAACCATCCCTGAACTCAAAGTCCGCCAACTCAAGATCGAGCCGGATCCGCGCAAGATCCTGCGCAGCACCGACATCCGCGACAACGTCAGCGCCGTATGCCTTTTCCAGCCCCGTGCCCGCAAGGCCCTGGAGATGGGCCTCTCCATACCGGGCATGGAATACAATGTTTATGTTGCCGGAGAACCGGGACTTGGCCGGACATATCTTGTCGAAAACTTTCTTCTTCCCCGGGCCCAGACAGGTACGACGCCACCAGACCTCGTCTATCTGAACAATTTCGACAACCCTGACAAGCCACTCCTGGTCAGCCTTACGCCCGGCCAGGGGAAAATCCTCAAAGAGAACCTGCAGCGCATCGTCAAGCGCCTTCGCCGCGACCTGCCGCGTCACTTTGAGCAGGCCAGCTATCTCCGACTGCAGAACAAGCTCTTCACCAAGCTGGCCCTGGTGCGCGACGACCTGATGGACAGAATGGATGAAGCCGCCCAGAAAAAGGGGTTCAGCCTGAACATCGACGACTCCGGGGCGGTATCGCTGACACCGCTGGTGGACGGCAAAGTCCTCAGTTCGGAAGAATTCGAACGTCTTGAGTCCTCCCAGAAAAAAGTCATCAAGGATCAAAGCAGCGCCGTGCTCAACACCATTGCGGACCTTTCGCGACTGGTCAACAAAAGTGAGCAGGAATTCCGGGCCAAGGAAGTGCAGTTGGCGCAAGAGCATGCCGCGAGCCTCGTGGACCGCCTGCTTATGCCGATCCACAAAAAATTCGCCGACAACAAGGCTCTCAAGAAGTATTTCGATTCCTTCAAGGAAGACATCCTCGAAAACCTGCCCCACTACCAGGGCCGACAGGAACGGGAACCGCGCACGGGCCCGGAGCAGCAAGGCGAAGGCCTGTCGGACTCCTTCTTTGGGCGCTATGATGTCAACCTCTTTGTGGACAATTCCGAAGTCACCGGCGCGCCCGTGGTCAAGGAGATCAACCCCGGCTTTTTCAACCTCCTCGGATGCGTGGAGCGTGAAACGGAATGGGGCACCTACTACACCGATTTCTCCCTGATCAAGGCCGGGGCGGTGCACCGGGCCAACGGTGGCTTTCTCATACTGCGCGTGGATGACCTCTTGAACCACCCCGCCGCCTGGGAAGGCCTGCTGCGCTGCCTGCGCACCAAGCAGTCGAGCCTGGACGACCCCACGGATCATTATGACATGCTGCGCACCCGCACCATCAGCCCGGACCCGATCCCGCTTTCCCTCAAGGTGCTGCTCATCGGTGACGACGAGACATACGAACTGCTCTACATGCACGACGAGCGGTTCAGGAAGATATTCAAGCTCAAGGCTCATATCCAGGACACCGTGGAACGCACGCCCGAATCCATCACCGGATATGCCCAGGCCCTGGACCGCGCCGGACGCGAAACCGGCCTGCGCGGGTTCACCAAGGACGCTTACGCCGAGCTTGTGAACTATTCGACCCGCATGGCCGAGGACAGGGAACGACTGTCGCTGCATTTCTCGCATTTACGCGAAATCATGATCGAATCCAATGCATTGGCCATCAGCCAGGACAAGCGCATCATCGACGCCGGCATCGTCAAGCTGGCTCTGGATGAGCGTGAATACCGGACCAATCTGTACCAGGAAGAATTCCTGCGGGAATACGACCGCAGATCCATCAAGGTCCTCACCCAGGGACAGGGAGTCGGCGTGGCCAACGGCCTGTCCGTGACCCAGGTGGGGGATTACGTCATGGGCCTGCCCCATCAGATTTCCTGCACTGTAGGCGTGGGTCACGGCGGCATCATGGACCTGGAACGGGAGGCCGAACTGGGCGGACCCATTCATACCAAGGGCATGATGATCCTCAAGAGCTATTTCGTGAACCTCTTTGCCCGCAACAAACCGCTCGTGCTGACCGGCAGTCTGTGCTTCGAACAGAGCTACGCCCAGGTCGACGGAGACTCGGCATCCGGCGCGGAACTGGCCGCCCTGCTCTCCGCCCTCTCAAACGTGCCGATCCGTCTCGACCTGGCCTTCACTGGGGCCATCTCCCAGTCGGGAGCGATCATGGCCGTGGGCGGGGTCACGCACAAGGTGGAGGGCTTTTTTGAGGTCTGCAGGAGACGCGGCCTCACCGGCCAGCAGGGAGTCCTGCTGCCCAGAGACAACATCGTGCACCTGGTGCTCAGGGACAATGTGCTGCAGGCCATAAAGGACGGGCAGTTCCATATCCACCCCGTGAGCACCATCGAGGAGGCCATGGAGTTCCTGACCGGCACACGAGCGGGCGAGCGTTTGAAAGACGGCCGCTTTTCGCCGAACTCCATCTACGCGGCCGTGGACGAAAGGCTGACTGAGCTCGCGGTTCTGGCCGAAAAGAAATGCGCCATGCCCAGGCGAAAAAGTATTAAAAAAGCCGGATCCTAGAAAGGGACCCGGCTCTTTTTCACTGCGCCAGAAGTTCCGGATTTCTTTGGCCCATGGCTCCATAGAGTTCAGCCACGGACCGCTCATAGTCCGAAAGCGCCTCGTGCAGACTGGCTTCACTGAGCGTCTGCTTGGCCTGGGCGTCGAGCACGTCCGTATTGGTGCCCACCTGGGCCTCGTATCTGGCCACGGCCATGCGGTAGCTCTCCTTGGCGGCGATCAGCCCTTGCCTGGCGGCAGAGATGCGTTTTTCGGCGGTTTCAATCTGCAGAAAGCTCTTCTTGACCTCAAACGCGGCGTCGTTCTCAAGATTCAGATATTCCTGACCCAGCCGGCTCACATTTTTTTCCGCCTGCTTTTCCCCGTAGTAGGTCTTTCCCCATTCGAAGAAAGTCCACTTCATTCCAACCTGCGCGTTCCACTGACTGGGCGTATGATAGTCTCCACCGTGCACCAGGGGATCCTCTCCGGCCCGGACGTAGTTGAAATCCGCGCCGACCTGCGGGTAATACGGCACCGCCGCGAGCACCTTGTCCTTTTCGGCCAACATGACGGACTGCCGGGCAATGCGCAGATCCGGACGGTGCTGCCCGGCGCGCGCCAGACATTCTTCAAGGGTCAGCGGCATGGGAAAATATCGCAACTCCCCGGCATACTCCACGTCCGCTTCCACGCTCTTGCCAAGCAGGGTGTTGAGTTGCGCGTTCAACGTCGCTTCATTGTTTTTCGCGGACAGCATGAGCTGCTCGGCATTGGCCACATCGACCTCGGCCTGCAGCATATCGAGCTTTGGACGCAGGCCAACCTCGTAAAAAGCGGTGCTCACCTTCAACTGCGACCGCAGACGGACAAGGGAATCCTCGGCAGAGCGGACATTCTCCCGGGCCTGCAACAGACGCAAAAACGTGTCCTGAATGGCAACGATCAGCTGCAACTCGACATTGTCGATCTGCGATGCGGCCTGCTCCTTCTGCAAAATGGTTTTTTCATGCGTCGTCAGCAGGTTGAATCCCGTGAACAGCGGCTGATGCACGTTGAAGACAAGCTCCCAGTTGTCAAGCGCGCCTGCGGTGAACCCAAGGGACTGCGGCCGCTCATCGAGCCGGGTGTAGCCATACTGGGTGCTCAGGGCTGGCCCAAAGGCGGCCTTGGCCGACTTGACGGCATAGTCCGACGCAGAAAGCGCCTCCCGCGCGGCCAGAATTGAAGGGTTCGACTTGAGCCCGATCTCCACCGCCTCTCGCATGGTCAAGGTCTCTGCCCCCCAGGCAGAAAAAGAAAATAGGCAAAAAACGATCAGGCACAGACTGCACTTCCATATCTTCATAAAACACTCCGAAGCCGGTTGTTTGGATAGTTTTCCAGGCAATGAGGGCCGCATACTCCTCCCCTTCTCAAAAGGCCACCCCGCCGCCACGTCCGGCCCTTGACTTGTGAAGAAAAGAACTTGAAGTCAAGCAGGATCTCGCTTATAATTTTGGACTAGATCATAATCAAGAGGAGGCATCCCATGTTTTCTGGACTTATTCTTGCCCTGGGTCTTTGCTGTGTCGGCCTGATCGTTTATTCCCTGAACAAGGAACACGGCCCCGACAAACATCATCATTAATCACCTGTTCCGCCCTTAGCTCAGCTGGATAGAGTAGCGGACTTCGAATCCGTTGGTCGCATGTTCGAATCATGCAGGGCGGGCCATCCAGGCGGATAGCGATGCGGAGCGAAGGGTTGCCTCTCCGGGGGCAACGGGTCTGCCGGGCTCGGACTTGAACGCGATGACGGAAATTCGAAAAAGTGCAAAATTCCCTCTTGCCTTCGTTCCTCCCTTTGCATAAAAGCACCTCTCACCACACGTTGCCGGGGTAGCTCAGTCGGTAGAGCAGGGGACTGAAAATCCCCGTGTCGGCAGTTCAACTCTGTCCCCCGGCACCATGAAATCAAGGTCGCACTACGCGGCCTTTTTTTTTGTGCCCCGTCCGCTTCATATCAAAAACAACCTGCGATCCGCCGCGACTTACGTTGGGGGAACCGAACATGGCACGTAATTTCACAAACTTCATTTTTGGACTTGCCAAAACAGACCGATTTCCATAGTAACGGTCTTCCGTTGAGCCGGGGTAGCTCAGTCGGTAGAGCAGGGGACTGAAAATCCCCGTGTCGGCAGTTCAACTCTGTCCCCCGGCACCATGAAATCAAGGTCGCGCTATGCGGCCTTTTTTCTTTTCAAGAAGCGTGCAGAGCATCCCGCACTCCCGGACACCATGCCCCGCCAGCCGCACGAATCTTGCCGCGCATGCTGCCTGCATGCGAAGACCGGTTTCACGTTTCCGCCACAAATCTTGACGAAACCGGGCCGGAGCACCTAACCTGAGCGGATGCACCGGTCTTGAATCAGGAGAATTCCGCCCATGCTTATCACCCAACGACGCTTTTCAAACACCTTCACGTTCACGTTCGAGCCGGACACCCTGACCTACTCCAGAACCGACGCCTATGGCTCGCATTCCTTCGAACTGCCCTACGGCTCCATAGGCATGGACCCGCACCGGACCACGGAACGAAACGCGACCCTGTTCAACGGAGGGATTCTCCTTTCGGTCTGGGGACTGGCCCAGGCGGGATACGCACTGGCTCACGGCGACCCTCTCGGGATCATCTTCCTCTTCCCGGGGATCGCGTGCTTCCTGCTCCATGTTCTGACCAAAATCGAGCTGACATCACTCGGCTCCGACGCCGGAGAAATCGTGCTGCTCCACGACAAGCAGCACGACCGCATCATGGAGACAATACAGGAACGCAGAAAAAAACAGCTGCTCGAATGGTATGGAAACATCAACTTCGCCAATGATCCCGAAGAGGAAATACGCAAATTCCACTGGCTCCACTCCCAGCATCTGATCAGCGAAGGCCAGTTGCAGCAGATCATCACAACCATCCGCAACGCCGACATCGAAGGGATGGACGGGATCGACGATTCTATCCCGCCCCAGCAATAATCCCTCTGACAACAGGGGAGCGCGGGGAGCAACCATTTTCACCCCCTGGCTGGCCCCGCTCATCCTTTTTTAGAAAATCAGCCCTGACCGCAGACCGGCCCATCCATGGCCAAGACGAAGCCGATCCAGAAATCCGCCCGCGCCGTTGTCCGCGCACTGTCCAATAGTCCAGTCCGCGCCGCGCCGCGCCCACTCTCCGGCATTGCCCACGGCGGCACAGGCACCGCAAAGGGCAAAGAGCGGCTCGTCATTTTCCGTATCGCCTACGGCCAGGGAATGCAGCACCGGCCACGTGGCCTGTTCCATGACGGTGCGGGCGGCCTGCCCCTTGTTGCCACGCTTGGGCAAGAACTCCAGAAAATGCCGGTCACTGCGACAGCAATCCACGCCCAGTTCCAAAGCCAGAAGACGCAGCTCTCGCTCCCGCCGCAGGTCATCGCCGTCCACGATGCACAGAATCTTCAGCGCCTCGCCCGGCAGGGGCGTCCGCGTGGGCCTTATTTCCCCGTAGCGGTCGAAAATCTCGTCCAGGGATGCCGGCCACATTCCTCCCGTCTCGATACCGAGCGGCCGGTAGATGGCAATGGGCAAACCCCTGCTCTCAAGCGCGGCGCGCAATGCATCCGCAGCGTCTCCGAGTTCGTCCAAAACGGTTATCCCATTCTTGTCCAGCAGACACGACCCGTTGCCCGCCACTTGAGTCGTCTCCAGGCCCAATTCCAGGGCCAGCGGGGCGATGCTGAGCGGATGCTTGCCCGTGGCCAGTGAAAAGGCTCCGCCTGCCGCCACATAGGCCTTGACCGCGGCCTTGTTCGAGACCGAGAGCCTGTCTCCCGGACGGATGAGCGTGTTGTCCACGTCACAAAAAACCCAAGGCAACGGGCGGCGCTCAGTGGCCATGTCCCGCGCCCACTGCAAAAACCCGTCACGCACCTCATCCACCATGATCGCGGCACGGCGAACCTTATCCGGATTGTGCGGGTTACGGGTGGCGATATCCTGGAAACGGCGCGCAAAAGAGACCCTCCCGCCCACTCCCGCCGCGCGCCAATCGGCCACGGTCACTGCCCGCACCAGCCAGGCTGCATCGGGCAAAGGCTGGCGCTGCGCATACTGTTCGCTCACGGCAGGATCCAGACCAGACTTCCGACCCGCCCATGAATGGCGCAATACGCCCTCTGTGACCCACGGATGCTCCTCCTGATCGGCCAGAAACAAGGCGCCGTCCAGGGGATGATAATCAAACCGACGCAGCGCCGGAGCGTATCCGATGTCATGCAGCAGGGCCGACCGGACGAGCAACTGCGCATCTTCCGCAGGCAAGGAAAAACTGCCGGCGATATCTTTGGCAAAAGACGCGGCGTCACGCATATGCGCAAGACGCGGCCCGTGATCCACAAAAAGGGAATCCAGGACGCGGATATCGAAACCCGACTCGAGGCAAGACGAAACGAAAGACATGTGATTTCCTATAAAAGATGATGGTGAGGAGCGAAGAGACGGGGACCGACGACTCGCAAAAAAAGTATTTGCCGTTTACTTTCAAGATGATTCGGCTTAATCAGCTGAGCCTAATCATAGAGGATTGTGGCAATGAAACAAGCTGAAAATTTACTGCGGCAAGCACAGAACATTGTTCGACGACTGGGCATCCATCCCCTGATTCTCATTCTGGGTCTCTTGTTTTGCCTGTTTTTCCCACGCTTCTTCCTTCTCGCCGCCTTTGGCTACGGAGTCTATTGGGTGGTCAAAAACATCGGCTTCACCCGGCAAGGGGATGGACGCAAAGGCCGGGGAAGAAAGTAGACCGATTTCAATACAATGAGAGGAATTCCATGGCTTCCGATTCATCCTTTTTCATGCGCATTCTCCGGGCCATCATTCACAGGGTCTGGGCCGTCCTCTTTTTCCTGTCCGTCCTGTCCTTGCTTTCCGTGGCCAACCACTGGTGGGACATCATCGTAAGCGGCTACCATGCGCTGGAAAGCTCGATCCTGACCGGAATAGAACTGATTCGCGGCTAAGGCTCACCCATCCTCATCCAGCAACCTCTCCTCGGTGTGGATTTCGTTCCAGGCCGGAGAACCCGGAGTCGTCTCCCGTTGCCGGGGACGGGTCCTGCCCACGGACGTGGATTCGGCAACCTCTTTTTCAATCTGCCGCCGACGCTTGAAATTTCCCAGAATTCCATCCACTTTTTCGATTTTATCCGGCATTTCAAATATCCAGCGCTTCGGGCGCTCGCCCAGGAATAATGGCCGCCAGTTGCTCGTGCCTGAGTTGATTCAATGCGGCCGGAACCTGCGGCATGCCATCAGGCCCCACAAAGTTCCCGTCCTTCCGCGAACCGGATTTTGCGCCCTGTTCACAGGCAGCGCCAAGCCCGGGCAGAGGGCGCACCAGTTGCGGCAAGGGTGTCTCCTCGGGCATTCTGAATGAGTGGGCCGGGCATGGCGGCTGGGCGCCGATGGGAATGTCTGCGCTGCAGTCCGCCACGGCCTCGGGACTGCCCGCGCACGCCAGGCAAAAGGCCGCGATACAATTCTGTAGCGCGGCGTCCTCCCCGTCCTCGATCATCCGGCACGAATGCAGCGGACACTGGACATGCCCGCACTCCCGGACAAACTTGGGGCTTCCTCCCTGACAGCACAGACAGATTTTCCGGATTACACCGGTCATTGCGTTCCTGGCGGTCATGCAACCCTCTCCTTGGTCCTGGCGGAATAGAATTGCTTCACCTTACGCGTGAATTTGGCATGCATCAATGCCCAAAATGGAGAACTCCCGACTCCACATATCACCGGCCAAAACCATATTTCAGAAAAAATGACCGGCGGTCATAAAAAATCTTGACAGCCTCCTCGCAAACTGAGTAGTCAGGCAATCGTTATGACAAACTTCTCCCTCAATCACAGCCTGTACTTTTTTTGGTACTTTTATTTTAGCAGAGCCTGTGGTCTGAGGGGACTGCTTTAGCCTTATTTGACAAAAGCAAACCAACCTTAGGGCCGCAGGCGACACGCCGGCGGCCCTTTTTTACATTCAAGGCCCCGGGCGCCCGGCCGAAACCGGAGGAAAATCATGAACATGGGAAAAAGCGTACGACTGGAGAGGATCTTCAACCGCAACACGGGCCGCAGCATCATCGTGCCCCTGGACCACGGGACCACGGTCGGCCCCATCGAAGGACTGGTCGACCTGCGCTCCACAGTGAACAAGGTGGCCGAAGGCGGAGCCAACGCGGTGCTCATGCACAAGGGCCTGCCGCGTTGCTCGCACCGGGGCCATGGCCGCGACGTGGGCCTCATCATTCACCTTTCGGCCAGCACCACGCTGTCCCCCTTCCCCAATGCCAAGATCCTGGTCGGCACGGTCGAAGACGGGATCAAGCTCGGCGCGGATGCGGTGTCCGTGCACCTGAACCTCGGTGACGAGTCCGAACGCGACATGCTGCGCGACATGGGTCAGGTCGCCTCCAAATGCGCCGAATGGGGCATGCCGCTCCTGGCCATGGTTTACGCCCGCGGCCCCAAGGTCAAATCCGAATGGGATCCGGCCACCGTGGCGCACTGCGCTCGCCTGGCGGAAGAACTTGGCGCCGACGTGATCAAGGTCGTATACACCGGAGACCCGGAGTCCTTTTCCAGAGTGACCGAAGGCTGCTGCATTCCCATCGTCATTGCCGGCGGCCCGCGCATGGAATCTCCGCGCGACATCATCCAGATGGCTCATGACTCTGTTGCCGCCGGCGGCGCAGGCCTGTCCATGGGTCGCAACATCTTCCAGGCCGAAAACCCGACCCGCCTGGTGCAGGCCTTGCACGCAGTGGTGCACATGGATTACTCCGTCGATCAGGCCCTGGCCCTGCTTGAAGAACCCAAACTCTAGGTCCGCTTCATGAAAAAAGTACTCTTTTCCGGCGTCCCCTTTGACAAGGGCGAGATCACCCTGGCTCTGGAATCCGGCGTGGACGCGGTCATCGTCGAGCGCGAGCACGTCGCCTCGGTGCAGGCCCTGAGCAAGATCCCGGTCCTGGCCGCCGAAGACCAGCCCTATGTCCTCCTGGCCTCCAAGGCAGACGAGGAAGAGGCCGTGAGGCTCCTGGCCCAGGGCAGGGACGTCATCCTGAGGGAAGGCTGGGAAATCATCCCCGTGGAAAACATCCTGGCCCAGTCCGAACATCTAGCCGTGGAGGCCGCAAGCCTGGAACGGGCACGCCTCGCGGCGGGCATCCTGGAGCGCGGGGTCGAAACCGTGGTCGTCCTGCCTCAAGCCGCCGCAGATCTTAAAACCATTGTCCGCGAACTCAAACTGAGCCAGGGAATCATGGAACTGGAAACCGCGACGGTCACCGCCGTCACCTCCGCAGGACTCGGACACCGCGTCTGCGTGGACACCATGAGCCTCCTTAAATCCGGTCAAGGCATGCTGGTCGGCAATTCCAGCGCCTTCACCTTCCTCATCAACGCCGAGACCGAATCCAACCCCTACGTGGCCCCCCGCCCGTTCCGCATCAATGCCGGAGCCGTACACGCCTACGCGGCCATGCCCGGGGACAGAACCACGTACCTGGATGAACTCAAAACCGGAACAGAAGTGCTCATCGTCGGCGCCGACGGTTCGACCACCCTGGCCACGGTGGGCCGCTGCAAGGTCGAGATCCGGCCCATGCTGCTCATCGAAGCCGAGGCGGGTGGCAAGATCGGCACCCTCTTCCTGCAGAACGCCGAGACCATCCGCATGGTCCGCGACGACGGCCGCCCGGTCAGCGTGGTCGACCTCAAGATCGGCGACAAGGTGCTGTGCCGCACGGATCAGGCCGGACGGCATTTCGGCATGCGCATCACCGAGGAGATCAAGGAATGAACTCGTCCACGCAGCGCCTGACCGAGATCCGGACCCAGATCGACGACCTGGACGAACGGATCCTCGATCTCTTGAACAAACGCGCTTCTTTAAGCCGCGAAGTGGGCCAGCTCAAATCCGATTCCCTGGACATCGTCTTCAAGCCCTTCCGCGAAAAGGAAGTTTTGAGCCGCCTGAACGCCTTGAGCCCCGGCATCCTGCCCGAAGATCACCTGCGCGCCATCTACCGCGAGATCCTGTCCTCCTCCCGCCGCCTGCAGCAGCCCCAGACCGTGGCCTACCTCGGCCCCGAGGGCACCTTCACGCATCTGGCGGGCCTTGAGTACTTGGGCCGCTCCATGGACTTCACCCCCTGCCCGACCCTGCACGACGTCTTTTTGACCGTGGCCTCGCGCAAGGCGGACCTTGGCGTCATTCCGCTCGAAAACTCCCTGCAGGGCAGCGTGGGCCAGAGCCTGGACCTCTTCCTGCAGTACAATGTCTATATCCACGCCGAGCTTTTCAGCCGCATCAGCCATGCTTTGCTCGCCGTGAACGCCGACCTGTCCTCCGTGCGCACGGTCTATTCCCATCCTCAGGCCCTGGCCCAGTGCTCCGGATGGCTGCGCACCAACGTGCCCCAGGCCTCCGTCATCCCCACCGAGAGCACGGCCGCGGCCGCGGCCCAGGCCGAGCGCGAGGGCGACGGCTCCGCAGCCATCGGGCACCCAAGGCTGGTGGAACGCTATGGCCTGAAAGCCGTGGCGCTGGACATCCAGGACCTGCCGGACAACTGGACCCGCTTTCTGGTCATCGGGCCCACGCCGACGGTCGGCAGCAGTCGCGACAAGACCTCCCTCCTGTTCACCACGCCGGACCGGCCCGGCGCCCTGGCCGCCATCCTGAACCTGCTGGCCGACCAGGGGCTGAACCTGACCAAGCTGGAATCGCGGCCCCTCAAGGGCGAAAAATGGAAATACGTCTTCTTCATGGACGTGGAATGCGACCTGTCCCAGGAACAGTATGAAAACACCATGAACAACCTGACCAGCCTCTGCCACACCATGCGCGTGCTCGGCAGCTACCCCACGGGCCCGCACCTCTACGGCGCTGGCATGGTCCAGGAGCAGGCATGAAACCCGTCATCGACATCACCGCGCCCTCATCCAAGTCCCTGTCCCACCGGGCGCTGATCTGCGCGGCCCTGGCCGAAGGCGAGTCGCTCCTCGAAGGCGTGCTCGACAGCCAGGATCTGACCCGCACCGCCGGGTGCCTGCGCCTTCTGGGGGCACTCATAACGCCTCAAGGCGGCAAGCTCTTTGTGCGCGGCATCGGCGGGAAGACAGGAGCCAGCGCAGAAGGCCCCGTCTCCATGAACGTCGGCGAATCCGGCACCACCTGCCGGCTCATGGCCGGCGTAGTCACGGCCATCCCTGGCATCTACCGCATCCACGGCGAGGGGCGCATCCACGACCGTCCGGTCGCGCATCTGACCGACGCCCTGACCCAGCAGGGTGTGCGCGTCACCTTCGAGGAAAAAAGCGGCTACCCGCCCATGGTCATGTCCAGCCCCGGCCTGATCGGTGGCGAGGTGACCATCAACCTGGAGCAGAGCAGCCAGTATCTCTCGGGCCTGCTCCTGGCCGCGCCCCTGGCGACCGGGACGACGACCATCCGCCTCATCGGCAGGTCCGTGGCCTCCTGGCCCTATGTCGCACTGACGCTCGACACCATGGCCCGCTTCGGCGTGCCCGTGATCCTGGAACGCAGAATCCTGGACGATTGGCATTCCTGCACCCACGCCGAGGCGGCGGGTCTTCCCCCCACGGACATCCGGCTCGTCGTCCACCCGGCCCCCTACCGGGCCGGAGCCATGCGCGTCGAGGGCGACTGGTCCAATGCCTCCTACTTTCTGGCCGCAGGGGCCGTGGGCACGGCTCCGGTCCGCATTTCCGGGCTCAGCAGGCAGTCGGCCCAGGGAGACCGCTTCATGCTCGAAATCCTGTCCCGCATGGGCGCGTCCGTCGAATGGCAGGACGACGTGGTCACGGTTTTTCCGTCAGCGCTGCGCGGCACGCAGGTCGACATGAACGCCTGTCCGGACATCGTGCCCACAGTGGCGGCCATGGCCGCCTTCGCCACCGGCGAGACAATCATCTCCGGAGCCGCGCACCTGGCCCTGAAGGAATGCGACCGCATCCTGGGACCGGTCACGGAACTGTCCAAGGCCGGTGTGAATATCGAGGCCCGTCCCGACGGCATGATCATTCGCGGCAACGGCGGGCTTCTGCCGCGCAGCGTGGACCTGTGCACCTACGGCGACCACCGCATGGCCATGAGCTTCTCCCTGCTCGAACTGGGGGGCATCAGCGTAAACCTCGACAACCCCTCCTGCGTGGCCAAATCCTTTCCTGGGTTCTGGGACGTCTGGAGCCTGATCCGCCTCGGCAACGGCCTGGGAGCCACGCATGAGTCTTAGCCCCGCATCGGCCATCGTGGTCATCGGCGCCAAAGGGCAGATGGGGGCGCGCTTCGTACGCAGCTTTCGCGAAGCGGGCAACCCCGTGACCGAGTTCGACCATCCCCTGGATCTGGCCAGGCTGCCCGGCGCCGTGCGGGGGGCCGCCCTTGTCCTCTTGTGCGTACCCATCACGGCGATGAAGGATGTCGTCGCCTTGGTGGCCCCGCATCTCACGCAGACGACCATCCTGGCCGACATCTGCTCGGTCAAGGTCCAGCCCCTGCGTGACATGCTGTCCCAGACCACAACGCCCGTGGTCGGCACCCATCCACTTTTCGGCCCCGAAACGCTTGACGTGGAGCTACGAATTGCCGTAACTCCGGGACGTGACCAGGAAGCGACCGATAATCTATCAAGCTGCTTCCGCGATCTGGGATTTTCCCCGTTCACCACAACGGCCGATGAGCATGACAAAGCCATGGCCTACATCCAAGGACTCAACTTCGTGACAACCGTCGCTTACCTCTGTGCTTCCCCTCTGGAAAACGGAATCGAGCGTTTCTTCACGCCCTCGTTCGGACGACGCGTGGAGGCGGCCACGAAAATGATCACCCAGGACGCCCCCCTCTTCTCCACCATGTTCGAAGCGAACCCCCACAGCCTTGAAGCCGTGCGCGCGTTTCGTTCATACCTGAACGTCGCCGCCGGCGGCGATCTGGAACTTTTGAGCCAGAAGGCTCTTTGGTGGTGGCGCAAGCAGCATGACGCAGGGGGACCCGCTTCCTGACGGCATCGCAGTGCCGTTAGTTCAGGCATAAAAGGCATTAAAGCCGGATCCTCCCAGGATCCGGCTTTTTTTTATTCAAAATTCAACAATCGATTATGGAGGCACCATGATCACCCTACCCCAACAGGGGACCTGGCTCCCGGCGGACACACAGACGCCCATCTCCCTGTACCTGACACTGGTGCGCGAAAAACAGGGTTTCCTCCTTGAAAGCACCGAGGTGGACGGACGGCTGGGCCGGTATAGCCTCATCGGCTGGGATTATCGCCTGATCCTCTCCTGCTCCGGCGGCAAGCTCGACGTGCAGAGCTACGACCCGCGCCTGCATGCCTTGAAGGAATTCAGCGGCCAGGATTACGTGTCCGGGCTGCGCGCCTGCCTGAACGCCCTGACCGTCACCGGCCCCGAAAACCTGGGCCCGCTCCCGGCCGTGACCAGGAGCGTGTGCGGCTACATGGCCTACAACATGGGCGGCATCTTCGAGCCGGCCCTGGCCGACCGCTTGCGGCCCGAAGAAGGGCGCTCCATCATGGTCCTGCCGGGCAAGGTCATCCTCTTCGACCACCTGCATCACCGCTGTTGCTACCTGACGCTCGATTCGACCACCAACCTGAACGGCTGCCAGCGCCCGAGCACCCCGGCTCCGCCCGTGGTCGGCGCCATCACCACCACGCCGAACCAGGATGAATTCCTGCGCCGTGTGGGCCGGGCCAAGGATCTCATCACCGAGGGCGAGGCAATCCAGATCGTGCTCTCGACCCGCTTCTCGGCTCCGTTCTCAGGCTCCGCCTTTGAACTGTACAGGCGTCTGCGGCAGATCAACCCCTCTCCTTACACCTTCTTCATGTCCTTCGGGGAGTTGACCATCATGGGCTCCTCGCCGGAACTGCTCATCCGCTGTGAGGACGGCCTCTTGCAACTGCGGCCCATCGCCGGAACCCGCGTACGCGGAGCGACAGAGGCCGAGGATCAGGCCTTGGCCGAGGAACTGCTGGCCGACGAGAAAGAGCGGGCCGAGCATGTCATGCTCGTGGACCTGGGCCGCAACGACCTCGGCCGCATCGCCGCCCCCGGCACCGTACACGTCGACAAATACATGCAGGTCGAGCGCTTTTCCCATGTCATGCACCTGACCTCCTACCTCTCGGCCCATCTGGCCGAGGGCCTCGACGCCATCGACGTGCTCAAGGCCGGATTCCCGGCAGGCACCGTCTCCGGCGCTCCCAAGATCCGGGCCATGCAGATCATCGCCGACGAGGAGAAGCTTGATCGCGGCCCCTATGCCGGCGGCATCGGCTGGATCGGCCTCGACCAGGGGCAGGTCAACCTCGACACGGGCATCACCATCCGTTCCCTCTGGGTCGAGAACGGCCAGATCAACTGGCAGGCGGGCGCAGGCCTCGTCTTTGACTCGGATCCCGAAAAGGAATGGCAGGAGTGTCACAACAAGGCCAGGGCAATTCTGAAGGCTATCACCAGCACCGGAGGCGGCGATGATTTTACTGATCGACAACTTTGACTCGTTTACTTTCAACCTGGTTCAGGTTTTCCAATCTTTGGGCGCAAACCCCTTGGTGCTTCGTAACAACGAGCCGGAAATCCTGAACCTGGCCACGGACCCGCGCCTGCGTGGCGCGATCATCTCCCCCGGCCCCAGCCACCCGCGCAACACCGGGCTGTGCCTGCAGTTTCTGGATCTGGTCCCGAAAAGCGTGCCGGTCCTTGGCGTCTGCCTCGGGCACCAGACCCTGGCGCACCACAGCGGCGTGACCGTGGGCTCGGCCCGGCGCATCATGCACGGCAAAACCTCGGATATCCGCCACGCCGGGACCGGCCTCTTTGCGGGGCTGCCAAACCCCATGCAAATCGGGCGCTACCATTCCCTGGCCGTGCATGAGGAAGGACGGACCGACCTGCCCTTCACCGTCACCGCCCGCACCGACCGCGGCGAGGTCATGGCCCTGGCCTTCAGGGATCGCCCCTGGGTCGGCGTGCAGTTCCACCCCGAATCCGTGCTCACGCCGGACGGCCCGAAGCTTCTCAAAAACTTCCTCAGCATGTGCGACACCACGGAGTAAGCCATGAACACCATCAGCCATATCCTCGAACACCTGACCACGGGCGCGGACCTCTCCGCTCCCCAGGCCAAGGAAGCCTTCGACCTCCTGCTGACGGGCGAGGTCTCCCCGGTGCAGGCCGGGGCCTTTTTGATGGGCCTGCGGGCCAAAGGCGAAACCGCCGCCGAGCTCTCGGCCGCCGTGGAAGCGGCACTTAGCCAGGCCCGGCTCATTCCCGGACTCTCGGGCAAGCGCATCGACACCTGCGGCACGGGCGGCGACGGCCAGCACAGCTTCAACTGTTCCACGGCCGTGTCCTTCTTCCTGGCCGACATGGGCTATCAGGTCGTCAAGCACGGCAACCGCGCCGTGTCGAGCAAGTGCGGCAGCGCCGACGTGGTCGAAGACTTGGGTTACCCTCTGGTCACGGAACCCGAGGAGGCGCGGGCGGAGCTGGCGCGACGCAACTTCGTCTTCCTCTTCGCCCCGCATTTCCATCCGGCCTTCAGGCATGTGGGGCCGGTGCGGCAACAGCTTGGCGTGCGCACCATCTTCAACCTCATGGGCCCGCTCCTGAACCCGGCCCTGCCCACGCACCAGATATTGGGCGTGCCGGATTTTCGCTTCGCGCCCATGATCGCCCAGGTCCTGGCGGCCAGAAAGGGCTTGGAGCGCGCGGCCATCGTCCACGGCGCGGGCGGCTTCGACGAACTGACCCCCTGCGGCCCCGGACAGGTCATCTTCATCGAACACGGCGTGATCCGCGAAACAGTCCTCGACCCGGCGGATTTCGGCCTCTCGACCTGCGTGCCGAGGGCTCTGGCCTGCGACAGCAAGGAAGAAGCGCTCAAGCTGCAACGTCAGGTCCTGACGGGAAAAGGCCCCAAATCCCTCCAGGACATGGTCACCCTGAACCTCGGAGTGGCCATCTACCTGCTGGAGGACAATCTGCCCCTGGAGCTGGCCATGGAAATGGCGCAGGCCAAGGTGGAACAGGGACTCTCGCACGGAGTGTGCCATGCTTGAGAAATTCCGCCTGGCCAAGGAAGCGGAAGTCCGGGAGCTCCTGCGCCTGCGCGACGCCGGGCATGTGCATACGCCTTGGGGCCGCCCCCGTCCGGGTTTTGGCGCGGCTCTGACCCGGTCCGGATCATCGGGCATCATCGCCGAGTACAAGCGCGCCTCCCCGTCCAAAGGCGACATCAACGTAAGCGTCACGCCCGCTGAAGCCTGCGCCGGGTACGCCAAGGCCGGGGCCTGCGCTTTGTCCATCCTGACCGAGAGCCGCTATTTCAAGGGCGACCTCTCCTTTCTGGCCGAGGTCGCCGGCCTTGGCCTGCCGCTCTTGCGCAAGGACTTCATCATCCATCCCTTGCAGGTGGAGGCGACCACGGCCACCCCGGCCTCGGCGATCCTGCTCATCGTGCGCATGTTCGAGGATTTGAACAATCTGGCCACGCTGCATACCCTGTGTTTGAAACATGGCCTTGAGCCTGTGGTGGAGGTCTTCGACGAACGCGATCTGGACCGGGCCAAGGAAATCGGGAGCACCATCATCCAGGTCAACAATCGCGACCTGGACACGCTGACCACGGACCTTGGCCGCTGCCTGGACATGGTGCGGCGCAAGGAGGAAGGTGAAATCTGGATCGGGGCCAGCGGCATCGCAACCTTCGAGCAGGTGCGGGAACTCAAAAGCGCTGGCCTGGACGCGCTCCTCATCGGTACGGCGCTCATGCAGCACGGCGATCCCGGCCAGGGTCTGGCCGCGCTGACCGGAGGGAGATCATGATCATCAAGGTTTGCGGCATGACCAGGTCCGAAGACGTCGAATTCTGCGACGCGCTCGGCATTGACCTCCTGGGCTTCATCTTTCATCCTGAGAGCCCCAGAAACATTGCGCCGGAATGGGTCGCCACCCAAAAGCCCGGCCGCGCCCTCAAGACCGGCGTCTTCGTGCGCCAGGGCGTGGAGGAAATCAGCGCCATCGCCAAAGCGTCAGACCTCGACCTGCTGCAACTCCACGGCGGGCACACTCTGGAACAGTGCCGGGACCTCGGACCCGAGCGGGTCATCAAGACCCTATGGCCCCAACGTTATGCGACCACGGAACTCCTGCTCGCGGACATGCTCCTTTTCGCCCCGGTCTGCCGGGCCATTCTGCTCGACAGCGGGACCAGCGGCGGCGGACACGGCACAAGCCTGAGTGCCACCGATCTGCAACGACTCAAATGCCCCCATCCCTGGTATCTGGCCGGGGGCCTCGGGCCGCACAACCTGACGGCCATGAAATTCACCGGCGCGAGCGGCTTCGATCTCAACTCCGGAGTGGAAAACCTTCCCGGAATCAAGGATCATGAGAAAATCCGCACCGCCTTACACATACTGCGAGGAAAACCATGAGCAGAATATCCGACATGCTCCCCCGTCATTTCGGCCCTTACGGCGGCCGCTATGTGCCGGAGATGCTTGTTCCGGCCCTGGAAGAGCTGGAACAGGGCTACCAAAAATACAAGGACGATCCCGAGTTCACGGCCGAACTGACGGACCTGTACCAAAACTACTGCGGCCGCCCCACGCCGCTCTACTTCGCCGAGAACCTGACCCGCGAGCTTGGCGGCTGCAAAATCTACCTGAAGCTCGAAGGGCTGGCACACACCGGCGCGCACAAGATCAACAACGCTCTCGGCCAAGCGCTGCTGGCCAAACGGCTGGGCAAGACCAAGGTCATCGCCGAGACCGGGGCTGGTCAACACGGCCTGGCCTCGGCCACGGTGGCCGCGCGGTTCGGCCTTGAGTGCAGGGTCTTCATGGGCGAGGTGGACGTGCGCCGCCAGTACCCCAACGTCTATGCCATGAAGCTCCTCGGCGCCGAGGTCATCCCGGTCACCGACGGCACTAGAACCCTGAAGGACGCGGTCAACGCCACCCTCAAATACTGGATTCAGAACTTGAAAGACACGCACTACATCCTGGGCTCGGCCCTTGGGCCGTTCCCCTACCCGGTCATCGTGCGCGATTTCCAGTCCGTCATCGGCCGCGAAGCGCGCGCCCAGATCCTGGAACGCGAGGGCAGGCTGCCCAATCATCTGGTAGCCTGCGTGGGCGGCGGCTCCAACTCCATCGGACTCTTCCATCCCTTTCTGCAGGACACGGGCATCCGCTTCCACGGGGCCGAGGCCGGAGGACGAGGCCCTGCCATTGGCGACAATGCGGCCCGCTTCGGCGGTAAACCCAAGGTCGGCATCGTGCAGGGCTACAAGAGCTATTTTCTGCAGGACGAGAGCGGACAGCTGCAGAACACCCATTCGGTCTCGGCGGGCCTCGATTATGCCGGGGTCGGACCGGAGCTGGCCTGGCTGCATGACCAGAACATCATCGAATTCGCGCCTATCACCGACGTGAAAGCACTCGATGCCTTCAAGCGCCTGACGCGGCTGGAGGGGATCATCCCGGCGCTCGAATCCTCCCACGCCGTGGCTCGTGCCATCGAACTGGCACCGACACTGCCGAAAGACGAGATCATGATCGTCAACATCTCCGGGCGCGGCGACAAGGACATCTTCATCACGGCCATGGAACTGGACCGCGAAAACTGGATAGCATTTTTGGAGAACGAGGTGCGCCATGGAAAATAATATCGACCGGGCGCTGGCAAACGCGGCAAGCATCCAGCTCATGACCCATGTGGTGGCCGGGTACCCGAATCTGGACGTGAACGCCGATCTCATCCGGCTCATGGCCAGGCGGGGGGTGAAACTCATTGAAATCCAAATCCCCTTCACCGATCCACTGGCCGATGGCCCGACCATCATGCGCGCCAACCAGGCCGCCCTTGATCAGGGCGTCACGCCCCGCCACTGCTTCGAGCTGTGCGCGGCCCTTTCCAGGGAACTGCCGGAGGTGGCGTTCCTGTTCATGACCTACGCCAACATCCCGTTTGCCTTGGGGCTTGAAACGTTCATGGCCAAGGCCAGGCAGAGCGGGGCCAGCGGCCTGATCCTGCCCGACCTGTCCTGGGACGAGAGCGACGGCGACTACGCCGGGGCCGCCCGCGAACACGGACTGCACCCGGTCATGGTCATTTCCCCGGACACGCAAAGCCCGCGTCTGGACGCCATCCTGAGCCGCGCCTCAGGCCTGTTGTACACGACGCTCAAAGTCGGCATCACCGGGGCCGGAGCCGGCATCGATCAGACCGGCGTGGATTATGTCCGAAGCCTGAAGAAAAAAACCGGCCTGCCCATCGCCGCCGGTTTCGGCATCTCAAGCCCCGATCACGTCCGCATGCTGGACGGCTTGGCCGACGTGGCCGTGATCGGCAGCCACATCATCAACCTGATGGATGCACAGGGGCTGGGGGCCGTGGATGAATTTTTGGCGGCGTGTGGGGATTGAACACGTTGTGGCGGTGCGCACGTTCCGTAGGGGCGAAAAATTTTTCGCCCCTACAATGCATCGCCCTGACAACCAAACCGCGCACGTGATCCTTCGCCGTTCGGCCGGTGTGATCGTCCATTATTGATGATCCGCGCATTTCCGTAGGGGCAAAAAATTTTTTGCCCTCCCAGCGCCCGTGCGCCCCTACATTGATTTTCCAATTTTGCAAATCACCCTCAAAAACAAGACAAGCCCTGCGCTCTTTGCTAGGTTTCGCGCAACACCCTGTTGCGGAGGAAACCCATGCCCGAATATCCGATCTTCAATTGCAAAAATTCCGACGATGTCGTCAAAGCCGTGCGTGAACACAAGATCGAGCTGGTCCAGTTCTGGTTCGTGGATGTGCTTGGGACGTTGAAAAGCTTTCAGGTTTTGCCCGGCGAACTGGAGGCGGCCTTTGAGGAAGGGATGGGTTTTGACGGCTCTTCCCTGGAAGGATTTTGCAGAATTGAAGAAAGCGACATGATCGCCATCCCGGACCCGGCCACGTTTCAGCTGGTCACCTGGCGGCAGACCTCCGCGCCCATCGCGCGCATGTTCTGCGACATTCTGGAACCAAACGGCACTCCCTTTGCCGGGGACAGCCGCCATTGCCTGAAACGCAACCTGCAGGCTGCCGCGAGCAAAGGCTATTCCTTCTATGTCGGACCTGAACTGGAATTTTTCCTGTTTGAAAGCTCGACGTCCCCCAAGCCTCTCGATGCGGGCGGCTATTTCGACGCGCCACCGCTGGATCTGGCCGGAGACATCCGCCGCGAAATCATCTCCTGTCTGCGCTCCATGGGCATCCCCGTGGAATACGGACACCATGAGGTCGCGCCCAGCCAGCACGAGCTCGCTCTGCGCTATACCGACGCCCTCAAGATGGCGGACACGGCCATCACCTACCGCGTGGTGGTCAAGGAAATCGCCCGCCAGAACGGCTGCTACGCGACCTTCATGCCAAAGCCCCTCTACGGCGAGAACGGCAGCGGCATGCACGTGCACCAGTCCCTGTTCAAGAATGGGCGCAACCTCTTCTACGACGCCGACGGCGACCATCACCTGAGCCGCGAGGCCAAGTCCTACATCGCGGGGCTGCTAACGCACTGCAAGGAATTCACGGCCATCACCAACCAGTGGGTCAACTCCTACAAGCGTCTCGTGCCCGGTTTCGAGGCTCCGACCAACATCGCCTGGGCGCGGCGCAACCGCTCCACCCTGGTCCGTGTGCCCATGTACAAGCCGGGCAAGGAGGCAGCCACCCGCGTCGAGCTGCGCTCCCCCGACCCGGCCTGCAACCCGTACCTGACCTTCGCCTGCATGCTCGCGGCGGGCCTCAAAGGCATCGAGGAAAACTACGTCCTGTCCGCCCCCGTGGAAGAGGACATCTACAACATGACCTCAGGGGACCGCCGGGCTCGCGGCATCGAGAGTCTGCCGGGCAGCCTGGAAAAAGCCCTTGAAGCCATGGAGGGCAGCACCCTGATCCGCGAGGCCCTGGGCGAGCACATCTTCACCAAATTCCTGGCCAACAAACATATAGAGTGGGACCAGTACCGCTCGCAGGTCACGAATTACGAACTGGAGAGATACTTACCCCGGCTGTAAAACAATAGGTCCGATAGGTCAGACGACCTGTCGGACCTCTATCCGAACCCGCCCGCCAGAAACCGTCGCGAGCATCCTCGTCTGCCTCATTCACACCAGACCAACTACCTGCTTGACGGACAAATCCGGCAGCTCGAAAAAGCCGTCATCGAAGAAGGCGGACTTTTACGAACGCATGACCCGCGCCCGTATCACACGGCGCGCAGGCCATCCCGAAAGCGCTGTCTAGACCCTCCTTCGAAGCAAATGGTCCGACCTTTCCCCTCTTTTTCCGCCAACCGGGTTGACACCTGAGCCTTCTTTAGGCAGAAAGGTCCTACCATTTGCAGTAAAAAAGCACTTTAACGCCCTTTTTTGCCCATTTTTGCGAAAAATAACACAAAAAGGTACTACCAATGACAACCTCCGAACCTCTCTTCTTCCCTGCCAAGGCCGGGCGGGCCAGCGAAGATGTCGCCTTGCAGATCGAGGCGGCCATCATGGCCGGACGTTTGGCGCCCGAACAGCGTCTGCCGAGCGAGCGCGAGATGCAGCAACAGTTCGGCATTGGGCGCGGCGCCATCCGCGAGGCCCTGCGGGCACTGAAGCAGAAAGGACTCCTGGACATCCGCAAGGGCGTCAAGGGCGGGGCCTATGTGTGCAAGGTCGGCATGGTCAGCATCGGGGAGTCGCTGGCTCTTTTTCTCAAGCAGCATGATGTCGCGCCTTCGGCCCTCATTGAATTTCGCGAGAGCGTGGACCAGACCCTGGTCGTCCTGGCCATTGCCCGGGGTTCGGTTGAAGCCAAGCAGGCCCTGGTGTCCATGGCCGAAGAGTTCGAGGCCTGCCTGCGGCAGAACGAACATGACGCGGACAGGATCGGCCATCTGGACCGGGACCTGAACCTGGCCCTGGCCGACATGGCCGCCAATCCGATTTTCGAGTGGATCATGCAGGCGCTGCAACGAGGGTTCAGCTCCCATGACTACACTTTGTACGATACTCCGATGTACCGCGAGCGCACCGCCGCCAACTGGGCCGAGACCGCCCGCGCCATCGCCGATAACGACCCCCTGCGCGCCAGGAGCCTCATTGGCTACCATTACGCCATGCTCAGGCATTGCCTAAGCGATCGCGCAGCTGCGTCCTCCCGTGTTTCGCCCGACGATTCCTAAAACGGGGCAACCTCAATTCAAAAGGATTTTGCATGAAGTTTTATGATTACATCATTGTCGGCGGCGGCTCCGCCGGCAGCGTCCTGGCCAACCGTCTCAGCGCCAACCCCAAAACCAGCGTCCTGGTCCTTGAAGCGGGCCTGCCCGACTTCCGCCTTGATTTCCGCATCCACATGCCTGCGGCCCTGACCTATCCCCTGGCCGGAAAGACCTACAACTGGTGGTACGAATCCGAGCCGGAACCGCACATGCACAACCGGCGCATCTACCAGCCGCGCGGCAAGGTGCTGGGTGGATCAAGCTGCATCAACGGCATGATCCACATTCGCGGCAACGCCATGGATTATGAGAAATGGGCCCGTGAAAAGGGCCTGGAGAACTGGGATTATGCCCGCTGCCTGCCGTACTTCAAGCGCTTTGAATACCGCCTTAAAGGTACGGACGAATATCAGGGCGGCGCAGGCCCGCTGTATCTGACCAGCCCGGATTGCGACAATCCGCTCTTCGACGCCTTTTTCCAGGCCGTGCAGGAGGCCGGATACCCCCTGACCGACGTCAACGGCTATCAGCAGGAAGGGTTCGGCAAGTTCGACCGCACCACCTACCGCGGCCGGCGCTGGAACGCGGCCCGGGCCTACGTCCACCCGGTCAAGAACAGGCGCAACCTGACCGTCAAATGCAAGGCCACGGCCCATCGCATCCTTTTTGAAGGCACCCGCGCCATAGGCGTGGAATACGAACGCCTGGGCCGCATGCACCGCGTGAACGGCGGCGAGATCATCAGCTGCGGCGGGGCCATCAATTCCCCGCAGCTTCTGCAGCTCTCCGGCATCGGCAACGGCTCGGAGCTTCGCGAGCTGGGCATCCCCGTAGTCCACGACCTGCCGGGCGTGGGCGAGAACCTGCAGGACCATCTGGAACTCTATGTGCAGTACGCCTGTACCAAGCCGGTCAGCATGTTCCCGGCGCTCCAGTGGTGGAATCAGCCCTGGATCGGACTGAAATGGCTTTTCGGCCAGACCGGCGAGGCAGCCACCAACCATTTCGAGGCCGGCGGCTTCGTGCGCGGCAACGACCAGGTCGAGTACCCGAACATCCAGTACCACTTTCTGCCCATCGCCATCCGGTATGACGGGTCTTCGCCCAACGCGGGGCATGGTTATCAGGTCCACGTCGGCCCCATGAACACCGACGTGCGTGGTCACGTGAAGATCAAAAGCTCCGATCCCAAAGAATACCCGTCCATCCTGTTCAACTATCTGTCCACGGAACAGGAACGCCGGGACTGGGTCGATGCAATCCGCCTGACCCGAAAGATCATGACCCAACCCGCCTTTGACAGCTTGCGCGGCCGGGAACTGGCCCCGGGCGAAGACGTGCAGACCGACGAGGCGATCCTCGATTTCGTGGCCCGGGAAGGCGAGAGCGCCTACCACCCGAGCTGCACCTGCAAGATGGGCTACGACGACATGGCCGTGGTCGACAGCGAACTGCGCGTGCATGGCGTGCAGGGACTGCGCGTGGTCGACGCCTCGATCATGCCCTATGTGACCAACGGCAACATTTACGCGCCGGTGATGATGATCGCCGAGAAGGCGGCCGACCTGATCCTTGGCAACACGCCGCTCGCCCCCGACACCGCGCCCTTCTACCGGCACGAAAAAAGCACGGCCAAGGAGAAGAAATGATGGAAAAAATGATGCACGTCGACGGCCGCTGGACCCGCGCCCACTCCGCGGCCACGCGGGACATCATCAATCCCTTCGACCAGAGCGTCATCGCGACCGTTTCGGAAGGAAACCGCGAAGACGCCCGTGACGCCATAAACGCGGCGCGGCGCGCCTTCGACCAGGGTCCGTGGCCCAAGACCACGGGCCCGGAGCGCGGGCGGCAACTGCTGCGACTGGCGGACCTGATCGAACGCGACGCCGAGGAACTGGCCCGCCTTGAGACCCTGAACACCGGCAAAACCCTGGAAGAGAGCCGCTGGGACATGGCCGACATCACGGGCATCTTCCGCTATTACGCAGGGCTTGCGGACAAGGACGCGGGCGAGGTCATCGCCGCTCCGGTGCCGGACGCGACAAGCATGGTCGTGCGAGAGCCCGTGGGCGTGTGCGGGCAGATCTCGCCCTGGAACTATCCCCTGTTGCAGGCCGCCTGGAAACTGGCTCCGGCCCTGGCCGCCGGCTGCACCGTGGTCATGAAGCCAAGTGAAATCACGCCCTTGACCAGCATAAAAGTCACCGAACTGTGCGCGGAGGCCGGATTTCCGGAGGGCGTGGTCAACCTGGTCCTTGGCCCCGGGGCCACGGTCGGGGCGGAGCTGGCCGAAAACCCCGCCGTTGACCTCATCTCCTTCACTGGCGGCATCGAGACCGGCAAGACCATCATGCGCGCGGCGGCGACAAACGTGAAAAAGGTTGCCCTGGAACTGGGCGGCAAAAACCCCAACATCATCTTCGATGACGCCGATTTCGACACGGCCCTGGACTACATTCTGAACGGCGTCTTCTTCCACGCCGGGCAGATCTGTTCCGCCGGAGCCCGCGTCCTGCTGCAGGACGGCATCCACGACCGCATGGTTGAGGCCCTGGCGGAGCGCATGTCCAAGATCCGCGTGGGAGACGGGATGACGGACGGCACCCAGATGGGCCCTCTCATCTCGGCCGCGCACCGCGACAAGGTGGAAAGCTACATCCGCATTGCCCGCAAAGAAGGGGCCAGGCTGCTGCTGGGAGGCAAGCGCCCGGCTGATCCGGCCCTGGCCAATGGCTTTTTCGTGGAGCCGACCCTGTTCACGGACTGCGCGAATGACATGCGCATCGTGCAGGAGGAGGTCTTCGGCCCGGTCATCACCATCGAGCGCTTCAGCACCGAAGACGAGGCGCTGGTCCGGGCCAACAGCACGGTCTACGGTCTGTCCGCCGGCTTCTGGACCCGCGATCCGGACCGCATCCGCCGCATGTCATCGGGCCTGCGCTTCGGCACGGTCTGGGTCAACGACTTCAACGTCTATTTCACCCAGGCCCCCTGGGGCGGCTACAAGCAGTCCGGCCTGGGCCGGGAACTGGGGCGGCAGGGCCTGGAAGAGTACACGGAAGTCAAACACATTTTCCAGAACCACAACGCCCGGCCGATCAACTGGTTCGGCGTGTAGCATGCTGGGCCGGGATGTCCCGGCCTCCCAAGTCACTTCGCCTTTCATTTCAACAAGGGAGTTTCCATGACCATTGCAACACTGAAAAAAACCATCCCCGTCCTTGTCCTTCTACTCGCCCTCTTCATCGCTCCGGCTCAGGCCAGCCGCGACGACGTGCGCATCACCAGCGTCGGGTGGACCGATGTCACCGTGACCAGCGAGCTGGCCGTGGCCATTTTGCAGAGCCTTGGCTACTCCTCCTCCAACATGATGACCTCCCTGCCCATCTGCTATCAGGCCCTGGCCACGAACGAGGCCGACGTGTTCCTCGGCAACTGGATGCCGTCCATGGAAAGCGTAGCGCGTCCCCATTTCGATTCCGGCAACGTCATCCAGCTTGTGCCGAACATGACCGGAGCCAAATACACCCTGGCCGTGCCGAGCTACGTGGCCGCAGGCGGCCTCAAGGATTTCAAGGACATCGCCAAGTACGGCGACAAGCTGGAATGGAAGATCTACGGCATCGAGGAAGGTAACGACGGCAATGACATCATCGAATCCATGATCGACAAGAACATGTTCGGCCTCGGCAAGTTCGAGCTGGTCGCCTCCAGCGAATCCGGCATGCTGGCCCAGGTGCAATCCTTCATGCGTGAAAAGAAATGGATCGTCTTTCTGGGATGGTCCCCGCACAGCATGAACGAAAAGATCGACATGACGTACCTGACGGGCAGCACGGACGACACCTTCGGACCGAACGACGGCACGGCCACGGTCTACACCAACGTGCGCAAGGGACTGCCGCAGGACATGCCCAACGTAACCCGTTTTCTGCAGAACTACGTCGTGCCCGTAACCATGATGAACTCCATCATGGTCACCATGCACGAAAAGCCTGAAATGAAAGCCCGCGATGCGGCCCTGGACTGGGTGACCGCGCATCCGGACATGGCCGCCACATGGCTTGAAAGCGTGACCACCAAGGAAGGCAAGCCCGGCCTGCCCGCCTTCCTGAAGCTGCTTGAATCCCGCAAGTAAACGCGACCGGGGCGGGCCGTGCATGCACGACCCGCCCCGAAAACATTCATCCCCGTCCCTTGTGGCCGGGCCATTTTTCCATCCGCAATTCAGCGCATCAAGAGCAGACTGAGCGCCATGACCGCCATGCCGCCAACCAGGCCGAACAGGCTGTCATGCCCTTCTCCGTAGGCCCGGCTGGTGGGCAGGAGTTCGTCAAGGCTGATGTAGACCATGATCCCGGCCACTCCGCCGAAGAGAATGCCCATAAGCTGTGCAGGCAACACCCCGCCCGGCCCGCCGGCGAAAAAGAGGATGCCCAGATAGGCGATGCCCGCCCCGATCGGCTCGGCCAGTCCGCTCAAAAACGAGTAGAAAAAAGCCGTCCTGCGCTTCCCTGTGGCGTAATAGATGGGCACCGAGACGCTCACGCCCTCGGGGATGTTGTGCAAAGCGATGGCGATGGCAATGGCGACGCCAAGGCTCGGATCCTCCAACGCCGCCAAAAACGTGGCCAAGCCCTCGGGAAAGTTGTGAATGCCGATGGCCAGGGCGGTGAAAAGGCCCATGCGCAGAAGCTTCTTCTCATGTCCCGGCTGGGGTTTGGCAGGAGTCTTGGCCAGCCCGCAGCTGTGCTCCCCGATATGCAACAGGGTAGAGACCTTGCCGTGCAACTTGTCGGCGTCGGTCTCGGAAGGGATCTCATGCGGGTTGGTCTCTTCGGGAATGAAATTATCGATCAGTCCGATCAGCAGCATTCCGCCGAAGAACGAAGCCACGTTGACCCAATATCCCGCCGGATCGCCATAGTGCTCGACCAGAGCCTCCTGCCCCTTGAAGAAAATCTCCACAAAAGAGACGTAGAGCATCACGCCCGCCGAAAACCCCGTGGCCACGGACAAAAAACGGTAACTGGACAACTTGGCCGTAAAGGCGATGATGCTGCCGATCCCCGTAGCCAGTCCTGCGAAGGTGGTCAGAGCCAGGGCAAACCAGACTTCATTCATGGGCGCGTGCTCCTTGGTGCGTCAAAAAGCATCACGAACGAATGCTTTTACCGGGTTCAACGTCCTCGTCCTGTTCGAAAATGCCAAGGGACTGAGCTCTTTTTTTCCATTGCTGCCGGGCCAGGGCCTGCATGTCGGCCACGCTGTCCATCTCATCCACGATCTCCATGCCAAAGAGGGTCTCCACCACATCCTCCAGGGTAACCAATCCCCGAGTCCCACCGTATTCGTCCAAGACGATGGCCAAGTGCTGACGCTGGTCAAGAAAAAACTCCAACAGATCAGAAAGGGACAGGCTGTCAGGCACGGAAAGTATCTGGCGCTTCAAGGATTCCAAAGAGCCCTCGCAGCCGCCCCGGGACATGCAGATCAGCACCTCGTCCTTGAGCACGACGCCGGTGATGTCATCCAGATCCGCGCCGTAGACGGGCAGTCTGGAAAAAGGGGTCTTGGTGACAAAAGGCAGGGAGTCGGCAATGGTCATGTCCTGCTGCAGGGCCGTCATGACCGTGCGCGGAGTCATCACGGCGGTGATGTTTACGGACCCGAAGCGGAAGATGTTGCGGATGATTCGGAATTCATGCTCCTCCAGATGTCCGGACTGTTCCCCGATTCCGGCCATGGCGATAAACTCCTCGCGGCTGAAGACATGCGCTTTTTTCCCTCGGGATATCAGCTTGGTCAGCCCATTGGACAGCCAGACAAGGGGATAGAGAACCGTGATCAACATGTTGACGAAATGCGCCGTCACTCCGACGAAGGCCTGCCAGTACACGGCACCGATGGTCTTGGGTACGATCTCGGACAAAAACAGGATAAGCGCCGTCATCACCGCCGAAAAAAGGCCGATCCACGCATTGCCGAAAACCACGAGAGCCTGAGCGCCTGCCACAATGGCGCCCACCGTGTGGGCGATGGTGTTCAGGGTCAAAATCGCGGCCAGGGACTGATCCACTTTCTCCAGACGCAGTTTCTTCAGGACCTCCGCCCGTGCGGGATTCCTTTCACGCAAACTGGCGATATAGGACGGGGTGATGCTTAAAAGCACGGCCTCGGCCACTGAACACAAAAACGACAAACCCAAGGCCAAAAAAACAACGACGACCAGCAGAAAAAAATCCCCGCTCATGATGCCCGCCCAGTCGGCCCAGGACGGTTCGCCACCGAAGGCAACAGAAGACGTCCAGGCACGCAAACCCAAGACAAGATCAAGCAACCACGACAATATCGCACGAACAAGCGATCCTCCCTCTTTTAAAAAACGTGAAATGTCATCCGGCCTTCGCGTGACGAAGCCGGAGATTCAGGAATCGTCCACATGCCCCTCTTCAACGCAGACCGGACTCATTGAAGAACGTGTTACTCCGGGACGTCCCGCCGACACAAGATGTTTTGACATCTTGACATATCTGCCCATGCAGATACGTTCGCGGTCATGGAAAGAATCGCCGAAACACTCAAAGCCCTATCCGATCCCACACGTCTGCGCATCGTCAGCCTGCTCCGTCACGGGGAACTCTGCGTGTGCGACCTGACGGAAGCCTTGCAAACACCCCAATCCAAAGTCTCACGGCATCTGGCGTTTCTGAAGAACGCCGGATGGGTCAGGGCCCGCCGCAGCGGAAAATGGGTCTACTATCAGATCCTTGATTCCGAACCATCCCTACAGGCCTCAATCGCCCAGGCGCTGACAATGCATATTGCAAAACATCCTGTCTGCCTTGAAGACGACCGGCGTTATTTCGACTATCTTGCAACCAAATCGTCGCGATCCTGTGACTAAAACGACACAAGAAAAGATTCTGGGGGGTGAGCACTGGCGGGTCGTTATGGAATCCGGGATTTCACAGCCGGACTGCAGCGCAATCTGAAAGCAGGCCGAGCCGGAAAACCCAGCCTACGAGGGATTTCCGGATACATCGACGACCCGGTCCGGATCTCTGGGCAAGGTCAAATAGAACACGGCGCCCTGCCCGGGGCTGGTTTCCAGCATGATGGAACCTTTCAGGGTCTGGGTGACCAGATTGTAGACGATGTTCATGCCCAGACCCGTACCGCCGGAGCCTCGTGTAGTGGTGTAAAACGGATCGTAGATACGCTCCTTTTGCTCACGGTCCATGCCGATGCCCGTGTCGCGGTACGTCAGCACCACGTTTTCTCCGGCCTGCTCCACCTTGATGGATATCTCACCGGGCCGTCCGTCCGCGAAGCCGTGAATAAGAGAGTTCATGATCAGGTTGGTGATGATCTGCATGATCGCGCCGGGGTAGGAATCAAGGGACAGGTCGTCCGGGCAGTCCATGCGCACCTGATGCGGAGTGCGCTTGAACTGCGGACGCAGGCTGAGGAGAATCTGTTCCAGATAATTCTTCATCTCGAAGACGCGCTTCTCTTCAGAGCTCTGGTCCGCGGCGACCTTCTTGAAACTCTGCACCAGCTCTGCGGCCCGCTCCAGATTGGAAAGCACCGACCCGGAAGACTCCTCGGCCAGGGCCAGGTATTTCTCCAGATCCGAGCGCTTCATCTCCCCTTTCCCGTACAACTCCCGCAGCTGCCTCGTCCGTTCGGCCAGAAAGGACGCCGCCGTAACGCTGACCCCGATGGGCGTGTTGACCTCATGGGCCACCCCCGCCACCAGATCCCCCAGCGCCGCCATCTTGGCAGACTGGATCATCTCCTTTTGGGTGCGATGCAGTTTCTCAAGGGACTCTTCGAGACTTTGCTGATATTCGAGGTTCTGACGCTGCAAACGGGCCCGCTCCAGACACGTCTCCACCGAATGCAAGAGAATGTTCATGTCCTGAATGGGCTTGACCAGATAATCCCATGCGCCCCGCCGCAGCGCCTCCACCACGTCACGAATGTCTCCGGCCCCCGAGATGACCATGATGGGCGTCTGGGGCGAAAGTTCCTGCACCCGCGCCAGGACCTGCAATCCGTCCATGCGCGGCATGCGCAGGTCCACCAGGATCAGGTCGGGCCGATTGGCGGCAAAGACCTCCAGCCCTTGCTGTCCATCTCCGGCCTGCAAGACTTCATACCCGAAATCCTCCAGAAAATTGGCAAGACTCTCACGCACCGCCTGATCGTCATCGATGGTCAGCACCACGGATGTCTTGCCCTGGTTCATGACCGGCCCTCCGCGACCTTTTCCAAAATGAGGGTCTCGAAAATACCCATGTCCAGAACCGGCTTGAAAAGCACCTCCCGATCCGTCAGGCCGATATCCCGCAATTCGTTATCCAGCTGAAAATCCGTGGAACCGGTGTGAATCAGGCAGCGCACGGCGGGATGCAGGGTGTGCAACCGCTTGATGAACTCCAGGCCATCCATGCCCCCAAGGCGGATATCCACCACCGCCACCGCGACACTGCCCAGTTCGGAAAGCATCAAGGCGTCCTCCGCGCTCTCGGCCGTCAGGGTGACAAAGCCGCAGTCCATCAGGTACTCAGCCAGACTTTCCCGAATGTTCGGCTCGTCATCCAGAACGAGCACCTTTGTCGTGCTTTCCGCCATCGTGTTCTGCACCATTATGAAGCTCCGTCGGCGTCCTGGTCAGCCGGAACGAGAGGCAGATGAATGATGAAGACAGAGCCCTTGCCGGGACTGGAGTCCACATCAATCCTGCCGCCATGATTTTCAACTATCAGAAAATAGGACACGGAAAGGCCAAGGCCGGTGCCTTCCCCCACCCGTTTGGTGGTAAAAAAGGGCTCGAAAACCCTTTTGCGCAACTCTTCGGACATGCCCGGGCCATTGTCCTCGATCTCAATCCGCACCTCTTTGCCGGCCTTCATGACCCGCAGAATGAAGCAGGGAGGGCGGTCCTGCGATCCCATGGCCTGCGCTCCGTTACGGATCAGGTTGAAGAAGACCTGCTGAATCTTGCTTTCCTCGCAACAGATCAGTGGCAGGTTTTCCTCATATTCGCGGACAATCCTGATCTTGCGGAAGTCATACTGCTTTTTGAGATCATAGTCATTGGCCGCAAGTTCAAGAGTGCGATCCAGCAGGCCGCAGATATCGACCTCGGCCATGCGCAACGTGTTCTTGCGGCTGAAAGAAAGCATGTTCTCCACTATCCGCGCGGCCCGCAAACCCGAATCCATGATCGAATCCATCATGCGTAGGCAGCCGCGGCGCTCAAAATAGCCATGAATCAAGGCCATGTCGGTTCCAAGCTCTTCCGCCAGCTTCCTGTTCGCGGGCAACTCCAGAGACATCCTGTTTCTGATGACCTGCCCGTTTTGCAAAATTCCAGCCAGAGGATTGTTGATCTCGTGGGCCATGCCCGCAGCGAGACCGCCGACGGAAATCATCTTCTCCGACTGGATCAGCATTTCTTCGAGCCGCACCCGCTCCGTGGCATCGTCTATGCGGATAACCGCACCTTGCACATTGTTGGTCGTCAGGGGATAGACCGTGACATCCATATACTCGACCATGTCTTCCTTTTTTCTGGGCACCTTGGGTATCTTGACCGGGAGCCCGGAACTTACCGCAGCCCTGACCTGATCCATGCTGACCGGAGCATTTGGACACACATCCGTGACACGACGCCCCATGGCCTCTTCCGCCGAAACACCGGTTTTGAGTACCGCTTGCTGGTTCCATTGGGTCACGCGGCCGTCCACATCGACAGAGATCAGAATCGACGGCATCGAATCAAGAATGTTGCGGATGTAGCCTTCGGCCTCTTTGAGCTTCTGCTCGGCCTTTTCCCGGTGCTTGATATCCCGGAGCAGGTTCTCGCGCATGTCGTTGAAGGCGCGGACCACAATATCGATCTCGTCGGGCTTGGACGAGGTCTTGTCCAGCGAGAGCGGCTCCTGCAATCTGTCAATGGTCAGCCCGGAGGTGTAAAGAGCCATCCGGCGCAAATGGCGGGTGACCAGCATGTAAAAAATGAAGACAACAAGGACGGCCACCAGAAATATCTGCACGCCCTGGGTGATGCCGATGACCAGAATCTTGTCCCGCAGCCTGCGCTGGAGGGCGCTCTTGTCGGCGGCGACGATGAGTGTGCCGATCAGATCTATGCGCTCCAGGGCCCTGTACTGGAGAGGAAATTTTTGCACGTACAGGTTCTTCTCTTCGGCCTGCTTGCCACGGAAATACCGTATCCCCTCTGGAGTGATCACCTCTGCGTACATGATGTCCCGCATCTCCAGAATCCCTTCAAGCTGGACCAGAACCTGCGCTTCGTCCAGATGCCACAGGGCGCTGGTCAGGCTGGACAGGCGCGATGTGCGGATCTGCTCCAGCTGCGCGAGCATGGCTTCCTTGTCGTTGCGGTAGTCGAATGTCAGCTGCACCGCAGTGCCGAGCAGCGTGAACACGGTGCTCCCGAGCAGAATCCAGAACAGCAGTTTGCGACCCAGTCGTCCGCTGACATCGGTTGAGAGGATTCGAGAGGAGGTCGCCATCTGCCCACCGCTGAAAAATTTGACTCCGGGCATGCCCGACCGGAAAATCCCGGCTATTCCCAATGCATTGTAAACATATCGGCAAGACTTTGAAAAGCAAAACTCTTCTCCGCCAAGAAGGCCCCCGCAGCTCTTAGGGAAAGACAATGGAAAGGATGACGATCACGACCAGGGACGGCAACAGGCTGGACAGACGAATAACCGTCAGACCCAGCAGATTGATGCCGATGCCAAGGATCAAGGTTCCGCCCGTGGCCGTGAGCTGGGCGATAAGATAATCCGAAAAATAGGCCTGAAAGGAGCCTGCGAAAAGGGTCAACAGGCCCTGGTAGAGAAAGACCGGCAAGGCGGAAAAAAGCACCCCCGCCCCGTAGGTCGAGGCCAGGGCGATGGAGGCGAATCCGTCCAGCAAGGCCTTGGTGAAAAGGATGGAGTGATCGCCGCGAATGCCTTCGTCGAAAGAACCGAGAATGGCCATGGCGCCGATGCAGTAAATCAGGGACGCGTTGACCATGCCGTCCACGAAACGGGTGTTTTTTGAACGCACGAGCCCTTTAAGCTTGCCGGCCAGACCCGCGAAGCGGTCTTCGAGCCGCAAGGCCTCGCCCACCACCCCGCCGATGAGGACGCTTAAAACCACAAGCAGCCCGTTCTTGCCTTGCAGCGCCATCTGCATGCCGATGACCAGAACGCAGAGCCCGAGGCCCTGGAAAACGACCTGGCGCATTTTTTCCGGCAACCGGCCATGCAACAGCAGCCCCAAAGCGCCTCCGGCCAAAATGGCCAGAGCATTTATCACCGAACCGAGGGGGAAGACCATGGCGCGTAACTCCATAACAAAATATTAAAAAAAGACCGCCCAGCCCCAAAAACGGAGCATGGGCGGCAAGAGCCTGACCACTAAAAATATCAGGATTTGCCCGATTCGTTCAGGGCAAATCGCTCCAGTTTCTTTTTGTAAGCCACCACCCCGCGGGTCAGCCCTTGAGCCATGGACGCAAGATACGCGTCCGTATTGAGCTTGGAGGCCTCCGCAGGGTTGGTCAGATAGCCAAGCTCAACCAGAATGGATGGCATGCGCGCCCCGGTCAGGACGTAGAAAAATGCGCCCTTGGAACCATGGCTGGCAAGGGAGTACTTGGGGCGCATGACCCGCAACGTCTCCGCCTCCACTATGGAGGCCATCTGCCTTGACTCGTTGATCTTGGAATTGAGCATCAGGTCCGAAAGAATAAACTGCATGTCGCTGATCTTCTTGGCAGACACTCCATTTTCGCGGGCCGCGACGCGCACGGCCTGCGCGTCGGTGGCCAGGTTCAGGTAGTAAACCTCAAGTCCTTTGACATTCTTGTCCTTGTGGGCGTTGCAGTGGACGGAAATGAAGAGGTCCGCGTTCTTGGCGTTGGCCATGGCGGTGCGCTCCTCCAGGGGGATGAACGTGTCGGCGGTGCGGGTGTAGTGCACCTCGAAGCCCTGGGCCTTGAGCATCTCCCCCAGAATCCTGGCCATGCGCAGATTGATGTTTTTTTCATGGAGGCTGTTGGCCACCGCGCCGGGATCCTTGCCGCCATGTCCGGCGTCGATCATGATGGTACGCACCTTGAGTCCAAGCTGCTCGACCAGCGATCCGGTATATTTTTTCTGCGTTGAGCTGACCTTTATCTCCGGCGTCGTATTCGCCGGGGCCTTGGTTCCCTTGGCCGCCGTCTGGACGGGAGTCTTGGTTTTCGCAGCCGTGCTCTTGGTCGCCGGAACCTGACCGGCCTGTTTTATCGTGGCGGCCTTTTTGGGGCTGGCGGGCTGCGCCTGCTTTGCCTGCAGTTCGGCCAGGGCCGCCTGTACATGATCCACTTCCGCATCCGTCGCGGCGGCAACGGATTGAGGCTTATGAGCCGCCTCTCCGGCCTTGCCGTAGATGTCGATAACCACGCGATACGGCTCCGGCAGGGTAAAAACCCTGTAGTGGTCCATCGCCATCAGATCGAAGGTGATCAGCGCTCCCCCGGCCGGATCGGGGGCGACCTGAATCTGGGAGAGGATTCCATCCCCGATGGTGCGCACGGGCATGACATCGGCCGCGATCCCGGCCTGCTGCAAGGTGATCTGCAGCTGCTTGTTTCCGTTCTTGGCCTTCTCCACAAGCGCGCGTTCATAGTGCGCATCCTGGGTGATATCCATGACTACCCGGGTGTAATCCGGGCTGGACCAATGGCGGATGCCAAGCAGGGTCAACCCGTCTTTCAGCTTTGCCGCCGGAACCGCGGCCTGCTTCGGGGCCGCCGCTGCTTTTGCCTCCGCAGGCTTTGCTTGCGCAGGCGCTGCCGTCTTGGCCGGCTCGCCACCCGGAATCTGAGCCAAGCGCTCGCGAGCCTCGGGAACCTTGTCGCCTTTGGGGTAGTCGTTGAGTACAGCCGTGAAAACCTTGGACGCCCTTACCGGATCCTTGAACTGCTCCAACCAGACCAGCCCCATGCGAAACAAGGCGTCATCGGCCCATCCATGCTTCGGATACACGGCCAGCATGCGGTCGTAAGCTTCAAGGGCTTTTAGCCGGTCGGTTCGGGAAAAAGAGCGCCGGGCCAGTTCCTCGTAGCATCTGCCGAGGAAAAACATGCTGCGGGGCGCGTACTCGCTCTTGGGATCGGCCCCCACGGCGCGCAGGAAGGGTTTCATGACCGCTTCCCATTCCGTCCGCAGCCCGGACCTTTTTTCATTGGCAAGCAACGAATTAAAGGCGCTGACCCCACGCGTATACTCGCTCTTGGCCGAAGCCAGAGCCGTGCAGGCAAACCCCAGCACCAAGGCCAAGGTAAGAACAATTCCAAGCGATTTTCTTAAAGACATCCTTATTCCACGGTCACGGATTTGGCCAGATTCCGGGGCTGGTCCACGTCCTTGCCCAGGTAGACGGCCATTTCATAGGCGAAAAGCTGCACGGCCGGCAGCACCAGAAAACTCTTCAGCGGCCCCCAAGCATCGGACAGAACCCAGGGATTCTCCACTGCGGGCGAGGCCCCCGGGTTGACCAGGGCGATGATGCGCCCACCCCTGGCCTGCACTTCTTGCAGATTCGAGGCGACCTTTTGCAGGAGTTCGTCGCCCAGCGCCATGGCAAAGGTCGGGAAATGCTGGTCGATGAGCGCGATGGGGCCGTGCTTCATTTCGCCGGCGGCGTAGCCTTCGGCGTGGATGTAGGAAATCTCTTTAAGTTTCAGCGCGCCCTCAAGGGCTAGGGGAAAGTTCTGGCCCCGTCCCAAAAAAAAGAAGCTGCGGGCGTCGGCGTATTCCTGGCTCAAGGTCTTGGCCTTCTCGCGGATGGTGGGCAGTTCCGCCTCCAGCTGATCGGGGAGAAGGGGCAGATCGTGCAGGCAGCGCTCCAGGATTTCGCCCTGCAACACGCCCTTGCGCACGCCCCAGGACAGGGTCATGAGCAGCAGCAGGACCATCTGGCTGCACATGGCCTTGGTCGAAGCCACGCTGATCTCGGGCCCGGCCTGGGTATACACGACCGCGTCGGACTCGCGCGCGATGGAAGACCCGACCACGTTGCACAGGCCAAGGATAGGCACGCCCGCCTCGCGGGCGATGCGGATGGCGGCCAGGGTGTCGGCGGTCTCGCCGGACTGGCTGATGGTCAGGACCAGATCGCCGGGCAGAAAGACGCTGTCGCGGTAGCGGAACTCCGAGGCGATCTCGACCTGCACCGGGATGCGGGCCCAGGACTCAAGCAGATACTTGGCCCAGAGCCCGGCATGGTACGACGTGCCGCAGGCCACAACCGTCAGGCGCTGCGGAACGTTCAGGGCATCAAGCTCCGGCAGCACGACGCGCCCTTTCTGGATGCGGCCGGTCAGGCAGTCGCGGATGACCTTGGGCTGCTCGAAGATTTCCTTGAGCATGAAATGTTTGAACCCATCTTTCTGTGCGGCCTGCACGTCCCAGGAGATGTGCTTGACCTCCTTGACCTTGGGCTCCAGGGTCAGGGAGTCGAAGACCTGCCAGGAAGCGGCGTCGATCTCCACCAGTTCGCCGTTGTCCAGGAAAACCACCTCGCGGGTGTAGGGCAGAAAGGCGGGGATGTCGGAGGCCAGGAAATTCTCACCCGTGCCGATGCCCATCAGGAGCGGGCTGGCCTTGCGGCTGGCCCAGATCTTTCCGGGATGCTCACGTGAGAGCAGGGCAAAGGCATAGGCTCCGTCGACCCGTGACAGGGCCCAGGAAATGCCCCGTCGCACGTCGCCGGTCAGCTCCACTCCCTTGGCGATGACATGCACCAGCACCTCGGTGTCGGTCTCGGACAAAAAGACATGGCCTTCGGCCACGAGTTCCGCCTTGAGCTCCGCGTAGTTCTCGATGATCCCGTTATGAACCAAGGCAAATTTTCCATCACCATCCATGTGCGGATGCGCATTACGCTCCACGGGCAAACCGTGGGTGGCCCAGCGGGTATGCCCGACGCCGCAGACCGAGGACGCCGTATCCAGGCCCGCTATTTTCTGGTCCAGCGCCCCGAGCTTGCCCTCGGCGCGAATGACCTTGAGGCCCTGTGGCTCCTCGTAGGCCACTCCGGCCGAATCATAGCCCCGATATTCCAGCCGCCGCAAACCTTCGACAATGGCCGGGATGGCCGGACGGTGCCCCGTGTATCCGATGATTCCGCACATGCTTATTTCTCCAGTTTGAGCCGGGCTTGTTTCCAGAATTCGGGCCAGCCGCGCAGCAGCTCCCGCAGAGCCAAACCGCGATGACTGCGGCTGTTCTTGACCTGCGCGTCCATCTGCGCGGCGGTCATGGCCAGTTCCTCGTCGAAGAATACGGGATCGTATCCGAACCCCGCCCCTCCCTGCGGAGCATGAGCCACCCGGCCATGCCAGGCCCCATGCCCGATCAGCTCCCGGCCGCCTGGGGTGGCCGCAAGCATGACGCAGGCGAAATGGCAGCCGCGCCATGGGTCCACAACGTCCTTCATGGCATCCAGAAGCTTGGCCACATTCTTCTCGTCCGTGGCCCCCTCGCCGCTATACCGGGCGGAATAGACGCCCGGCGCCCCGTGCAGAGCGTCCACAACCAAGCCGGAGTCGTCGGCCACGGCCACCAACCCCGTAGCCCGGGCCACGGCCAGGGCCTTGATGCGGGCGTTGTCCTCGAAGGTCGCGCCGGTCTCGGGTATTTCGCCGATTTCCGGAAAATCATTCAGGCCGAGGACGCGCAGGCCCGGATGCAACTCGGCCAGCAAGGCCGAAAGTTCACGTATCTTACCGGCGTTGCCGGTGGCGAGCACAATGGTGTTCATCTGTATCCGTCACGAAAGGTCATAGAGTTCAAAATGAAATTCGGCCAAATCGGCGTGCAGCATGCGACCGGCCAGACGCAGAGAGCCCGTGGTCAGATACTGCACGGTTTCCGCCGCCTGCAATGCGGCGGCCAGGCATGCGGCCGGAGCCAGGCTGCCCAGGACATGCTCCGCGTCCTTGTCCGAGGGATCGGTCCACATGCTGGAAATGCCCTTCTGCCCAGGCAGTTCACTGCCGACCAACGCCGTCCATCCGGCCACGGCCGCACTCACGACCGGAACCCCGGCCAGACCTGCGGCTTCGTGCAGGGTCAAGCGCGGGGCGATGCCTCCCAGTGCGTCAACGACCACATCAACGCCTGTCAGTACTCCCTGCAGATTGGAGGCGTCCAAGAAAAATTCAAGCGCTTCGACCTTCACCAGCGGACAGGTTGCCCGTGCCCGTTCAGCCCCGGCCCTGGCCTTGTTGCTTCCCAGGTTCCGGGCCGTGGAAAGCAGTTGGCGGTTCAGGTTGCTGTCCTCGAACCCGTCTCCGTCCGCGACCACGATCCTTCCCACTCCGAAGCGGGACAGCAGCTCCAGCACATAACCGCCGAGCCCGCCCGCCCCGGCCAGCAGAACCGTGGCGCTCATGAGCCGATTCTGCTCGGAAATGGACAGGGAGTGCAGATTTTTCAAAAACGGCAGAGGCACGACCCCCTGTTCCATCGCCCCTTTTGCGCCCTGGGGCAGAGTCAACCCGTGATCCCGGCACAGCTGGCGCAGTTCTTCAAGACCGACAGTCCGAACCCGGCGCGAGGCGTTCTCCGAGGCCAAAGCCTCCAACGCGGCTCGAAAATCCCTCATCCGCCACCTACCGCCGGAAAAATACCCACCTGGTCTCCGTCGGCCAGCGCCGCCTCCAAGCTGCTGTTCCTGCTGTTGACAAAAACAAGTTTGATGTCGCCGGCTTCAAGTCCAAGAAGCGGAAGCATGGCCTCTACCACGGCTCCCTCTTGCAGATCGACAAAGCCGTCCGGCGGGGTATGATCGGCAAGGGTAGCAAAACATTTGACGCGCACACGCATAACGGTCCCCCTGACAAACGGTCAATAAATGCGACGGTTCCGTTTCCTATAAGAAGAAGCATCTTTTATGACGCAAGCCCCAGGAGTCAACACATTTAAGCCGTTGCCGCGCTAAAAGACTCCGGCCGGCCTCACTCCAGGATGATTTCGACCTTCTGCCCCGGCACATTGCCCTTGAGCTCGGTCAAAAGCCCGCGAATGGTTCCCGTGACCAGCCGATCCAGAAAGGGATTCAGCGCCAGACGCCGGCCACCCACTTTAACACAGAGCTTGGCATGCATGGCCACGCAGAAATCCGCGTCGGCCTCGCCGGTCACGATTTCCCGCGCCAGGGCCAGGCAGGACTCCCGGCCGCAGGCCCCGCAATCAAGACCGGGCAATGAGAAGGCCTTGTTTTCCGCCAGCGTGGCCAACTCCGCGACGGAATCGGCCTTCCGCACTCCGGGCAATGCCCGCGGCCCCCAGGTTGCCAGCGCCAGCCCGTTGCCGAGCATCGACTCGTCCTCGCCGGAGCCAAGGGCCACGATCCGCGGCAGCCAGGTCAGCGACTTGCCGCCTTCGACCAACACTATCTCCGCATCCAACAGAGGAAATATATCTTGCAGTTGCCGCGCCGAGTTCCAAAGCAAGGTCGTTGTTTTGGGACCGATTCCGGCAACGCTGACGCACTCCTGCGCGAAACGGGATGTATCCGTTCCATCAAGATCCAGCCCGTGATGGGTAAACTTGACCGCCGCCACTTTACGACCCCGCGCAGTCAATTCACGGGCAAGCTCGAGCACAAGAGTGGTCTTGCCTGATTTCTTGAAACCCACCACTGAAACAGCCTTGAACATTGATCCTCCGTCTTTGACAATCCTTCGTTCATCAATTAACCAATTCAATTTTCCCATGCGCATCGCCGCAAGTCCCGCCCCACCGCAAACGGAGCCTGACTCAAGGCGCGCATCCCCCATCCCATTCGTCAAGGACAGATATTTTCTATGTCTAAAATTCAGAAAATTAAAGGCTTTTCTGACCTCTTCAGCCCGGAAAGCACGGTTCACACCCTGATGGAGAACCTGGCCCGCCAGGTGTTCGGCACGTATGGATGCCAGGAGGTACGCGTGCCCATCCTGGAAAAGACCGAGCTCTTCGCCCGCTCCATCGGTGAAGAGACCGACGTCGTGCAAAAGGAAATGTACACCTTTGCCGACCGCAAGGGCCGCTCGCTGACCATGCGCCCCGAAGCCACTGCCGGAGTGCTGCGCGCCTTCATCGAGTCCGGCCAGTGCGGGGCCGAAGGCACGACCAAGCTCTTCGCCTGCGGTCCCATGTTCCGCTACGAACGCCCGCAAAAGGGCCGCCTGCGCCAGTTCCACCAGCTCGACGTCGAGGTCCTGGGCACGGACGCGCCCCAGGCCGACGCCGAGGTCGTGCTCATGCTCTGGACGTTTTTGACCAAGCTGGGCCTTAAAAACCTGGGCCTGGAACTCAACTCCCTGGGTTGCCCCGAGTGCCGGCCGGTCTTTCATCAGCGTCTGCGCGACTTTCTGGCCACCATCGACCACACCCAGCTCTGCGAAGACTGCAAGCGCCGGGCGCAGACCAATCCCTTGCGCGTGCTGGACTGCAAGGTCCCGGCCTGCAAGAGCCTGGTCGAGAACGCGCCGAGCATCGCCGAGTCGCTCTGCCCCGGATGCGACGAACATTTCGCCCAGGTGCGCGACATCCTGGACAGCGCGAAGCTCCCCTATCGCCTGAACGACCGTCTGGTGCGCGGCCTGGACTACTACCAGCGCACCACCTTCGAGGTCGTCTCCGGCGAGATCGGCGCCCAGACCGCCGTGGCCGGCGGCGGCCGTTACGACGGGCTCATCAAGCAGCTCGGCGGCCCCGACCTGCCCGGCATCGGCTTCGCCTGCGGCATGGAGCGGCTCGCCCTGCTTTACGGCCAGGCTCAGATCCCGGCCCCGGACTTCTATCTGGCCGTGCTCGACTCCCGCGCCTTGAATACCGCCTTGCTCCTGGCTCAGCGCATGCGCGAGCGGGGCTTTTCCGGCGAGGTGTCCTTCGAGGCCCGCAGCATCAAGGCCCAGATGCGCCAGGCCAACAAGCTCGGTGTCAAGACCTGCCTGATCCTGGGACAGGACGAAATGGAGAAGGGCCAGATCGTGGTCAAGGACATGGCCACGGGCGTGCAGAAGAACATCGGTCAGGATGACCTGGAACAGGCGCTGGGCTTTCGCAAGCCCTAAGTCTTTACACACACTTTTTGCAGCTTATCGTACCCAAGCGAGGAACATATATGGATGACAGAAACACGGAACTCGGGATGGACTCCCTCGGCGGATGGCGCAGAACCCACACCTGCGCAGGCCTTGGAACGGAGCAGCTGGGGCAGGAAGCCTGCCTCATGGGCTGGGTGCAGTATCGCCGCGACCACGGCGGGCTCATCTTCATCGACCTGCGCGACCGCCACGGCCTGACCCAGGTCGTCTTCTCACCCGAAGTCGCGCCCGAAGCCCATGCACGCGCCCACGTGCTGCGCACCGAATTCGTGCTGGCCATCAAGGGCGTGGTCCGCGCGCGGCCCGATGACATGATCAACCCCAAGCTGGCCACGGGCGCCATCGAGGTCTACGTCACGGAATTCAAGCTCCTGAACACGGCCAAGACCCCGCCCTTCCCCATCGAGGACCGGGTGGACGTGTCCGAGAACCTGCGCCTCAAGTACCGTTTTCTGGACCTGCGCCGCAAGGCCATGGCCGACAACCTGATTTTGAGGAGCCGCGTCTCCCAGTCCGTGCGCCGCTACCTGGACGAGCTCGGGTTCCTTGAAATCGAGACCCCGGTCCTGACCAAGTCCACCCCCGAGGGCGCGCGCGACTTCCTGGTGCCGAGCCGCGTCAATCAGGGCCAGTTCTACGCCCTGCCCCAGTCGCCCCAGCTCTTCAAGCAGCTCCTCATGTGCGGCGGCATGGACCGCTATTTTCAGATCGTCAAATGCTTCCGCGACGAGGACCTGCGCGCCGACCGCCAGCCCGAGTTCACGCAGATCGATATCGAGATGTCTTTCGTGGACGAGGAACAGGTCATGGAAATGGCCGAGGGCATGATGGCCCGCGTCCTGCGCGAAGCGCTCGGGCAGGAGCTTTCCCTGCCCATCCCGCGCATGAAGTACGAGCAGGCCATGGCCCTCTACGGCGTGGACAAGCCCGACATCCGCTTCGGCCTGACGCTCACCGACGTGACCGAAATCGTGCGCGGCTCCGAGTTCAAGCTCTTCGCCACGGCCGCCCTGATCAAGGCATTGCCCGTGCGCGGCGGCGGCGAACTTTCGCGCAAGGAGATCGACGACTACACCGAATTCGTCAAAATCTACGGCGCCCAGGGCCTGGCCTGGATCAAGATCAAGGAGGACGGCTGGCAGTCTCCCATCGCCAAATTCCTGAGCGATGCCGAGCGGGCCGGACTGACCGAAGCCCTTGGCCTTGTGCCCGGCGACATCGTCTTTTTCCAGGCCGGCGCGCCGGAAATGGTCAACAGCGCGCTCGGCAACCTGCGCCTCAAACTCGGCGAACGTTTTGGCCTTATCCCCGAGGGCACCTTCGCGCCCTTGTGGGTCACGGACTTCCCGCTCCTCGAATGGGATCCTGAGGCCAAACGCTGGGTGGCCATGCATCACCCCTTCACCGCGCCCAAAGACATGGGCGCCCTGGCCACAGACCCGGGCCAGGCCGTGGCCCGCGCCTACGACCTCGTGCTGAACGGCACCGAAGTCGGCGGCGGCTCCATCCGCATCCACAACCCCGAGACCCAGCAGCATATGTTTTCCGCCCTGGGCATCAATGAAGAGGAAGCGCAGGCCAAATTCGGATTTCTGCTCGACGCCCTGGTTTTCGGCGCTCCGCCCCACGGCGGCATTGCCTTCGGCCTGGACCGTCTTATCATGCTCCTGACCGGAGCCAAGTCCATCCGCGACGTCATCGCCTTCCCCAAGACCCAGAAGGCGACCTGCCTCATGACCGAGGCCCCGTCGGCGGTCGAGAACACACAATTGCGCGATTTGGGCCTGCGCCTGCGGGAAAAGCCCAAAGAGTAAAGATCATGCCTAGAACAATAGTTACATATCCCAACCCGGTGCTGGCCAAAAAGGCCGCGCCGGTGGTAGAGATAACGGAAGAGATACGCGCCCTGGCGGCCGAGATGCTTGAAATCATGTACGCGGACAAGGGCATCGGCCTCGCCGCGCCCCAGGTGGCGGAAAGCATCCGCCTCATCACCGTGGACCTGAGCGGCCCGGACAAACGCGAAGACCCGCACGTCTTCGTCAATCCCGTCCTCTCGAACCTTGAGGGCGAAGTGGAATCCGAGGAAGGGTGCCTGTCCGTTGTCGGCTACCGCACCACGGTGAAACGCGCCGAACGGCTGCACCTTTCGGCCACGGACCTTGACGGCAAGCCGGTTGAAATGGATGCCGACGATCTCATGGCCATCTGCCTGCAACACGAGGTGGATCACCTCGACGGCGTGCTGTTCATCGACAAGATCAGCAAATTGAAGCGCACCCTGTACGAGAGAAAGCTCAAAAAATGGCTGAAAGAGAAAAACGAAGATTGAAAGTCGTGTTCATGGGCACGCCGGATTTTGCGGCCGTGTCCCTAAGGCACCTTCTGGACTGGGGCGGCTGCGACGTCGTTGGAGTCTATTGCCAGCCTGACCGGCCCTGCGGCCGGGGGCAGGTCTGCACGCCGCCACCCGTCAAGCTGCTGGCCATGGAGGCGCGGCTGCCCGTGTTCCAGCCCCTGAACTTCAAGGAGCAGGCGGATGTGGACCAGCTCGCGGCCCTTGAACCGGACCTACTGCTCGTCGCGGCCTACGGGCTGATCCTCCCCCAGTCGGTACTGGACATTCCCAGGCTTGGCGCCTTCAACGTGCATGCCTCGCTTCTGCCCGAGTACCGTGGTGCTGCCCCCATTCAGCGCGCCATCATGGACGGACGCCCCGTGACCGGCATCACCATCATGCACATGGAGGCGGGCCTGGACACCGGCGACATCCTGCTGCAGCGCAGCCGCGCCATCGGCATCATGGACACGGCCCAGACTCTGCACGACGAACTGGCCGAGATGGGCGGCAAGCTCCTGGTCGACGCCCTGGAAAAAATGGGCCAGGGACGCCTTGTGCGCATCCCTCAGGACCACGCCCGGGCCACCTATGCCGCGAAGCTTTCCAAAGAAGAAGGGCGCATCGATTGGAACCAGCCCGTCCTGACCGTGCACAACCGCATCCGCGGCCTCTTCCCCTGGCCCGGTTCCTGGTTCGATTGGGACGGCATGCCCGGCAAGACCCTGCGTCTGACCGTACACCCCGGCACCATCGGCGACCCCCTGCCCGAAGGAGCGCAGCCCGGCGAAATCCACGGCGTGGCCGATGAAAACGTGCTCATCGCCTGCGCTGATCGCCTGTACGCAGTGCCGGTCATCAAGCCCGCAAACAGCAAACCCCTGCGCGGCCGCGAGTTTTACTGCGGCTATCTGAGCCGCTGCTCCGGCGACCACCTGCTCAAACCCGAACCTGCCTGCCCGGGCGAATAATCCCATGGTCAGTCCCAGGAGCGCCAAAACCAGAAGCCCTTTGGAACAGGAAATCCGGGATTCCTTTCAGACCCGCAAGCGTGTCTTCATCGGGCTCATCACCGGCTCTTCGGTACTGATCTGCCTTTTTTTGGCCATGGTCTGGTTCATCCCCTTTGTCGGGCTGACCACCATCCATCCCGCCGCGCCCTGGATTTTCGGCTTCATCACCGTCGCCCTGATCCTGGCCATCGGCTGGGCGGCCCTGGCCCTGGTTTTAAACATCCTGCTCGGCCGCCCCGTACTTTTCGCCAAACGCCTGCGCGGCATCACGGTCAAGCTCTTCCTGCCGCTCATGACCCTGCTGGGCCGCTTTGTCGGCATCCCGAAGCAGACGGTGCGGGCCTCCTTCATCAAGGTCAACAACGAACTGGTCAGGGGCGAAGGGCACCGCTATCCGGCGGAAAAGATCCTCTTACTCATGCCGCACTGCATCCAGAACAGCCGCTGCAAGTACCGGCTGACCTACGACATCGACAACTGCAAGCGCTGCGGGGACTGCGCCCTGGCCGGGCTGCTCGATCTGCGCGACAAATACGGAATCAGGCTGGCCGTGGCCACGGGCGGAACCATCGCCCGGCGCATCGTGGTCCAGCACAGACCCTCGCTCATCATAGCCGTGGCCTGCGAACGCGACCTGGCCAGCGGCATCCAGGACACCCATCCCCTGCCAGTTTACGGAATCCTGAATTCCCGCCCTTTCGGCCCCTGTCTGGACACCGACGTAGCCCTGGACCGGGTCGAATGGGCCATCAAAGAGTTTCTGGCATGAGTACGCCCTCGGCCCGGCGCCTGGCCCTCGACATCCTGCGCCGCACCCTTGACCACAAGCAGGACCTGCAGGCCGCCGTGGACGAAGTGCTGAACCCGGTTCAGGCCGGACCCGACAAGGGGCTGGCCACGGAACTCGCCTACGGCTATCTGCGCATGCGCGGGCGCATCGATTTTCTTCTCTCCCAGTTGCTTAAAAACCCGGTCCAGACTTCTCCCATCATGAAACGCATTCTCGGCGTGGCCATGTACGAACTCCTTTTCCTGAGCCGCATCCCCGATTACGCGACCCTGGACTGGGCCGTCACTCTGGTGCGCGAGCGTCTGGACCAGACCATGGGCAAGGTCGCCAACGGCGTTCTGCGGAGCCTCTTGCGCCTGGGCCTGTCCGTGCGCTTCGAGGAGTATTACCAGACCAAGACCGCCGGCCATGACCAGTTTCTGTCCGCCTGGTACTCCTGCCCGCAGTGGCTGGCCCGCATGTGGCTCGGCAGCTACGGCAAGGAACAGACCCAGGCCTTCCTGCAGGCGACTCTGAGCGCCCCGCCGCTGGGGGTCAGGATAAACCGCACCCATGCCCAGGCAGAAACGCTGCGGGAAAATTTGCAGCCGCTGCAACAGGACTCCTCGAACTGGGGGTTTGCCCTGACGCAGTGGCCGGAGTTTTTACAGCACGCCGTGGCCGAGGGAGCGGCGACCCGCCAGAGCCTTGCCGCCCAAAAAATCATGGACGCCCTCGGCGTGGAGCATTGGCCGTCTCCCGTGCTCGACGCCTGCGCCGGTCGCGGCGGCAAGACGTATCTGATGTCCGAGCAGGGCAAAAACGTCTGGGCATCGGACGTGAATGTCTTTCGTCTCAGGCAGCTTAAGGCCGAAGGCGCGCGACTCGGCTTTGACATCCCTGCATTCAGGAGCCAGGGGCAAGGCCCTTATCCCCTGCGGCAGACACCCCGCACGATATTTCTCGATGTACCCTGCTCGGGTCTCGGCGTCCTGTCCCGGCGGCCCGATATCAAATGGAAACGGACCGCTGCCGATTGCGCAGGGCTCGTCAAGCTGCAGGAAGAAATTCTGCGGGCCGCAGCCGATCTTCTCACGTCAGGAGGATGCCTAGTCTACGTGACCTGCACGCTGAACCCGGAAGAAAACGAAAAGCAGATCGACCGTTTCGCAAGCCTCCATCCTGAGTTCTCACGCCTGCGCCAAGCCCAGAGCGGACCCGCGGAAGGACTGGGTGAATTTTTCTACGGCGCGGTCCTGCGCAAAAAATGAACACGGATCCGTCCCGGGACCGCCTGTCACGAAAGGACGGCCACGACCCGCGCGACGTCAACCTGAAGGATTATTCGATATGGAAGTAAAAGACAGTAACGGCACGCCGCTCAAAGCCGGAGATTCGGTGCAGGTCATCAAAGATCTGAAAGTGAAGGGTTCTTCCGTGACCCTTAAACGCGGAACCGTCATCAAGAACATCCGCCTCTCGGACAGCGAGGACGTGATCGAATGTAACGCGGACAAGGTCAAAGGCCTTGTTCTCAAGACCTGCTTCCTGAAAAAGGCCTGACCGGCGGATACACGGCGGAGGCACAGTCTCCGCTTCGCAAATTCTACGTCGTGGCCGTAGCCCGGCGATGGAACTCCTTGACCAGGATCTTTTCCAGACATTCTCGGCAGATATCGGTATTATTGCTGTTCTGGAGCTTCATCTCGATTATCGGATTCAGCTTGCCCATCTGTCCGCCCAGGCGGGTCAGGTTGGCCGGGTCCTCGATGACCAGGGAGTAACGTTCCTCGTAGATTCCGTCCTTGAGACCCAGTATCTCTTTCCCGCAGATATCGCAGAATCTTTTGATCATTCCTTTCCCTCCTAAACCTTGAGCGTGCCCCGGTAGTCGCCCCATGACTCTATGCCCAGGGTCTCGGCCAGCACGCGCACCTCTTCCACCAGGCGAAAGGCGTTGTCCGGGCGCATGAAATTGTACGTCCCGACCTGCACCGCATGCGCCCCCACCAGGATGAACTCCAGCACGTCCTCGGCGCTGACGATGCCGCCCATGCCGATGACCGGCACGTTCACGGACTGCACGACCTGGTGGACCATGCGCAGGGCCACGGGCTTGATGGCCGGGCCGGACAGCCCCCCGACCACGTTGGCCAGGCGGCTCTTGCGCGTGCGGATGTCCACGGCCATGCCCGAGAGCGTGTTGATGAGGGAAAGCATGTCCGCCCCCGCGTCCACGGCCGCCCTGGCGATGACGCGCACGTCGGTCACGTTGGGGCTGAGCTTGACTATGACCGGCTTGCTTCCGGCCCGCTTCTTGACCGCGCCGACGACAGCGGAAGCCATGTGCGGGTCCTGGCCGAACTGCACCCCGCCCTCGCGCACGTTGGGGCAGGAGATGTTGACCTCCAGGGCCGCGATCTTGTCCTCACCCGAAAAAATGGCCGCCAGCTCCCCGAAGTCCTCGGGGGTCTGCGCATACAGATTGGCGATGAGCGTCGCGCCGGCCGGGATGTAGGGCAGCTTCTCTTTCAGAAACTTCTCCACGCCCACGTTCTGCAGGCCGATGGCGTTGAGCATGCCGCAAGGGGTTTCGGCGATGCGCGGCATGGGATTGCCCGTGCGCGGAGCCAGGGAAATGCCCTTCAGGCAGATGCCGCCCAGCGCGGACAGATCGCCGTAGCGCAAGAACTCCAGTCCGTAGCCGAAGGTGCCCGAAGCGGTGATGATCGGATTCCTCAGGGTCAGGGGGCCGAGTTTGACGGTCAGGTCCATGTCTAATCTCCCAAATCGATTTCACGCACGTCAAAGACCGGACCGTGCACGCAGCTCTGCACGTAGTCACCCGCCACCGTCTTGCCCACGCAGCCGAGGCACGCGCCCACACCGCAGGCCATGCGGTTCTCCAGGGAAACCTGCCCGTCCGTGCCGTGCAGCAGGCAATACCTGCGCACGACTTTAAGCATGGGCTCCGGCCCGCAGGCCAGCACCTGCCCCACTCCGGCCAGGGCCTTGATGCGCTCGGACAGCACGATCTCGAATTCGGCGATGTCGGCCACAGTCTTCTGCTGCATGGCCTCGCTTTTGATGCGAGCCGCGATCTCGGCGTAAGGGTAGTGCTCAAGGTCCAGGCGGTGGCCGAAGAGCATGGACAGATTGTCCGTTTTTTCGCGCCGGGCCAGCATGACAAAAGGGGCGATGCCCACGCCACCGGCCAGGATCAGGTTGGGCCGGGCCTCGTCGATGCGGAACCAGCGCCCCAGCGGCCCCCAGACCGTGACTTTCTGTCCGGGAACAAGCTCGGCCAGCTTGCGCGTGCCGCGCCCCACGGTCTGAAAAATGATGCGCAGCCCCTGCTCCGATACGTCGCAGACGGAAAAAGGCCGGGGCCAGACCAGTTCCGAGCCCCAGTGCGCGGGCCGGATCATGACGAACTGTCCGGGCTTGCAGGTCCAGCCCGGTGCGGAAAGCACAAGGTCGACAAGAGAAGGGTCGCTTCCGGGTCGGCAGGACAGAACCTCCAGATCCCGGCATGGTGTTTGGCTATCGATCATATCACATTCCCGGACATGCGTCCTGGCTCATGGGTGGAAGGAGGAGCCTCGCCCACCATGCGCGCCAGTTCGGTCTGGCGCTCGGCAGGAGAGAGGCTTGCGCACAAGGTGTAGGTCACGCCGTCGTGAACCTCCTTGCGGATGGCAAAATGTTCGTCGGCCAGCCGGGCCAGCTGCGGCCAGTGGGTGATGAGGATGACCTGCTGGCGCTCGGACAAAAGGCGGATGCGTTCGGCGACCTTGATCAGGGTCTGCCCGCCGATGCCCGAATCGACCTCGTCGAAAAGCAGGGCCGGAAGCTGCTCCCGGGTGCGCAGGCTGACCACGGCCAAGAGAAAACGGGACAGTTCGCCGCCCGAGGCGATGCGGTCCAGGGGCTGGGCTTCGAGGCCGGGGTTGGGCACCCATAAAAACCGGGGCCGAAGCTCGTCGATGCCCGCATGGATGGTCAATGCCCGAAAATCCACCAGCACCCGCAGATGCTCCGAAAAACCCAAGTTCACGAGCTCGCTCTTCAGGCCGGCGGTCAGGTCGACCGAGGCCTCTTCCCGCGCGGAGTTCAGCGCCGTCGTGGCCTGGGCCAGAACCTTGGCGGCCAGGACCTCGTCCTTTTCCAGACGCTTGAGGGCAAGCCCGCTTTCGTCCAGAAAAGACAAATTCTCTTCGATTTCCTCACCCATCGCCACAATGGAGTCCAGGGACCGTTTGAGCTTGCGCTGCAGTTGTTGCAGCTCCCACAGGCGCTTCTCCACTTTTTCGGCATCGAAATCCGCGCGCTGATGCGAACCAAGGGCGCGCAGATCGCGGACCATGTCGGACAGGCCATCGCGGAAACGCCCAACCTCCCTGGCATGCTCGCCAAAGCCCTCGTCCACTTCGCCAAGTCCGGCCAGAGCCCTTTCCAGAGAGGTAAGGGCATCCTGCAACCCGTTCTCGCCCAGCAGCACGCCCTGGGCCTCGTCGGCCAGGGCGTGGGTTTTCTCGGCCTGGCGGGAGGCATCGCGCAAGCGCAGCAACTCTTCTTCCTCGCCGGGGCGTGGATCGACCTTGCGTATTTCAGCCAACTGAAATTCAAGAAATTCCCGCCGCTCCAGCAGTCCGGCCATGCGCCGTTGCACCTCGGCCTTGCGTGCCAGGATGGCCTGCAAGGCCTCGCGGGCCTCGCGCTGGGAGACCAGGATCTGCGGATCCGCCAGAAACGCATCCAGGATCTCGGCATGGTGTTCCGGTGAAAGCAGCCGCTGCTGTCCGTGCTGGCTGGTGTGCATCAACAGGCGGGGTCGAAGCTCGGCCAGGCGCTCCTGGGAACCAAGATCGTCGTTGATGAAGAGGCGGCTGCGGCCGTTCTTGGCGGAAAGTTCGCGCCGCAAAAAAAGCTCCTCGCCATCAAGGTGGAAAACAGCCTCGACCAGGGCCTTCTCGCGGCCGGGACGGACCAGGTCGGCGGCAATGCGCTCGCCGAGAATGAAATCCAGGGCGCGCAGGATGAAGGACTTGCCCGCACCGGACTCGCCCGTAAGCACGTTCAGGCCCGGGCAAAATTCAAGCTCCACGTCGTCGATGAGAGCCAAATTCCGAATGCGCAGTGTTTCGAGCATATCCGCCTTGTGCTTATGTTGCGTGCGTTGCCGTAACCAGTGCGGACTTCAGCATGTCCCTGATCCGTCCGGACTGGTCATGGGCTTCGAGCCTGCGCCAGAACCGTGGTTCCTGATCCTGGCGCAGGGCTTCATCCCGGGCATGGAGCAGCTCTTCCAGACCCTGCCGCACCCGAAAAGCGCGACAATCGGCCGCCCCGAGTTCCAGAGTCAGCCGCCAGTTCGTGCGTTCACGCAGTGAAAGATAGGACATGGCCTTGAGCCGCAGGCCGTCCCACCCGCTGTCGCGGGCAAGGATTCTGGCCATCTCTCTGTACACATCCATATTCTGCGGATCGAATTCGCTGGCCTGCACCAGACATTCCAGGCTTGATGCCGGCAGGTGCTTATGCGGGTTGAACACGAACCCGGGCCTGAAAATCTGCCTGCAACGTTGTAGCTCCCTGGCCCAGGCAAGGCAAATTAAAAGCGGCGTGTTCCCCGGGTCCGGAGCCGAAGGGGCGCAGTGTCGCTTGTGACGCAGAAAGAAAAGACGCGACAGGCGCACATCCTCGAAGCGAAGCGCACCCATGCCGCCCGCCAGATTGACTTCCAGCGAGGACTCATATTGCCCTTTCTCCGCCACCGGCACAACCAGACGCATGTACTCGTCTCGGCCAAGCCTGGCCCGCAGCCGAAGCAGCACCGCCAGAACCTCTGCCGTCACGGGCAGGGCCGAAAGGCCGTTGGCCATAACCTGCGCATCCATGTCCAGCCGCCCGGCCTCCCAGAGATGATACAGGGTCAGCCACCAGGCCGCCTGCGCATCGACGCCCCCTGCGGCCCGGCCGGAAATATCCCCGGACGCGGCCAGCAAGGTCGCGGCGCGATGCTCCGGCAGATGCTCGCGCTTGACCCGCTCCCGGGCCCGCAGGCCCATGCTCCGGGCCAGCAGATCCTCCGCGCGCAACCGCCGGGCCCAGTGGGCAAGCTCCGCGCCATCGTGGTACACGGCCACCTCCTCGCCCGGGACAAACAAATCCTCAAGACCGGGAGTAGCCGGATTGATCACCACGCATCCACATGAAGCCGCTTCGAACAAACGAAAATTCACTTCGCCGAAAATCGACTCGTTGGGCACGATCCGGCTGTGGTCATAAAAATCGTGCATGGCCGCAAAACCCAGATCCGCGCGACTCTCAAGCGGCCCGAGCTCGCTCAGCCACTCCAGAAACCACCCCCGGACCGGTCTCTCCGGGGTGACCCGGCCGACAAAACCAAGGCCCGAGCGCCGCTCGTCCCAGGGCACAAGGGCCCGCTGCGAGCCATACCAGGGCAGCCACAGGGTCCGGGCAATGCCCCTCTCCCGGAACCAGGACTGCCAATGCTTCTGGGTTGTGCAGAACAGGTCGAAAAGACGGGCGTAATACTGATGCCAAAAACTGTTCAGATGCGTGTCTATGGACCAGAAAACCTTGGGACAGGACAGGGCATCGAGGTCGGCAATGAGGGTCCGAGGGCCGAGAGACTCCTGCTGGACAAGCAAATCCGGGACAAATTCCCCAAGCAGAGGGGCGATGCGCACGATACCCGCCCCCGGTCGCAGATCCAGCACGTTGTGCCCAAGGCCGGAAAGGGCCGCGCAGAGACTTGAACTCACGCAGACAATGTTCATACTTCGTCCCGCAGTTGCCCAGGTGCCGCGAAAAGCGCGGCAAAGGCGGAACTTTGCCGCAATGCGGGCCATTCCATGGCGGCCACGAGGCGGCCCTGGTCGAGGATGAGTCCGTGGGTCAGCAGCTCGTCCATGTATTCCGGCGAATGGGTGGCCAGCACCAGGGTACGCCCCGTGGCGGCCCAATGCCGCAGCAATTCGATCATGCGCGCCTGCCAGGACGCGTCGAGACCGGAAAAAGGTTCGTCCAGCACCAAAAGATCCGGGGCATGCACAACGCCGCGGGCCAGCATGACCTGCCGCGCCTGGCCATAGGAGAGGGAACCGAGCGGCCGGTCCAGCCAATCCGCCATGCCCCAGGCCGTCGCCAGCTCTTCGGCCTGGCTGATTTGCGTTGCTGAAAGGCCACTATGCACGCCAAGCCCGTCGCACAGGCCCGAAAGGAGCACGTCGCGGCAGGTGGCCCCTGGCTCGATGCGCTCCCCGATCCAGGGCGCAAGAATTCCGATGCGGCCCCGGACCTCTCTCATGCGCGCGAGCCCCGCCCGCCCGAACCACTTCGCCTCGCCGCCCGGCCAGGGCCGACGGTATCCGGTGATGAGCTGCAGCAGAGTCGATTTGCCCCCGCCGTTGTGTCCGAGCACGCCCCAACATTCACCGGCACGAATCGTCCAGCTCAGGTTGTCCACGGCTGCGCGGCCTTCCATGACCACGGTGCACGACTCAAGCTCGACCACGGTCTCGGGCCGGACCGACGAGACCCGTTCCTCCGGCAAGGCGAGGGCGCCGGGGCGAACCTGCGCGGGCCGCTCGACCATCCGTCCATGCTCAAGATATATCCGCCCCCGGACCTCTTCAGGCACTGGCAGCAGGCCATGTCCGCTGACCAGGAGACGGGTGCGGCCCGTGGCCGCAATGCGGTTCAATGCGTCAAGCAGTTGCAGCTGCCCTTGCCGGTCCAGTCCCTGGGTCAGTTCATCCACGGCGAGAAGTTTGGGAGAAGCGATGAGCGCCCGGGCCAGAAGGGCACGCTTGGCCTGCCCCGTGGACACCGCCCGCATGGGGCGATCCAGGACCAGCCCCAGGCCCATTTCAAGCCCCAGAGCCCGCGCCTTTTCGCGTTCGGCTTCAGACGGTTCATGATAAAGAAAGGGCGTGTTGTGCAGCCCGGCGCAGATGATTTCCCAGACCGGCACGCGCAGATCATGGCGCAGATACCAGTCCGCCATGGCGGGCGTGACCAGACGCACATGCGGGCGTATGCCGATGGGCGATGACGATTCTTCCCCGAAAAGCCGGTAGGTGCGCGTGCCGGAGCTTCGCTGCGAAGGCCACAGCTCGCCGACCAAAAGACGCAACAACGTGGTCTTGCCCGCCCCGTTGTCGCCGAGCACGGCAAAGTGCTCTCCTCCACAAAGGGTCAGGTTCAGGTCGTGCAGGATGCGGGCTGTGCCCAAATCCACATCGACGTGCCGAAGGTGAATCTCAAGACTGTCCATGCTTCCTCTGGCTGCGGGCAAATGGACCGGGAGGGCCCCGGACCGGAGGACAGTACTAGCGTTGCAGCAGCTCCATGTCGATAGTCAGATCAATGGCTTCGCCCATGAGCCCCATCCGGGTCCATTCCTCGGAACCCACGTGGAAATCCAGGCGGTTTATGGAAAAGGCGGCATGCAGGCCGAGCACTCTGACGCCGGGCATCTTGTCCTTGACCGGATGGCCTGCGATGCCAAGCACCTGCAAGGGAACCCGCACCTCGGCGGTCACGTCGCGGATGGTCAGATCTCCGGTGACGACAAGGATGTCCCCGTCCTCACGGACCACGTTTTTGGAAGAAAAAATCATCCTGGGCGACCTCTCCACATCCAGAAAGTCGGGGCTGCGCAGATGTTCGTCACGGGCAGGCACGCCGGTATGGACACTGGAACTGTCAATCAGAAAATAGAACTGGCTCTTTTCGGGCATGGCCGCATCATATTCCACCTGGCCGGAAAAACGGCTGAAGACGCCGGGCACATATCCCACGATATGACGCACCCGGAACCCGATGGAGGAATGCTCCGGATCGATGTCCCATTGGCCGGAGGCCTTTTCGGCAGCCAAGAGCACTCCCGGTCCCAAAATGCAAAAAAACGTCAACACAACGATCCTCAAAAAATATCGCATCAAAAATTTCTCCGCTAAGGTTGCGACAGGCCAAATTCCGAGAACAGAAAAAAGCCCGCCCCGGCCGCTTGTCCCCTTCAGGTCACTTTTCAGAAAGCCCATAAAGCCGGTTTTGTCAGGCCCCCCTATCAGGGTCATACCCTTTACGCCATACTTCAGCGTATGACAATTTTTCCTGTTGACAGCCGATGGCGAATATATCAAAAGGCGGCTTCGCGTTGTGGGGCTGTAGCTCAGCTGGGAGAGCGCTTGAATGGCATTCAAGAGGTCCGCGGTTCGATCCCGCGTAGCTCCACCACTTATACGCCTGAAAAAACAAAAAGTTTACTTGAATGCCGCTGAAGAGCCGCCCAAATGGGCGGCTTTTCTGTTTTCCACCGCCAGTCGAAATTTATGGCGCCCAGTTCCGCCGGAATTATCCCGCTCTTTCTCCAACTGGGACGCACCCTGCGCCTCAAGTGAACCCAGAGGCGAGGATCGCAACAGACGCAGAGGTCAACCCGCCTAAAAATGCCGACGCTGCCTGCTTTTTTTTAAGGATGCTCTAAGAATGCCAAGCAATATTGCAACATAAAGAAAAACAGGGCAGTCATTCCTCTGATCAACATTTATGCACGCGAAAGGGGAACACAGGCATTTTCGTCCTGAACCACAGTGCGGCGCACGCCAAAACCCAATTCATCACAGGGGAGAATCGATGTCCAGCAAACCGAAAATCGCTGTCGTAACAGGCGGGGCGCAGGGCATCGGCAAGGCGGTCTGCGACGCCTTTGCCGCTCAGGGCGTTTGCGTGCGCACCATCGACCTGCTGCCGAACTCCGATTTCGTGGGGGACATTGCCGACGAGAGCGTGCTGCGCGCTTTTGCGGCTCAGGTCATCGCGGATCACGGCGAGGTCGACTATCTGATCAACAACGCCTGCCTGTCGCGGGGGGGCCTCAAGACCTGCACCTGGGGCGACTTCAATTATGTGCTGCGCGTCGGCGTGACAGCGCCCTTTCTGCTGACCCAGCTGTTTTTCGATCATTTCAGCGCTCAGGCCAGCGTCGTGAACATTTCTTCCACCCGCCACCTGATGAGCCAGGCCGACACGGAAAGCTACACGGCGGCCAAGGGCGGCATCACGGCTCTGACCCACGCCATGGCCGTCACGCTGGCCGGGAGGGCACGGGTCAACTGCATCTCCCCGGGCTGGATCGACACCACCGGCTCCCGGTTCGACGGCCCCGATGCCGACCAGCACCCCGCAGGCCGCGTCGGCACTCCCGCCGACATCGTCAACATGGCGATGTTCCTGTGCGATCCCAAAAACAGCTTCATCACCGGGCAGAATTTCACCGTGGATGGCGGCATGACCAAGCTGATGGTCTATCACGACGACCATGGCTGGACGTACGCCCCGCAAGAAACGGACTCCAAGTGAAAAAACCACAGGGATCGGAGGTCAAGGAGGGTCTATTCCGCTCATCTCATCCTGGAATGCGCCCAGGTCTTGAGTCCTGAATTTTGCTGGATGTGGAAGACCTCTCGGCCACCAATATTTCCCCCGTCTACTTTACAAAACCTCTATTACTGTTTAAATTTGTAAACAAGGAGGACAGAGCCATGATCGGTGAACGATTACAACGCGCTCGTAAGGCTGCCGACCTGTCTCTGCGGAATTTGGCCGAGCAGGTGGGGGTTAGCCATACCTGGATAAACAAGTTTGAAAAGGATCAGGCCATGCCTGATTCAAAGACATTGCTGAAGCTTGGCAAAGTGCTCGGCGTTCGGTCGGAGTATTTTTTCCGGCCGGAGCAGGTCACGTTGTCGCAAGTCGAGTACCGCAAAAAGAGCACTCTTCCCAAAAAACGTTTGCAAGCCATTACCCACGAGATTCTTGATCACATAGAACGGCGGATGGAGCTTGAAGACCTCTTCCCCCAGCCTCCGGTTGAAACGTTTCGTCTCCCTGCCGGTCTGCCGGATCGAGTGGAGAGCTATAGCCAAATTGAAGAGGTGGCGAACCACACACGGCGAGAATGGGATCTCGGCATGAATCCAATCCCGGCACTGATCGACTTGCTGGAAATGAAAGGCATTCGGGTTTTTTGCGTTGACGCCCGGAACGACGCCAAATTTGACGGGTTGTTCGCGTATGTGGCGGATGCTCCAATTGTGGTTGTAGGGAAATACTGGCCTGGCGATCGCCAGCGCTTCACGCTTGCCCACGAATTGGGACATCTCATCCTTGCCAACCGACTGAGCGAAAATCTTGACCTTGAGAAGGCCGGCAATCGTTTTGCCGGAGCCCTCTTGTTTCCTGATGTCTCAGTAAAAAAATACCTGGGAGCGAAACGATCTTCCCTTGAGTCTCGCGAAATTCAGGCTCTCAAATATGAGTTTGGACTGAGCATGTTCGCCATTATTCGTCGTGCATTCGACCTGGAAATCATCAAGGAGAGCTACTACAGCAATTTGGCAATCCATTTTAGAATGAAAGGGTGGCACAAAAACGAACCAGGGGAACAGATCAAGCCGGAAAATGAAAACATTTTCAGCAACCTTGTTTTCCATGCACTTGCCGAAGAGTACATCGGAGATTCCAAGGCTGCAGAGCTTCTCAGTCTTTCACTGGACAATTTCCGCCGTTACCGCAGTATGGAAGAAATAAATGCTGCTCCTTGTCAGTGACGCGAACATATTGATCGATATGGATGAAGGCGGACTTCTTGCCTCCATGTTCAGCCTCGACTGCCAATTCATTGTCCCTGACATTCTTTTTACTGAGGAACTTGAAGAACTTCATGCTCACGTCCTTGATTTGGGACTCGAACAAAAATCCTTAAGTAGCGAATCCATGATTGCCACGGTGCGAATGGCACAGATTTATAAGAGAACAAGCAGAAATGATCTCTTTGCTTTGTCATTGGCAAAGCAGGAGCACTGCCCGCTTCTTACCGACGATAAACACCTGAAAGAAGCTGCGGAAAAGGAAGATATCATTGTCCATGGAACGATATGGCTTGTTGAAGAGCTGGTTCGAACAGGAAAAATATCTGCGCATATTGCCAAGTCCGCTTATGAAAAAATGGAACAATCGGGCCGAAGATTACCTTGGAAAACTGCGATAGATCGACTCAAGAGACTGTAATACCGTCGCAAGGGACAGCACACAGCCCCTTGAAAGCCAGCCAGACAGCCCCTATCCAGCTGACATTCCCTCCTTTTCCAGATATCAGGGCACAACCCATTTCCTTCAGCACGGCCCGCTTCGGCCGCAAGGCGCAACCATGGCAGACCAAAAGCGTTCAAAGATCCTGGTGGTGGATGACGCGGAGGTGAATATCGACATTCTGGTCGAATTCCTCGGCGGCGAATACGACGTCGTCACGGCCGCAAGCGGCCAGCGGGCGCTGGAAATCGCCGTTACCGCGCCGCCGGACATCATCCTGCTCGACGTCGTGATGCCCGGCATGGACGGCTTCGAGGCCTGCCGCAGGTTGAAGTCCGACGAGAGGACCGCCGACATCCCGATCATCTTCATCACCGCCCTCGACGACGTCGCCGCCGAGACCACGGGCCTTGCGCTGGGGGCCATCGATTTCATCACCAAGCCCTTCAACCCGGGGGTGGTCAGGGCGCGGGTCGCAAACCACCTCGCCCTGCGCGAGGCAGCCCGCCTCAAGGAGGACGTGGAGCGGATCATGCGCCACGACCTCAAGTCCCCCCTGACCACGGTCATCACCCTGCCGCAGCTTCTGCTCATGGACGACAACCTTGAAGAGGCCCAGCGGAACATGCTCCGGCGCATCGAGGACGCCGGATACACCCTCATGGCCATGATCAACCTCTCCACCACCCTTTTCCGCATGGAGCGGGACAGTTACGAACTGAAGCCCGAAGACATGGACCTGGCCGCCGTGACGCGCAAGGTCCTGGCCGGTTTCGCGGAAACGGCCGCCATGCGCCGCATCGAACTGCAGATGCTCCCCGGCGGCCAGGAAAATATTCCTTTCCAGGGCGAGGAACTGCTCTGCCACTCCATGCTCTGCAACCTCATAAGCAACGCCCTGGACGCCTCCACCCACAGGGAAACGGTCCAGGTGTCCCTGAACCCGCTGGCCGAGGGCGGCCTGCGCATCGACATCGTGAACAAGGGCCAGGTGCCGCCGGAGCTGGGGGACAGATTCTTCGAGAAGTACGCCACCTCCGGCAAGACGCACGGCCTCGGCCTTGGGACCTATTCGGCCAGGCTCATCGCGCGTGCCCACGGCGGGGACATTTCCATGGAGAGTGGAAGCGGTCTTGTGACCGTCAGCGTTTGGCTGCCGGGCTGAGCCCCTTGGCGCGGCGGGCAAGGATGTCCTTGAGCTTGCGTTCGAGGGTGTCGGGGGTGAAGGGCTTTACGATGTAGTCGGTCACGCCGTGCCTGACGGCCTCGATGATGCTGCGCTCCTCGGCTTCGGCCGTGATGGCCAGGACGGGAATGTCGGCGAACTCCCGCTCCGAAGCGCGGATGCGCTGCAGCAGTTCGAGGCCCGTCATGCGCGGCATGCTCCAATCCAGAAGCAGGAGTTCGAAAGGATGGTCCTGAAGCATTTCCCAAGCCATCTGGCCGTCCTCAGCGAAGGATATTTTGGAAAAACCGAATTTTCGTATGACATCGGCAATGGTGTGACGCATGGTCGGATAATCGTCGACGATCAGAACGGGAATGGCGGAGTTCATGGCGTACGCCCAGATGGTTGCTCGTTGCTTTGTGTCAAAGGCCGGACGCCGCGACCACGCGCCAGCATCCGCGCGGCGGAAAAGACCCTTCCCTGTCGTTTCCATGATTTCATCAAGATTGCAACGCCGCAAAAAAGGCGCCCAGCTCGGCCTAGGGCGTCCACATCCCCCGCAAGAGCGCGATCTCCGCGGCATATCCCGGCAATTCATTGGGTGTTTCCAGATAAAACGGCAAATGCCTGAGGCGGGGATGGTTGATGATGCGCGCCAGGGCCTCCAGGCCGATGCGCCCTTCCCCGATACGGGCATGGCGGTCCTTGCGACTTCCCCTCTCGTTCAGGCTGTCGTTGAGATGGATGGCGCGCAAACGGCCCAGGCCGACGACATGGTCGAACTCCTCCAGCACCCCGTCAAGATCGTTGACGATATCGTATCCGGCATCATGGACGTGGCAGGTGTCCAGGCAGACGCCGAGCTTGTCCGGCAGCTGCACATGGTCCATGATGTCCCGCAACTCCGCGAATGACCCGCCCACTTCGCTGCCCTTGCCGGACATGGTCTCCAGCAACACTGTGGTGGTCATGTCCGGCCGCATGACAATGCCAAGCTGCTCCGCGATGAGCGCGATGCCCGCCTCGATTCCCTGGCCCACGTGGCTGCCGGGATGGAACGTGTACAGATTGCCGGGAATACTCTCCATGCGGGCCAGATCGTCGCGCATGACCTCCAGGGCGAAGCGCCTCACCTTCGAGTCTGCCGAACACGGATTGAGCGTATACGGCGCATGGGCCAGAAACGGCCCCAGACCGTGCTCCCGGGCCAGCTTAAGAAATGCGGTCACATCAAGCGGGTCCAGGTCCTTGGCCTTGCCCCCGCGCGGATTGCGGGTGAAAAACTGAAACGTGCTCGCGCCGATCTCAAGCGCCGTCTTGCACATGGCCAGAAAACCCTTGGAAGAGGAGAGATGGCAGCCGATGTTCAACATGATGCGTCTCCGGAATTTCGATTAAAAACACTTAAAAAAAGTCGGCATCCTCTTGGCGGCGGGAAGCCATTTTCAACTCTCGGCTCACGGGCCTTAAAAAAGAAAGCCGCCTGCAGGGCGGCCTTCCTTCTCATTTCCTTGTGGTGCGCGCCAAAGGTGCGCCCTCCTAGATCTTGAACTTGCTGACCATGATATCGAGGCTGGCGGCCAGTCCGGACAGATTCTCCGCGTTCTGGTGCACGGCCTTGGCCGTGGAGGTGACATCGACGGCTACGCTGCGGACCTGTCCCACGTCACGGGCGATGTCGCGCACCAGCGCGTCCGCTTGGGCCACGCTCTCGTTGACCTGTTGTACGCCCACCGAGGCCTGGCCGACGTTCTCGGCGATGTCGCGGGTGGTCACGGACTGCTCTTCCACCGCCGCCGCAATGGACCCGACAATGGCGTCCACGTCGCCGATGACGCTGGTGATCTCCCCGATTTCCGCCACGGTCTGGTTGGTGGCCTGCTGGATGCCCTGGATGCGGCTGCGGATCTCCTCCGTTTCCTTGGCGGTCTGCTGAGCCAGTTCCTTGATCTCGTTGGCGACCACGGCGAAGCCGCGCCCGGCCTCTCCCGCCCTGGCCGCCTCGATGGTGGCATTCAAAGCCAGCAGATTGGTTTGGGAAGAGATGGCGGTGATGGATTCGGTCACCTTGCCGATGTCCCGCGTGGCCGCGCCCAGTTCGCTGACCTGGGTGGTGGCCTTGTGCGCGGCGGATACGGCCCGGACCGTCATTTCCTTGGCCTTTCCGGTATTGACCGCGATCTCGGAGATCGTCGCGCTCATCTCCTCGGAATTGGTGGCCACGGTGCCGATATTGACCGTGAACTCCTCCATGGCCGCAGCCACGGTGTTCATGTTCGAACTCATGTCGTCTGTGGAGGACGCCGCCTCGCTGGATGTTTGGGTCATGGTGCCGGCATAGCTGTTCAGGCTTCCGGCCAGCTGCAAAAGTCCCTGGGAAGCCCCGGCCACCTCGTTGGAGTTGCGGGCCACATCCGCGAGCATGGTCCGGATCTTGTCCATGAGCTTGTTGAACCAGGAGCACAGTTCACCGATCTCGTCACGGGAGGTGACAGCCAGACAATCGGTCAGGTCGGCCCGGTCTTCCGTGATGTCGACGATGCGCGTCTTCATCAAGGAGAGCGGGCGAATGATAAGCCGCATGAGCACAAACGAACTGATCAGTCCGGCGGCCATGAGCACCACCGCCATGAGCGCCAGGATATAGAGCCCCACCTCGCGGATTGCCGTGGTCCAGGAGGAGGCGTCAAAGGCATAGACCAGCACGCCGACTTGTCCGCCCGCGTAATCCCTGACCGGAAAAGCGGCCAAGGCCAGGTCGCCGAACCTGTTGTAAACGGTCTTCTGTTGCCCTTGCAGCAAGAAATCCAGGCTCACGAGGCTTTCAACCCGGCCGTCCTCGGTCGGGGTGACCAGCACGAATTCGTCTCCGACCACTGGATTTTTTTCAGGATTCTGCAGTTCTGTGGCCACGGACAGATTCGCGGCGTTCATGTATACAACCATGCTCTGCCCTTCCCCGGACGCGGCGCCCGCGATGACGGACTCGAAGGATTCGAGAGTCTCGACCGACCCCAACTGCTTCCCGTCCGCATCCACCACCGGAGCGATGCCGCGGATGGCGAACCCGCCGCTGCCGACCTCGATACCCTTGATGGGCTTGCCGTCGGTGTTGACCTGCACGACCGTCTCCCTGAATGAGGTCAGGTCATCGGAGATGTCGACCCACTCCCCACCGCGCTTGGTCTGCTTTTCCCTCCACAGACGCACGAGGCTGCGCGCCTTGGGCAGATGGAAGTGCAGCTGCATGGCCTTGCCCGAGATGCTCTTGAACCCGGCCAGATCGTCTGCAAGCAACCGCCGCAACTCATCCCGGGCCTGCTGCATAAGCGGGTCCGCTTCATTTTCGATATTGCCGAGATGAGCCAGCTCAAAGGCCTGCACCACATCGGTCCTTCTGGAAAAAAGAGCCGCTTTTTCAAGCCCCTGGGTCGCGAGCGTAGCGATGGCGGTATCCACCTCGCGCGATTTCTCCTCGGCGATGGAGCGCAGCAATTGCCCCTGAAAATCGGTCAGTTGCGAACGGATCAGCAGGCCGCCGGCAAGGCCCAGGATCACGACCGAAACGAACAGAGGGAGAATGAATTTGGATCTGAGTTTCATAGCATCACTCCAAGCAACTGATTTCAAAAGCGCATTTTTTTCCAAGTTTTATTTTTTAACACAGCGGTGAGGCAACATCAATCACCCACAAGAACCGAGCTCGCTCTGAGCGTCCGATTTTTTATAGCTGCTCAAAAACACTTCAGTACACAATTGCGTTTTAAGATAAAAAGTCCCTGGATTGATCTCAACCCAGGGACTTTAGAATGCGAGCAACGTCTTATGCGCTATTTTTTCCGCTCCAAACACAGAGCATGCGTCGTACATGCCGTTACGCATGCAGGTTCAAGCCCTGCATCAAGCCGATCCATACAGTAGTCGCATTTTCCAACGACGTTTTCATCCTCATGCAGCACGGGAATATTCCACGGACACGCAGCTATGCATGATTCACAACCGATACAAAGCTCCTTGATCACGTAGACCAGGCCATCCGATTCACGGCGCACCATGGCTTCGGTGGGACACGCCGCCACGCAGGCCGGATCATCACAATGATAGCAACTGCGAAAAGAGGCCTTCATCACGATCTTGCCATCTTTAAGTTCCGGCTTGCCGGAAGTATGCACGGCATACTTTATTCCGACGGGATTATTATTCTTGACCTTGCAGTGCACTTCACACGCTTTGCAGTGAATGCAACGCTTCTTGTCCAGCTTCATTCTGTAATTACTCATCGCTGCCCCCTAGATTTTGCGCACGCCGACAAAATGTTCCTGCATGGAGAGACATCCGCCACCCTTGTCCCAGCTTTCAAGGCCGCCGGGCATGAGTTCTTGGTCGGCCGCGCCCTTGCCGATGGCCCTGGATTCCACGGGCAGCTTGTGCCCGAATCCGTGAACCATGAAGAGGGCTTCCGGATGCACGCAATCGGTTACGAAAGCCCGGATCTTGCCGCTTTCGCCCCTGACGGAAAAGACCTCGACCAGGTCGCCGTCGGCAATGCCCATCTCTTCCGCGCGGCTGGTATGAATCCAGGCCACGTTCTCGGACATCTGTTCGGCCAGAAGAGGATTGTTGACCGTGTGCCCCTGGGTGTGCACCCCAACCCGGCCAAAAGCGATGCGGAACATCCCCTGTGGCGGACGGGCCGGAGACGCATACGGGGGCAGCGTGTCGTGCCCGGCCTTGGCCCATTTGCCGCTCGACATCTCGATCTTGCCCGACGGGGTCGGCAGCGTGATCTCGGACATGGGGCGGTACAGGGGCTTGTCGGCCAGCTCCACAAAACCCTTGGCGTCAAAGTCCGCGATGCTGACGCCGGTGTCCTGCAGCTGGTAGTTCCAGAGGTCCTCGATGGTCTCAAAAGCCAGAGGATCAAGGCCCAAACGTTTGGCCAGGCCGCAGATGATCTCCCAGTCGGCCCTGGAATCAAAGGTCGGTTCCTGGGCGCGGTGGCGAACAAAGAACTGGGGCTTGAGCCCCGCCTTGCCGGCGATGATGCTCTCGCGCGCCAGGTAGGTCGACAAGGGCAGGACCACGTCCGAATTCCAGGCCGTGTCGGACCAGGAGAAGGTCATGCTGACCAAAAGATCCAGCTTTTCCCATTTCTTCTTCAAAGCTTCCGGATCGGGCATGGCCATGAGCGGATCGTGGCGGAAGCAGAGGTAGGCTCTGACAGGATACGGCTCGCCGGTGACGATGGCGTCGTAGGCGAGGTTCACCAAGCCCGGGCCTCCGTCGAACTGGGGATACTTCCAGCCCACGCCGTCGGCCCGCTTCTCTTCCGGCTTGGGAAAAAGATCGACCAGTTTTTTCAGCCCCTTGCGGCCCACTTCCTTGGCCGTGTTGACAAAGGGCAGGCCGCCCTTGGCGCCGATGGAGCCGAGCAGGGCGTTGATGATGTAGGCCGTGCGGCAGACCTGAAACGAATCGTTGTAGCGGGCGACCATCCAGCCGGGATGCCAGACCACGCTGGGCGCGGCCGCGGACAACTGGCGGGCCAGATCGACGATCGCCTCGGCCGAAGCGCCGGTTTCGGCGGCAGCCCACTCAGGCGTGTACGGCTTGACGAATTCTTTGAGCTGCTCGAATCCGTCCACGAACTGCTCGACGTATTCCTTGTTGTAGAGTCCCTCGTAAATGAGCGCATGAATGACCGCGAGGTTGAAGCCGTAGTCCGTGCCCGGGCGGATGAGAAAGAAATTGTCGGCCTTGCTCGCGCTGACGTTGCCGCGGATGTCGATGACGGTCAGCTTTGCGCCCCCGGCGATTCCGTCCAGGGCCGCGTTGACCTCGGCCACGTTGATGGCCTCCATGATGTTGCGGGTCTGGAGGATGATATGCTTGGCGTTGCGCAGGTCATAGGCCACCATCTTGCGGCCCACGCCGATGACGGACTGCGCGCCGTGCTGCACGTTGCGGGCGCAGGAGGCGTCATGGTTGCAGTAGTTGGGCGAGCCGATGCCGCGCATGAAGGCCTGGTGCAGGTCGGGAAAGGGGCCGCCACGGTCGGACCACAGCACCGAGCGGGGCCCGTGCTCGGCCATGATGCCCTTGAGCTTGTCGGCCACGTAATCCAGGGCCTCGTCCCACGACACGGCCTTCCATTTGCCTTCGCCGCGTTCGCCCACCCTGATGAGCGGAGTCTGCGGCTTTTCCGGATCCTGCTCCAGAGCGATGCCGGCCGCTCCGCGGGCGCAAAGGCCCTTCTTGAGCGGAGAAAATTCGTTTCCCTGGATGCGAACGGCCTTGCCGTCCTGCACGTCCACCTGGATTGGGCAGCGCACGGTGCACATGCCGCAGACACTGAACACTGATTTTGTTGCCGTCATGGCCATCTCCCGCTGATAAGGCGCGAAACCCGAAATCGGACCCCGCTGATGGTTATTCAATATGATTTTTCGTCACTACCTGCATACGGGGGGTAAAGAAAACACACCCGGACAATGACCGTTTTTTCACAAGTGACTTCTTGATGAACCTTAGTTTTGGTCCATTTTTCTTCGAGGATTGTATCATTTTTACGTAACTCATCCCCCCTCTGCCCGTAAAAACTGCCCTGACCCCAACACTGCGAATCCGGACAAACTCGAAAAAAAGCAAACCTATTTTTCGAGCATGGGGGTCTTTACGCCGATCAGCGTCAAGCCACGAACCTTTTCCAGAAAGTTGTCCCGGCTTACGTCATCCCGCTCCTCTCCCGGTCGCAGGGTCGAGATGACCAGGCGGCCGACCACGGCCCGTCCTTCGCTCCCGTCAGGCAAGGCGGTGCGCACTCCCCAAATATTGTGCAGAAGGAGCGGATCGCCCCGCCCGTCCGTGCCGAGATAAAGCCCGATGTGTCCCGGCAACCAGACCAGAGAGGCAAACGGCACGCCCTGCGCGCGGATGGTGTGGAGTTTGGCATTCACATCCATCCCCTCCAGAGAAATAAACTCTCCGCCATGTTTCGCCTGCTGCGAGGAATTGCGCGGCAGCCAGATGCCAAAGGGCAGGAACAGGTCGCGCATGCTGGAGGAGCAGTCCCGATTCTCGAACATCCCCCCCCACCCGTACAGCTGACCGGACATGGCGTCGGCCAGTTCCGCCACGGAGCGCGAAGTCAGCGGCAGGGGCAGCCGCGATGCTTGCGGATAGCCGAGCTCGGCCAGGGCCATTTTCGCCCGGCCGGCGGCGTCCCGAACCGGAACCTTGACCATGAAGCCCTGTCCGCTTCGGGAATCAAGGGGAAAAATGGCCCCGATATGGGTCTGGCCCAGAAACATGCCCTGCCCGACCAGCGAGGTCTCGTCCTTGCGTAAGGCCACCATGGCCTTTGATTCATAGTGCGCGCAAAAATTCCTGTCCGTCAGCGCCACATCCTCATTGCGCACCCAGCCGTTGGCAAAGGCCGTCTCGACATAATACCAGGCCCGGTCCAGGGACGCATGGCTGATGAAGACAGGCGTGCCCATCCACACGGCGGTGTTCTGGAAATAATCAAAAGGGAAGCCTTCGCCGGGCCTCGCCGGGTCCAGAAAAAACGGACGGTTCGAGGGTAGCACCCGCAAGGCGGTGTTGCGCACGGTAATGGCCGCGGCACTCAAAGACGGATAGGCAGGCAGATCCTGCAAGGCCACGACATGCGCCCAGCGATCCTGCGGATACGGTTGCAGATTTTCGGCATAGCCCTGCTTGGAACCGAGACTGCGCACGCCCCAGGAAATGTCTTTCGCGGACAATGATGCGCGGACCTGCTTCCACGGCGCAAAAAAGCGCTCCAGGGCGCGCTCATGCATGGCCACCTGCACCGCCGGAGCCAGCAGCGGATGATCCGAGACCTGCACGGCCTGACTGGCCCGCTGCGGCACGTCGAGGACAATCTCGGAAAGGGGATCCGCGCGCAGCGGCGCCTCGTCCGTCTCCGTCAGCGCCGGGCCGGAGTCAGGCTTGAGGTCAGCCGGGGGTTTGCCCGCGCAGGAACTCAGGAGCGAGATGGAAAGCATCACGCACACTCCGAAAACCAGACCGCGCAAAATTCTGTTCATGCTCTTGAGTCCATGCGTTGATGTTCAAAAAAAATAACCCAGCCTGACGCTCCTTTACGCTCAATACACCTTGCGCCGCGAAAAGCCCTTGCCGATGACGTTGAACGTGTTCTCGAAAATGACGAACGCTTCGGGGTCCAGAGTGAAAATCAATTCCTCAAGCTTCTTCTGCTGCACGTTGTTGACCACGGTCATGACCACCTGCTTGCGCTGGCCGGTGTATCCTCCGCGCCCGTCCAGCAGGGTCACTCCCCGGTTGGCTTCCTTGATGATCGCATCCGAGATGATCTGGGCGTGATCGGAGACGATGAACACAAGCTTGCGCTGGTTGAACATGCTAAGGACATAGTCCATGATCTGGCTGGTCACGAAAACCATGATCAGGGAATAGAGCACGATATCCGTGTCCAGCAGCGTGAAGCTGACCGTGAACAGGGCCGCGTTGAACGCAAAGCTGACCTGGCCGATGCGGAACCCGAAGCGCTGGTGCAAGAGAATGCCGAGGATGTCCAGGCCGCCGGAAGAACCCAGGGAACGCATGCTGATTCCCGCCCCCGCGCCGAGCACGGCGCCGCCTGCAATGGCCGCCAGCAGGCTGTCGTGCACGGGGAGTGCAAAGGTGATGACCTCCATCCACGCGGTGATGGCACACATGCCATAGGCCGTGTAGAGCACGAATCTGCCGCTGATCATGGCCCAACCGATCACGGCGATGGGAATGTTCAGGATGAAAAGCCACAGCCCCGGAGTCAGAACATCCGAAAAATAGTAGATCAGCAGGGCAATGCCCGACACGCCGCCAGTCACGAAACCATGGGGCACGGCCACGGATTTGATGGACATGGCGATTAAAAAGCTGCCCACGGTCAAAAGGAAGATGTTCCAGGGGATGGAATAGGCGTAAAGCCGTAGTTTGGAGTTCATGAATGCCAACATGCCGCGTTTAACGAAAATGTCCAGCTTTTCCCGATGCGCCTCCTCGGCAGACCCCGGACCCGGCCGTACAAGCGCGTGAACCTTATTCTTGTCCTGCCGCCCTCCCCTGCGCTACGCTGACGAAAATCCATCTTTTGGAGCATCCCATGAGCATCAAAGTTGCCACCCATATTGATTTCACGGCCATGACCCAGATTTTTGCCGAGGCCCAAAGCACGGGGCGAGACCTCCTCTACGAGCATGAGGTCTACAGCCTGCTGCGAAACCTGGGTTCCGAGACGCCGCCGCGCAGCCTCCTGCTGCAGGCCGGGACGCGGCCAACGGACGAGGAACTCCTCGCCCTGCCCGGAGACAGGGTCGTGCTCAAGATCGTCTCGCCCTACATCGTGCACAAGAGCGATGTCGGCGGCGTACGCATCATCCCCAAGCATCCGGACAAGATCCGCTCCACCTGGCGGCGCATGATGTACGAAGTCGCAGAGAACTACGCCGACCGCATCGAACGCCGCCCCGCCCATGCGCCGGCCCACTATCAGGGACTGACCGGCGACGCCCTGGTCTCGGCCATCTCCCAGGATATCCAGGGTGTGCTTCTGGTGCAGTTCATTCCGCCGGACACCACCTCTTTTGGCAACGAACTCATTGTCGGACTGCGCGCCACGCGCGAGTTCGGCATGATCCTCACCGCCGGAATAGGCGGCACGGACACGGAACTCTTGGCTGACAATTTCCGCAAGAACCGCAGCATCGTCTCGGCTTCCACCGAACTCAACGACGGCGAGTCCTTTTTCGAGCTCTTCAGGCGCACCGTGGCCTACAAAGTCCTGGCCGGGAAAACGCGCGGCCAGAAACGCGTGGTCGCCGACGAACAGCTGATCGAATGCTTCTCGGCCTTCATACAGGTCGGCAATCATTTCTCGCCCACCGCCGTCGACGCCCCGTTCGTCATCGAAGAACTGGAGATCAACCCCTTCGCCTTTTCGGACTTCATGATGGTGCCACTCGACGGGATGTGCCGCTTCTCGCTGCCGCAAAAGGCGCTCGTTGTCCCCCGGCCCGCGGAAAGGATCCACACCCTGCTGCACCCGGGCCGCATCGGCCTGATCGGGGTGTCCACATCCCGCCAGAACTTTGGACGCGTCATCCTGCAAAACGTCCTGGCCCACGGTTTTCCGGCAGGCAAGATCACGGTCATCCACCCGACCGCCTCGGAAATCGACGGCGTGGCGTGCGCAAAAGGGCTGTCCGCCCTGGATGAGCCGCTGGACCTCTTCGTGGTGGCGGTGGCGGCCGAACATCTGCCGGAACTGATCGAGGAAATCATGCGCAGCAAAAAGGCCGCGTCCGTGCTGCTCATCCCGGGCGGCCTGGGCGAAACGCAGGACAGCAAGGCCATGGCCGAAAAGATCATGGCCCTGATCAATGAAGGGCACAGGCAAGGCGACGGACCAGTCTTTCTGGGCGGCAACTCCATGGGCGTCATTTCCCATCCCGGAAGCTACGACACCTGGTTCATCCCCGAAAACAAACTGCCCAAGGGTCGGGGGCAGCACCAGCGCAACTCCGCTTTCATCAGCCAGTCCGGAGCGTTCATGGCCACGCGCATGAGCCGCACCCCGGAGCTGGACCCGGCCTATCTCATCTCCATCGGCAACCAGAACGACCTGACCCTGGGCGACTTCATGGCCTACTTCAAGACGCATCCGGACACGGACGTGGTCGGAGTCTACTGCGAAGGCTTCAACGACCTCGACGGCGTGCATTTCACCCGCGCCGTGCGGCAGGCGGTCCTGGCCGGCAAGGAGATCATCTTCTACAAGGCAGGACGCACGCCCGAGGGCAAGACCGCCACGTCGAGCCACACGGCCTCCCTGGCGGGCGACTATACGGTCTGCGAATCCTGCCTGACCCAGGCCGGGGCCATGGTCGCCAGATCCTTCAACCAATTCACGGAACTCTACATGCTGGCCAAGGGGCTGCATGGCAAAGCCATCGCCGGGAACCGCATGGCCGCCGTTTCCACGGCCGGATACGAGGCGGTCGGCATGGCCGACAATATCACGGCTGACGACTTCGAGCTGCGCATGGCCACCTTCCGCCCTGCGACACGGCAGCGCATCGCCAAGGCGCTGGAGGAGTGCGGACTCGACCGGCTGGTCGAGGTCAAGAACCCGCTGGACATGAACCCGGCGGCCACTGACGGACTCTTCACGGAGGTCGTGGAAGCGCTGGCGGCGGACCCTGGCGTGGATCTGGCCGTCATCGGCATGATCCCGCTCACTCCGTCCCTGTCCTCGCTGGACATGGACGCGAGCCAGAACATCGCCGAGCGCATCGGCGCCATCGCGCGGCTCAGCCCCAAGCCCATCGTGGCCGTGGTCGACGGCGGCGAGATGTACAATCCCTTCGCGGCCATGCTGCGTGAACGGGGCATGCCTGTCTTCAGGGACGCGGACCGGGCCGTTCGGGCTCTCGGGCTTTATGTCCAGGCCCGGCTGGGCGCGGAAAACCTGCGTTGCAGAAGAAGGGGAAACGTCGAAGAAAAAAAGACTAATCCTCTGCGCTCCGGCGCAGATTCTTGAGGCGCGACTGCTTGGCCTTGGAAGCAAGGCGCCTCTCCTTGGAGGCCCGGGTGGGCTTGGTGGCCCGGCGGGGTTTGGGACGCACGGCGGCCTGGGCCACCAGATGCGCCAGGCGCTCCAGGGCGGCCTTGCGGTTGCCCTCCTGGGTGCGATGCGACTCGGCCCGAATGACCAGTTCTTTCTCCACGGTGAGGCGACGGCCGGCCAATGCCTCAAGACGGGCCAGCCCGTCCTCGTCCAGGCCGTGAATCGCATCCAGGCGAACGCGCAGCCGAACGGCCGTGGAGACTTTGTTCACATTCTGGCCGCCGGGACCGGAGGCACGGATAAATTCGAGGCGGATGTCCTCGTCTTCGATATGTACGCGGGGTGTGATGAACATGGGGGAGGTGTTAGCGAAAATGTTGATGTTCCGAAAGCGAAAAGGGCAGCCAAAGCCGCCCTTTTCGCGCTGGATTCGTGTTTTCTATCAGCCGCAGCTTCCGCCGCACCCGCAGGAGGAGCAACCGCCCTCGCCCTCCGGGAAGACCATGCTGGATTCCACGGTGAAACCCATATTCTGATCAAAAAGAACCGTCATGGGTTTGGCCTGCTCGAACAGGTCGCCTTCGACCAGGAAGGAATATCCATCCACATCGAAGATCTGATCGTTGTCTTTCTTCTCGTCCAGAGCCAACCCGAGACGGGGTCCGCCGCAGCCTGAAGCCAGATATATACGAATGGGTTCCTTGTCCTTGCCGCCAAAATGCTCATCCAGCTGCGCCTTTGCCGCCGGTTGGAGAGTAAACATAGATGCCTCCTATATTTTGAATAGGTAAAAGTTTAATCCCGGCAAAACAGATGTCAACACCTGCGGCGCCAAACAAACGAACTCCGGCACGAATCCGGGCACGCGCCTCCCGCGAAGACAAAAAAAAGCGGACCTCGGGCCCGCTTTTCGTAAATCTGAAAATTCAAGCAGTCAGCGCATCAAATAAAAGCCGAGATCGCTGTCATAGCTTTTCTGGTCCGCGAACTGGCATCCGACATACCTCTCGCTCAGGTATTTGACACGGGTCAGGCGGGTGACTTCCGTACGTCGCGAGTCGTCCAGACGAAAACGAACCTTGATCAGAGCCCCTCGAACCAGGCGATGGGAGAGCAGCGTGGTGAACCCGACGCCATTCAAGGAAATATTATCCAGCAGGAAATCACCCGTCTCGCCCGTATCCGGATTCTCGAACTGCCCAGCGAGCTGCACATTCTTGCGGTAATACTGCCTGCGCTCCATGGCCTGCTTTTCCTCGTTGAGGAGCAGCACAAGATTTTCGGCCACGTTGCGAAATTTGCGAAAGCCTCGGGACGCGGTCTTGTTTGTGTCGCAAATCCCCAGCAGCGGAGTGACGTCGTCCTGAATGCCGGACACGACATCAAGAATTACGGAAAAATACGGCATCTGCCTGGTCGCACTTTGCTGGGCGATCTTGGTGTTGATGCGCTGGCTGACATCGAGGGCGGCCGGCCGGGGCGTATTGGGCATGATCACCGCGAATCTGTTCGAGGCGATGCGGCATGCCACATCGACCTTTCGCACTTCATCGACCAGAACTACCGCAAGCATCTGGATGATCTTGTCCACGCTCGACGGTCCGTATTCCTCGTTGAGCCTGCGCAGATTCTCGATCGTGAGCAGCACCACGCTCGACGGAGTGCCGTATCGCTTGCAGACCTCGATCTCACGTTCCATGAAGCGGTCGAAAGTCCGCTTGTTCGGCAACCCGGAGAGCTGATCCGTTTCGGCCATGCGCCTCATGGCCTGAAAATAATATGCCCGCTCCAGCGCAACGGCCGTGACCTCCGCGATGGCTGCGAAATCCGCCAGAGCCTTCTTTGTAAACGGTTCCCCGTGCCGGGTGTCGATGAGTTCCAAGACGCCGTAGACCATATCCCCGCTTTTGAGCGGGACAGCCATGACGGTTGAACAGCCCTTGGTCTTGGCCGTCAAAAATTGTGTAGCGAAACGCGGATCTTTCGCCGCGTCCTCGATCAGCAGGGCTTCTTGGGTCTCGGCGACCCATCCGGCCAGCCCCGTACCCTTTCGCAATTTCTTACCGCTGACCAAATCTGTCTTTTCACCCACGACGTGATTGAAAGTCAGGTCGCCGGTGTCCGGGTCCACAAGCAAAAAAGCCAAATGCCTGGGGGAAAAATAGCTTTCCACATGGATGCAGATTTCTTCCAGCGTCTTTTGAATGCTGGTCCGATGCGAAAGTCCCCTGGAAATTCCAAGGAGGACATTTATGCATGAAGAAGGCGTAAGCGGCTCCATCTTTGGCTCCTGCTGTCGAGCTGAAACAGATCACTTTGTACAGGATTCATTACTTGGAGAAAAAGCAAGTTTTTGTCAAATATCTTGTATCTTGCAGACCACCACGTTCATATCGCGGGACTTCGCCCATGACTCCAACGCAGACAGCGTCGCGGGATAGGGATGACCGATGGCCACTGCCAGCCCGGTGCGCTTGGCCAGGCTTTCGGCTTTTTTGAGCTGCAAGAGGACTGCATGCTCCTTGGCCGTGTTGTCGAGAAAGATATGCCTTCTGTAGTAGCGCATGCCCAACGTGTTGCTCACGTCGCGCACGCAGCTTTTCGGCGTGGTCAAGCTGTCCACAAAAAACTTTCCCTGCCCCTGCAGATGGCCAAGAACAATGGTCATGGCCTTTTTGTCCTGAGTCAAACGTGAGCCCATGTGATTATTGACGCCGTCCACATCCGGCAAGCGCGCCAGATTATCGGCCAAAGTCTGCTCCAGATCGGCCGGAGTCATATTCACCCGCAAGGTGCCGGGGCCGGAATTGGCCGTCTTGGGATAGCCCTCCGGCTCGCAGGGGAGATGCAGCAGCAACTCGAGATTTTCCTGCCGGGCCAGGTTCGAGACCTGACGCGCCTTGGTGTTGTGCGGCAGCACCGAAAAACTGACGGCAAAAGGCAGGGCGGCCAAGCGCTTGGCCACCGCCATGCTCTCGCCCAGATCGTCGATGATGATCACAAGTCGTGGGGCTTTCGCCGTCTGCACCTCGGGCTCCGACTCGGGAACCAGGGCGAGCGGCAGAAAAATGTGATGGGTCGGCTCGCCCAGGATGGAGATCTCCAGATCACGCGGATTGTTGTCGACGGTCTGCAGACTGAACTCGGACCCCAGTTGATCCAGGTTTTTCTTGAGTTCGGCAAGAAAGGGAAAAACTTCCTGACCCAGATTGATGGTCAGATTCTGGTAATAAAATTCCTGACCGCGGTGACGCCTGACCTCCACGGCCCGGTGCCGCATGCGGCTCTCGGATTCGCCCTGGGCGGCCAGCCCCATGAGGATGGCCAGATCGACGCTGCGGACCTTGGCGTCAAAGTCGTCGACCGGGGCTTCGTATGCCTGGGCCTGCTCCTTCTGAACCGAAGCATTCCTGACGGGTGCCTGCTCCGGCCGAGGCTTCTTTTGGCTCGAGGCTGCGGGGGCTTCGGAGGCCTTGCTCGCGACCGGCGGCTGGACAGTCCCGGATTTGCTGGGCGCGTGTCTGAGGGGCAGATGCATGGCCACAAAAAGAGTCAGGCCGGTCAACAGGACAACGCAAATCCAGAACAGGGATTTGAACAGCGAAAAACCGGACCCTTTGGTCGCGGGCTTCTTCTTTTTTCTTTTTTTAGGGGGCATGGATGTGAAAAAGACGCGGGACGGCGGAAGCCGCCCCGCAAGATAATGCGAATCAGTTGGTGAGCTGCATGAAGCGCGGCAGGGACTTGACCATGCTCAGGCCTATGCGCAGCTGGTTGTCCTGGGCCAATGCTTCCTTTGCTTCAAGCTCTTCCGGACCCAGCTCCACGTCCCCGTTGGGATTGTCCAGATGCTTGGACAGGTTCGCCTCCCGGAAATCGCGCGGCTGCGTTGCATCCTCGGCCACGGCCACAAACGGGAGCTCCACATCGGGGTCGATGCCCGAAGCCTGGATGGATCTGCCGTTTGGCGTGTAGTAAAGGGCGATGGTCAACTTGACCGCCGAGCCGTCGGACAGGGGCATGATGGTCTGCACGGAGCCCTTGCCGAAGGTGCGTTCTCCGATCAGGATGCCCCGCTTGCGGTCTTGCAAAGCTCCGGCCACGATTTCCGAGGCCGAGGCCGAACCGGAATTGATAAGCACGACCACCGGGCAGGTCACGTCCGTCGATTGCCGGGAAGCCATCTCGTCCTTTCTGCTCTTGGGGTTACGCCCCTGGGTATAGACGATGAGTCCATCGCGCAAAAAGGTGTCGGTCACGGAAATGGCCTGATTGAGCAGTCCGCCGGGGTTGTTGCGCAGGTCCAGGACAACGCCCTTGAGTTCCTGCTTGGCGGTGTACTCTTGCAATTTCTGGTGCATGTCCTCTGTGGTGTTGGCCTTGAAATCGGTCAGCCGCAGATGCACATAGCCGGGCTCAAGTTCCTTGAGCTTGACACTGATCAGCGGGATGGTGCCGCGCACGATGGTCACTTTTTCCGGAGCCTGGGAATCCTTGTGCAGGATGGTCAGCTCCACGGCCTCGCCCTTGGGGCCGCGAATCTTGGACACGGCGTCCTCAAGGGAAACGTCCAGCGCCGATTCGCCGTTGATCTCAAGAATGATGTCTCCGGCCCTGAGGCCCGCCTTGTCGGCAGGAGTGTCTTCAATGGGGGCGATCACGGTCAGGCGCTTGTCGCGGACTCCGATCTGGATGCCGATCCCTCCGAATTCCCCTTGAAATTCTTCCTGCATCATTTTGAATTTTTCAAGATCGATATATGCGGAATGCGGATCAATGGAATTGAGCATCCCCTCGATGGCCCCGTGGATCAGATCCGTACGGTCGACTTCCTGGACATAGTTTTTTTCGATCAGATCCAGAACCTGGCTGAACTGCTTCAAGGCCTGATAATGATCGGTATCCCGAGCCTGGCTGGACGAGGCCGTGCCGCAAAGGCCGACCAGAAGAATCATCGTGCCAAGAAAATGGCTGAGACGCATGATTTCCTCCCTGAGGGAATGGCGAGAAATTGTTGGAATCACTTAAAAGCGGATACCGTGGTGCAGTCCTGTCCGAAAAAAATGCGAACCCACTTTTCACCCCGACTGTAACCATTTTAAAGGATTAATGACTTTTTGCCTGTAACGCAATTCGAAATAGAGGCCTTCGCCCTTGGCCGCAGGGTAGAATCCGCAGACACCGATCTGCTGTCCGCGTTCCACTTCCCGGCCCACCGGAAGGGGGGCTTCGGACAAAAAGGCGTACAGAGAATAATAATCCTCGCCGTGAAAAACAATGACCACTTGTCCAAACCCACGCAACTGGTCGTTGTGCACGACCTTTCCCCACGAGACGCTGCGCACCGGCGTGCCAGCGGACAGGGACAGGCCGATGCCGTTACTGGGCGGATTTCCGTCCGGCGCATATGACACGACCCGCTTGCCCTTGGCCGGCCAGGTCAGCTTGCCCTGCAGCTTTGAAATCTTCTTGGAGGATTGCAGGCTGATCTTGTGGCGTAGCCCTGCGATGGAACCCATCAGACCCTGGATTTCCTTCTCGCTCTCCTTCTTCTTGACCCGCACCTGGGCAATCTGGTGTTCGAACTGCGTCCTCTTTTTTTCAAGCTCGGCCCTGGAAGCCTTGATCTTATCCAGTTTGGCCTCGGCCCGGGCCGCGTTCTGATCCAAAACAGACTGCTGGTCGGCCATGATCTGGCTCTGCCGTTCGATATCCTCCCGCAAGGACTGGGCCTCGCGGTACAGGGCCGTCAGCCAGGTTTCCCGGCGGTTGGCCTCGCCCCACTGCTCCACCGAGGCAAAACCTTCTTCCTTGGCCGTCAGATAGATGGGCCACAGAGTCTGCATCAATTCCTGCAGGCGACCAGTGGTCTTTTCCCGCTCCGCCAGCAACTCATCCAGGCGCTTCGCGCCTTCGGCCTGTTCTTTCTTGAGCGCGTCCAGCTCGTCTTCGAGCTTCTGAAGGGATGCGGCCGCCTGCTTGACCGAGCCTTCAAGTTTGGCCAGATCCTTGTGCAGGCTTCTTTCCTTGTCGGTCAGGCTCTGAATGGCTTTTTTCCGCTCGGCCAGTTGCTTGTTCTTGGCGGCCATCTCTTCTTCAAGAGAGGCAAGGCCAAGTGAGGCCGTGAATGCGATGCCGCCCAGGAGCAACAGGATGATCGCGAAAAAGCGCAGCGTGGGGCGGGATGACGGACGATTCATGGGTGAGGGATGATGCTTTTTCCTGTGCAGGTCAAGGGGCTGAACTCTTCCAAAAAGACGGCCAGGGGACAGTCCGGACACTTTCCCTGCCTCTTTGCACACCAATTCTTGCCCGTGCGCACGATGAGGGCGTGATATTCATTATATAACGCCGGGTCCGGCGGCAACACATCCATGAAAAATTCCCGCAGTTCCCCGTATGCGATATCTTCGGGTACAAGCCCGTGCCGATTCAGGATGCGGCGCGTGTAGGCGTCGACCACAAAGGACGGTAGACCGAGGGCGTAGAGCAGGATGGAATCGGCAGTTTCAGGTCCGATGCCGGAAACCTCAAGCAGCGCCGGGCGAAGCGTCTCCACCGTCTCTCCCCGCAATCCGTCCATGTCCAGATCGCAGGTCCTGTGCAAAAAAAGCAGGAAATTGCGCACCCGCGCCGCTTTGACCCGGAAGGCTCCGGCCGGCCGGATGAACGTCGCCAACTCCTCATCGGTCAACCGGGCGAGAGCCCGGGGATCGAGCAATCCGGATTCGCGCAGGGCGTGCATCGCCTTTTCCACATTGGTCCAGGCCGTGTTCTGGGTCAAAATGGCGCCCAGCGCGATCTCGAACGGCGTTCGCCCCGGCCACCACCGGCTTGGGCCCAGCGCGGCCAGCATCGCCTGGTAGTAGTCACGAAGCGTGGCTTCCCGGTTCATGTCCGAAAAACGAGCAGGGTCCATTCCCCGGAGTATGCAATCTGCGGAGCCGCAAGCCCCTGCAGGGTGTAGGCCTGTACGACGCGATCCGCCTGCTCGCGCAGGATGCCGGACAGGATCAGCACGCCCGGCCTGGACAGGCGGGCGCAGATGTCCTCGGCCATGTCGATCAGCGGATTGGCCAGAATGTTGGCAAGGATGCAATCAAAATGCTGTTCCCGAGGGATGTCCGTGACGCTCCCCGTGGCCGGTCTGAAAGCATCCGTCACGGCGTTCAGGGCCGCGTTTTCGTGCGCGTTGTCCACGGCCACGGGGTCGATGTCGAGCCCCTGGCCGACGAGTCCAAGCTTGACGGCGGCGATGCCCAGAATTCCCGAGCCCGTGCCCAGGTCGAGAAAAGACTGCCCCGGCGTAAGGACCCCTTCCGTCGCCAAACGGTCCAGGGCCTCCAGGCACAGGGCCGTGGTCTGGTGATGTCCTGTCCCGAAGGCCATCTTGGGCTCGATCAGGATGGGCTGGGCCGCGCAGGGCTCATCCTTGAGCCAGGCCGGCAGGACCACGAACCGCGACCCGATGGGAATGGGCGTGAAGTATTTCTTCCAGGCGCTGGTCCAGTCCGCATTGTCCACGCTTGTGCTCTCCAGGATCATTTCCGGGCAGGCGGCCTGCAGCGTGGCCTCGGTTTCGGCGGACTGCTCCGGACGATCGAAATGCACGGTCAGACGGCGCAGGCCGTCTTTCAGCCCACCGTCTTCCCATCCCCAGGGAGTGTGCAGAAACAAGAGACCGGTGACGAGATCCTCGTTCTCCGGGGCAAAAGAAAGAGCAAGGCGTGCAAGTTTGTTTGACATAGTAACCTGATATCGGGACGGGCCCGTTTGAATTCGATGTTGAAAACCGCCCCCCCTACGTATTCGGGAAGGGCTCGCAAGTGGCCTTAGCGGCTACTTCCCGGCCAGAACGGATTCCAGAGCCCGGCAAAAGGCCTCCAGCTCCTCCTCGGTGATGACCAGCGGAGGCAGCAGGCGCAGCACCGTATCCTGGGTCAGGTTCAGGACAAAACCCCGCTCCAGCAGCGCCTTCCAAACCTCGGCCCCGGGATGCGTCAGCTCGATGCCGATCATCAGGCCATGCACCCGCACCTCGGCGATCTGCTCCGGCAGTCGGGATTTGATCCCCTCCAGCCGTCCGCGCAGCCAGTCACCCATGCGCGCTGCCCGGCCACAGAGATCGTCGCGTTCGATGATCTCAATGACCTTGTCCGCCACGGCGGAAATGAGCGCGTTGCCGCCGAAGGTCGTGCCATGGCTGCCCGGAGGAAAGCCCTTCGACACCTCTTCGGAGCACATGACCGCGCCCATGGGCAGGCCCCCGGCCAGGCCCTTGGCCACGGTGACGATGTCGGGCACAAGGCCCAAATGCTGATGCGCCCAGAATTTTCCGGTCCGGCCCACGCCGGTCTGAATCTCATCGATGATCAGCAGCACGCCTTTTTCGGCACAAAGCGCGGCCAGTCCCCGGACATACTCCTGCGGCAAGGGCTTCACTCCGCCTTCGCCCTGGATCATCTCGATCAGCACGGCGGCGGTGCGTTCGTTCATGGCGGCCTTCATGGCCTCCAGATCGGCAAAGGGCACGGTGATGAATCCTTCCGGCAGCGGCCCGAAGCCGGTCTTGATCTTGTCCTGGCCCGTGGCCGTCAGCGTGGCCAGGGTCCGGCCATGGAAGGACCCGCTCAAGGTGATGATCTCGAAACGCTCCTCGCCCCGGCCCTCGCGCATATAGCGCCGGGCCAGCTTGATGGCCCCTTCGTTGGCCTCGGCCCCGGAGTTGCAGAAAAAGACCCGCTTCAAATGCGAGGTCCCAAGCAGTCTGGTGGCCAGGGCGACCTGTTCTTCCTGATAGAAAAGGTTCGAGACATGGACGAGTTTTTTCGCCTGGGCGCAGATGACTTCCACCAGCTCAGGATGGGAGTGCCCCAGGTTGCAGACGGCGATGCCGGCCAACAGGTCGGTATAGACCCGGCCTTCGGGCGTGAAGAGCCTCGTTCCCTCGGCCCGGCTGACGGCCAGGGGATAACGCGCATAGGTCCGGCACAGGGCCGAGGCTTCGCCTTGTTTTATATCTTCGCTGTTCATGAAATTCTCCTCGCAAGTGAGTTGGATCAGATCGTACCGGTATGTCCGAATCCTCCGGCGCCGCGAGCGGTGTCCGAAAGGCTGTCCTGCGGAAGGATCTCCGCACGCACAACGGGCTGAAACACGAGCTGGGCGATGCGTTGGCCCCGGGTCACGGTGCGGGTCTGGTCCGAAGTGTTCAGCAGGCTGACCAGAATCTCGCCGCGATAGTCCGGGTCGATGACGCCGACCCCCTGACTGACCACCAGCCCGTCCTTGGTTCCCAGGCCGCTTCGGGAATAGACAAAACCGGCCACTCCCGGCATCGTGCATTCCACGGCGATGCCGGTAGGAAAGCGGTAACGTCCCCCAGGGGGGATCAAAACTTCCGCGTCCTCCATACAAGCCCGCAGATCAATACCTGCCGACCCCGGAGTGGCATAGTTGAATTTCTCCGGCGGGCACGTTTCCGATAAAAAACGGACCTTGACCGGTATGGTGACAGTTCCGGAACAGGGATTCATTTCTTCTCCTGGGCATGCTAACTTGTGCATCAAGCACGCATGCAGGGATGCGTTACAAATTTATGACAGGGGGATTTATGCAACCATTGCATGTTTATACAGTTGTGCCCAAGCTTCCGGAAAAACTTCTGCCGCTCAAGACGCTGGCAAGCAACCTCTATTTTTCATGGCAACATGAAATCGAGGAATTTTTTGCCCAGATAGACCGCGAATTATGGGAAAAAAGCGAACACAACCCGGTCTGGTTCCTGAACCATCTGCCTCAGAGCACACTGGAAGAACTGGGCGAGGATGAATTCTTTCTGGACCGTCTGTCAACCATTGCGGCGGGTTTCGAAAAATACCTGTCCAAGCGCAGCCCCATGACCGGACTCGACGCTCTTGAGAGCGGACCTGTGGTCGCCTATTTCAGCGCCGAATACGGCATCGCCCAATGCCTGCCCGTGTATTCGGGAGGGCTTGGCGTGCTGGCCGGGGACCATCTCAAATCCGCCAGCGACCTGAACATACCCCTGGTCGGAATCGGATTGTGCTACCAGCGCGGATTTTTCCGCCAGTACCTGACCCACGACGGCTGGCAGCAGGAACGCTATCAGGCCAACGATTTCGAGCAGATGCCCCTCTCGGCGGTGCTGGACGAGGACGGACTGCCGCTGAAGGTGCGCTTCCAGATGCAGGGCAGCCCGCTCTATTTCCGCGTCTGGCGGGCGGACGTTGGCCGCGTGCCTCTTTTCCTGATGGACACCAATATCTCCGAAAACACGCCGGAACGCCGGGAGCTGACCTCCCAACTCTACGGCGGGGACCTGGAGATGCGGCTCATGCAGGAATATCTGCTCGGCATCGGCGGCATCAAAGCCCTTGAGGCCATGGGCCTCTCCCCCCGGGTCATCCACATGAACGAAGGCCACTCGGCTTTTGCCGGCCTGGAAAGAATCCGCGTGCTCATGGAAGACCGCCACCTGTCCTTTGAGGCGGCCCTGGAACTGGTTGCCCAGAGCTCCGTCTTCACCACGCACACACCTGTTCCGGCGGGCAACGACCGTTTCTCCCCGGAACTGATGGCCAAATACTTCCAGGAATATTCCGCGGACCTGGGACTCTCCTGGAAGGTTTTCCTGGCCTTGGGCCGGGAAAACACGCGCGATGACGCCGAACATTTCTGCATGACCATACTGGCCCTGCGCCTGTCCCGGTTCAACAACGGCGTCAGCCGGCTGCACGGCAAGGTTTCGCGCAAAATGTGGGCCAATGTCTGGCCCCAGTATCCCGAAGAGGACGTGCCCATCACCTGGGTCACCAACGGCATCCATTTCCCGACCTGGGTGGCTCCTGAAATGTCGGTCCTCTACGACCGTTTCCTGGGCCAGTCGTGGCGTGAAGACCCGGACTGCGAGAGGGTCGGCGAAAAATTCGGGTCCATCCCGGACATCGAGCTCTGGCGGGCGCACGAACGCCTGCGGGAGCGTCTGGTCGATTTTGTGCGCCGCCGCCTGCAGCAGCAGATCATATCCCGGGGCGGCCGCAGCTGGGAACTCGAAGCCGCGGACAATGTCCTCAATCCCGAGGCGCTGACCATCGGTTTCGCCCGCCGCTTCGCGTCCTACAAACGCGCCTACCTGCTGCTCAAAGACGATGACCGCCTAAAACGCCTCGTTACGGACCCCGCCCGCCCGGTACAGTTCATCTTTGCCGGCAAGGCCCATCCCCGGGACAACGAGGGCAAGAAAATCATTCAGGAGCTCATCAGCCTCTGCCAGTCTCCGGAGAGCCGCGCATCCATGGTCTTTCTGGAAGACTATGACATGCAGGTCGCCCGCTACCTGGTCCAGGGCTGCGACATATGGCTCAACAACCCGCGCCGCCCTCTGGAGGCCTGCGGCACCAGCGGCATGAAGGCCATGGCCAACGGCGTGCTCAACCTGAGCACCCTTGACGGCTGGTGGGACGAGGCCTGGAGCCCGGACAATTCCGTGGGCTGGGCCATCGGCAACGCCGAGGAATACGACGATGTCGAATACCAGGACTTCGTGGAGAGCCAGACCCTCTACAACATCCTCGAAAAAGATGTCATCCCGCTCTTCTACGACCGCGTGCAAGGCTCCTTCCCCAGGCGATGGGTGCAAAAGATGAAGCAGGCCCTCAAAACCCTGGGGCCGGTCTTCAACGGGCACCGCATGGTCGAGGAATACTCCAAGCGCGCCTATCTCCCGGCCAATATCAGCTACGGCAAGCTCTCGGCGGGCGGATACCGCCCGGTCATGGACCTGGCCGACTGGCGCATGAACCTGCTCACCCACTGGGGCGGGCTCGATATCCGTAACGTGCAGTGCGTCACGGCCCACGAAATGTTTGTCGGTGAGAACCTGGAGGTCAGCGCCGAGGTCAAGGTCGAGGGCCTCGGCATCCAGGACATCCGCGTGGAAATCTACACCGGCCCCCTTGATCACACCGGCAAATTCGCAAACCGGTCCACCTTCGCCATGAGCCCGGACGAGCGCACCGCCGACGGCTGGTACATATACCGAGGCAAGGCCATGCCCATGGCCACGGGCAAATTCGGCTTCACCGTGCGCATCCTGCCTCACCACCCGCTGCTGCGCGATGCGCACAGTCTGGGGCTGATCTTCTGGGCCGACAACCCCGGACCAAAACTCCAAGGGTAGCGGGGTGGCCAAGAAAGTCGATCGGGCCGACGTGGTCCTGGCCGAGCAGGGGCTGGTCGAGAGCTGCGAAAAGGCCACGCGCATGATCATGGCCGGGCAGGTATTCCTGCTCCGGAACGGGGCCAGGACCCTCGTGGCCAAGCCCGGGCAGCAGATCCCCTGCGACGCGCGGCTGGAACTCAAGGAATCGGAGCGTTTCGTATCGCGCGGCGGCTACAAGCTGCTCACGGCCCTGGAGCATTTTGCCCTGGACGTGAGCGGCATGGTCGCCCTGGACGCCGGGGCCTCCACCGGCGGGTTCACGGACTGCCTGCTGCAGTTCGGGGCCGCGCGGGTTTACGCCGTGGACGTGGGGCACGCGCAGCTGCACTGGAAGCTGATCCGCGACCCACGCGTCATCAACATGGAGCGGATCAACCTGCGCCATGCCACAGCAAACCTCCTCCCTGAAAAAGTGGATCTGGTGGTGGCTGACTGCTCCTTCATTTCCCTGCGGCTCATCCTGCCCCCCTGCCTGCAGTTTTTAAAGGACGCAGGGCAGATTTTGGCCCTGGTCAAACCGCAGTTCGAGCTGGCGCCCGAGCATGCGATCAAGGGCGTGGTCCGCTCGGAAGAATTGCAGCTCAAAGCCGTGGCCGAGGTGCAGGCCTTCGCCGCGGAGGAGCTCGGGCTGCAGGTTATGGGCTCCGTCCCGGCAGGAATCAAGGGCCCCAAAGGCAATCAGGAGTACCTGCTCCATTTGCGCCGCTGACCTTGGGCTTTGCCAACTCGGGGCGATGCGGGTACAGACCGCGTTCATCTTCCACACTTCAACCACATTTGAGCCCATGCCCGACAGATTTCTGACCGAAGACCGCAAAACCAGACTCAGATCCGTATTGGCCAGACGTCAGCCCGACCTGACCCTGGTGCTGAACAATATCCACGATCCGCACAACGTGTCCGCCATCCTGCGCAGCTGCGACGCTTTCGGAGTGTTTGGCGTGCACCTGTATTACACCAAGGAAAAATTTCCGTCCCTGGCCAACAGCTCTTCGGGCTCCGCCAAGAAATGGATCGACCTGACCCGCCACCGTGAAGCCGGGCCCATGATACAGGGCCTTCGCGGACGGGGCATGCAGATCGTGGGCACGGGTTTTAGCCCCACGGCCAGACCCATCATGGATATCGATTTCACCAGGCCCACGGCCATCATCCTTGGCAACGAACACCGGGGCATGGACCCCGATGTCAAGATCCACGTGCCCGACGAGATCTACATCCCCATGTTCGGCATGGTGCAGAGCCTGAACGTGTCCGTGGCCGCGGCGACCATTCTCTACGAAGCCATGCGCCAACGCCTGGCCGCCGGAATGTACGACCAGAGCCCTCTGGACACGGATGAATTCGAGGACGTATACGCAGACTGGTGCAAGCGAGGCAAAGACTATTAGCCCGGGCCAGCCCCCCTGGAGAATTTGATGGCAGGAAACACTTTCGGCAGCATCTTCAAACTGACGACCTTCGGCGAATCCCATGGCCCGGCCCTGGGCGGAGTGGTGGACGGATGTCCCGCCGGGATCGCCCTCAGCGAGGCCAGCATCCAGACGGAGCTTGACAAACGCAGGCCCGGCCAGGGTGGCCCGGCCGTCACCGCCCGCAGCGAGCCGGACCGTATCCGGCTTTTGTCCGGAGTCTTTGAAGGCCGCAGCACAGGCACGTCCATCGGCTTCATCATCGAAAACACGGACCAGCGCTCCCATGATTACGGCGAGATCAAGGACGTGTTCCGGCCGGGTCACGGCGACATGACCTACCAGGCCAAATACGGCCTGCGCGACTATCGCGGCGGAGGCCGTTCCTCGGGCCGGGAGACGGTGTCGCGCGTGGCGGGCGGAGCCGTGGCGGCGGCGTTTCTGCAGACGCTGGGGATCACTGTCCGGGCCGCCGCCGTGGAGCTTGGCGGCATCGCGTGCCAGAGCGTCGATCTGGAAGGCGCCGAGCACCGCCCCTTCTTCGCGGCCGAAGACGACGCGGTCCTGCGCTGGCAGGAGAGGGTCAAAGACGTCGCGGCTCAAGGCGACACCCTGGGCGGCATCGTCGAGATCCGCGCCTGCGGAGTGCCGGTCGGACTGGGCGAGCCGGTCTTTGACAAGCTCGATGCCCGTCTGGCCGCGGCGCTGATGAGCGTGGGGGCGGTCAAGGGAGTCGAGATCGGCGGCGGATTCGCGGCCAGCCGCATGCTCGGCAGCGAAAACAACGACGCCATGCTGGATTCGGGGTTTGCGTCCAACAATGCCGGCGGAATCCTGGCCGGAATCTCAAGCGGCCAGGAAATCGTGCTGCGCGCCGCCATCAAACCCATCCCCTCCATCGCGCTCGAGCAGCGGACCCTGGACCGCTTCGGGACAGCGCGGACCATCCGCGTCGGCGGACGGCACGACATCTGCGCCATCCCCCGCGTGGTCCCGGTGCTCTGCGCCATGGCCAAACTGGTTCTGGCCGACATGGTCCTGTTGCAACGGCGCATGGGAGTCGGCACATGAGCGTAGGCGCGGGCTTTATCCTCAAAAAAGCCCTGGGCACGCTCTTCATGCCCCTGTCGGTCTGCCTTGTTCTTTTCGCCCTCGGTCTGCTCTATGTGCTGCTGCGTCGCTCCAAGGACGCCATCGCCCCCTTTGTCATGGGCGGGCTCCTGCTTTACGCCTTTTCCCTCAACTCCGTGTCCGGGTACCTGATCCGTCCCCTTGAAAACGCCTATCCGCCGCTGAATCTGAGCAATGCGGAGATCGTCAAAAAGCCGGTCAAATGGGTGGTCGTGCTCGGCTCCGGACATTGGACGGACCAGCGTCTGCCCCCTGGGGCCATGCTCGAAGAGGCGGCCCTGTACCGGCTGAACGAGGGCATCCGGGTCGCGAATCGTTTTCCGGGCGCCATTCTGGTTCTTTCGGGCGGAAAATTCAAAGACGAACAATCAAACGCGCAGGTCATGGCCGCTGCCGCCGTGGACCTAGGCTTTAATCCGGGCCGGATCATGCTCTCGGACCAGGCCCTCGACACCCACGACGAAGCGATGCGCATCAAAGCCCTGGCCGGTTCCGACCTCTTCGTGCTGGTGACGTCGGCCTCGCACATGCTGCGCGCCGTCAAGCTGTTTGAAAATCAAGGCTTAAAACCCATTCCCGCGCCGACCTGTTACCAAAGCAAGGGCGAGCCCGAATACTTCCTGCCCCGCGCGGACAACATCAAAACCTGTCACATGGCCGTACATGAATACCTGGGCCTGGCCTGGTCCTTTGTGCGCGGGCAGATATCCATCCTCTAAGTGATCGACATCCTGCCCACCCTGGCCCTGGCCACCCCGAAACACAGCCCGGACAAGGCCACCGTCCGCGCCTGGTCCCTGGTCCTGACCAGCCGCAGATTCCTGAACCGCTCCGATCACGGCAGACTTCTGGTCGCGCCGGCCCTGGCAGCGCTCGCCGTGCAGGAGATCCTCGCCTACGAACAGGAAAATCTGCCGCGGCCCCGCCCGGCGCCCCTGCCGGACAACTCCTGGGTCAGCCTGCTGATCATCGCCGTCTTTCTGGGCCTGACCATGTGGCTCGACGCCCAGGGCCTGGGGAGACGCATCTCCTGGCATCTCGCCGGCCGGGCCGACGCCGGACTCATCCTTGGCGGGGAGTGGTGGCGCTGCGTGACCGCCCTTTTCCTGCACGCCGACGCCGGACATCTGCTGGCCAACGCAGGCGCCCTGGCGGTGCTGGCCTCGCTTCTGGCGCGACGCATCGGATCAGGCCTGACCTGGGGGCTTTTCGTTTTCTCCGGAGCTCTCGGCAACGCCCTCAACGCCTGGGCGCAGGCCCCCGATCACCTCAGCGTGGGCGCATCCACGGGAGTCTTCGGACTGATCGGCGTCCTGGCCGGCGGCGCGGGACGGGCCGAACGCGGCTCAAGAGGACAGGTTTTACTGCTGGCCCTGGGCTTCGGTTTCAGCCTGCTGGCCATGCTCGGCGCGGGCGAGGAGCGCGTGGACCTGGGCGCTCATTTTTTCGGGATGTGCTGCGGCGTGCCCTTCGGGTTGCTGGTCGGCGGTTGGCACGGGGCGACGGGATGGAAGGCCCGGATTGGAGCTTTGGCCGGCGCGGCCGGGCTGGTCCTTGTGGTCTGGGCCTGGATAGTGGCCCTTGAAAGCGGCATGCCGGGAGGATGAGATTCGAGGAGCCGGAAAGGCTCCCCGACCAGATGTGCGTGCGGTCTAGAATTGTCCGGTTCTGAGCATGACCAGGGTGCAGGCATGTTCCCAGGGGATGCCCGCTTCGGTCAGGGCCTGTTCCAGCGCCGCCGATTCCGTGCCGGGATTGAGAATGACCCGCCCGGGCTTCAAGGCTACGATGGCGTCTTGCATCTGGGCGCTGCGCTCCGGCCCGACATAAAGGGTCAGCGTATCCACCTTCTGATCGATGGCGTCCAGGCTGGGAACGACGGGCAGCTCTTCGATGACGGTTCGGCCCGGCGTGACCGGAATGACCGAATGCCCGTGATCCTTGAGCATGCGCACGGCCTGGTTTGAATACCGTTCCGGCTTGTGGCTCGCGCCGAGCACAGCGACAATCTGGCCCATGCGTTTACTCTCCCGCCTTGCGGCTGACCATGACCTTGGCCGGGCGCAGCAGGCGATCCTTGAGCATGTAGCCCTTCTGCAGCATCTGGCAGACCGTGTTCTCGTCCACGTCGTCGCGCTCCACCTGCCCCAGCGCCTCATGACGTGCCGGGTCGAAGGGCACATCCACCGCCCCGATCTGCTCCAGCCCATGCTTCTTCATCGTGTCGAGGAAAATGTTCATGGTCATCTCCACGCCCGTGACCAGATCCTTGCAGGCCTCGGTCTGCTTGCCGTGGGCCAGGGCCAGGTCAAGGTTGTCCATGACCGGGATGATCTCCTCGAGGATGGCGGAGGTGGCGAATTTGAAATAATCTTCCTTTTCGCGCAAAAGCCGCTTCTTGAAATTCTCACTGTCCGCCAGGACGCGCAGGTTGTCCTTTTTCAGCTCCTCCATGTCGGCCAGGGCCTGGACGTATTTTTCCTCCAGGGTCAGTTCCTTTGCTTCTTCAGCCTGCATTTCGGTCTGCACTTCATCCGGGTTCTGGCCCTCTTTTTCCTTATTGGACATGAAAAACTCCTGATCCTTGAAATATTTGAGAAATCGCTTCACGACAAACCTTAGAAGCGGGATTTGAGGCACTGACTAAGTATTTGGGCGGCAAAGTCAACCATGGGCACGATGCGCGCGTAGTTCATGCGCACCGGCCCAAGCACGGCCAACGTGCCGTGATTGGTGGAAAAAGCGCTGTAGGGGGAAGCCACCAGCGAACATCCCGCAAGTCCGGGCATGTCCTGGGTCAGGCTGACGGAGACGGACTGGCTGGCCGAGGTCTTGTCCAGAAGTTCGAGCAGCCTGGAGCGTTCCTCGATGAGCCGCAAGAGTTCCTGGATGGTCTCCAGTTCCGTGAATTCGGGCTGGTCCGTAAGGTGGCTCGCGCCACCGACAAAGACTTCCGGCTGTTCTTCCTCGGCCAGAGCCTGCGCGGCCAGCTCCCAGGCCCTGCGGTAGGCATCCAGGGTCTTGCGCGCTTTATGCAACTGGCGCTCGATCTCGCCGCGCACCTCTTGGGTGGTGCGTCCCTCGAACAGACTGTTCAGATAGTTGCCGTAGTGCACGAGGTCATCGGCGTTCAAACGCTCGTCCATCTGCACCAGGCGGTTGCTGATCAGCCCGCCCTGCATGACCAGTACCGCCATGATCATGCCCGGCCGCAAGAGGACGAAATCTATCTGTCGCCAGCGGGCCAGATCCTGACGCGGGGCCATGATCACGCAAACCTGGCGGGTCAGGGACGAAAGAGTGCGGACCGCGCGACGCAGGACCTGGGTCAGATCCCCCTCGCCCGGCAGAATGTGTTCGTGCAGGCGGGACTGCTCCCTGCGCGGCAGTGGGCCGAGGGTGAGCACCTGATCGAGATAATAGCGAAAAGCCAGAACCGTGGGGACCCGTCCTGCGGACGTGTGCGGCTGCCGCAGATACTCCTTTTCCGTCAGCGCGGCCATGGCCGATCTGACAGAGGCGGGGCTGAGCCCCAGACCCGAAGCCAGCGTCTGCGAGGACACGGGCAGGGCGGTCTCCACATAGGTCTCGACCACGGCGGTGAGGACGGCGGTTTCGCGCTTGCTTAAGATCATGACAAGCAGTCTTCCCGGGAAAAAAGAAATTCGCGCAGGGCCTGCAGCCACGGGCGCGGCGCAATACCCGTGGCGGCCGTAAAGGCGCCGAGGTCCAGCACCGAATATGCCGGACGGCAAGCCTTCTGGGGATATTCGGACGAGGGGATGGGCTTGATCCGGCAGGCCAGGTCCGCGCCCCGGACGGCCTCCGTAGCCAGTTCGCACCAGCTTGCCTGGCCCGCGTTGGCCAGATGAAAGATGCCCGTCGCCCCCGTTGCCAACAGCGCCAGGGAACCGGCGGCCAGATCCGGAGTGTAGGAGGGGCTGCCGATCTGATCATGGACCACGGAGAGCTCCGGCCTCGACGCGGCCAGCTCCAGAATGCGGGTCACGAAATTTGTCTTGCACGGGCCAAAAAGCCATGAGGTTCGGATGATGAGCAGGTTCGGCAGGCCCAGGGACATGAGCTCCCGCTCGCCCTGCAACTTGGTCTGGCCGTAGACCGAACAGGGCGCGGTCTGATCCCCGGGGCCATAGGGGCTTGTCTTTTTGCCGCTGAAAACGAAATCCGTGCTGTAGTGGACCATAGGCACACCGGCGGCCTGCACGGCTTTACCCAGAATGAGCGGCAGCTGCCGGTTCAGCCTGGAGGCCTCGGCCGGCTCGTCCTCGGCCTGATCGACCTTGGTGTAGGCCACGGTGTTGAACAGCACCTCCGCCTTGGTCCGGGCGAGGTAGTCCTCCACGGCCGGGCGCTCGAACAGGTTCAGCTCATCGCGCCCCGGAGCATGCACGGCCCATCCCTGCCTGGTCAGAGCCAGGCTTAAGGCCTGTCCCAAGAGACCGGTCTTGCCGCCCAGCACAACGGCGCTCCTCATGCCTGCCTCGTCCGGTACCAGTTATCCATGAACTGGCGATAGGCGCCGCTCTGCACTTCGTCAAGCCAGGCCTCGTTGGCCTTGTACCAGGCCAGGGTGCGGGCCATGCCATCCTCGAAAGAATGCTGCGGGGTCCAGCCCAGATCCGCCGTGGAGCGCGCAAAGGCCATGGCATAACGGCGATCATGACCGGGCCGGTCGGTGACATGGGTGATGAGGTCTTCGCTTTTGCCCGTCAGCCGCAGGATGAGGCGCACCACCTCCAGGTTCGTGCGTTCGGCGTCCCCGCCAAAATTGTAGACCGCGCCGGGCTGGCCTTTGAAAAGCGTGGCTTCCACGCCCCGGCAGTGGTCCATGACGTAAATCCAGTCCCGAACGTTCTGCCCGTCGCCGTAAACGGGGATGGGCTCGCTGCGGGAGGCCTTCAGATAGACCAGGGGAATGAGTTTTTCCGGAAACTGGTAGGGACCGTAGTTGTTGGAGCAGCGGGTGACCATGACGGGCATCCCGTAGGTGTGGAAATAGGCCCGGGCCAGCAAATCCGAGGAGGCCTTGGACGCCGAGTACGGGGAATTGGGCGCCAGGGGGGTGTCTTCAGTGAACTGCCCGGTGGGCCCGAGGGTGCCGTAGACTTCGTCGGTGGAGATGTGCACGAAACGCGGAATTTCAGCCCGTCTGGCGGCTTCCAGAAGATTCTGCGTGCCCAGCACGTTGGTCGTGACAAAGGGGAACGGGTCGCTTATGGAGCGGTCCACATGCGATTCGGCCGCGAAATTGAGCACCGCATCGAAGACAAAGCGCTTCATGAGCTCCGGCACGAGCTCCTGGTCGCAGATGTCGCCGTGCACGAAATGATAGCGGCGCCCCAGATGCAGCGCCTCCTCCTCGGCCAGATTCCGGCGGTTGCCTGCATAGGTCAACTTGTCGAGGTTAACGATGACCACATCCTCGTGAGAGGCAAGCATGTGCTGGATGAAATTGGAGCCGATGAAGCCGCAGCCTCCGGTGACAAGCAGATGCATGAATTCTCCTGACTTCGCGGTCCTTGACGGAAGCGGGTTTGAAAGCCAAAAAAGGGTGATGTGCCGAGAGGGCTTGCCCGATCCGGGCCGTGCCTGCCAAAAAATACGCAAAGAGAATCAAAGATGCAAATCGCCCTTTACGAGCCTGAAATACCCCCCAACACCGGGACCATCGCCCGGCTCTGCGCCGCCTCCACCACCCGCCTGAATCTGATCGAACCCCTGGGCTTCAGCCTGGACGACAAATATCTCAAAAGGGCGGGGCTCGACTACTGGCCGCACGTGGACAAGCGGATCTGGCCGTCCTGGCCCGCCTTTCTTGAAGGCCGCGATCCGGGCCGTCTGGTTTTCACCAGCGCGCGCCAGGGGGTGGCCTACCACCGGTTTTCCTTCAGGGCCGACGACATCATCGTGCTCGGCCCGGAAACCCGGGGCCTGCCCCCGGAAGTACTCCATGACGCCCAGGATCTGATCCGCATCCCCATCTGGGGAGAAGTCAGAAGCGTCAACCTGGCCAATGCCGCGGCTGTGCTTCTCTACGAAGCCTATCGTCAGACCGGAGAGCTGGACCTGCGCGAGGGCCGGCCCGCCGCCCCCTAACCTACGGAGACGCGCATGCCCGACACGCTCTACAGTCTGCCGCTGAACCTGTCACTCTTCGTCTTCCTGCTGGGCTGCGTGGCCCTGGACCTGCTCTTTGGCGATCCCCGCGACTGGCCGCACCCTGTGCGGCTCATCGGCAAAATACTGGCGCGCCTTGAGGGCTGGGCAACATCTTTTTTCCTTGGACCGCGCATAGGTGGAACCCTGAGCGTCGCCGCCGTGGCTGCGGGCAGCGCGGCCACGGTCCTTCTGCTGACCGGCCTGCCCCTGATGGGAGAGATCCTGGCCCTGTACCTTGGCTATGCGGGGCTGGCCCTGGGCTGTCTGCTGCGGGAAACCAACACCGTACTGGCACTGCTCGAAGACGGGCGGCTGGCGGCGGCCCGCGCCCATCTGGCCGGACTGGTCAGCAGGGACACGGACGACATGACCGAGGACGAAGTCTGCCGCGCCCTGGGCGAAACCCTGGCCGAAAATTTCAATGACGGATTCGTGGCCCCCCTCTTCTGGCTCTGCCTGCTGGGGCCCGCCGCGTTGTGGGCCTACAAGGCCGTGAGCACTGTGGACTCCATGTGGGGATACCGCACGCCGCGTTTCGAGAAGATCGGCAAGGCCGGGGCGCGGGCCGACGACATCCTGGCCTGGATGCCCGCCCGTCTGGCCGCCATCTCCATCTGGGCCACGGGCTGGCTGCTGCTGCGCCCCGCCGCCTGGGAACGCATCGCGCGTGACGCCCGGAGCATGGACAGCCCCAACGCGGGCTGGCCCATGAGCGCCGCCGCCCACGTGGCAGGCGTGAGCATGGGCGGCCCGACCCGCTATTTCGGAGAGATCAAGGACAAGCCGTTCCTCGGGCCGCTCGGTGTGACCTGGTCCCCGCAGCGCGTTCGCGGCATGCTGCGCGCGCTGCTGCCGGCCGCGCTGCTGTGTACCGTGGTCCTAACCATCGCGGGAAGCTCGTTGAGCTGGTGGAATCTCGGCTGAAACGACGCGCGCTCAACACCGAACAGCCCCCTGATTTCAAATTTCAAATCTTAAATTTCAAATCTTAAATTTGAGATTTGTTCGCTTCCCATCTTCCCCAAGTGCCGCTGGGCAGGTCCAGAACCTCCTGCCCGCCATGCAGCAGCATTTCCCCGCAGGTCAGAGTTCCCTTTCCGAAAGTCTGCTCCAGCAGGTTCCTGAGCACGATGGGCGAAAAACCCGGCGTGTGCGAGGTCAGGATGACGAAAAGCGGCGTGTCGCTTAAAACCTGACGGACCAGGTCCAGGGTCTCCTGCACGTTCTTTTCGACCTTGTAGAGTTCTCCGCGCTTGCCCCGCCCGAAAGATGGAGGGTCCAGCAGCACGCAGTCGTACTTGCGCCCCCGTCGCACCTCGCGCTTCAAGAACGCGCTCACATCGTCGACAATGAAGCGGGTTCCCGAATCCTCAAGGCCGTTCAGGGCGGCGTTGCCGCGTGCCCACTCGACCATTCCCTTGGACGCGTCGAGGTGGCAGCACTGCGCCCCGGCCAGGGCCGCCGCCAGGGTCGCGCCCCCGGAATAGGCGAAGAGATTAAGGAAGCGCGGGGCCTCCCCGTGCGCGACCGCGCCCTGGCGCACAGCGCCTGCGATCCATTGCCACAGATCGAGGGTTTCCGGAAAAATGCCCAGGTGGCCAAAATCAGTGGTCGAAAGGCGCATGCGCACCCCGCGCACGGTCACGATCCATTCCTCGGGCAGCCGCTCCCGGCCGTGCCAGTTGAGTCCGTCCTTGCGGTCGAAAGTGGCGCTGGCTGATTCCCAGAGCGCGGGCTGCGAGGGTTCCCATACGGCCTGGGCGCAGGGGCGGGCCAGGATGACTGTACCGAATCGTTCCAGTTTTTGACCGTTGCCGCTGTCGAGAAGTTCGTAATCGTCCTGTATCTGCATGGGATGCTCCATAAGCGAAAAAACCCTTCCGGGCGGCTGCCTGAAAGGGTTTGTGCGGTCGGTGGTGGGCGATACAGGATTTGAACCTGTGACTTCCACCGTGTGAAGGTGGCACTCTCACCGCTGAGTTAATCGCCCCGAGGAGATGCGTTTAGCTCCGCCCGCCGTGTCATGTCAAGATATTACCGTCGCCTGGTCCAGCCGGGATCACAGATTTTTCTGCAGCTCCAAAAAGGCGTGCCGCCCGGGACCGAAACAGCGGTCGCCGCTCATTCCCGTGACCTGCATGAAACCGAGCCTGATCCAGAACCGCAGGGCGTTCCAATTCTTAAGCCCGACCCCCACCCGCACGCGGGTCATGGGCCCGGGGCGCAGCATGGCCTCCAGGCTCAGATAGGCCTCCCGCCCCAGGCCGATGCCCTGAAATTCGACACTCAGAAAAAGTTCTCCGACATAGGCGATATCGCCCTTGGGGTAACCGGTGTACAGGCTCATCAGCCCGATGACGTCCCCGGCCATGGGTTCGCGCAGAATGAGATTATGCAGGGAGGACCTGCACCCTCTCGGCGGCAGGTTCTGGTGCTCGACAAAGCGGCGGGCCAGGACGGGCGGATCGTTTTCGCGGTCCAGAAGCAGCAGCAGTTCCCTGTTTCCGGCATAAACAGTCTCGATTTCCGGGATCTCGGCTCCGGTCACGGGCTGGGCGAGGATGCGTGCGCTACGGAATGAATACGGCATAAAAAAAGGCGGCTCGTAGCCGCCCTAATCCGCAAGTTCCTTGCTGCGTCTGGCGGCGGCCAGAACAGCCTGGCCAAGCGCGAATTTGAAGCGGTGCTCGTCCAGGGCATTGAGTCCCGCGATGGTCGTCCCCCCGGGGGAGGTGACCATTTCTTTTAAAAGCGTCGGGTGAACGCCCTCGGCCTCGGCCATGAGCGCCGACCCGGAGACCAGCCCCGCGACCATGCTGGTGGCCTGGGCCCGGGTCAGCCCCAGGGTCACGCCCGCGTCGATCAGCCCTTCCATGAAGGCATAGACATAGGCGGGCCCGGAACCGATGAGGCCCGTGTAGGCGTCGAAGAGCTTTTCCGGCAGCACATGGGCCTGACCGATGGAGGAAAAAACATCCAGCAGGGTCTGCCTGCGACCCTCATCCAGCAGCGCGTGGTCGAAGCACAAGGCATAAACGCCCTTGCCGACCATGGCCGGAGTGTTGGGCATGACGCGCACCACGGGGCATTCTTTCCCGGACCATTCGACCAGCTGGTCCAGGGTGACGCCGGCGGCGATGGAGACAAGGCAGGTTTCGGGTCCAAGGGCCGAGGCCAGACCGGTCAGCACCGGGCGCATGACCTGCGGCTTGACAGCCAGCAGGACATAATCCGAATTTTTGACCAACTCCTGGACAGTGGCATGGATGGTCATGATGTCCGCATTCTTGCGGCACATGCCCTCGCTGGGATCGAATCCGTGCAGGGCGAACGCGCCGCCCGAGGCCAGCCCGCGAGCGATGGCTCCGCCCATGTTCCCAAGACCGATGAACCCGAATCTTTTCATTATCCTACCAACTCCAGTGCGTTGAAGAAGTATGCGATTTCGACCGCCGCGGTATCCTGACCGTCGGAACCGTGGCAGGAGTTCTTTTCGATGTCCAGCGCGTATTTCTTGCGGATGGTGCCTTCGGCGGCGTTGTCCTTGTTGGTCGCGCCCATCAGGTCGCGGTATTTCTGCACTGCGTTGTCGCCTTCCAGGCACATGACCACGCAGGGGCCGGAGCACATGTATTCGACAAGACTGCCGAAAAAGGGCCGCGCGCTGTGTACGGCATAGAAGCCTTCGGCCTGGGCCTTGGTCAACTGGATCATTTTCATGCCTTTGATGCGCAGTCCCGCGCTCTGGATCATGGCCATAATCTCGCCCTGCAGGTTGCGGGCGACGGCGTCGGGTTTGATGATGGAGAAAGTGCGTTCCATAAATACTCCTGTAAAAGATTTTGGGGCCTCGTATCCTCTGCATGTGGAAAACTCAATACTTCCGCAGAAAATGCCAGTTTGTTTGATTATTCAATTCATAATATTATTTCGGAAGTGAAAATGTATTGTTCTCTTGCGCCGTTGTCATGTATGCCTTTCGCGAAGTCTAGACAGAAAAGGAGGAAATCATGAGCAAAAAGCGCCTCTATGAAATTATTTACGAAGTCAGCCGGACTGTGAACTCGAGCCTTGACCCGAGCGAGGTTTTAAGCCGCATCGCGGAGCAGGTGACCCGGGCCATGGGCGTCAAGGGATGCTTCATCCGGCTCCTGGATCGCAGCGGCAAGATCCTGAAACCGGCGGCCTATTTTGGTCTCAGCGAACGCTACGCCAAAAAGGGCGTGGTCGAGGTGGCCAAGAGCGGACTGGACCGCGAAGCGTTTACCGGCAAGGTGGTCCAGATTGCCGATGCGGGCTCCGACCCGCGCTTTCAGTACGGCGGCGAAGCGACCAAGGAAGGGCTGGCGTCCGTGCTGGTAGCCCCCCTGTTTGTGGAAGGCAGCCGTCCCATCGGGGTGCTCCGGGTCTACACGGGAGAGCGCCGCGAGTTTGATGAAGAAGAGATCGGCTTTCTGCAGGCCATCGCCAACATTTCGGCCATCGCCATCGAAAACGCGCGCATGCACCAGACCTTGAAGCGCCAGATGGAACTCATAAACGCTTACGACTACCAGGTTTTTGAAGACTAGGGAGCATCTTATGGAAAAAACACGAATTGGAATAAACGGCTTCGGACGCATAGGCAGGCAGGTGCTCAAGACCATCTGGCAACGTCACCGCGACACCCTGGAAGTCGTGGCCATCAACGATCTTTTCGATACGCAGACCAACGCCCATCTGCTCCGACACGATACGTCCTACGGACATTTTGCGCCCACTGTGGAGGCCGACGCCGACACCATCCGGGTGGGCGGTGAATGGGAAGTGAGAAGTTTCGCCCAGCGCGACCCGAGGCTCATCCCCTGGAAGTCGTGCGGGGTGGACATCGTCATCGAATCCACGGGCATCTTCCGCACCGGCCCGACAGCCGGCCAACACCTGGAAAGCGGCGCCAAGAAGGTCATCATCACCGCGCCCTCCAAGGACGAGGACCTGACCGTGGTCATCGGCGTGAACGAGGACAAGTACGACCCTGCCATCCATCACATCGTCTCCAACGCTTCCTGCACCACCAACTGCCTGGCTCCGGCGGTCAAGATCATGCACGCCAAATTCGGCGTGGCCAAAGGCGTGCTGACCACGGTTCACGCCTACACCAACGACCAGCGCATCCTCGATCTCCCGCACAAGGATCTGCGCCGGGCCAGGGCCGCAGCGTGCAACATGATCCCCACGTCCACGGGCGCGGCCAAGGCCGTGGCCAAGGTCATCCCCGAGATGGCCGGACGCTTTGACGGCTATTCGGTGCGCGTACCCGTGCCTGCGGTGTCCCTGGTGGATTTCGTGGCCGTGCTCGAACGCGACACGACCGCCGAGGAGCTCAAGGCAGCCTTCAAGGAAGCCGCCGCCGGCGAACTCAAGGGGATACTGGGCTACTCCGAAGAAGCCCTGGTCTCCTCCGACTTCATCGCGGACCCGCATTCGGGCGTGGTGGATGCTGATTTCACCACGGTCCAGGCCGGAAACCTGGCCAAGGTGCTGATCTGGTACGACAACGAATGGGGGTATTCCTGCCGCGTGGCCGACCTGGCCCATCTCATGGCGCAAAAGGGTCTTTGATCCGCCCCGAGCCTCTTCATCCGAACTGAAGCCTCTGCCGGCATGCACGGCAGGGGCTTTTTCGTGCGCCGCCCACCACGCCCGTTCCTGCCCCCGGATACTCCCGGCAGATCCGCCGTCTTTGGCCCCGCAGGCATCGCCGTCTAAAAAAAATGCCCCCCAGCCCTTTACAAGCAATTTTTAGGCGTTAATTTGTGCCCGATTTTTACATAATTATTTCAATTACCGCAGAGGAGACCACAATGGGTAAAATTATCGGTATAGATTTGGGTACGACCAACAGCTGCGTCTATGTCATGGAAGGCAAGGAAGCCAAGTGCATCACCAATCCTGAAGGCGGCCGCACAACGCCGTCCATCGTCGCGTTTACTGATCAGGACCGCCTGGTGGGCGAGATCGCCAAGCGGCAGGCGGTCACGAACTCCGACAAGACCATCTTCGCGGTCAAGCGTCTCATGGGCCGCCAGATCGACGATCCCAAACTCAAAGACTGGATCGCCAAGAGCCCCTACAAGATCGTGGCCGGAGCCAACAATGATGCCTACGTGCAGATCGGCGACAAGAAGTACAGTCCGGCCGAAATCTCCGCGCTCATTTTGCAGCGCCTGAAAAAAGATGCCGAGACATACCTTGGCGAAACCGTGACCGAAGCGGTCATCACCGTCCCGGCCTACTTCAACGATTCCCAGCGCCAAGCCACCAAGGACGCGGGCCGCATCGCGGGCCTCGAAGTGAAGCGCATCATCAACGAGCCCACGGCCGCTTCCCTGGCCTACGGTTCGGACAAGAAGGCCAACGAAAAGATCGCCGTATTCGACCTCGGCGGCGGCACCTTCGACATCTCCATCCTCGAAGTGGGAGACAACGTCGTTGAAGTGCGCGCCACCAACGGCGACACGTTCCTGGGCGGCGAAGATTTCGACCACGAGATCATCACCTACCTGGTGGCGGAGTTCAAAAAGGAAAACGGCATCGACCTGTCCAAGGACAAGATGGCCCTGCAGCGCCTCAAAGAAGCCGCCGAAAAGGCCAAGAAGGACCTGTCCTCCTCCACCGAGACGGACATCAACCTGCCTTTTATCACGGCGGACCAGAATGGTCCCAAGCACATGACCATGAAGCTGTCCCGCGCCAAGCTCGAATCGCTGTGCGAAGCGCTGGTGAGTCGCACCATCGAGCCCTGTCGCAAGGCCCTGGCCGACGCGGGTCTGAAGACCGGCGACATCAACGAAGTCATCCTGGTCGGCGGCATGACCCGCATGCCGCTGGTGCAGAAGAAGGTCGGCGAATTCTTCGGCAAGGAACCCAACCGCAGCGTGAACCCCGATGAAGTCGTGGCCATGGGCGCGGCCATTCAGGGCGGCATCCTGGCCGGCGACGTGAAGGACGTGCTGCTCCTGGACGTAACGCCGCTGTCTCTTGGCATCGAAACCCTGGGCGGCGTGTTCACCAAGCTCATCGACCGCAACACGACCATCCCGACCCGCAAGAGCAACACCTTCACCACGGCCGCCGACAACCAGCCGTCCGTGTCCATCCACGTATTGCAGGGCGAGCGTCCCATGTGTTCCGACAACATGACGCTGGGCCGCTTTGAACTGACCGGCATCCCGGCCGCTCCGCGCGGCGTGCCGCAGGTCGAGGTCACCTTCGACATCGACGCCAACGGCATCGTCAACGTTTCGGCCAAGGATCTGGGTACGGGCAAGGAGCAGTCCATCCGCATCACGGCATCGAGCGGCCTGAGCGACACGGACATCGAGCGTCTGGTCAAGGAAGCCGAAGCCCACGCCGAAGAGGACAAGAAGAAGCAGAAGCTGATCGAAGTCCGCAACAGCGCCGACACCCTGATCTACACCACGGAGAAATCCATCCGCGATCTGGGCGAAAACATCGACGCAGCCATGAAGGCCGACATCGAGGGCAAGGCCGAGGCCCTCAAAAGCGTCCTGCAGAGCGAAGACACCGAAGCCATCCAGAAGTCCATGGACGAGCTGGCCCAGGCCTCGCACAAGCTGGCCGAAAAGCTCTACGCCCAGAAGACCGACGCCGGCGCCCATGCCGACGCACAGCAGGAAGCCGGACAGGGCGGCGCCAAAAACGATGATGAAGACGTCGTCGATGCCGACTACACGGAAGTGAAAAAGTAAGTATCGACCACGGCAAGCATTGGCTTGACACGGCAATTTGCCGGTCCCTATACTCCACGCCTGGCCCTTGACGGGGCCAGGCTTTTTTTTATTCAACCGGGACACTCCCTTCAGACCGTTGTCAGGCTCCATACCTTATGAAAATCGGACCTCTTTACTCCTGCATCCTCGTGTTGGCCCTGATTCTCGGCGCCTCCTCCTGCGCCAAAAAAATCGTGTATTCCACTCCAGGCGCAAAACCCGCCTCCGCCCTGCCCGGGCACAAGGCGGCGGACCCGCAAAAAGCGCTCCAGCGCTACACCAAGTATCTGGAGACAACCGGAGTGGGCGATCCCGGCCGCAGCGATGCCTGGCGTAATACCGTCGACAGCGCGGTACAGCTCGGGGAATTCGAGCTGGCGGAAAAGAACCTGCAGGCCTGGCAGGCCGAAAACAAAACCGCCACGTCCTCCTGGGACTGGAACCAGGCCAACGCCCAGCTTCTCCTGGCCCGCAAGGGCAAGGACGCCTACGTCAGCTACCTGCTCGACCTTGCCGGTCGCACCGACCTTGATTGGACCACGCGCGATGCGGCCGGAATGGAGCTCGTCGATCATTTCTGGGCCATCCCCGAATACGGGCTGGCCTTCGAGACCATGGGTTTCCTCTACAAGGCCACCCCCGACGACGCGACCCGGGGCGCGCTGGAAACAGAAGCCCTGCGCCGGGCCGAATCCCTGCAGGCCGACGAGCTGCGCACCGTCCTGGACAGCGCCCTGGGCGCCGATCCGGGCGCCTATCCCTGGTCCATGGTGGTCTGGGCGCGGAGCATGAAGCTTCTGACCCAGGACAAGGACAACTGGACGTCTGTCTGGCCCAGCCTCTCCACCATCGTGCGCAGCGGAGGGCTCGCCAACAAGGATTTCTTTGCCGGCCACTTGCGCGCCCTGGAACAGCAGATGGGCGTGGTCAAGCAGAACCTGGTCCTGCTCCTGCCACTTTCCGGCCCGTACGCGCAGGTGGGCTGGAAGATCGCCAAGGGCGCCGACACCGCCTGGCGGGAGAGCCGGGCCCAGACCGAGGCGCCGGCGATAAAGCTCATCAACACCGAGTCCCCGACCTTTCTGGAAGAATTGCGCGCCGTGAGCGGCGTGCCCATCATCGGCGGTCCGCTGCGCAAGGAAATATGGAGCCAGATCCGACTGGCGGGCCTGCACCGCACATCCAGATTCCTGACCTTCATGCCCAGCGTCGAAGACGAGGGCGTGGAGGCATGGCGCTTCTTCAGCACCCCCGCGGATCAGGTCCGGGCCGTCATTCGGGGCTGCGAACGCCTGGGGGTCACGTCGTACGCGATCCTGCACCCCCAGGACCGATTCGGCACGGCCATGGCCGACATCTTTCAGGAACAGGCCAGAATTCTGGGCGCGCGCGTCTCCACGGTCCGGGGCTACGACATCGAAAATCCGCCAACCTGGGGCAAAGCCGTGGCGGCCCTCTTGGGAGCCAGCGGAGCCAAGGACACCCTGAACCCAGACCCTCCCTTTCAGGCGGTTTTCCTGCCCGATTCCCTCTTCCGGGTGCAGCAGCTGGCCCCGCTTTTCCATTATTATGAAGAGACGCGGCTCCTTTTTCTCGGGCCGCAGCTCTGGGGACAGAGCCTGTCCGAGGCCAATCTGGAAACGCAATACTTTGACCTGACGTTCTTTCCCGGAGCCTGGGGAGCCGACATCTCCACCCAGAGCGCGCAGAGCCTGAAGCGCGGCATGCAGGAAGGCGACGGGGAAGAAGCGGACATGTGGGCGGCGCTTGGCTACGATTTCGTGCGTTTCACCGCTCTTCTCGGAGGCGGCCAAAGTTCGGCCGAGGCCTTCAACCAGGCCCTGGCCGAAGCCGCCAGCCGCATGCCCTGGTCTTTGGCCCCCATGCACTGGGACGGGGGCCAAGCCTCGCAGGATCTGTTCCTGTTCCAGCCGGAACGCTCGGGCATGATCCAGGCGGACCTGGAAAAAATCCGCAAGGCCCGGGAACAAAGGCAGATTCGTCGCGACGAGCGCCGAATCCAACTTCAAAACAAGAAGAAGCAAGGATGAGCATGAAAATAAGCCCTGAAAAAGCACTGGCCATCGCCACCCTCGCACGGCTCGAGGTCAGCCCGGAGCTGGCCGCCAGCCTGGGCGCGCAGATGGACGACATTCTTGGCTACATGGACAAGCTGAACGAGCTGGACACCGCGAGCGTCGAGCCCATGTACACCACCGTCGAACAGCCCGGATTCTTGCGCGAGGACGAAGTCGCCAAGGAATTCGGGCGCGCGCAGATCCTGCTCAACGCACCGGAAAGCGACGGCGAATACTTCATCGTGCCCCGCATCGTCTGATCCCGGGCGCACATCAGAACCGCTCCAAAAGGAAGTTTTTCATGTCACAGCTGTTCCATCATTCCCTGACCCAGATTCGCGACCTCCTGCGTGCAGGCGAAATCACCGCCCGGGAAGCCACGGCCTCCTGCCTGGACCGCATCGCAGCCACCGAACCCAGGCTGGACGCCCTCCTGCATGTGGCCGGAGAAGAGGCCCTGGCCCAGGCCAAATCAATGGATGCGCACGGGCCGGACGCAAAGAAGCCCCTGTGGGGCGTCCCCGTCATCATCAAGGACGTGCTGGCCACGGTCGGCATGCCCACCACCTGCGGCTCCAAAATCCTGGAGAACTTCGTCCCGGTCTATGACGCCGACTGCGTGACCAGACTTAAAGAAGCCGGGGCCATCATCCTGGCCAAGGCCAACATGGACGAATTCGCCATGGGCTCGTCCACGGAAAATTCCGCCTTCAAGGTCACCAAAAACCCTTGGGACGTGACGCGAGTACCGGGCGGGTCCAGCGGCGGCTCGGCGGCCAGCGTGGCGGCCGGTCAGTGCTTCGCCTCCATCGGCACGGACACGGGCGGCTCCATCCGTCAGCCGGCCAGCTTCTGCGGCATCGTAGGCGTAAAGCCCAGCTACGGCCGAGTCTCGCGCCGGGGGCTCATCGCGTATGGTTCCTCCCTGGACCAGGCCGGGCCCATGACCCGCACCGTGGCCGATGCGGCGGAAATTTTGCAGGTCATCGCCGGGCACGACCCCAAGGACTCCACCAGCGTCGACACGCCCGTGCCCGATTATCTGAAAGCCCTGAACCGGGGCGGTTCCCTGAAGGGCCTGCGCCTCGGGATGCCTGAACAGTACTGGGGCGAAGGCCTTTCGACCGAAGTGGACGCGGCCTGCCGCAGCGCCGTCGAACTGGCCGTTTCCCTGGGCGCCCAAATCGTGCCCGTGTCCCTGCCGCATACCGAATACGCCATCGCCACCTACTACATCCTGGCCATGGCCGAAGCCAGCTCCAACCTGGCCCGCTTCGACGGGGTGCGCTACGGCCGCCGCAGCAGCCAGACCCAGGACCTTGCGACCATGTACACCCGCTCCCGCTCCGAAGGGTTCGGGGAAGAGGTCATGCGCCGCATCATGCTCGGCACCTATGTGCTTTCGGCCGGATACTACGACGCCTACTACAGGAAGGCGGCGCAGGTCCGACGACTGATCCGCCAGGATTTCCTGAACGCCCTGGACAAGTGCGACCTGATCTGCGGCCCGGCCTGCCCGACCACGGCTTTTGCCATCGGAGAGAACACGGCCGACCCGCTGCAGATGTACCTGACGGACATCTTCACCATCTCCCTGAATTTGAGCGGACTGCCCGGCCTTTCCCTGCCCGTCGGGCTCGGCAAAGACACCGGCATGCCGGTCGGCCTGCAGCTCTTCGCCGGGAACATGGACGAAGCGAGCCTTTTGTCCGCGGCCCAGACTCTGGAAACGCATCTGCCAAAGTTGCCCGAACCGCCACTTGCGTAACCCGGGCCGGATCTTCCGGCCTTTTTTACATGCATAAAACTGCGATCGCACTGAGCGGAGGGGCCGATTCCCTCATGAGCCTGCTTCTGCTCCGGGAAACCGGGGCCGAGGTCATGGCCGTACACGCCCGTTTTCTGGGCGCCGACGACGAGGCCCTGCACGAACGCCTGCACGGCCTTTGCGCGAAACTTCGTGTGCCCTTCCATCTGGTGGACCTGCGGCGCGAATTCGAGGAACTGGTCATTGCCCCCTTTGTGCGCGCCTATCAGTCCGGACTGACCCCCAATCCGTGCGCGACCTGCAATCCAGCCATAAAATTCGGCCTGCTGCTGGACAGGGTCCGGGAGCTCGGGGCGGACCGGCTGGCCACGGGCCATTATGCCCGCCTCGCGCGTACTCCGCACGGTGCCGCCCTGTACAGAGGGCTCGATGCGGACAAGGATCAGAGTTATTTTTTGTCCAGAGTTCCCCGGGAAAGGTTTGAGCAGGTCATTTTCCCCCTGGCCGACTGGACCAAGAGCGCCGTTCGCCAGGCCCTGGCCGAACGCGGGCTCACGCCTCCCGCCGGGCGGGAAAGCCAGGAGGTTTGCTTCATCCCCTCCGATTACAGGGACTTTCTGCGGGAGCGCAACGTCCGCCTGGGCGGCCCCGGCCCGATCACGCTGGCCGACGGCACGGTCCTGGGACGTCACGCGGGGCTGTGGAACCATACCCTGGGTCAACGCAAGGGCCTCGGCATCGCCTACAGTCAGCCCCTTTACGTCACGGGCAAGGATTTCGTGCAGAACCGGCTCCTCGTCGGCCCCAAATCCGAGACCCTCTCGTCCGGCTGCCGCACGGGCATCCCCAACCTGCTCTGGCCGCCCGAACTCTGGCCCGGGGAGATCCTCGCGCAGACGATCTACCGCCAACGCCCCGAACCTGCGCGCGTGAGCGTGGACCAAACCGGCATGACCATCACCTTTCCCGAGCCACGGCCCATGCCCACCCCCGGGCAGGTGGCCGCGGTGTATTCCGCCGAGGGGCAGGTCCTGGCCGGCGCGGTCATCGAGGAGGCCAGCCATGCGGCGTGAACCCGGCCAGCTCTTTTTCCTGACCACCCAGGGATGCAAGGTCAACCAGTACGAGTCCCAAGCCATCCGCGAAGCCCTTGTCGCGGACGGGCTGATGGAAACCCACGACCCGTCCCTGGCCGACATCGTGCTCATCAACAGCTGCGCCGTGACCGAACGCGCCGTGCTCGATCTGGCGAAACTGGTCCGCGGCTTCGCGGCGGCGGATCCCAAACCGTGGATCGTCGTGGCCGGCTGCGCCGTGGAGGCGGACCGGGAGCGCATCCTGGCCCTTTGCCTCGTGGACGAGGTCATCGCGCAAAAGGACAAGGCCGCGCTGGTCAGGATGGGCGAACCGTCAGCCCCCTTCCCGGCGCTGTCCATCTCCGGCTACCATCGGGCCAGAGGGGTCATAAAAGTCCAGGACGGCTGTTCCCACGGCTGCACCTACTGCATCATCCCCGCAACCCGCGGACGCTCCGTCAGCCGCCCTCCCGCAGAGGTCCTCGACGAAGCCGGACGCCTGCTTGAGGCTGGCATCCGTGAAATATCCCTGTGCGGCATCAACCTGCGCCACTACGGACGGGACCTGCCGGGGACCACTGATTTCTGGGATCTTTTGGCCGAGGTGGACCAGGCCCTGTCCCCCCGCTGGGCGGGGCGGGCCAGGCTGCGCCTGGGCTCCCTTGAACCGGGCGACCTGAACGCCAAGGCGCTCTCTACCCTGGCGCAAAGCCGCCTCATGACTCCGCATCTGCACATCTCCCTGCAAAGCGGCAGCCCGGAAGTGCTGCGGCGCATGGGCCGGGGACACTACGGGCTAGAGCAGATATTTGCCTTTCTGCACGACCTGCGCGATATCTGGCCGGTCTTCGGCCTGGGCGCGGACCTCATCGCGGGCTTTCCCGGCGAAACGCAAAGCCATGCGGATGAAACCTTGGAAGTCGTCAAGCGCCTGCCCCTTTCCTACGCCCACGTCTTCCCCTATTCCGAGCGCCCGGGCACCCCGGCCGCGCTCTTCAAGGGCGCCGTGCCCGGTCACATCCGCCGGGAAAGGGCCAAGGCCCTGCGCCGGGAAGTGGCCCGCAAACGCGCTGATTTTCTGCATGAGCTGCTCAAGCTCCCCTTCATGGACGTGATCCTGGAGGAGGGCGGCACCGGCGTGAACGAGTTTTATGTCGAGTGCTCGATCAGCGGCGCGCCGCCGCAGGCCCGCGAGCTGCTGCGCGTCATCCCGACGGGATTGACCTCTTCGGGACTCAAAGCCGGACTTCCCGATGACCATGGGGAAAAGGCATGAGCATCCCGATACTTCCCTTGCCGGGACGCGCCTTTCTGTCCGTGCTGAGCGCCCGCCATGACGAATTCCGGCCAATGCTCCGGCCCCGCCTTGAAGAGATTCTGGGCCCCATCGACTACGAGTCGCAGCCCATCCCCTTCAACCGGACCAGCTATTACGACTCGGAACTGGGCACGCCCATCTCCCGGCACATCCTGTCCTTTGAACGCCCCCTGCCCCTTGACGGCCTGGCCGAAGTCAAGCTGGCCACCAACCGGCTGGAAGCTGAATGGGCGTTGGACGGGCGCAGGCTTTTCAACCTCGACCCGGGCTACGTCACCCAGGAGCGCCTGGTCCTGGCCACGGGCAAGAATTTCACGCACCGGGTGTACCTGTCCCAGGGAATCTGGGCCGATCTGACCCTGATTTTTCAAGGTGGAGACTGGCTCGACCTGCCCTGGACCTTCCCGGACTACGCCGCACCCGCAGTCAAAACGCACCTGACCCGCATCCGGGAGATGTACAGGGACTCCCTCAAGCATTTAACATCATTAGAGGATACACCATGCCCAAAAGTATGACCGGCTACGGCCGCGCCAGCGCCCAGGAAGAAGGTTGGACCCTGTCCTGGGAAATCCGCAGCCTCAACAACCGCCATCTGGATCTGAAATGGAAGATTCCGCCCACCCTCTACGCCCACCAGAAAGAGTGGGAGAACACGGTTCGCGGAGTGGCCAACCGGGGCGGGGTGGAGCTCTTTCTCGGACTCAAGATCAACAATCCCGAACTGCAATCCTTAAGCCTGGACAGGACCATGGCGGCCTCCATGCTGCAGGAACTGGAGCGGCTGGCCTCATCGACGGGCCTCTCGCACACCCCGGACCTGAACCGGCTGCTCAGCATCCCCTCCCTCTGGAAGGACTCCGGCAGCATCGACAACCCGCAGCTCATTGAAAGCCTGACCGAGACCTTGAAAAAGGCTCTGGCGGACTGGGACGAAGCGCGGGTCCGTGAGGGGCTGGCCTTGGAGGAAGACCTGCGCGTGCGCTTTGCGCGCCTGACCGTGCTGGTGGAGGAAATCCGGATCCTGGCAGCCCAGACCGCGCCGGAACGTTTCGCCCAGTTGCAGGAACGGGTCGCCAAGCTGCTCCTTGACAGCGGCGCCCAGATAGACCCGGACCGCATGCTGCAGGAACTGGCCACCATCTCCGACCGGGTCGACGTATCCGAGGAACTGACGCGCCTGGAGATCCATCTCAAAGGCATCGACGGGTACTTCAACCAGACCGAACCCGTGGGCCGCAAACTCGACTTCATGGTTCAGGAGTGCTTCCGCGAGATCAACACCTGCGGCAACAAGAGCCAGAACACGAGCATCAGCCAATTGGTGGTGACCTTCAAGGCCGAACTCGAAAAATGCAGAGAGCAGATCCAGAATCTGGAGTAGGAAGTGGAAAAGAAAAAACTCCTCAACATCGGCTTCGGCAACGCCGTGGTCATAAGCAGAGTGGTGGCCATTGTCGGCCCGACCTCCTCCCCCATGCGACGCTTGCGGGAGGAGGCCAAGCAGGCCGGACGGCTCATCGACGCGACCCAGGGCCGCAAAACCAGGTCGCTCATCATCACCGATTCAAACCACTGCATCCTGTCCGCCATCCAGCCCGAAACAATCAGCCAACGCTTCACCGCCGGAGGCAGTGATGAATAGCGCAAGCATGCATCCCTCTGACACCAACGTGGGCATGATGCTCGTCATCAGCGCCCCTTCGGGCACAGGAAAAAGCACCCTCATCCGGCGTCTGACCACGGAATTCAACGCCTTCACCTTTTCCGTGTCCTGCACCACCCGCGCCCCGCGCCCAGGCGAGGTCGACGGCCGGGAATATCATTTCCTGACCCGCGAGGAATTTCTGCGCCGCCGGGAAGAGAAGTATTTCGCCGAATGGGCCGAAGTCCACGGCAATCTCTACGGCACTCCGCGACAGACCACCATGGATCTGCTGGCCCTTGGGCGCGACGTCATCTTCGACATCGACGTGCAGGGCGCGCGCCAGATCAAAAGCAACATGGGTCAGGGCTGTTACGTGTTCGTCTTTCCTCCCTCGCGCGATGCCCTGGAAAAGCGCCTGACCGGACGGGGCACGGACAGCGAAGAAACCATCATCCGCCGTCTGGCCGCTGCCCGACACGAAATCGCGGACAGCCAGTGGTTTGACCACTGGGTCATAAATGACGAACTGGATTCGGCCTACCAAGAACTGCGCGCCATCTATCTGGCTGAAAAAACCAGGCCTGCATACAGGGCGTCATGGCAAGCCGCCCTCAGCCGCCAATGGGGGGTGTCATGAACAACGCACCAGCCCTGGTCGTGGCCCTGGATTTTCCTGAAGCGGCTCCGGCGCTGGCCTTGGCTTCCCGCCTGCAAGGCGTCGTGCCCTGGGTCAAGGTCGGCCTGGAACTGTACCTGAGCGCAGGCCAGGATCTGCTCGCCCGGCTCAAGGACATGGGATTTCTGGTTTTCCTCGACCTCAAGTTCATGGACATCCCCAACACCGTGCAGGCGGCCACGGCCCAGGCCACGCGCATGGGCGCGGACATGCTGACGATTCACGCACTCGGCGGACGCGCCATGTGCGAAGCATCGGCAGCAGGCCGGGACCAGGCCCTCGCTCCCGGACAGACACCGCCATGCATCCTCGGAGTGACACTGCTGACCAGCCTCGGACCAAAAGATCTGGCCTGGAACCCGGCCGCTACCGATGACGAACTTCGCGATCTGACCGTTCACCTGGCGAGGAGCGCCCAAAACTGGAAACTCGATGGCGTGGTCTGTTCAGGCAGGGAAGTTCGTGTTATACGTCAGGCATGTGGAGCATCTTTTCAGCTCCTCACTCCCGGCATCCGCCTGCCCGACGCCGACTCCGGAGACCAGTCCCGGGTCTGCACGCCGGCCCAGGCCGCCCGTGACGGCAGCAATTACCTTGTCGTCGGCCGACCCATCACCAAGTCGGACAACCCTGTGCAGGCAGCTCGGAACTATCTGAAGACAATCACATAATTTTCGCGGGGGACGCCCATGTCGGAAACTGAAAATCAACGAGCGCGGATCAAGGGAGTTTTTTCCTCCGAAAAAATTGCCAAGGTCGGGGCGGGCGCGACCGTACGCAAGACCACGCAAACCATGTACTGGTTTGCCGAGGAAGACGAACAGGGCGTTATCACGATTCAGCCGTTGAACCCGAACTACGTGCCCTCCGGTCCCAAACAGGAAATTCCCAAGGAAGAATTTCTGGAGCAATACGCGCCAGAACCCGAATTTTATTCGAGCAAGGTCTATCCCAGCATCCGCAAGCTGAATCAGACCATTGCCAAGGCAGAGCGGCACCGGGACAACGGCGACACCTACAGCGCGGAATACGAATTCGGCCACGCCCTGCGCGTCGATGAAGAAAACATCAGGGCCAATTTCGGTCTGGGCCTGACCTATCTTGACCGGGGAGAAACAGGCAAGGCCGACAATATCTTCCAACGTCTGATCAAGATGGAAGCGACCTTCGAGGCCGAACACAAACACCTTTTCAATGATTTTGGCATAAGTCTGCGCAAAAACGAAATGTACGACCAGGCCACGGAATACTACGCCAAGGCTCTGGAACTCTCCCCGGCCGACGAGAACCTGCATTACAACATGGCCCGGGCCTGCTTCGCCAAGGCCGACATCCAGAACACCGTCGAGCACCTGCGCACGGCCCTGCGTCTTAACAACAATCTGGACATAGCCAAAAAATTTCTAGAGTATCTCAAGAAAAACAAACTGTTGCCGCAAAACATCTCCGGCGCGGAACCAAAAGTATCGGACTGACACGTTGCGCACCCGGCACGGAGGAAACATGAACAGCAGTGCGGCGTCCAAAAAGGACAACAGGCGCAGAATTGAACGTTTTTCCATGAGCATCCCCTCGAAAGTGAGCTCGATCATGCATGACTATTCGGACCAGGAGCTGGCGACGACAAACATCTCCGCAGGAGGAGTCTTTTTCGAGACCGGGCAGACGTACCCCGCCGGCACTGAAGTGACCCTGATCATCTCCCTCGACTTTGGCGGTATAAAGGCCAGCCAACCACAATCACGGTTCCGGGTCGAAGGCACCGTGGTGCGCACGGACAGCAACGGGATGGCCATTGCCTTTGATCCGGACAAGGTCACCTCCATCCGCGTCAACACGGGCAGAAAACCTGGCCAGGCAGGGCCGGCCATGCTTGGAATCGTCGGAGACGACCCGCTCTTGAACGATCTTCTGGCCGCCAGGCTCAGTCAGGAGACAGGTGTCAGCTGCAGCCATTCTCCGTCCCTGCCCAGAATTCTTGAAACCGCCCGGCCCGACCTGACCCTCCTCGACTGTACCGGCATGTCCATGGAGGAGCTCCTGCGAGAGGCAAACGGAGAAGACTCCCCATTCATGTCCACCTCCGTGGCCCTCTTCAACGTCCCGGAAGACCGCTCGCTCGAACTTGAAGCCATCAATTCCGGCATTCGCGGCATTTTTTTTCGCAACTCTCCGTTCAAGCTCATGGTCAAAGGCGTGAGCGCCATGCTCGACAATGAGCTCTGGTTCTCGCGCGAGGCCATGTCAGCTTTTCTGCTTGGCAAGCAGAACCGTCCCGCCGAATTGAGCGCGCCGGAAAACGGACAGGCCGATCTGAGCCAGCGAGAGCAGGAGATTCTGCTCATGCTCGCCGCCGGAGCCACCAACAAGGACATTGCGCAAAAGCTTTTCTTGAGCCTCAACACCGTCAAGTCGCACATCTACAACATCTACAAGAAAATCGACGTGCCCAACCGATTGCAGGCCTCGCTGTGGGCGGCCAGACACCTTGGAAACAGAGAAAATTCTTGAGTTTCGCGCGCAAGTATATCAAGGACCAATCCACGCCAAGGCCCTCGCGTCCGGCTTCCCAGACACCCTAGACCACAGGTTTGAGCATTCATGAAGATTCTGTCCATCACGCAACTGCCGGTGCAGCCGGAGTTCGATTTCCCCACCTTTCTTTTCCTGTCCCAAATCGAAGAACTCGGCCCCCGCGACATGATCGCAGTGCTCGACGTTTGGGAAAAATGGCTTCCTCTCCTCAAGGTCTACAAACTTGGCGACCGCAAGGAACATGTGGTTGTCTTTCTTGAAAGCGAGGTCGAGGATCAGGTCGACGAGATCTGGAAGCAGTCCCCGTCCGAGGGGTTCAAGCACGAAGCCATCGCCCAGACCATGATCATGGGGACCTTGAAGGCGCTGATGCCCGAATTGGGGGAAAAACAGTGCGCGCCGGTTCCGGAGCCGACCAAGCCCCTGTGCCGGACGCTTGAGAAAATCGGCCTGAACCTGCAGGATTCCGGAGCCCTGGACCGCAAATACGCGACCATCACCCCCTATCCCCACCGCTACGGATGCGAACGCTGCCATTTGAAAGACAGCTGCATCAAGAACATGAATCTGGACCTCGGCGGCATCATGAAATCACAGCCCAAGGCGGAGTGATCCCCGTCTCACGCGAAATTTCTTAGAAGAATCCGGCAGACACCTCTCGTCCGCCTCCCTGGCGAGGCGGACGTATAGTCCAATTTCCCCCATCTTCCTTCCAGATGATACCGCACCGAAAATGCCTTCCACCAGACTCTCAAGGTCCGGTGTCGGCATGGGCTTGAGGCTCGTCGGCTGTCTGACTGAGCCAGGCATCGTTTGCTGAATCGTTGCCGCGCGTCCTGCCCGGACTTTTCGCCCGGCACGCAACGATTCAGCTCTACGAGGCCCGTGAAGGAGTTCCGGCGGGCCTCAAGCCCATGCCGACACCGGGCCGCTTGCCGCAACCAAGATTCTTCCTTCCCGATTCACGCACATGTGAACCTTTCAGCCAAGCCCTGGAGCCAGTCACATTAAACGTTTCCACCAGCGCCTCAAGGTCCGGTGTCGGCATGGGCCGCCCACCGCCAATTGAAAACATTTTCAACCTGCCCCCTACTCGTTGCCTTCGTCCCCAAAAGCCTGCGCCATGAGATGCCTGTAAAGCCCACCCAGATCTGCGGGAGTGCGCCCAAGCACGGCCTGCCAGACTTCGTCCGACTCCATGCACAGATAGAGCTGCCGATCAAGGCCGCCCCGCCGCAGGGCGTCTGCCAGAAAACGGAACTGCTCGACCCGCAGGGGACGCAGCAGACGCTGTTTGCCGTCCAACCCGGTGATGAACTCTCCGTAAATATACGTGGACTCGGGAAAATTTTCGCTGATGCAACGCTTCAAATCCGGCATGTGCCGAAATGAGCCCATGCTCACGTAGGCTATCTCTTCGGGGCGCAGATGGTCGAAGATCATCTCCACGGTGCGGGCGTAGCCTTCCTGCCAGCCGGGGAAATGAATCATGGGGTCAAAGTGCAGACAGACCCGGAAGCCCGCCCGGGCGCAGGTTCTGGCCGCGGCAAGGCGCTCTTCCAGACTCGCGCACTCCCCCTGCTCCTCGTATTCGGCAATGGCCGGCGCGTTCATGGACCAGGCCGGGAGCACCCTGGACGGATCGCGGACCACATCCATCCAGGACAGGTCCACGACCTTGGATTTGAGTTCCAGGCAGACCTGCGGATACCGCCCCAGAAACTCGATCAGATCACGGCTGTAGCCGGTCAGGGCCTCCAACACCAGGGAATCGGTGAATTCTCCGGTTCCGACCCGATAGCGCCGACCTGGATGTGCGCTGAAGGCCTGGTCCAATTCCCGCCACAGATCGTCCTGATTGGCCCAAACCTTGAGCACGCGATCCTGAAAATATGCCTGCAGGATGCAGTAGGAGCAGCGCAGCGGACAATTTTCGCCGATGTGGACGATCTGGTAACCGCAACAGCGGTAATGGCTGGTGCCGGGACAATGACGCAAAAAACGCCCCCGGTACTGTTTCAGATAAAGGATATCCTCGCGCGCAAGTCCGGAAGACAGGGTTTCCCCCTCGGGAAGAATCTCCGCCGTCAGGTGTGGCAATCTCTCACGCACCCGCAGCGCGACGGGGGACCCGGCCACGGCCGCATCGACCACCACCCGGCTGATACCCTGCAGATAGGAGGGCAAGGTATTCATTTGCGCCCCACGGGAAAAAGGCCGTCCAGATCTTCACGGGCCGCGATACGGGCAAGCTCGGCGCTGGCGGCCCGCAGCCCGTCCGGGCTGGTCAGGCGCACGCTCAGTTCCACCGCGTTGCTCTCAAACACATCCGGCTGCACCACCCGCCAGCGCGTTCCGGTCGATATCCTGCGGGCGGTCTCGGCAAAATCACGCTCCATGTCCGACAAAACCGGATAACGCCGCAGGCGAGCCTCGTGGAGAACGCGGGTCATGGCGTCCTTGGGCGAAAGACCGGCCGCCAGAATCTCCTGCAGCCCCACGCCATCCAGCACTTCCTGCACGGAAGCACCGTCACGGGCGCAGATCTCGCGAATCCAGGTCAGCACGTTGACCGCATTCCCGCGCGACCAGGAGAGCGTGACAAAGAGCGCCTCCAACGCTGCCAGATTGCCAGGGGCAAATGCCTCCAGCACGTCCGCGCAGGCCAGAGGGACGGCTCCCGTGCCCAGAAACGCGTCCCAGCGCGTGGGCAACGTCAGCCAGGAGCGAACCAGGCGTAGCCGCTTGGATCGCGCCTCAAGGTCCAGAGCCTCCAACGCCGCCGCCATGTCCACATCCGGCAGGGCGTTGAAATAGCGCATGGCCAGAACGAGCTGCCCGTCGGTCAAGTCTGCCCCGGCGTTGGAACGCACGTAGGCCAGCCCTCTGGCCTCGTCGCTCAAGGCCCCCAGGTCCAGGCACAAAATCTCACGGCCAAGCTCCGCCAGGGCCGCCACCCGTGCCGCACCCGCAACGAGCACGGGCCGAACACCGCCGGCATCAACCAGCACGGGCATGAGCTGTCCATGATTTTTCAGGCTGCGGCGCAGGGACGGGGACGGCGGAGCGGACCAGAAAAGCCAGGGCCCGCCAACCTCGATATCCGACACGGCGCAACGCAGCATCGTGGGCCGCGCAGGACTCTGCAGCTGATTATCGACCATATTCATGATTTTCTCTCAACAATTTTGAAGAATTACGCACCGCTTAAAATCCTGTTGCTCTTGACAACTTCCAAGGCCCCTCTCTATAGGGGTATTTCTTGAAAAAGTTCAGGATAGCAGGCGGTTTACAAGCGCTCGGGGACTTAGAGCGTGGGACTTTCATCCAATTTCTTCTCTTTTGCAAGCGAATTCCCGTCATTCATGATGAAAGACTGGAACGATCTTATACCCTGTAGCCATATGGTTGCGTAATACTTTGCATAAGGGGGCTGTATGCAGGATCAACTTCAAAAACAGAGGACTTTCGCCCTGATAGGGCATGGAGGAACCGGAAAGACTTCAGTGGCCGAAATGCTGCTGTTTGCCGCCGGTTCCATCACCAGGCTGGGCAAAATTGACGAGGGCTCGACGGTTCTGGACTATGAACCTGAAGAAACCAAACGCAGGGGCAGTATTCAACCCGGCTTTGCGCAGCTCCCCTGGAAGAAGAACCTGAATTTCCTTATCGACACGCCCGGCGACAACAACTTTATCGGCGACCTCCCCTACCTCCTGCAAGGCGCGGACAACGTGGTCCTGGTCATCGACGCCATCGACGGGGTCAAGCCGCTGACCAAAAAAATCTGGTCCGAGGCCGTCAAGGCCTCACTCCCGGCCATGGCCTTCATCAACAAGATGGACCGTGAGCGCGCGAATTTCCAAATGGCATACCAGGGCCTGTCCGACATGCTGGGCATCAAACCCGTCCTGCTCTTTCTGCCCATAGGCAGCGAATCCGACTTCCGCGGCCTGGTCGATATCCTGGCCGAGAAAGCCTACGCCTTCGACGAAAGCGGCGGCCTGACCCCCATCGATATGCCCGAAGATCTGGCTGACGAAGTGACCATGACGCGTGAAATCGCCATTGAAAACATCGCCGAGAGCAGCGAAGAGCTGATGGAAAAATACCTGGAAGAGGGCTCGCTGACGGACGAGGAAATGATCTCCGGTCTGCGCGCGGGCGTCGCCAGCCGCACGCTGGTCCCGGTCTGCGCGGGTTCCGCCATGCAGAACAAAGGGGCGGCCATGCTCCTTGACACCATCCAGAACATCATGACCTCGCCGCTCGAACACGAGCCCTGGCTCGACGCCGACGGGGCCGAGCGCCCGTCTAGCCCCGACGCCCCTTTTGCCGCCTTTGTCTTCAAGACCATCGCCGACCCCTTCGCCGGGCAGCTCTCCGTACTGCGCGTGCTCTCCGGCGTTTTGTCCCCTGACGCCACCGTCCTCAACGCAACCAAGGACGAAAAGGAAAAAATCGGCCAGATCCTGTTTCTGGAAGGCAAGAAGCAGACTCCCTGCAAGCAGGAAGTCGGACCCGGAGCCATCGTGGCCGTGGCCAAGCTCAAGAACACGGCCACCGGCGACACCCTGTGCGCGGAAAAAGCCCCCTTCATCCTGCCCAAGCCGGCCTTAAGCCCCTCCATCATTTCCTACGCCCTGGCCGCCGAGGAAAAGGGCGAGGAAGACAAGGTCTTCGCGGCGGTCCAAAAGCTTCTGGATGAAGACATCAACCTGCACCTGGTCCGCAACGACGAAACCGGCGACATGCTCCTCACCGGCATGGGCCAACTGCACATCGAACTGGCCGTGGAAAAGGTCAAGCGCCGCTACAAGACCAACATCGTCCTCAAAACGCCCAAGATTCCCTACCGGGAGACCATCAAGGGCAAGGCCCAGGTCCAGGGGCGGCACAAAAAGCAATCCGGCGGACGCGGACAGTTCGGCGATTGCTGGATCCGCATGGAGCCCAACACGCGCAGCGCAGGCTATGAGTTCCTGGATGAGATCGTCGGCGGCTCCATCCCGCGCAACTACATCCCGGCCGTTGACAAGGGCGTCCAGGAAGCGGCGGCGCGCGGATTTCTGGCCGGTTATCCCATGGTCGACTTCAAGGTGGCCGTTTACGATGGCTCCTACCACAACGTCGACTCCTCGGAAATGGCGTTCAAGATCGCCGGTTCACTGGCCTTCAAGAAAGCCGTCGAAATGTGCAATCCGATCCTGCTCGAACCCATCATGCTTGCGGCCGTTTTCATCCCCGACGAGTTCATGGGCGATGTCATCGGCGATCTTTCCAGTCGACGCGGCCGGGTCCTGGGCTCCGATTCCATCGGCGGCGTGACCGAGGTCAAGGCGCACGTGCCCATGGCCGAGATGATGAAATACGCCCCGGATCTGCGCTCCATGACCGGGGGCCAGGGCACTTTCACCATGGAATTCGCGCATTACGAGGAATGTCCCCCCAACGTGGCGGAGCAGGTCATTGCCGACAGCAAGAAAGAAGACGAATAATCCAGGCTTCTCCACAACCAGGGCCGCGTTTCAGCTTCCTTCAGACTGCTGGCAAAACCACCTCGAAACCCTCGTCAAATGACGGGGGTTTTTTTATTAAAACAGCTCATTGCGCACAGCAGCCCCGCAAATTCGCACTACGTGCCTGCTTCTTCAAAATGCACGACCAGCAAGACATGCAGACGGGTCGGAAAACGGCACGCCTGAGAAGACTGTCGGGAACGTTCCAACCGTCCGAGCGAACGGACCACGGCCGACGGTGTCCGGCGCTCAAGAAACCGCAAGGAGTTCCGCGCGGCATGGCCATGGCAACGGCGGGCCGCTTGCCGAGAAGGGATTCGCATCCAAAAAAATCAAGCCCATTTGTTTCTGTCCACCATCGCATCTTGTTGAGCTCAAACTGAATAGTTCCTGCTTTTGTTGACATCAATCGCATTTAAAATGTAACAAATAAATTTACATCAGTTTTTTTAATGATCAGCACGCCACACATCTCGTAAAAAAATCTCAAAATCAGCGGCATGATATAACAGAAATCAATCATCCGACCATCTCACTGAATCTGAAAATTGAATACTGAAATCTGTTTAAAATCACTCATCAATCCGACATGAAACATGCAAACATCCTTTAAATTTAAGAAAATGACGAGATACCCAGCATATGAGACACAAGACCAGCCTGGAACAACCCGTCACGCATCAAGCGCCCACGGGTGAAGGCCTGAGCCCCGCCATCCTCCTTTTTGGAGAAATTCTGGCGGACGTTTTTCCCGATCGCGCGGTTCTTGGCGGCGCCCCTTTCAACGTCGCCCGGCATCTGGCGGCCTTCGGTCAAAGACCGCTTGTGATCTCCCGCCTGGGAGACGACGCCCTTGGCATTCAGGCCCTTGACAGCATGGAAGACCAGGGCATGGATATTTCCGGAGTCCAGATCGACCCGGAGCTGCCCACGGGACGGGTAGAGGTTCATATCGAGAATGAGGGGCACCGCTTTGAAATCCTGCCGCGGCAGGCCTACGACTTCATCGACCCTGCAAGCGCGGCGGTCGCAGCCGAAGCCGCAGCTCCCGCGCTCATCTATTTCGGAACCTTGAGCCAGCGCCACCACACCTCTCGGCAGGCGCTGGCCCACGTGCTGCAAAACACCACCGCCCCACGCTTTCTGGACATCAACCTGCGCGAACCCTGGTATGACGAGGACACGGTGCGTTTGTCGCTGCAGAACGCAGACGTCGTGAAATTGAATGACGAGGAATTGCGGAACCTGGCCGAGATGTTCAAGGCCGGCGCAGGCTTGGCGCAGGCGCAGGGAGCGGAGCTGAAGCGCATGTTCGACATCAAGCGCCTGATCGTGACTTGCGGGAAAGACGGGGCCTGGCAACTGGACGGAAACGATGACCTCTTTATCGCCTCCCCCGGCAAGGAACTCTCGCGCATCGTCGACACGGTGGGCGCTGGCGACGCTTTTTCCGCCGCATGCATTCTCGGCATGCGGCTGGGCTGGCCGGAGACCACGGCCCTGATGCGAGCACGCGACTTTGCAGCCGCCATCTGCGAAATTCGGGGAGCGGTTCCTGATGACCGGAAATTCTACCAGGCATTTTTCAAGGAGTGGGAACTGTGAAAAAACGCAGAAAGCCCGTCAAGAAACCACTGTTCATAGTACTGATCAGCATTCACGGACTGGTGCGCGGACATGACATGGAATTGGGGCGTGATGCGGACACCGGCGGACAGGTCAAATACGTGGTCGAACTGACCCGCGCCCTTGGCGAACGCCCGGATGTGGAAAAGGCCATCCTGCTGACCCGCAGGGTTGTCGACGAGGCCATCAGTCCCGATTACGCGCAGGTGATGGAGCCGCTCTCCGACAAGGCCAGCATCGTGCGCATCGAATGCGGCGAGGAAAAATACCTGCGCAAGGAACTGCTGTGGGACTCGCTGGATAATTTTTCCGACAATGTGTTCACCTTCCTCAAAAGCCAGGAACGCGTCCCCGACCTCCTGCACAGCCATTACGCCGACGCGGGCTATGTCGGAGCCCGACTCTCGCATCAGCTCGGCATCCCGCTGGTTCATACCGGCCACTCCCTGGGGCGCAGCAAACGGCTGCGGCTGCTGGCCAGCGGCATTTCGCGGGGGCAGATCGAGGACACATACAAGATGTCGCGCCGCATCGAAGCGGAGGAAACCACGCTCAGCGCGGCCGAGCGCATCATCACCAGCACCGGGCAGGAGATCGAGGAGCAATACGGCCTCTACGATTTCTATCAGCCTGAACGCATGTGCGTGATCCCCCCGGGCACGGACCTGGACCACTTCTACCCGCCCCGCGAAAGTGAAAAAGGGAGCCCCATCGCCCGCGAGCTGAAGCGCTTCCTGCATCGGCCCACAAAGCCCATGGTGCTTGCGCTCTCGCGGCCGGACCCGAAAAAGAACATCGTGACCCTCATTGACGCCTACGGGGAATCCCCCCAGTTGCAGGAGGCCGCCAACCTGGTCGTCGTTGCCGGCAACCGCGACGACATCCAGGACATGGACGACGGAGCGAGGGGCGTCTTGAATGACATCCTGCTCGCCGTCGACCGCCACGACCTCTACGGCAAGGTCGCTTACCCCAAGCACCACAGGCCCGAGGAAGTGGCCACCCTTTTTCGTCTGGCCGCCGCATCACGCGGAGTTTTCGTCAATCCCGCGCTGACCGAGCCCTTCGGTCTGACCCTGCTCGAAGCCGCAGCCTGCGGGCTGCCCATCGTGGCCACTGAGGACGGCGGGCCCATCGACATCATCAGGAATTGCCGCAACGGCCACCTCGTCGATCCCCTCGACAAGGAGGCCATGGCAGAAACGATCCTGCGGACCCTGGTCGATAAAAAAGAATGGCGCAGCTTCGCCAAGAATGGGCTGTCCGGCGTGCGCCGCCATTATTCGTGGCAGGCGCACGTGGAAAAATATCTGGACGAGATCCGCCCCCTGGTGGAAAAAACCGCGCCGCTGATCCGCATGGCGCCCATCCGGCGCAGGAGCATCTCCCGCAAGCAGGCGCTCTTCGCGGAGCTGGACCTGAGCCTCATCGGCGAAAATTACTCGCTCACGGCGCTCATGCAGACCCTGCACGCCCACCGCAAGACCGTCCTCTTCGGCATTGTCACCGGGCGCCGCCTGGACAGCGCCCTGGCCACGCTGCGCAAGCACAAGATCCCGCAACCCGACGTGCTGATCTCCGGACAGGGCACGGAAATACATTATGCCCCCAGCCTCACCCAGGACACGATCTGGGAGCGCCACATCAACCACCTCTGGGATCCCCGGGCCGTGCGCGAGACCCTGCGCGAAATTCCGGGCCTGTCTCTGCAGCCCAAGAAGCACCAGAGCGCGTTTAAAATCAGCTACTACATCGATACTTCGGTGATCAGCGGACAGCAGGTCCGTCAACTGCTCCAGCACAACGAGCAGGCCGTGAACGTGCTCGTCTCCTTCGGCCAATACCTGGACGTGCTGCCGCTCAGAGCCTCCAAAGGCCTGGCGCTGCGCTGGTGTTCCGAACAGCTGGACTTTCCATTGGAGAGCACCCTGGTCGCCGGAGTCACCGGAGCCGATGCCGACATGCTGCGCGGCAACACCCTGGGCACGGTGGTGGACAACCGACACATCACGGAGCTGTCCGAGCTTGCGAACATCGAGGGGATCCACTTTTCGGAAGCATCCTTCGCGGCGGGGATTCTCGACGCCATGGCCCATTACGGATTCCCCGCCCAGGAAGAAGGCGCGTCATGAGACGATTCCTGCTCTGCACCGACCTCGACCGGACCCTGATCCCCAACGGCCCGGAGCCCCCGTGGCCGGCGGCCACGACGCTGTTTCGGAAACTGGCGGCGCGCGAGGAGATCTGCCTGGCCTACGTGACCGGCCGCCATCGCGCCCTGATCGAAGACGCCATCGCGGAGTTCGACCTGCCGAGCCCCGACTTTGCCATTGCCGACGTCGGCGCGAGCATCTACCAGGTCGGCGCGGACGACTGGCAGCCCTGGGATCAGTGGGAGGAACATATCGCGCCGGACTGGCAAGGCATGCGCTGCGCCGATCTCAAGAACCTGCTGCGCGGAATCGCGGAATTGCAACCGCAGGAGGGGGAAAAGCAGGCCGCCTTCAAGCTGAGCTATTATGTCGCCCTGGACGCGGACTCGCGCACGCTCATCGCCCGGATGCACGAGCGCCTGCAGCACGAAGGCATCCGCGCCAACCTGATCTGGAGCATCGATGAACTGGCACATATCGGTCTGCTCGATGTTCTGCCTCAAAGCGCCGGGAAACTGCATGCCATCCGCTTCATGATGGCAAGGCAAAACTTTTCCCTGCAGAACACGCTCTTCGCGGGGGACAGCGGCAACGACCTGGACGTGCTCCTCAGCGACATTCCGGCGGTGCTGGTGGCCAATGCCGACGGTGCCATAAAGAAACAGGTGGCAAGAACCAAACCCGAGGCGCTGTATGTCGCCGCAGGAGGATATCTCGGCATGAACGGAAACTACAGCGCCGGCATTTTGGAAGGAGTGGCGCATTTCTGGCCCGAGGCCGATGCGTGGCTGCGAGAATTTGAGCAATAAGGATCATCCATGTACGAACAAGCTTCCCATGCCCTGTTGAACGAAATCCTGGCGGGCCTCAGACCCGAAATCGGCAAGTTCCGGCTGCGCCATTTCTATACGCGTCTGGGCGCCAACTTTTACGCCATCTATTCCCTTTTCAAACTGCTCTATGGAGACCGGCCCGACTTCAAGCAGCAGATGGTGCGACTGGTCGAAACCCTCGCCCTGCGCTATATGGAGCGTACTCCCACCTTGCGGAAATCGGACTTGGCGCGTGAAGTAAACTACAACTGGTTTTTAAGCCAGAAATGGGTGGCCATGGCGCTGTACTGCGATCGCTTCGCGGACAACCTGCAGGGCCTGCGCGAAAAACTCCCCTACTTCCAGGAACTGGGCGTCAACATGCTGCACGTCATGCCCATCCTCGACTGCCCGCCGGAAAACAACGACGGCGGCTACGCGGTACGGGACTTCCGCAAGATCGACACCAGATACGGCACCCTCAAGGACGTCGAAGAGCTGGCGGCCACGCTCAAGAGCCGCGAAACCCTCCTCGTCCTCGACGTCGTGGTCAACCACACCTCTGACGAACACGAATGGGCAATGCGGGCGCGGCAGGGCGAAAAGAAATACCAAGACTACTACTACGTCTTCGACGACCGCAAAACACCCGATGCCTACGAAGAGGGCATGCCCGAAATCTTCCCGGTCACCGCGCCCGGCAACTTCACCTGGGACGAGACCATGGGCAAGTGGGTCATGACGGTTTTCAACACGTATCAATGGGATTTGAACTATCGCAACCCGGCAGTGCTGATTGAGATGCTCGACATCATCCTCTTCTGGGCCAACAAAGGCGCGGACATCCTGCGCCTCGACGCCGTGGCCTTCCTGTGGAAGAAGATCGGCAGCACCTGCCAGAACGAGCGCGAGGCCCACCTGCTGCTGCGCCTCATGAAGGACTGCTGCCAGGTGACGGCGCCAGGCGTGCTGTTCATCGCCGAGGCCATTGTCGCGCCGGGCGAGATCGCCAAATATTTCGGGGAAGACGCGATCTACTCCAAGGAATGCGAGATCGCCTATAACGCCTCGCTCATGGCCCTGCTCTGGGACGCCGTGGCCACCAAGAACGCAAACCTACTCAACCTGGGCGTGAAGAACCTGCCGAACAAACTGGATCGGGCGACCTGGCTCAACTACGTGCGCTGCCATGACGACATAGGGCTTGGCTTCGACGACAGCGACGTGGAACTGGCGGGATACGACCCGACCCTGCACCGAGCCTTTCTGGTCGATTATTTCACGGGCAAATTCCCTTCGTCGCCGGCCCGGGGCATGCCGTTCGGGACGAACCTGAAAACCGGCGACGCGCGCATCTCCGGCTCCCTGGCTTCCCTGGTCGGCCTGGAGTCGGCGCTGGACTCCGAGGACGAGGAGGCCATAAACGCCGCCATCAAGACCATCACGCTGCTGCACAGCATCATCCTCTCCTTCGGCGGCCTGCCGCTCATGTACTACGGAGACGCCATAGGTACGCTGAACAATCTGGAATTTCTCTCCGATCCGGCAACGCAGAATGACTCACGCTGGGTGCACAGGTCTCGTTTCGACTGGGAAAAAGCCGAAAAGCGCCATCAAAGCGGCACCGTCGAACAGCGTATTTTCTCCGCGCTTAAAAAATTGATCGCCCTGCGCAAGGAGCTTCCGGCCTTCGTGGATTTCGACAATCGTCATCTGCTGCTCGTCGAAAACCCGAACCTGCTGGTCTTTTACCGCACGGACCCGGAAAACAGCCGCAGCCGGGTGCTCGTCATCTGCAACTTCAACGTCGAACCGCAAGCGCTTCCCATCGATACGCTCACGCCGCACGGATTCTTCAACCACGACGGCATGAAGGATCTCTGTACAGGTGAAAACGTGCCGGTGGAAGACGGACAGATCTTTATACCGGCTCTGTCCTTCTACTGGCTCAGGGATTGATTGGGAACGGAACTCAAACCTTTCCGTTGAAGAGTGATACGCCGGTCACGATGATGCCGTAATTGAGGTAGAAGCGTGGAATACGAAAAAGACAGCCTGCAAGCACCGGCCAAAACCCAAGGCCCAAGACGCCCGCGCTCCAGCATGTCACGGAGAAGGGCATGGGAGTGACCGCCCCGGCCAACACGGCCCACAGACCGTATTTTTTGACTATATCGGCGTTTTCACACTTGAACTCGCCGAACAGTCGGCGGAAGAGGGGCCGGTAACCAAGCCAGCGACCGACGGCCCAGCCCTGCATCCCCGCCCAAGCGGAAACCAGCCCAAGAAAGCCTACATAGAAAGGCCAGCCCTGCGCAAAGGCGCTCTTGGCGATGACAATAAGCAGCACGTCGGGCGGAAACGGGGTGACCACGGTGTCCGTGACGAGCAAAATGGCGCACAGCCCGGCAAAACCAAGCCTATCGGCGATCCACTGGGCGAAAAGCTCCAGCTCCTGCTCAAACGCGAATCCAAGAACGGAGAGCAGCACCAGGATTAATGCGATGGCGAAAAAGGTCTTTACAAGAACGGCACGCATGTCGTCGACTCTTCGGTGTTGCAGCATTTACGGGCGATGGTTCACGTGACCATAAATCCGCTTTCGGCCAAAGACGAACCATTTATTCGTTTGGGCGTCCAAGCCGATCAGACGCCACTTGCATCCCTGAAGGACATGGCCCGGAGAAAGGATTTCAAGGCGAAATAGTCGAGGTTTTTCGGTCTTGCAACAACATTCGGTGGAGCGAAACCACGTTGTGCCATCCGTTTCGATGTACGCCAAATACGCTCCGCTCCGGCAAAGCCAAAACGTTTTGGACTCGCGCTCCATGGCTGGAGCGTGTAGTGTCGATCCATGAACACCGGCCCCCCTCTCACCCTCGCTTTCACCGTATTCAGGCCTGAAACCGCGCCCTTCGCCGCCCGGTCCATGGCCGGCCACGATCTTATCGCATTGGAGGAGCCCCGGACCCCGGGATTCGAAGAGATGCTCGCCGACGAGCTTCCCATCGACGAATACCTGATGCTCACGGACTTCGAGTTCCCGGAATACGCCAGCACGCAGTGCCGCACCCTGCAGTCCCTCCACTCCGCCGGGGCGACCATCCTGCAGATCCACCCCTGGATGGACGAACTGGTGGGCATCCACGAATTCTTTGCCGCCGGAAACGGACCCGCCGATATCCCCAAAAACGGACAACCGTGGCTCGTGTACGAAAGGGAGCGGGAATGGAGCGCGAAGCTTCTGGCCTTCTACACCGCCGCCGGGAAAAAAGATTTCGACGGCATCCTCAGCGCCGTGAACGACTTCGCCATGGCCGACGCGGCCAAGATCGGGGACATGGACCGGCACCGCGCCGCAGCCCTGAAAGACATCCTGCCCGCCCACGGCACGGCCTATGTCGAGTGCGGAGCCATCCACCACGACATGGTCGGGTTGATGCTCAAAGCCCTGGGTCACGGTCAGGTCCGGGTGGTTCACCTCATGGAGGAAGTCTGCCTGGCCCGGTACGGCAGACGCAGGCTCATTCCGCCCGGAGATCTGCTGACCTTTCGGCATCTCCTCGGCGCACGACGCGACCACGACCACGAAGCACTCCTGGCCGCAAGGGCAGTGGTCTACAACCGGCTCATGGAAAAAGAGGAAACCTTCGACTCGGCCTCCCCTTACCCGCACATGGACGCCGAAGCCCTGGTCCTGCAGATCGTCGACAGCCTGGACATCGAGCAGTGCCGGACCCTCTTCGGTCGCATCCGGCACATGGGCGTACATGAGAGCCTTGCCCTCGCCCTGCAAAACAGCCATTAGCTGGGTATGAATATCCTGCCCATTCCTGTCACCGGCCGAGACTCCCGAAACCTGATGCCCTTGAGCGGAGCCAAGGCCGTCAACCTCCGGCATCTCTCCCTGCATGGTTTCGCTGTACCGACTACCCTCTTTGTGCCCCCAGCAGCTTACGCCGAATTCGTGCGGCACACGGGCCTCTCGCAACACATCGAAGCGGTTACCGCAAGCCTGCGCGAAGCCATGCGCTGGGAGGAAATCTGGGATGTCTCCCTGAAGCTGCGCAACGCCTTTCTCCGTCAGCCCCTGCCCGAACCCATGGCCAAAGCCATCCTCGCCACCGTCGAAAACGCCTTGCCCGGAGCCTCCCTGGCCGTTCGCTCCTGTTCTCCGGACGAGGATTCGGGCTTTTCCCATGCAGGGATGCATGACTCGGTCCTGGAAGTGCGAGGCCCTGAAGAGCTGTCGTGCGCCATCCGTACCGTCTGGGCCTCCCTGTGGACGGACAGGGCCATCCTGTATCGTCGCGAAATGGGCTTGAAGGCAGGCACGTCCGACATGGCCGTCCTCATCCAGCCCATGATCTACGGACGGGTCTCGGGCGTGCTCTTCACGGCCAGCCCTGTCGACGAGTTCACGTCCATCATCGAGTCTGCGCCGGGCCTGGCCAGAGAGGTGGTCGAAGACCGGGTCGGGACAGAACGCATCGTCATGTCCCGGTCGTCAGGGGCAGAGCTATCGCGCACACCTTTCCTGGAGCCGGTTCTTGGAGGAGAGGAAGCCAGGAAACTGCTGGAACTGGGCCTGCAGATCGAACGGCTGTTCGGCGCCCCCCAGGACATCGAGTGGACCCTCGCCGACACGGGCCCCGTCATCCTGCAGGCACGCCCCGTGACCACCCTGGCGCGGTCCTCGAACGCTGCCGGATGGTCCGACAGGGACAAGCGGCCTTGGTACCTGAGCCTGACGCGCAGCCACGGCAACCTGCTGGAACTTCGCAACAGAATCGAAGGACAGATCCTGCCCGGCATGCTTGAGGAAAGCGAACGCATGAAAGACGTGAACCTTTCGGCCATGAGTCCGGCGGAGCTTGAGGCCGAGGTCCTTCGCCGCCGGGAGGTTCTGGAGCGTTGGCGCGACATCTACTGGCGGGAGCTCATCCCCTTCGCCCATGCCGTGCGGCAGTTCGGCATGCTCTACAACGATGCCGTAGCTCCCGAAGACCCCTTCGAGTTCACGGCCCTGCTGACCGGACAGCAACTCCTTGCGGTCAGGCGCAACGACCTGTTGACGGAACTGGCGGCCATGGTCCGCGCCGATGCGGCCCTGGCCGCCAGGCTCGGGGACGCAGACATCCCAGCAGATGGAAAATTCGCCGAGAAACTCGAGGAATTCAAACAAGATTTCGGAGACCTGTCCTGCGGTACGTCCTGGTGCGAGGAAGGTCCCCAAGGCATCGTACGCCTGACTCTGGAACTGGCCCGGCACGAACCCAGACGGCGCTCGGCGAGGGGGGCCGCCGATCTCGAAGAGCGCTTCCTGGCCGCCCTGTCGCGGGAAAAGCGCGACTTCGGCGCGGCGGTCCTCGACCTGGCCCGAACCAGCTACCGGCTACGCGACGACGACAACCTCTATCTCGGAAAAATCCAGGCCCGCCACGACGAGGCCCTGGCCCATGCCCTGGATATGGGACTGACGATGGACCATGCCGTTCGGGAAGGCCGGAGCAGCCTGCCCAAAGGCAACGCCTGGACCGAAAACGTCGGATCATCGGCGCCGGGAACCCTATTCAAAGGCTGGGCCGCCTCCGCTGGGGTGGCCAGAGGAAAAGCCCGGGTCGTGACCGAGCCGGAAGACCTCTTCTCGTTCAGGGCCGGAGAAATTCTCGTCTGCGACGCTCTGGACCCGAACATGACCTTCGTGGCGCCCCTGGCCGCCGGTATCGTCGAACGCCGCGGAGGCATGCTCGTACACGGTGCCATCATCGCCCGGGAATACGGTATCCCCTGCGTCACCGGGGTGGATGAAGCTACGGTGCGCATCAAGAATGGCCAGACGTTGCTGGTGGACGGATTCCGGGGCGAGATCACGCTGGAACAACAGGACTGAACGGTCAGGAAACGAGCAAGAGGACGGTCAGACCGACCATGGGCGCAAGGCAAAAAGCCACCTGGGCCGTCACGAAATGGAGCATGCCGCGCTCTCCCGGCTGCGCCCCGGACAGGCGCAGGCAGACCAGCCAAAGCCCGGTGCACGCCAGAGCCAACATGAACCGCAAAAAGAGGGCCGTGCCTGGAAGCGGCGCGAGCACGAGCCAGACCAGGGTCAGGGCGTTCAGCCGCAGAATGGCTCGCTGACTGGCGGCAACGCCGAAGCGTACGGCATGGGTGCGTTTGCCATCGGCCCGGTCGGACGGTTCATCGGGCAGGGCCGTGGCCATGGCGCAGGACAGGGACAGGCCGAGCATGAGCGGCATGAGCGTCCAGGGCAACCCGGCGAGGGTCCCGGCGTGTGCGCTGAAGCCGATCATGGGCAGCACGAGCCCCACCCCGACCATCTGCAAGTACTCGCCGCCGCCTCGGTAGGACAAGCGCAGAGGCGGATAGCTGTAAGCCCACAAAAGCCCGAGCCCGATAAGAATAAGCGGCAGTGGCAGCCAATTGTGATGGCGAATCCCCAGGAAAACTCCGGCCAGAGCCGAGAGCGCCCCGCACAGAATAGCCGCCCGGCCCAGCTGGCCCCGTGTCAGAATGCCATCCACGAGAACCCTGGAGCCTCCCGAAAACAGGGTAAAGGTGACATTTCTGCGATCCGTGGCAATGTCCGCCACGTCATTGGCAAAGACGATATAAAGTTGGCTGGCCAGACCATAGAGATGGCAGAGAAGGACGATCTCCCAGGAAAAATCGTCTCCCATGGCCAATGCCTGCCCCAGGAGCAGGGGCCAGAAAATGTACATCTGCGACGGCAGGCGGGCCGCCTGCACCCACGCCCGCCAAGGCATCCCGCAGCGGCCGGGGGGCTCGCGCTTCGCATTGGGCGAAGGCCCAGAGTTGCCGGACGCGATCACTCGCTTCCCGCCATGCCCAACAGGCTCGCCAGAACCTTTGCCTTCAGTTCCAGCACCTCGCCGTCCCCGTACACGCATCCCGGCTCGACTCGCCCCCAGACCACTCCCGGCCAATAAGGGTCCGTCTTCCAGCGGCCGATGACGTGAAAATGAAACTGCGGCACCATGTTGCCGATGGCGGCGATGTTGACCTTGTCGCAGCCGTCGTCGTGCTTGAGCATGGCACCCAGCATCGACGATGCGGTCAGAAGCTGGTCGCGCAGAGGTGCGGGCAATTCATGCCATTCGGTAGCGTCAGTTTCAGGGACGAGAATGAACCAGCGTACATGGGCGTCCCTGTGCAGCAGGAGCCGAAGCTCCCGCCATGTTCCGAGTACGTGGCAGTCCGCAGCAAGAGTGGGGTGCACTATGAATGATTCCATACCCGACGCTACGGCAGCGATGCCCCCTCCCGCAAGCACGGACTTTCCCGGCCAGCCAGCTTGTCCGACAAGAAGCCCAAAAAGAAGAACGCTTTACAGTTCTCCGCAACAGGTGATAATCGCACTCCGTGGCATACAAGTCCCTACATACACTCCTGGAGGTATCGAAGCATGCGTTCCCTGACACTACTCAGCTGTCTTCTCCTGTTTCTCGGATCAATGGCCCCTGCGGCCTTTGCTGCAGACAAAGACACCCTTGTCGTTGCCGTGTCTTCGGACATCCACACCATGGACCCCGGAGTCTCCAGCGACAACTACGACTGGCGCCAGATCTACCCCTGCTATGACCGGCTGGTGAAGTACAAGGTAGAAAACGGCGTCGGCCTGACCGAAGTGGAGCCCATGGCCGCCGAGTCCTGGACCGTGTCCGAGGACGGTCTGAAATGGATTTTCAAGATCAGGAAAGGCATCACCTTTGATGACGGCTCCCCCCTCAACGCCGAAGCCGTGCGCTATTCCTTCGATCGCACCCTGGCCATCGGCAAGGGCCCGGCGGACAACATTGGTGCCATCGCCACCATGGTCGTAGTCGACGACTACACCCTCGAAATCACGCTCAAGAACCCCTACGGCCCCTTCCTGCAAACCCTGGCCACCAACGGCGCGTCCATCGTCAACCCCAAGACCGCGGAAAAGGCCGTGGGTGACGACAAGGCCCAGGCTTTCCTAGCCGAAAACGTGGACGGCAGCGGCCCCTTCAAGGTAGTCGAATGGTCGCGCGGACAGCGTTGCGTCCTGGAAGCCAAGCCGAACTATTGGGGCGACCAGCCGAAGCTCAAAAAAGTCATCATCCGCTTCATGTCCGAATCCGCCGACCGGCGCATGGCCCTGGAACAGGGCGACGTGGACATCGCCGAGAACATCCTCATCGACCAGATCCCGGCCCTGGAGAAGAACAAGGACATCGTCGTCAACCGCTTCCCCTCGCAGATGGTCGAGTACGTGTACGTCAACTGCCAGAACGAGAAACTGAAAGACCCGGCCGTGCGCCAGGCTCTGTCCTACGCCGTAGACTACCAGGGCATCATCGACCATGTGCTGCAGGGCAACGGCGTGCAGATGCGCGGACCCATCCCCGACGGCATGTGGGGTCATCGCAAGGATGTCTTCCAGTACAAGCTCGATGTCGCCAAGGCCAAGGAGTTGCTCAAGGCCGCCGGCGCCGAGAATCTGGAATTGACCCTCATCTATTCCGAACGCCGCGCCACCTGGGAACAGATCGCCCTGGTCATGCAGGCCAATCTGGCCGACATCGGCGTGAAGCTCAATCTTGAACTCATGGCAAACCCGACCCTGCGCGACAAGATCGACAAGGGCGACTTCGACCTGTGCCTCGGCGCCTGGAGCCCGGACTTCGCCGACCCCTACATGTTCATGAACTTCTGGTTCGACTCGGCCAAGGCTGGCCTGCCGGGCAACCGCAGCTTCTACAAAAGCGACAAGGTTGACGAACTGGTCCGCAAGGCCGAAGTGTCCTCCGACGTGGAAGAACGCAAGAAGCTCTACAGCGAAGCGCAGGACATCATCATGCAGGACGCCCCGTACATCTTCCTGTACCAGATCCAGACCATCGTGCCCCTGCGGGCAAACGTGCAGGGCTACGTCTTCAACCCCATGCTCGAATCCATGTACAACTTCGAATCCATCTCGAAAAAATAGTCCGCAGCCGTGGCCAGGCAAGTCTGTCTGGCCACGGCGCATTCCACGCATGCGAATCCTCACCTACATCTTCAAGCGCATCCTGGCCGCGATTCCGGTGCTCATCGGCGTGAGCATTCTCACGTTCATCATTTCGCACGCCATCCCCGGTGATCCGGCCCTGCTCATTGTCGGCCCCAAGGCCAGCAAGGCGGCGGTGGAATCCATCCGCAAGGAGCACGGCCTGGACCGGCCCATGCCCGTGCAGTACCTGCGCTACATGCGCGGTCTGGCGCAGGGCGACCTGGGGCAGTCGATCCGCAACCATCGCCCCGTGACAAGCGATCTGGCCGACTTCTTTCCGGCGACCTTGGAGCTGACCATGGCGAGCCTTTTTCTGTGCCTCTTCATCGGCATCCCCCTGGGCATCCTGGCCGCCGTGCGCCGCAATCGGCTCGCCGATCATGTGGCCCGGGTCATTTCGGTCATCGGCGTGTCCACCCCGGTCTTTTGGCTTGGGCTGATGCTGCTTCTGCTCTTCTACCGCCACTTGGGCTGGCTGCCCGGCTCCGGGCGGCTGGACGTAACCAGCTCGCCGCCCATAGGCGTGACCGGCCTGTACGTGATCGACGCCGCCCTGGCCGGGGACTGGGCGCTGCTGCGCGAAGTGCTGAGTCACCTCATCCTGCCCGCGTTCTGCCTGTCCTACGTGTATCTGGCGGTCATCACGCGCATCGTGCGCTCTTCGATGATCGCGGTGCTGGGCCAGGATTACATCACCACCGCCAAGGCCAACGGGCTGTCCACGTTCCGGGTCATCTTCAAGCACGCGTTCAAGAACTCGCTCATCCCCACCGTGACCATCGCGGGCCTGTCCCTCGGGGAACTCCTCGGCGGGGCCATCCTGACCGAGACGATCTTCGCCTGGCCGGGCATGGGCAAATACGTGGTCGATTCCATCAATTCCCTCGATTTTCCGGCCATCATGGGCTTTACCCTGGTGGCCAGCACGGCGTACGTCGCCATCAATCTCTGCGTGGACGTGCTCTACGCTTTCCTGAACCCACGCATACGCTACTAGAGGACGCCCGTGGCACTGCATCCATTTTTCCGCGAACTGCGGCTCACCCTGGGCATACTCGCACGCAACCCCTCGGCCGTGATCGGCGGGGTCATCATCGCAGTCATGGTCCTCCTGGCCGTGGGCGCACCGCTCCTGGCTCCCTTTGACCCCGTGCGCCTGTCCCTGTCCGACCGGCTTTTGGCACCGGGCACGACGCATTACTTCGGCACGGACGAGCTTGGCCGCGACATATTCTCCCGCGTCATGTTCGGCGCGCGCATCTCCCTCTCCATCGGCCTTCTGGTCATCGCCGTGGCCGGGATCACGGGCGCGCTCATCGGTGCGACGTCCGGATATTTCGGGGGCAGGACCGACAACGTGATCATGCGCTTCATGGACGTCGTCCTGTCCTTTCCGTCCCTCATCCTGGCTCTGGCCCTGGCTGCGGCCTTGGGGCCGAGCCTCGTGAACGCCATTTTGGCCACCGCCTTCGTCATGATCCCCAAATTCGCCCGGCTCGTGCGCGGCGAGGCCATGGTCGTGCGCGAGATGCCCTATGTGGCCGCCAGCCGGGTCGCCGGGGCCGGACACGGCTTCATCATCCGCCGCCACATCCTGCCCAATTGCCTGAACTCGGCCATTGTCCTCGCCACCCTGACCCTTGGCGACGCCATTCTCATCGCGGCCTCCCTGTCCTTCATCGGCCTCGGTGCCCAGCCGCCCACCCCGGAGTGGGGGGCCATGATCGCCTCGGGCCGCAAATTCCTGATGGACCAGTGGTGGTACGCGACCTTCCCTGGCCTCTTCATCCTGTTCACGGTCATCGGCTTCAACATCTTCGGCGACGCCCTGCGCGACGTCCTCGACCCGCGAATCAGGCGCTGACATGACAACCACACCGCCACTCCTCGACATCCGCAACCTTTCCGTCAGCTTCGACACCTATCAGGGCCAGGCCCGCGTGCTGGACAAGGCAAGCCTGAGCGTAAGGCACGGCGAGATCATGGGCCTGGTCGGCGAAACCAGCTGCGGCAAGTCCGTGCTCTCGCGCTCCATCCTGCGCATCATCCCCTCGCCTCCGGGGCGCATCGACGGGGGCGAGATCTTCTTCGAGGGTCAGGACCTGCTCAAATTGCCGCGCACGGCCATGCGCAAGCTGCGCGGCGAGCGCATCTCCATGATCTTTCAGGAACCCATGAGCAGCCTGAACCCCGTCTTTTCCGTGGGCAACCAGATGCGCGAAGTGGTCCGCTCCCATCGCCCGGTCAGCCGGGGCGAAGCCAACGCCATCTGCCTTGAGATGCTGAGTTCCGTGCGCCTGCCGGATCCCGAGTCCGTGCTCGCGGCCTACCCGCACGAACTGTCGGGAGGCATGCGCCAGCGGGTCATGATCGCCATGGCCCTGACCTGTCGTCCGGCGCTGCTGCTGGCCGACGAGCCGACCACGGCCCTCGATGTCACGGTCCAGGGCCAGATCCTGGCCATCCTGGCCGAGCTCGCCGCGAGCCAGGGGCTGTCCATCCTCTTTGTCACCCACGACATGGGCGTGGTCGCCCAGCTCTGCCACCGCGTGGCGGTCATGTACGCAGGCCAGGTCGTGGAGGTCGCGGACGTCGAGAGCCTCTTCGCCCGCCCGGCCCATCCGTACACGCAGGGGCTCATCGCCTCCATCCCCGGACGGACCACAGGCGGCGAGCTGTACGCCATTCCGGGCAGCGTGCCGAGCTGTCTCGCTCCTCCGCCGGGCTGCCGCTTTCACACGCGCTGCACCCACGCCGGACCGGACTGCAGCCGGGCCGTCCCTGAGATGGTGCGCGTGGCCTCGGACCACAGTGTGGCCTGCCACCTCTGTCCCACGGGAGGCGCGCTGTGAACGAGTCGCTGCTCCGCGTCCAGGACCTGTGCAAAGCCTTTGCTGTGGGAGGAAGTTTTCTGGGGGGAAAGAAGTGGCTGCGGGCGGTGGACAAGGTCTCCCTGCACGTGGACCGTGGCGAGACCCTGGGACTTGTCGGGGAGTCGGGCAGCGGAAAGACCACCGTCGGCAACCTGATCTTGCGCCTGCTCTCCCCGGACAGCGGCGCGATCGTCTTCGAGGGCGTGGACATGACCCGGCTGGCCGGCTCGGAGCTGGTCAAGGCCAGGGCGCGCATGCAGGTCGTCTTTCAGGATCCGCAGAGCTCCCTGGACCCGCGCATGACCGTGGGATCCATCGTCTCCCTGCCGCTCAAGATCCTGGGCCTGGCCAAAGGAAGCGCGCTTCGCGAGCGGGCGGCGTCGAGCCTGGCCGAAGTGGGCCTCGGGCCCGAATGCCTGGACCGGTATCCGCACGAATTTTCCGGCGGGCAGCGACAGCGCATCGGGCTCGCGCGCGCCCTGGTCGCGAGTCCCGCCTTCGTGATCATGGACGAGCCCACCAGCGCCCTCGATGTCTCGGTCCAGGCGCAAATCCTGAACCTCATGGGCGATCTGCAGTCCCGCCACGGCCACGCCTACCTCTTCATTTCCCATGATCTGACCGTGGTCCGCCATGTCAGCCATCGCATCGCGGTCATGTACTTGGGCGCCATCGTCGAGACGGCCCCCACGCAGACACTTTTCGACAATCCGGCCCACCCGTACACGCGGGCGCTCTTGGCGTCGGTCCCCGTTCCCGACCCGCGCAACCGCCGCAACCTGGCCCTCCTGACCGGGGACGTGCCGAGCCCCGTGGACCTGCCGCCGGGGTGCCGTTTTCATCCGCGTTGCCCCGAGGCGCTGCCGCAATGCGCCAGCCTCGACCCGCCGAGGGTCGTGCTCGCTCCCGGACATGAGGTCGTCTGTCATCTTCACCAGCAAAATACGTAAGGATACACCATGAAAATCTATATCAGCGCAGACATCGAAGGCGTGGGCAGCGTGGCTCGCCACGAACATTCCCGTGTGGACGGCCGCGAATACCCCCTGGCGCGCCGGTTGATGACAAACGAGGTCAACGCGGCCATTCGCGGCGCCTTCGAGGCCGGGGCCATGGATGTGACCGTGTCGGATTCGCACAACGTGGGCCTCAACCTGCTGCCCGAGGAGCTCGACGAGCGCGCCCGCCTGGTCATGGGCTCGCCGCGCACCCTGTCCATGATGCACGGCATCGACGCCACGTTCTCGGCCGCGTTCTTCGTCGGCTATCACGCCATGGGCGGCACCATGGACGCGAGCATCGTGCACACTTTCACGGGCAGAATCCAGGAAGTGCACTTCAATGGAGTCAAGATCGGGGAGATCGGACTGAACGCGGCCCTGGCCGGACACTTTGGTGTGCCCGTGGCCTTCGTGGCCGGAGATCTGGCCGCCTGCCGCGAGGCCGAAGCCCTGCTGCCGGGTGTGCGCACCCTGGCGGTCAAGGAAGCCATCGGGGCCTACGCCGCCATCTGCGAGCACCCCGCCAAAACATGTCGGGCCATCCACGCCGCGGCCATGGAAGCGATCACCAATCCCCCCAAGGTCAAGCCGCTGGTTTTCTCCGGCGAGGTCGAGTTGACGGTGCGCTGCACCACGGCGTCAGGCGCCGACCGCGCAGGCATGATCCCGCGCACGAAACGCCTGGACGACCTCACCGTGAGCTACGTCGGAAGCGATGTGATCGAAGCCTTCAAAGCCTTCAACACCATGAGCTGTCTGGTGGAGCTGGTGCCGTTCATTTAGGGGATGAGAATCGTCCGCCCGCAAAACGAAAGGCGTTTGCGGGCGGATTTGAAAAGTATGGATCTCCGTCAGTTCTGCGCAAGTTCCGGCAACGGTCTGCCGAACGGCAGATAGTCCGCCGCCATCATGTCTTTGAGCCCCACTCCGCTGTTACCCAGCCGAAAGGCTTCCTCCACCAGGTAGCCGAGCTTGCGCACGCCCTCGGGCACGCTCAGTCCCCCGTCACGCACGTTGGAGATGCAGTTGCGCCTCTCGTCCGTGGTGCCGGGGCCGGGATTCATGGTCAGGTAGATGCCCATGGAGTTGGGCGAGGACAGGCCTGGCCGCTCGCCGATAAGGATGATCGACAGTCTGGCTGAAAGGACGCTCGCGATCTCGTCGGCGATGGCCACCCGCGCGTTTTCCACCACGCAGACCGGCGAGAGGCTGAGCCCCGCCTGACCAAAAACTTTCGAGCAGGCCAGGACAAAGGGCTCGGCGTTCTCGTGGATGGCCCTTGCCGAGAGGCCGTCGCCCACCACCAGGCAGATATCAAATCCCGTCTTCTCCCTTTCCAGAAGGGCCCGCGAACGCAGGCTGAGCCGCCGCCCCTTGTCCGGACGGGTCAGGTATTCGCTCCGGTCGGCCACGCTTGATTCCAGTTCCAGACAGGCCAGCTTGGCTCCAGCCACCTCGGTCCCAGCCAGACGCGCGGCCAGTTCGGTCCTGCGAAACGGCGAATGCACCGCGTCGCGAGCCCGGGCATGATCGAGCCTGAAGGACAGACTTTCTTTGAGCGGCAGACTGGAGCCGGACCGCCCCAGGGCGATGCGGGCGGCGGTAAAGCGCCTGAGCTCGGACCAAGGATCTTCGATGACTGGGTGAAAAGATGAGGTCGGTTCGTTCATTTTTCCCCCGCGACCCCGTTCGGCAGGGCCAGAAGCCGGTTGGACTTCTCAATGGGCACAAGCCCCCCGGCCCCGTCCATGATGCCGGACGATTCAAGCCACGCCGCGAACTCTGGCGCGGGCTTGCGTCCCAAAAGTTTGCGCAGGTAGGCCGCGTCGTGAAAGGACGTGGACTGATAGTTGAGCATGATGTCATCCGCGCCGGGCACGCCCATGACAAAGGTGCAGCCCGCAGTTCCCAGCAGGGTCAGGAGGGCGTCCATGTCGTCCTGATCGGCCTCGGCGTGATTGGTGTAACAGACGTCCACGCCCATGGGCAGGCCCATGAGCTTGCCGCAGAAATGGTCCTCCAGTCCGGCGCGGGTGATCTGCTTGCCGCTCAGCAGATATTCCGGACCGATGAACCCGACCACCGTATTGACCAGCAGCGGCTCGAACTTCCGGGCCACGGCGTAGGCCCGGACCTCGATGGTCTGCTGGTCCACCCCGTGATGCGCCCCGGCCGAAAGCGCGCTGCCCTGGCCGGTCTCGAAATACATGACGTTGTCGCCGACAGTGCCGCGCCCCAAAGACCGCGTTGCCTCCAGCGCCTCCTGCAACAGCGAAAGCGTTACGCCGAAGCTTGCGTTGGCTCCTTCAGTCCCGGCGATGGACTGGAAACAGAGATCCACGGGCGCGCCGCGCTTTATGGCCTCCATGGTCGTAGTCACGTGGGTCAGCACGCAGCTTTGGGTCGGGATGGCGTACCGGGAAATCAGCCCATCAAGCATGTCCGAGATGCGGCAGATGTTGTCCAGGTTGTCCGTGGCCGGATTGATGCCGATGACCGCATCCCCGCAGCCGTAGCACAGCCCGTCCAGGGTGGAGGCGGCGATGCCCTTCAGGTCGTCGGTGGGATGATTCGGCTGCAGGCGCACCGAGAAAGTGCCGGGCAAGCCGATGGTGTTGCGGAAGCGGGTCACGACCCGGCACTTGGAGGCGACCAAAATGAGATCCTGCAGGCGCATCAGCTTGGACACGGCGGCGACCATCTCCGGAGTCAGGCCCGGAGCCAGTCGCGCCAGGGCCGCACCGTCCGCCTCGTCGGTCAGCAGCCAGTCGCGCAGCTCACCCACGCTCAAACTCCGCACCGGCGCAAAGGCTTCGGGATCGTGGGAGTCGACGATCAACCGCGTGACCTCGTCGTCCTCGTAGGGGATGACGAACTCCTCCAGAAAGCGGGTCAGCGGCACTTCGGCCAGCGCCATCTGGGCGCGCACTCGCTCCTCTTCCGTGCTTGCTGCCACCCCGGCCAGGACGTCGCCGGAACGCAAGGGCGTGGCCTTGGCGAGCAAATCCTTCATTGTTCGTTTCATCTCAAATCCTTCAGGGCAAGGCGGAGCCGGAAGTTTCTGAATTGGCTTCCGCAAATTGCGCGGGAGGTCATGGCCGCACCTGCGGCGCCCAGGCAAAACTGGTGTAGAACTGCTGCTTGGCGGCCTGAATGCGCTGATACGAGGCTGCAATTCTTTCGACGGACAGGCGCCCGTCCTCCACGGCCTTGACCAGAATATCAATGGCTTTGGGTACGATCTCGGGATCGTAATCCAGGTTGTTGCCGAAAACCAGCACATCCACCCCGGCCTCGACAGCCAGAAGAATCGCTTCGGCCTGGCCATAATGGTCGGCGATGGCGCGCATCTGCATGTCGTCGGAGACGATGACGCCCTGAAAACCCAGACGCTGCCGCAAAAGCCCCGTCAGCACAGCCTTGGACAGGGTGCTGGGGTAGGCATCATCAAGCTGGCGCAGGAAGAGATGCCCAGTCATGATCAGCGGGCTGGCCTTCAGCGGTATCAGCATCTCGTAGGGACGCAGCTCCGCAGCGCTCCAGGTGTTGCTGATGTCGGTCAGTCCACGATGCGAGTCCGCCGAGGCGCTGCCATGCCCGGGAAAATGCTTGAGACAGGGCAGCACGCCCTGCGCCAGCAGCCCTCGGCAGAAAGCATGGGCATGGAGCGCGACGAGGTCCGGATCGGCGGAGAAACTGCGTTCCAGGGCACCAATGGCCGGACTTTGCGGATTAATGTCCACATCCGCCACGGGTGCGAAATTGAGATTCACGCCAAGGTCCGCCAGCAGCTTTCCGGTCCGCTCGCCCTCAAGCCGGGTCTGGTCCGAACTGCCCTGCCCCATGGCCTTGGCCGAAGGACCGGGCGCAAAACCCCGATCCTCCCGGAAGCGACGCACCCGTCCGCCTTCCTGATCCACGGCGACAAAGAGCGGGACCCGAGCGTTTGCCTGCAGACTCGCGGTCAGAACCCGGACCTGCTCCGGGCTCTGGATGTTGCGTTCCGGACTTTGCAACTGCACATCGCGATCAAAGAGGATCACGCCCCCAAGATTGTGCTCCCGTATGTCGCGCAGGATCGGGGAGGCCCCGTCAACGGTTGTTCCGCGAAAACCGACCAGAAGCATCTGGCCGATCATGTCGCGAAGAAGCGTCTGCTCCGCTGCGAGCAACGGGCCAGGCACCACGGTAAGCAATAGCATGCAGGCAACACCCCGACAAAAAATTCCAAATGACGTCATGTTTTCCCTCTCTTGCTGGAAGCCGGGAGGACGCCCCTGACAGGGAGCCCCCCGGCTGTGTTGCTGCGTTCGTTACTTGGGAAAGTACAGCTCCGGCAAGTAGAGGGCGATCTGCGGAAAAGTGATGATCAGGCCAAGGCCGATGATCATCAAGGTCACGAAAGGCACGATGGAGCCGTAGATGTCGACCAGGGTGACTTCCTTGGGCGCCATGGCCTTCATCAGGAAGAGGTTGTAGCCGAACGGCGGGGTCATGTAGGCGATCTGGCAGGTTACGGTATAAAGAACGCCGTACCAGATGGGGTTGAAGCCAAGAGCGATGATGAGCGGGATGTACAGCGGCGCGACGATGACCAGCATGGCCGTATCGTCCAGAAACATGCCCATGATGATATAGGAAACCTGCATCATGATCAGCACGCCCCAGGGTGAAAGCCCCCACTTTTCAAGAAACAGGATTTCGATGGCGTGCACCGCGCCCAGCCCATCGAAGACTGCCCCGTAACAGAGTGCCGCCAGGATGATCCACATGAACATGCAGCTCACGGACAGCGTCTTGTGCAGCGATGAATCAAGCACCGTACGGCTCAAACGCCCCTTGGCCATGGCGGCGATCATGGCCGCGGCCGCGCCCACGGCGGAGCTTTCGACCAGACTGGTCACGCCCAGCATGAAAAGGCCGGTGACCATGAAGACGATGGCAATGGGGACAATGCCCGCACGCAGCAGGGCGATCTTCTCCCTACCGGAGATGCTGGAACGCTCCTCAAAGGAAAGGGACGGCCCCAGAGCCGGGTTCAGCTTGCAGCGGATCACGATATAGCCCACGAACAACAAGGCCAGCAAAAGCCCCGGAAACACTCCGGCCAACCAGAGCTGACTGACCGGCTGGCGTGCGATCATGCCATATAGGACCAGCACGATGCTCGGCGGAACCATGATCCCGAGCGAACTTCCGGCCTGGATCACGCCGGTGATCATCTTCTTGTCATAACCCCTTTTGAGCATCTCGGGCAGGGCGATGCTCGTGCCGATGGCCATGCCCGCAACAGACAGCCCGTTCATGGCCGAAATGGCGACCATGAGCACCACCGTGCCGATGGCCAGGCCGCCGTTCAGGGGCCCCATCCAGACATGAAACATCTTGTAGAGGTCATTGGCGATGCCCGATTCGCTCAGCATGTAGCCCATGAAGATAAAAAGCGGCAGGGTCAGGAGCGGAAACCAGTTCAGGAGCACCATGCTCGCGTTGAAAGGCATCTCCGAGCCGCCGTCGCCCCAAAGCAGGAGCGAAGCTGCCGCTCCGACAAAGCCCACGGCTCCAAAGACCCTCTGTCCGGTCAGCAGCAGCACCATGAGGGTCGTGCACATAAGAAGAGCAATCATTTCATAGCTCATGGCATCACATCTCCGTAGGTTTTGAGCATGTCCACGCCCATGGCTTTGGATATGTCCTTGATCAGGCGGGACACGCACTGCAGCACCATGAGCACTATGCCGACGACCATGATGATCTTGATCGGCGAAAGCGGCGGAGCCCAGGCGGAATAGTTCTTCTGGCCGTACTCCAGGGAATAGGCGGTGCTCGATATGCCGCCATAAAGCAGCATGCCGAGATAAAAAAGCAGGAAGAAGGACGTGAACGCGTCGATGATGGCCCGGGTCTTTGGTGTCCAGGTGCTGTAGAGCACGTCCATGCGCACATGCCCGCGCAGGATGACCGAATAGCCGCCTCCGAGAAGATAGTAGGCGGCCATGGTGAACTGCGCCAGCTCCACGGCCCAGACCACGGGTGAATTGAGCAGGCTTCGTGAAAAAGACGCATACAGAAGGATGAACATCATCACGAACATGAGGTACATGGCGAATTTGCCGACCAGACGGTTGAGGGCGTCCACGTATTTCGTATATGTCACCAATGCTTTGAACACAGGGCACCTCGCAAAGGATTATGGCTTACCCCAGGCAGCCGCCTTTTCGGGCGCAACGGGGGAATCGGTCCCTTAAGCCGGGGAACGGGAAGGGCCCGGCTCCCTTGGAAGCCGGGCGGATTGATTTCCGGACAGGTACGTTACCGGCTGCGCTAGGCGTAACGGTACGGCTTGCCCGCCTTTTTCATGGTCTCGGTGTAATCCTTGAGGATCTGGACAACTTTGGCGCAACGGGGACTGGTGGCCGCGATTTCGTCCCAGTATTTGACCGCTTCCGCCTCCACCTGGGCCCATTCTTCCTCGGGGATGGTGGTCAGTTCGAGCTTTCCGCCTTTGGTGCGGTAGTGTGCCTCTCCCCACCAGTACCAGTGCTGGCGATAGTAGTTGGAGCTGTCCATGGTGACCTTGAAGAGAGTCTTCAAATGATCGGGAACCTGTTCCCATTTGTCGGAGTTGGCGAAATACGAACCCACCCAGGCACCGTTTATGTTATTGGTCAGATAGTATTTCGTCACATCGGCCCAGCCCACGGTATAGTCCTCGGTGATGCCGGACCAGGCGATGCCGTCCAGCTCTCCGGTCTGCAGGGCCACTTCAACGTCTTCCCAGGGCAGGGTGACGGGCACCACGCCGAAACGCTGCATGAATTTGCCACCGGTGGGAAAGGTGAAGACGCGCTTTCCCTTCAGATCGGCCAGCGAGCGGATGGGCTGCTTGGTGGCGAAGTTGCATGGATCCCATGCGCCGGCTCCGAGCCAGGTCACGCCTTTGACTTCGCTGTAGGCCTCCTGCCATATCTCATTCAAACCGTAATGGTTGAAGAGGGTGGGCACATCGAGAGAATAGCGCGTTGCGAAGGGAAAGTACGCGGCGAAAACGGCCACGTCGACGGGCGCGGCGATGGAGTCGTCGTCGCTCTGCACGGCGTCGATGGTGCCGCGCTGCATGGCCCTGAACAGTTCGGGCGTGGGCACGAGCTGGTCCGCGTTATAGAGTTCAATGACCATGTCGCCGCTTGCAATTTTGTTGAAGGCATCGATCTGCGGCTTGATGACATGCTCGGCCAGGGCAGGACCGGCGTACGTCTGCAGACGCCAGCGGATGGGCGTTTTTTTGGAAGCATGCACAAAGGGTGCGTTGACCACTGTCGCTGCCGCCGCGGCGGTGGCTCCCAGCCCTGCCATTTTGACAAACTCTCTTCTTTTCATGAGTCCAGCTCCGTGTTGACCGTTTCTGTATAAAACCAAAAAATTATCGCTTTTTTGGTGCTCCATGATTGACAATTCATTCTCATGATGCCCGCATCAGCCCAAAATCCTGCTGACAAACCTGAAAAAGCAATAACTCGGCCAACACTTTTCAATTTTGAATTTATCTTATTATTTCAAATTGTAATACATATTTTTATTAGCAGAAACATCACTTATGAAGAATAAAACCCTTATTTTTTGCTCAATTGAGTCACTTTTTTTTAATTCATTTAACAAAATTGAATAAAGTAACCAATAGTCCTTACGCATGGTGACGTATGACACCTGGAGCCGACTGGAAGCGGGCCAAAAACAAGCGAAGCAACATCACGTCTCGTCTTGTGAAAATATTTTCTTTCGAAAGCGAGCAATATTTTCATTTACGATCAAATATTATTCAATTTTGTAATAATTATTTCCGGAAGCACCACCGCGACACAAGCCGGGGGTCATCAAAAAGAGACCGCAGCGGAGCTCCGAGCATCCTTTTTTTATGGACAAAAAGTGCGCCATTAGGCATCAGCCGTATGACACAAAGCCCGGCCTTCCGGGCGGGTCGCAGATTCCACGCGCCGCGACTGCCGGTTCCGGCTGGCACGCATGGTGCTTCAACGTGTCCGGCTCATTTCCATCCAACCATGAAACACGAGGACATCATGAAACGCATCCTGTTCCTGGCCGTGCTCGGCCTGACCCTCTTCCTGGGCACCGCCGCCATGGCCGAAAAAATCAAAGTCGCGGGCATCTACACCCAGCCCATCCAGCAGAAATGGGACGCCACCCTGCACAAGGCCCTTTTAAAGGCCGAGGCGGCGGGCGAAATCGAGTATGTCTGGAGCGAAAAAGTCTCCAATACCGACTACATCCGCGTCCTGCGCGAGTACTCCGAAGCCGGCGTACAGCTCATTGTCGGCGAAGCCTTCGGCATCTCCCGCGACGTGCGCAAGGTCGCCAAGGACTATCCGAACGTGGCCTATCTCATGGGCGACACTTTCGGCCCGGACGGCAAAAATCTTTCTGTGTTCGACAACTACATCCACGAGCCCTGCTACCTCATGGGCATGGTCGCCGGGGCCATGACCAAGACGAACAAAATCGGCATGGTCGGCGGCTACCCTATCGGCGAAGTCAACCGCCTCTTCCACGCCTTCATGGCCGGTGCCAAGGCCACCAATCCGGCAGTAGAGTTCAAAGTATCCTTCATCGGCTCCTGGTATGATCCGCCGAAAGCCAAGGAATTCGCCTACGCCCAGGTCGAAGCCGGCGTGGACGTGCTCTATGCCGAGCGCTCCGGTGTGGTCGATGCGGCCCGTGAAAAGGGCATCATCGCCTTTGGCAACGTCAACGACATGAACAAGGAAGAAAACGGCGAGAACGTGGTCGTGTCCTCGGCCCTGTGGCACATGGAAGCGGCCCTGAACCACGCCATCGAGCGGGTCAAGGCCGGCACCTTCGCCGCTGAAGACTACCGCGAATGGACCATGATGGCCAAGGGCGGCGCGTCCCTGTCCCCCTTCTACGAGTTCGAGGACAAGATCCCCGCCGACGTGAAAGCCAAAGTCGCCGAGACCGAAGCCGCCATCAAGGCCGGGACCCTGGTCATCGAGATCAACGACGACGAACCCAAATCCACCTTCTGATCCCAAGGGGGCCGAGACAATCCGGCCCCTTTTTTTCGGTTCATCATGTCCATCACACCTTTACTGCGACTTTCCGGCATAACCAAGACTTTCGGGCCGCTGAAAGCCAACGACGACATCTCCCTGACGCTGGCCGAAGGCGAGATGCTGGCGCTGCTCGGAGAAAACGGCGCGGGCAAGACCACGCTCATGTCCATTCTCTTCGGTCACTACGTGGCCGACGGCGGCAGCGTTGAAGTCCTTGGACGCCCCCTGCCTCCGGGCTCTCCCCGGGCCGCGCTTGCGGCCGGGATAGGCATGGTCCACCAGCATTTCACCCTGGCCGACAACATGACCGTGCTCGAGAACATCATGCTCGGCACCGAGCCGCTATGGGCATTTCGCCGGGGCTCGGCCCGCGCCCGGGCCAAGCTCGGCTCCCTCATGGACCGCTTCCGGTTGCGCGTGGACCCAGGCGCGAAGGTACGCGCCCTGTCCGTGGGCGAACGCCAGCGCGTCGAAATCCTCAAAGTCCTGTACCGCGACGCCCGCATCCTCATTCTCGACGAACCCACGGCCGTGCTCACCCCCCAGGAGAGCGACCACCTCTTCGCCACTTTGCGCGAACTGGTGAACCAGGGCGTGTCCGTCATCTTCATCACGCACAAGCTGCGCGAGGTCATGACCGCCAGCGACCGCTGCGTGGTCCTGCGCCACGGCAGGGTAGTGCTTGAAACTTCGACGAAGGGGACGTCCGCCGAGGAACTGGCCAAGGCCATGGTCGGCGCGAACATCCCCCAGACCACGCGCACTCCGCACCCGCCAGGAGACGAAATCCTCTTTCTGGACCGCGTCCGCGCCAGCGCCCCGGATCGCGGAGCGAGCCTTGACGAGCTATGCTTGTCGGTGCGCGCCCATGAGATCCTCGGCATAGCGGGCGTCTCCGGCAACGGCCAAGCCCTGCTGGCGGATCTCCTGTCCGGCCTCGTCGCTCCGACCGGCGGCAGCGTCGTCCTTCGCGGACAGACCGTGAGCCGCCTCACCCCGGCGGCCATGATCCGGTCCGGCGTGGGGCGCGTGCCCGACGACCGCACCGGCACGGGACTGGTGGCGGACATGACGGTCATGGAAAACCTGTCCACGGAGATCTACCGCCTGCCCGGCTTTTCCAAACGTGGCATGCTCAATTTCAAGGCCCTGGCCTCCCGCGCCGCGCAGCTCACGGACGTCTTCGACATCCGCTGCGCCGGTCCGGGCGCGCCGGTGCGCAAACTTTCGGGCGGCAACATGCAAAAGCTCATCCTGGCCCGCGTCCTGTCCCAGGGCCCGCACCTGATCCTGGCCAACCAGCCGACCTGGGGCCTCGATGTCGGAGCCACCGCCGCCGTGCACCAGCACCTGCTGGACGCGGCCCGGCGCGGAGCCGGAGTGGTTCTCATCTCCGAGGACCTGGACGAGCTCTTTCAACTCTCGGACCGCATCCAGGTCATGTATCAAGGGCAGCTTTCCGACCCGGAAAACACAGCCACGGTGGACCGGGCCAAACTCGGCCTCATGATGAGCGGCCAGAACTTCGACAGCCGGGGGGCCGCATGAGACTCGAACCCCGCGAATCCGTGGCCCTCACCTGGCAGCTCGGCGCACCGTTCCTGGCCGTCATCGCCTCCATGGCGATCTGCTCCGGACTCATCCTCTGGGCCGGGGCTTCGCCGCTTTCCGCCTGGGGGCTGCTCCTCAAAGGTGCTCTGGGCTCCACCTTCGCCCTGACCGAAACCCTGACCCGCGCCACCCCGCTCATCTTCACCGGCCTGGCCGCAGCCGTGGCCTTCCGGGCCAAGCTCTGGAACATCGGCGGCGAGGGCCAGTTCTACGTCGGGGCCTGCATGGCCACCTGGCTCGGCACGGGCATGATCACCCTGCCCGCATGGCTCATGATCCCCTTTCTCTTCCTGTCCGGCGCACTGGCAGGCGGACTCTTCCTGCTGGTCCCGACCTGGCTCAAGACGCAGCTCAAGGTCGACGAGGTGGTCACCACCCTGCTCCTCAACTTCGTGGTCCTCCTGGTCGTCAACTGGCTGGTCTTCGGCCCCTGGAAGGATCCCATGGCCATGGGCTGGCCTCAGGCCGCGCCCGTCATCGACCAGGCCATGCTGCCCGTGCTCGTGCCCAAGTCCAGCCTGCACCTGGGTTTCATCCTGGCCCTGGCCTGCGCCCTGACCATATGGTGGATGATGCGCTTCACAATCTGGGGCTTCGAAATCCGCGCAGTCGGCGCAAGCATGAAGGCCAGCACCTTTGCCGGCATGCCCGTCCAGGCCACCATCGTCCGCACCGCGCTCATAAGCGGCGGGCTGGCGGCCATGGCAGGCGTCAGCGAACTGTGCGGCGTGAAGGGCTACCTGACCCTCGATCTGTCCCCCGGCTTCGGCTATTCCGGCATCGTCGTGGCCATGCTCGCCGCCCTGCATCCACTCGGAGTGGTGCTCTCGGCCACGTTCATCGCGGTCATCTACATCGGGGCCGATTCCATGAGCCGCGCCATAAATATCTCCAATTACATCGCGGATGTGACCACGGCCGTGAGCCTGCTCACGGTGCTGCTGGCCATGTTCCTGACCCGCTACCGCATCCGCTGGAAATAACATGGACATCCTCTCCCTCTTCCTCGAAACCGGATTCTGGCTGGCAATGGTGCGCATGGCCACCCCGCTCATCTTCGGCACCATGGGCGAACTGATCTGCGAACGGGCCGGGGTACTGAACCTCGGCATCGAAGGCATCATGGCCGCAGGCTGCATGTCCGGCTGGACCTGGGTCTTCCTCGGCGGCACCCTCTGGGGCGGCGTGCTCTTCGCCGCCTGCGTGGGCGCGGCCCTCGGGCTCCTGCACGCCGTCTTCACCGTGCACCTCGGCCTGTCCCAGCACGTCACGGGCCTCGGCATCACCATGCTCGGCGCAAGCCTCAGCTCCTTCGTCTTCCGCATGGTCCTGCCCCAGGTCACCACCCCGCCCAAGATCGTTCCCTTTGCGCCGCTCGACATCCCCGTGCTCTCCAGCCTGCCCTTCATCGGCCCGGTCCTCTTCAGCCAGACGGCGCTTACCCTCCTGGCCTTCATCCTCGTCGGCGTCACGGCCTACGTGCTGCTGCGCACCCCCCTGGGCCTCGCCCTGCGCATGGTCGGCGAAAACCCGCTGGCCGCCGAAGCACAGGGCCTCTCGGTCCTTGGCCTGCGCACCGGCGCGGTCATGGTCGGCTCCGCCTTCATGGCCGTGGGCGGCGCATTTTTAACACTCGCCGCCTTCGACGCTTTCTACATCGGCATGGTCAACGGACGCGGCTGGATCTGCATCGCCCTCGTCGTCTTCTCCTCCTGGAAACCCGGCAAGGCGCTCCTCGGCGCGCTCCTCTTCGCCGCCTTCGACGCCATCCAGATGCGCGTCCAACAGCAATCCATCTCCGCCATACCATATCAATTCTATCTCATGCTCCCCTACCTCTGCTCCATTCTCGCCCTCATCACCATGTCCAGAAAAGCAGCCTACCCCAAGGCCTTGCTGGTTCCCTTCCGCAAGGGTGAGAGGTAGAGAGGGAAGAAATGCGGGGCGCTGCCCCGCACCCCGCAAGGGACGCGTCCCTTGACCCAGTCTGGGGTGCAGGGGGATTATCCCCTTGCCCGCCGGAGGCTTTCTTTAATAGGTACTGCGCGGTAGAAGAAGCGGGGCTCCGCCCCACACCCCGCAAGGGACAAGTCCCTTGACCCGATTATTGGGGTGCAGGGGATCATCCCCTGCCCGCCGGAGGCACTCTTATTTCATCGAGGTGATTATCATGCTGGATTTGCTTATCATCAACGCCGCCCTGCCTGGGGAGGAGGCGCTAGTCGAGATTGGCTGCAAGGATGGCCGGATTGTTGCGGTTGAACCGAGTATCAAGGCTGAGGCGGCTCAGGTCATTGACGCCAAGGGATATCTGGTGACTCCGCCTTTCGTGGACAGCCATTTCCATATGGACGCGACCTTGTCGGCGGGGCTGCCGCGCAGGAACGAGACGGGCACGCTGCTGGAGGGAATTCGGATTTGGGGCGAGCTCAAGCCCGACCTGACGCCGGAGGCTATCAAGGACCGGGCCATGAAGCTGCTGCGCTGGAGCGTGGCCAAGGGCAATCTGGCCATCCGCACCCATGTGGACACGACGGATCCGAGTCTCATGGCTGTGGATGTGCTGCTGGAAGTGCGCGAGGAGATGAAGGATTTCGTGGACATCCAGCTGGTGGCCTTTCCCCAGGACGGGGTGTTGCGCGCCCCGCGCGGGGTGGAACTGCTGGAGCGGGCTCTCGATAAGGGCGTGGACGTGGTCGGCGGCATCCCGCATTTCGAGCGGACCATGGATCAGGGCCGGGAGTCGGTGCGCGTGCTGTGCGAGATCGCGGCCATGCGCGGGCTCATGGTGGACATGCACTGCGACGAGTCCGACGACCCGCTTTCCCGGCACGTGGAGAGCCTGGCGTTTGAGACGCAAAGGCTGGGGCTACAGGGCCGGGTCACGGGCTCGCACCTGACCAGTATGCACTCCATGGACAATTATTACGTGTCGAAGCTGTTGCCGCTCATGGCCGAGGCGGGTTTGCACTGCGTGTGCAACCCGCTGGTGAACATGAACCTGCAAGGCCGCCACGACACGTACCCCAAGAGACGGGGGCTCATGCGCGTGCCGGAGCTGATGAACTTAGGGCTCAACGTGTCCTTCGGCCACGACGACATCATGGACCCCTGGTACCCCATGGGCACCCACGACATGCTCGAAGTGGCGCACATGGGAGCGCACGCCCTGCACATGACTGGCGTGGATGGTTTGAAGAAGATGTTTGCGGCCGTGACCGTGAACGGTGCCAAAACCATGGGACTGGAAAGTTACGGACTTGAGCCCGGCTGCAACGCGGACATGGTCATCCTGCAGGCCGCAAGCGAGATTGAAGCCCTGCGCCTGCACCCGGCACGCCTGTGGGTCATCCGTCGCGGCAAGGTCATCAGCCGGACCCCGGAAGTGGTGGCCAGCGTGGAGTTGGGAGAGGGCGAGGAGTTGGTGGATTTTACATAAGGCAGAGATGGAGTTGCCGACCAACGGCACGGTATGGCCTTATTCGTCCTGCAACCAGTTCGGAACGTCGCGTCGTGTGTGCAGGATGCGCCACACATCGACATGGGCCTCCCGGACGACGTAAAAGACCAGATACGGGAAGCGCTTCAGCGGCCAGGAACGCAAGCCCGGCAGGTCCAGTTCGTGCGCGAAACGGGTCGAGCCGCTTTCCGGGTGCCGACCGATCTGCGTAAAGGTCCGTTCGAGGGCGTCGATGAAGCCCAAGGCGGCTCCCCCTGCCCCTTCCTCCAGATAGTGCCCGATGGCCTCCTCGATGTCCCGATGGGCACGCTCGCGAGGAACGACGGGAAACGCCTTCACCTGCGGTTTGAGCGCCGGACCCGGCCACGCAGCGCTTCGAAATACGCGCCATCGGCCGGTTCACGCTCCGGAGATGACACTCCGGCAAGAAGCAGGGCGCGCAGACGCTGACGGTCCTGATCTTTGCGGATCAATTCCCGTACGTATTCGCTGCTCGTGCCGTAACCACGACTCGCAACCTGCTCATCCACAAAACTCTTGAGGGGCTCGGGGAGAGAAATGTTCATGGTGCTCATAGATAAAACATAGCGATTTTGGCAAAAATTGGCAAGATCAAATACCAATCTCAGATGTTGCCGTCGTCCGCCAATTCCCCGAGCCAATGCCCACTGATGCGCAGACGCACCACGTGGTGCCCGTGCGCATGCCCCACCATTTCAAAAGAGCGGGCTGACGCATCGAGGCTGCCGTCAATGTCCAGATTTGCCGTCTTGAACATGCCAAGATCCGGGGGTGCCTGCGGATTCCATTTGCGCACGAGCAGATTGCCGCGCACCGCCCCATCCACCGCGGCCAGACGGCCTTGCCAGACATAGCCGGGCCCGCCGCCGTTGACCAATCCGTGCCTGAACACCGCGACGCCTTCTTCAGTCCTGTCGTACGCCACGAAGCGCAGCCAATAGATCCCGTCCTGCATCATGAGTCCCCTTTGCTTTCCCGGACGGCTTGCGTACCGACGGAACTTCGCATTGTGGCGCATGGAAGAGACAAAGGCAAACCGCCGCCCCCCCCCTTCCGAACTTGACACCCGCCGTCAACCGTCTCATGCCGTTGCGTCGGCCATGCGTCCTGTCCTGCTCCACGACTTTCGGTCACGTAACTCAGCAACCATCAGCGCCCTGCGGCGCTTCGGGATACGTCCATGAACTCTCCACAAAACAGGCCCATGTACCTGTTCCTCATCGCCTTGGCCGTATTGAGCGCCCTGGGGTTCCAGGGTTGGCGCACGCTTTTCAATAACTACGCGGTGGAGGTGGCGCAGGTCACGGGTCAGCAGATGGGGATGATTCAGGGGCTACGCGAGGTGCCGGGATTTCTGGCTCTGCTGGTCGTCTACCTTCTGGTCTTCGTGCGCGAGCACCGTCTGGCCGTGCTATCGCTCATGGTCATGGGGCTGGGCGTGATGCTGACGGGCATGATGCCAAGCTACGGCGGCCTGGTCCTGGCCACCCTGGTCATGTCCTTCGGGTTCCACTACTATGAGACTTTAAGCCAATCCCTGACCCTGCAGTACTTCAGCGTCACCCAGAGCCCGGTGGTAATGGGCCGCCTGCGCGCGGCGGGTTCCATGGCCAATATCGCCATCGGCCTCGTCTTTCTGGTGGCCGTGAACCATGCCGGCTACCAGACCCTGTACATGCTGCTCGGCATCTTCATCATGGCCGCGGCCAGCCTCTTCCTGCTGGCCAAACCGACACGCACGGACCTGCCGCTGCAACGCAAGAACATGGTCCTGCGCCGCCGCTACTGGCTCTTTTACGTGCTGACCTTTTTGTCCGGCTCCCGGCGGCAGATTTTCGTGGCCTTCGCCGTGTTCCTGATGGTCTCGAAATTTGGATACACAATCACCGAGATCACGCTGCTGTTCATGCTCAACAACGCCGTGAACTCCTTCCTGAGCCCCATGATCGGCCGGGCTGTGAACCGCTTCGGAGAACGCAAGGTGCTGTCTCTGGAGTACACGGCCCTGTTCTTCGTCTTTCTCGGCTACGCCGTGACCGACAGCAAGCTCATGGTGGCCGTTCTCTATATCCTGGACCACATCTTCTACAATTTCGCCATGGCCATCCGCTCCTTTTTCCAGAAGATCGCCGACCCGCGCGACATCGCGCCGAGCATGGCCGTGGGTTTCACCATCAACCACATCGCGGCCGTGGTCATCCCCATCACGGGTGGCCTGCTCTGGATGGTGGACTACCGCATCCCCTTCGTGGGCGGCGCGGTGCTGAGCCTCGTGTCCCTGGCCTTCGTGCAGTGCATCCGTACCGAGAAGGCGTGATCCGTCGGGAAGCCAAAAAAAAGCGAAGGCGCTGCGCATCCGTTCGAAAACGCGAAAACCCCGGGTCCTTTGGACCTGGGGTTTTCGCGTTTTCCGGAGGGAGGAAAATCAGCCGAGGATGGCCTTCAAGTCCGCATCGGGGGTGGTGATGGGCTTGATGTCGAAGGTGTCGACCAGGACCTGCAGCACGTTCGGGGTGATGAAGGCGGGCAGGCTGGGTCCGAGGCGGATGCCCTTGATGCCCAGATGCAGGAGCGTCAGCAGGATGGCCACGGCCTTCTGCTCGTACCAGGACAGGACCATGGACAGAGGCAGGTCGTTCACGCCGCAATTGAAGGCACCGGCCAGAGCCACCGCGATCTGGATGGCCGAGTAGGCATCGTTGCACTGGCCGATGTCCAGGAGTCGCGGAATGCCGCCGATGTCGCCCAGCTTCTTGTCAAAGAAGCGGAACTTGCCGCAGGCCAGGGTCAGGACCACGCAATCCTGCGGAACCTTCTCCACGAACTCGGTGTAATAGTTGCGGCCGGGCTTGGCGCCGTCGCAGCCGGCAACCAGGAAGAAGTGACGGATGGCGCCGCTCTTGACCGCGTCGATGACCGTTCCGGCTACGTTCATGACCGCATTGCGGGCAAACCCGGTCAGCACGGAGCCCTTGTCCTCATCCTTGGCGAAGCCGGGCATGACCAGGGCCTTCTCGATAACCTTGGAGAAATCCTTGCTCACGTGGGTCACGCCGGGCCAGCCGACCAGGCCGGTAGTGAAGATGTTGCCCTTGTAGGACTCGACCGGATTCTGGATGCAGTTGGTGGTCATGAGGATCGCGCCGGGGAACTCGGCGAATTCCTTCTGCTGGTTCTGCCAGGCGGTGCCGTAGTGACCGTGGAAATGCGGGTGCTTTTTGAGTTCCGGATAGCCGTGGCAAGGCAACATCTCGCCGTGGGTATAGATGTTGATGCCCTTGCCGGCGGTCTGCTCCAGCAGCATGCCGAGGTCTTTCAGGTCATGGCCGGAGACCAGGATGGCCTTGCCCTTTTTGGGTCCCAGCGGGACTTCGGTCGGGACGGGGTGGCCGTAGGAGCCGGTGTTGGCGGCATCCAGGAGTTCCATGGCCTTCAGGTTGGCCTTGCCGCAGCCCAGACACAGCCCGATCAGCTCATCGAGTCCCAGACTCTGGTCCAGGGTGGCGGCCATGGCTTCATGGATGAAGTCATAGACCTCGTCGGACTCCTGGCCCAATATGGCCGCGTGATCCGCATAAGCGGCCACGCCGCGCAGGCCGTAGGTCAGGATCTGGCGCAGGGATTCGAGATCCGCGTTGACGTCGGGCCTCGGCGCGAAGCCGACCTTCTCGCCCATGGGCACCAGCTGCGTCGTGCCCGCGGCGGTGAAGGAAATTTCAGGGTGCTTGGTGAAATCGGGCTGTCCGCCGCCCAGGATCACGCGGGCCACTTTGGTCAGGAAGCCGGGTTCGGGTTCGCTTCCGAAGGAGACCTGGCCGCCGGCGGCCTTGACCTTCGTCTTCAAACGCTCCTTCAGGGCGTCGCAGCGCTCGATCATGGCCACGAAGCGGGCCGGATCGAAGTCCACATTGGTCAGGGTCGAGAAGATGGCTTCGCAGGAGAAGCGGTTCACTTCATTATCAACCACGCCCACCTTGCGGCCGGCATGGGCGTAAAGGGACAGGCCCTTGACGGAATGGGTCAAAAGATCCTGCAGCGCCGCCACTTCGGGAGTCTTCCCGCACACGCCGATTTTGTCGCAGCCTTTGCCCTTGGCAGTCTGTTCACACTGATTGCAAAACATGGTTCAACCTCCATGAGAGTTTTGTTGTCGTTGAGACCTCTCTATGCAGGTTGCCGGAAGGCATCTTTGAGCTGGATCAAAAAATACGTTTTCGCACTGAGTTGCGCTCAGGCGATGCTGCCGTCCGGGTCGGGCAGACAAAATTCCACTCACTCTCCGTACTTGGCCAATTTGGCGTGCATGGTCTTTCTGGTGATGCCCAGGCGGCGGGCGGCCTCGCTCTTGTTTCCGCCGGCCGCTTCCAATGCGTCGAGGATGGCCAGGCGCTCCAACTCCTCAAGGGTCAGGTTGGCGAATCCGCCCTCCGGTCTGCCCTCCCCCGCGCCGCCGGACAATGCGGGCGGCAGCTCGCGCTCGCTGACGTATTCGCCCCGGGCCAGGACCACGGCCCGCTCCACGGCGTTCTCCAGCTCCCGCACGTTGCCGGGCCACTGATGTTTGAGCAGGCGGTCCATGGCCTCGGGGGTAAAACCCTTGATGCGCTTGCCGTTCTTGACGGCAAACCCGGTCAGAAAGTGCGAGGCCAGGAGCGGAATATCCTCCTCCCGTTCGCGCAGCGGGGGCAGGGCCAGGGCGACCACGTTCAGGCGGTAGTAGAGATCCTGGCGAAAGCGCCCCGCCTCCACCTCGGCCAGGAGGTCGCGGTTGGTGGCGGCCACGATGCGCACATCGACCTTGATGGTCTGGTCCCCGCCCACGCGCTGAATTTCGCGCTCCTGAATGACGCGCAAAAGCTTGACCTGCATGGACAGGGGCATCTCCCCGATCTCGTCCAGAAAGATGGTCCCCTTGTCCGCCGCCAGAAAGCGCCCCTCCCGCCTCCGGTCGGCTCCGGTGAAGGCGCCCTTCTCGTGGCCGAAGAGCTCGGATTCGAGCAGGGTTTCGGTCAGGGCCGCGCAGTTCACGGCGACGTAGGGTCCCTTGCGGCGAGGGCTGTTGGCGTGGACGGCCCTGGCGATGAGCTCCTTGCCCGTGCCCGACTCGCCAGTGACCATGATCGTGGCCTCGGATGGGGCGATGGTGGCCAGCATGTCCATGAGCCGGTGCATGGCCGGACTCTGGCCGATGATCCCGCCGGAATCGAAGGACGCGGACAGGGTCTGGCGCAGGGCCTTGTTTTCGTCGCGCAGGGCCGCATGGTCCAGGGCCCGATCCAGGGTCAGGCGCAGGTCGTCGAAGTCCAGGGGTTTGGTCAGGTAGTCGTAGGCCCCGGCCTTGATGGCCTCCACCGCTGTTTCCACATTGGAATAAGCGGTCATGATCAGGATGGGGATGGCCGGATTGTAGGCCTTGATCTCCTTGAGTGCTTCGATGCCGGAAATCCCGGCCATGCGCACGTCCATGAGGATGAGGTCGAAGGCCCGCTCCCGGCACAGGGACACGGCCGCCTCTCCACTCTCGATCTCATGCGGGACGAAGCCCCAATCGGCCAACAGAGTGCGCAGCATGCCCCGGTGACCGGAGTCATCGTCAACGATGAGGATGGTAATTTTGGATGGTTTCATGACCGCCTCCCGGTCGTGGGCAGCATGAGGGTGAAAACCGTGCCCTGGCCCACGACGCTTTCCACCTTGATTTCGCCGCCGTGGGCTTCGATGATGCGGTGCACGATGGCCAGGCCCAGACCCGTGCCCGAACTTTTGGTCGTGAAATAGGGATTGAAAATGTCCGGCACAAGCTCCGCCGCCATGCCATGGCCCGTGTCCGCGATGCGCAGGGCCACGCCTCCGGCATCCGGCTCCTGGGCCGCCGTGATCCGCAGCGTCCCGCCCTGGTCCATGGCCTGCACGGCATTGAGGAACAGGTTGAGGAGCGCCTGGGTAAAACGCTCGGGGTCCAGCGGGACGCGGGGCAAGGTCCCCGCCTGCTCAAAATGCACCGCAACGTTCTTGGCCGTCACGTCGGCGCGGACCAGACGCAGGGCCCGCTCCACGACCTGCGCCAGATCCTCGTCGCGCAGCTTCATCTCTCCGGGCCGGGCGAACTCCAGCAGCTCCGAAACCACGCGGTTCAGGCGGTCCGTTTCCTGGATCATGGCCCGCGCCGCGTCCTGGTCCTGCCCCTGAACCTTGCCGGCAAGATAGGTGGCAAAGCCCTTGATGGAGCTGAGCGGATTTCTGATCTCGTGGGCCACCCCGGCGGCCAGATTGCCCAGGGCCGTCAGGCGCTCGTTGCGCCGGACCTGCTCCTGCAGGCGTCGAATTTCGCCCAGATCGCGCAGCAAGAAGAGATAGCCCACGAAGTCGTCATCGCTGGTGACGATACGGGACGCGCCCAGATTGACCGGGACCCGTTTGCCCGGTCCCGCGACAAGGGTCACTTCTCGCTCCGGCACCGTGCCCTTGTCTGCCAGCTCGGCCATGATCCCGCCCCAATCCAAGCCTCCGAGACCATCCAGAAGCATGCCCGACATGGCGTCCCTGTCCAGCCCAAAGAGGGCCGACGCCCCGCCGTTGGACAGGACCACCCGCCCATCGGGATCGGTGCTGAGCAGACCCAGGGGCAGGCACCTCACCACCTCAGAAGCGAAGGCCTGGGTGTCCCGCAACTGACGCCGGGAGAGGCGGTAATGCTGGGCCCAGAAAAGCGAAGCGAAACCGCCCAGACCCATGAACAGCACGAGCACAGTTATCACCACGTTAGTGCGGAGCTCGCCGGCCACGGCCTCCTCCAGGGGGCGCACATCCAGGCCGACAAAGATGACGGACGGATCATGATCGCCCTCGCCTTGGGCCGGGGGCCGCATCATGCCCATCGCGCCCATTCCCCCGTTGCGGGGCGGGCACCACATGGAGTGATGAACCCCCGGCAGGGGCGCAAATTTTTTATAGACCTCGAAAACCCGACCGCCTTCCACCTCCTGAAAATGCCCCTGCCGCTCTTCGCTCAGGGTCCGGGCGGACATGGCTTCCGGGGGATGAAGAACCGACCCGATCCGGGCCGCGTCGCTGTGGGCCAGGACGAGTCCCTTGGCATCGGTCACGGCCAGATAGACGATGCCGTGCTGTTTGGCCGTCTCCTCCACCAGAGACTGAAAATAGCCTGCGCTGCCGTGCATGCCCATCCCTATGCGGGTTCCCGCCTCCAGCGCCCAGAACAGGGACTCGGCATGCTCCAGATAGCCCCGGACCATGTGCTCCCTCTCGCGCTGGACGTTGCGCACCGCGAAAAACGACACCGCCAGTCCAAGAATGACCGTCATCCCCGCCACCAGCCACGGATTTACCCGTGTCCGCTTCATTCTGTCTGCGTACATGTTCATGAGTGACCTCTCGGCTCAACCTGTAACCGTTTTACCCATGTTGTCCAGAATACTGTCACATCTTTACCCGCCTTCCACCAACGCGCACTCTGCGCAATCCCACCAAAATCAAATAAAATCATTAAATTTCAGCTAGATAAAATAGCTCCCATTTCCTGGCACGGCCCTTGCCTTAGAGAAGATGTACAGCAACGAAGTATATGTGGAGGGAACACCATGTGGAATTGCGGAAGTTACCCCTTGCTTGGGGGGTGGATGATGGGACACTCCCTGTGGGGCATCCTGCTTTTGGTGGGACTGGGCGTCCTGATCTGGACGATGCTCAGAAACCGGCGCGAGGGAAGCTCCGCCGCCGACAGATCCGACTCCCTGGAAATTTTGAAATTGCGGCTGGCCAAGGGCGAGATCACCATCGAAGAATACAACACCCTCAAATCCATACTCTAACCGACATGCCACCAGACCTCACGGCAGACAAAATCGTCGACAATGCCTTGTTTATCTGAATGCAAGGCTTAATAAACCATAAACATCCAAAAGGAGACTTCTCATGAAAACGTACCGTAACGCCATTGCCACCATGCTTACCCTGGCCTTTGTCACCGCCTTCGCTGGCCTTGCTTCCGCTCAGGGCATGATGGACGGCATGGGAAACATGACCCCGGAAAAACACGCCACAATGCAGAAGCTGCACGCGGATTTCGCGACGGCCACGGCGGACCTGAAAAAGCAGGTCTTCGCCAAGGAATCCGAACTGAACGCCATTCTGTTCGGCGAAAAGGCCGATGACAAGAAGGTCGAGGCCCTGACTTCCGAGATCAACGCCTTGAACGCCAAGATCTATGCCGAACAAGTCAAGATGCATAAGCAAATGGCCAAGGAAGGAATCGTGCCCATGGGCGGAAAGGGCATGATGGGCGGCAAGGGATGCCCCATGATGGGCGGAAAAGGAATGGGCGGCGGAATGGGCATGATGGGCGGCAAGGGTATGATGGGTGGAATGCAGCACGGCGCGGATAATGGCACTGCCGGACAAGCTCCGATGGACCACAACGCGCACACCCCGGCCAAGCAGTAATCCCTTCACGCTGACGCCTTGATACGGCGCAACTAAACCTCGACAATTCCCCCAAGTTTGCAGAAGCTTGGGGTATTTCTTTTTGTCATCCTCTTACCCCACGCTCATGAAACATTCGACTTCTTCAAAATCCCTGCAGGGCATCCTCTTCGCCCTGGGCGCGACGGTCATCTGGTCCGGCAATTTCATCGTGGCCCGCAGCCTGAATCAGAGCATCGAACCCGCCACCCTCTCCATGCTGCGCTGGGCCACGGCCTTTGTGGGTTTGTTACCCTTCGCCTGGCGCGCCGCGTGGGCGGAGCGCGCGGCCATCCGCAGGAGCATGCCGGCCATGATTCCCATGGCGCTCCTCGGCGTCACGACCTTCAACGCCCTGCTCTACAAGGCGGCCCACACCACCTCGACCCTGAACCTGTCGCTCATTGCCACGTCCACGCCGGTCTTCATCATCCTTCTGGCCCGGATATTTCTCCACGAACGACTGACCACCCGCAAAATGCTCGGCCTGACCTTCGCCCTCGGGGGCGTGCTGCTGCTCATCACCGGCGGCGACCTGGGCCGTCTGACGGGCCTTGATTTTGCCATCGGAGATCTGTGGATGAGCCTGGCCGCCGTCATTTTCGCGGGCTACAGCATCCTGGTGCGCCGCTTTCCCGGAGGGCTGAGCCAGCCCGTCTTTTTGCTGACCCTTTTCGGCGTCGGCATCGTTTTTCTGGCTCCTTGGACCGGATGGGAACTGCTCACCGCCGGAGCGCCGACCATCACCCTCGGCGCGGCGGGGGCCATACTCTATGTCGGGCTCGGCGCGTCACTGGCCGCCTATGCCATGTGGAACAGCGCCGTGGCATCCATCGGTCCATCCTTGGCCGGGCTGATCTACTACAGCCTGCCCCTTTTCAGCGGTGTCATGGCCTTTCTCTTTCTGGGGGAACCCATGGGGCTCATTCATCTGCTCAGCGCGGGCTGCATCCTCGGCGGCATCGTGCTGGCCACGCGGAGATAATGCGAGTAGCGTGGAACCCGGCTCTTGCCTTTGGACGCCCACAGGCCTAAGGACGGCTCGTTCCGGCATCCGGCCGGAACCGACACGAACAGCAGCGCCGCGCGGCGCAAACGGATACAGCCATGATCACTCTTTTCATCAGCCTGAGCATGAAGCTCTTCTTTCTGCTCACGCCCTTTTTCGTCCTGACCGTCTTTTTGTCCATGACCGAGCACATGACCAAGGCCGAGCAGCGCCTCGTGGCCATCCGCACGACCATGGCCGTCATGGTCATCAGCCTCATCCTCTATTTCGCGGGCAACCCCATCTTCTCGACTCTGGGCATTACCCTGGATGGGTTCCGCATCGGCGCGGGCAGCCTTTTGTTCCTGTCGGCCGTGTCCCTGGTCTCGGGCAAACGCACCAGCCAGGAGGCGGCCCCGGACGTGGACTTCGCCGTGGTTCCCCTGGCCATCCCCATCACCGTGGGCCCGGCCACCATCGGTACGCTACTCATCCTCGGCGCGGAGCTGGGCGGCCCCACGGAGCGGGCAGTGGGCGCGGGGGCCCTGGTCTGTTCCTGCCTGTCCGTGGGAATTCTGCTGCGCTCGGCACGCCCCCTGAAGAAGCTCCTCGGTTCCGTGGGCCTGTCCGTCATGACCAAGATCACGGGCCTGGTCCTCTCGGCCATGGCGGCCCAGATCGTGTTTACCGGGATCAAGAACTTCCTGAGCTAAGCTCATGAAATCAACGCCCCTGCCGCCGCCACTGACCGCCCTGGCCGAGCGCATCTCCTCGGAATGCACCGAGTGCAGGGCCTGTCAGACCCGCTGCGCATTCCTGCGGGAGCACGGCACGCCCAAGCTCATGGCCGACCTATTGCTGGGCAAGGGCCAAGGCCGCGCCCTGGCCTTTGAGTGCAGCCTGTGCGGACTGTGCGAAACCTTCTGTCCCATGCATCTGCCGCTGTCGGATTTTTTTCTGTCCATGCGCAGGGCGGCGCTGGATGCCGGACGCGTCAGCCTGAGTCCGTATCGCGCGCTGCTGAATTACGAAGCGCTGGGCGCATCCCGGCTCTTTCGGGCCTTCAGGCTGCCTCCCGGAGGGGATACGGTCTTTTTCCCCGGCTGCACTTTTCCAGGAACCAGCCCGGCCACGGCGATAGCGCTGTTCCTGCACCTGCAAAAATGCGTGCCGGGTCTGGGCCTGGCCCTGGACTGCTGTTTCAAGCCGTCCCACGACCTGGGCCGCCAGGATTTTTTTGAACAGCATTTCGGGGAGCTGCGCACGCGCTTTCTGGCGCGCGGAGTACGCACGGTGCTGGCCGCCTGTCCCAACTGCTTCAAGATGTTCAGCCAGTATGGCGACGGCCTTGCCGTGAAAACCGTGTACGAGGCGATGGCGGAATATCCGCTCCCCGCGAGGCCGCACGCGCGCGGCCCGGCCATAGTGCATACGCCCTGCCCTTTTCGCGGCCAGACAAGTCTTCAGGAAATCATTTTGGGATGTGCCCAGGGATCGGGCCTGGATGTGGAAAAAACACGGCATGACGGGTCGCAGAGCCCGTGCTGCGGAGAAGGAGGGGCCGTGGGCGACCTGAAGCCGGAAAACTCCTCAACCTGGGCCATGGGCACCGCTGAACACGCCCAAGGCCGGATTGTCATCACCACCTGCGCAGGCTGCGTCAAAGCCCTCTCGCCCCACGCCCGTGCGGTGCATCTGCTGGACCTGCTCTTTTTTCCCGCTGAAACACTCAGCAATGCGTTACCACGGCCTCGAGGTACGGCCGTCTATCTTCACCGCCTTCTTTTCAAATGGCGGGCGCGGCGAATCCTGGACTGACAAGTCAGTCCCGCTTCAGCTCACGAAGCAGCCCGGCCAGAATTCCAGCCACGCGCCTGGATGAGAACCGCTCGGCAACCGCGCGGGCCCGCTCGCACATGACCGGATCCTGGCCCCGCCGGATCAGACGCAGCATTTCCCGCCGCAGATGCTCCTCATCGACCGTGGCCCAGAGCATCCCGGGCCGAAAATGCGGCAGCATCCTGGCCATGCGCTCCCCCACCGGTTCCAATTCAAAGCGCAAGGGAATGGAGTTGCGCTCATCCATGAACTCCATGTTCCCGGACCAGCCCGTGGCCAGCACAGGCACGCCGTGGCTCATGGCCTCGCTCAGGCCGAGCCCCCAGGCCTCGCCACGGTGCGGACTGACATAGGCCAGGGCTCCCTCGTGCAGGGCGGCCATGCGGCCGTCGGTCAAATCCGAACCCAGGCTGATCACTCCCGGCAAATCATCCAGCGACACATTCTTGCGGTACTGCTTGAGCACCAGGCGAACATCCGGTCCGGCCGCAGCCCGCACGCGGACAAAAACCCGCAGCAGGGCCTCCAGATTCTTGCGCGGGTTGACGGCGTCCACGATGGAAAAAAAATAGCGTCCCGCACCCAGTCTTTCCCTCGCCCATGTACGGTCCGCGTCGGTCGGGACAACCGCCTCGACCACATGCGGCAGCACCCGCACCACCCCATGGCCCTGGCCCAGAGCCTGCGCGGAAAACGCAGAGGCCGTCCACACCGCACGCACCAGCCCAAGTCCGGGCCTGTATATCTTGGGCAGGATGCTCCCTTCCCATACCGCGTAACCGACCACCGGCTTCTCGCGCAGCACGGGATTGTCTGTGAATATCCGTGGCCAGAAAACGGGATCTTCGTGCACGACGGCCAGATCGGCCTCCTCGGGCCGGTCCACGATCTTAAATCCGGCCAGGGCCAGACACCGCCGGTAGGCCTCGCCCGCCCGCCGATGGCTGATGTAGTCCGAAAGATGCCACCAGACGCGCGTCATCGCACCCCGTCCTTGCGCCACGGCCAGGGAAAGAACATGGGCGTTGCGCGCTGATAGGCCCGGTACGTCTCCCCGTGAACATGCACGAGCTTGCGCTCCTCCAGCCACGCCCCCACAAGAACGTAGAGGGAAAGCGTCAGGCTTGTGATCAGATTCGCCGCGTCAAAGTGCCCCGAGTTGGTCCAGAGCACGAGGAGCGCGCCCCCGTACCAGGGATGCCGAACCCGCCCCAGAATGCCCGAAGTGCGCAGTTCCGAGGCATAGGGACTGCCCGCGAAGGAACAGCTTGAGCGCAACTGCGCCAGCCCGCCGACCACGCTCAGGTCATATTCTCTGGCTCCGGCCCAGAAAAGCCACAGGGCCGCGCCAAGCAGGGCAAAGCGCGGCAGGGCGAGCGCGCCGCTCCAGGCAAAGAGCGCCTCTCCGGCCAGGGAATGTTTGAACAGAAGCAGCGGGACAAGGGTCAGCACGGCCAAACCATTGTAGGCCAGACGATAGAAGGGGCAAAGCCGGGGAAACAGACCGGAGACCAGGCGCATCCAGGAGGGGCTGATGAGCAGGCTGTGGAGGCCGCCCCAGGCGGCCCAGCCAAAGGCGAGCAGAAGGTGTTTCATTTCACCAGAGAATCCCCGCCCTCCAGATTGCGCCCGATCTCGTCCTTTTCGCGGTCATGGGAGTGATCGCGGGCCACAAGCATGTAGATGGAAGGGATGATGAACAGGGTGAACAAAGTGCCGATGGCTATGCCGCCAACCAGGACCAGACCGATGGAATTTCGGGCCGCCGCGCCAGCGCCCGTGACCAGGGTCAAGGGGAAGTGCCCGGCGATGGTCGCACCCGTGGTCATCAGAATGGGGCGCAGGCGGGTCAGGGCAGCTTCATGCACGGCCTCGCGCTTGGAACGCCCGAGTTTCTGCAACTGGTTGGCGAACTCGACGATGAGGATGCCGTTCTTGGAGACCAGCCCCACCAGGGTGACCAGGCCGACCTGGGAATAGATGTTCATGGTCGTGGTCCAGCCTGCCGTCCAGAAGGCCACGTTCGGGTCGGGCATCTTCAGGAAGGTGAAGATGAGGGATCCGAAAACGGCCAGCGGCACCGACCCGGCCAGGATGACGAAGGGATCGCGGAAACTGTTGAATTGCGCGGCCAGCACCAGAAAAATGAGCACCACGGCCAGGCCGAAGGCGGTCAGGAACTTGTTGCCTTCGGTCCTGAGCTGGCGCGAATCTCCGGTGTA